>CAVQTL010000001.1:0-55863 GCA_963716505.1 uncultured Actinomycetota bacterium
GCGTCGATGTCTTCAGGGTCGAACACAACGTGTGAAGCGATTCGATTGTCTGCGTTGATCTCGACGACGTCGATCATTTCGCCGTGGAATGAATCGGGCGAGTCGTCGAGAGTGAAATCGTGGTGCGCGAGGACTAGCCGCTCCCCGCGGGTCGCGATAGGCGTCGACGTTATGTTCGTGCAGCCGAGTTCTGCGAAAAGTTGTACATTCGCGATTTCGGAATCGCGACCACCGCGCTCCATGCCGCTGTTCACCACGTGGCGACGGTCATCGCTCCAGAAGTCGCCCGCGAGCTGCTGGGCCATCGCGTCCCAGTCGCGGGCAGGGAAGTGCGACAGATAACGCTCGACCACCCGGCTTGCGGCGTTTTCCAGCCGTGGCAGGTGCGGGTGTATTTCGTCGAACCGGGCAAGCGCGGCGTCGAGGTCTGCCTCGTCAAAGAATTCGGCGCGGCTGATTAGCTCGCCTTGGACCGTCATGATTTCGACGACCCGCCACTCGGCCTCGAAGTCCTCGTGCGTGGCACCCCTTAGCACCTGTGTGAACACCGCTCCGAGGTTATCGAGCCGATGGATCTCTTCGATGTAATTGCTGACGGCTTGGCTCGTGGTCAAACATGTCACGGATGTATGCGGTCATGTCGCCGCCCGCGAAACCGATCCCGCGCCGGTGGTCGAGGTTCACCCAGTCGGGCGTCGTCGGCGGCAGCTCGTGCCGGTTCACCGCGCCGTAGGCACCCGCGATGACCGACCATGTGTGTGCGTTGGCGGCCGTCTCGCCGGCGAGGAATCGGGCGTCGAGCTCGGCACTGGCAGCCTCGAATTCGTCGGGGTCAAACGCAATCCTCGCGACGACGATTCCTTCCGCGTCGACCTCGGTGATTATCAGTGACTCAACCACGAACGCAACGGGTTTCGGGCCACGTCCCTCGAACTGCTCATGGCTCAGACACAGACTGTCGCCGCGCAACGCGAGAGGCGTTGAAGTGATCCTTCCGACGCCTAGATCGGCGATCGCCCGCACTTCGGCGACCGCGGCGGCGCGACCGTTGCTCTTTCGCTGGAATCCTCGCCGCCGATCATCGCCTTTGAAGTCCTCGGCGAACACCGCGCCGAGTTCGCTCCATCGGCTGTCCGCATAGAGGGCGTTGAAGCGGTCGAAGGCTCGACTTGCGGTGTTCTCGAGCGGCGTTGGGGGGTGTTGCTCCTCGAACCGGGCGTGTGCTGCGTCGAGTTCCGCGGTCGCGCCGTCGATGTCGTCGATGTCGAAGAACAATTGCAGCGCGACCCGGCCGTTCTCATCGAGACCGAACAGCGCCAGAAGCTCGTCGACTGGTGCGCCCGGGCTGTCGTCTTCAGCGCCCAGCTCCATTCGGGTGAGCGCTAGCTGCTCGCCTCGCACATCGATAACTGCCATACGATGCCGCGCGGCACCGATGTTGCGAACCCGCCATGCCTCGCGCGGCCACTCGGCGGAATGAAGGTCGTCACGAGTGAAGCCGACCATCTTCCGGCGACTCTCGACGAAGACGTCGTCTGCGTATATTCTCTCGACCTCGTCCCAAGACTTTCGGTCGAAGGCTGCCTTCAATCGGTGGAGCGTTCGCACACACGCGTTGTCCAGCTCGACGGACGGCGCCCCCGGTGGAGCCGGAGCAGTCGTAACTGGCACCTCGTGCTCACCGAGAACCCGGCGCGCCTTTTCCGTAAGCGCAACGGCTCCTTTACGCTCGTACAACTCCGCCGCTCGCTCGGCGGCGGCGCGCGCTCCGATGGTGTCGCCTGCTGCGTTCAGCACTGTCGCTAGCGCCAGGCAGGCATCGCCGTGATCGGCCAAGGCGTCGGTGCGCTCGGCGAGGGTGATCGCTGCCTCGGCGGCCCGCCGAGCCTCGTCGTGATCACCACGTCGCGACAGCAGATGCGCCCTCAGCGTGCGCCACGCAATCGACGCCTTCAGCGCATGGCCGGCGAGACGCTCACTCTCCGTGCACAGTTCGTCGGCCTCGGCGTCTCGGTCGAGCGCCAGGCACGTGCGACCCAGGAGCGCCGCGGTCTCGGCCGTATCGGCATCGAGACCCATGCGACGAAAGCCGTTGTAGGCCTTCCGAAGATGCGGCTCAGCTGCGGCCGCATCGTCAGCGACCAATTCGACGATGCCTGCGAACTGCTCGACCTCGAGTCGCGCGTGCCTCAAGCCGAGTTCGGTGACCGTGCGCCGGGCGGAGTCGATCATCCGACGGGCTGCCGCCGCACGGCCACGAAACGCCTCCAGCACTGCCTGGCACCGCGTCGAAGTCGCCTCGACAGCGGGGGAGTCGGTTGTGATCCTAAGCAGCCGAACCACGTCGAGGCATCGCCCGCCTGCACGCGGAACCGGGTTCGGTCCCCACAGAGCCGCGAGGGGCGCGTTCGCCAGGACGGCGTTCACTCGGCGGTGCTCATGGGCACGACGCGCTGCGGTCAGAGCGTGGTCCAGGGCGATCTCGGAATCACCGATACGCCCGAGGCGGGCGAGGCACCCGGCGCGGACGGTGTGAGCCTTGGCTTCACCTGCGGCGTCGCCGAGTTCGGCGAGTTTGTCGGCGGCCGCGCCGACTGCCGATTCGACAGCGTCCAGACGATCGGGGTGAATGAGCATCGAGAGTTGGCCGTCAAAGCATGCCGTCCATGCCGCGAGACGAGGAGAGTCGAGCGTCGCTCG
Organism: uncultured Actinomycetota bacterium; assembly: GCA_963716505.1. Taxonomy (GTDB): domain Bacteria; phylum Actinomycetota; class Actinomycetes; order Mycobacteriales; family Mycobacteriaceae; genus Mycobacterium. The sequence continues at coordinate 2,701 of CAVQTL010000001.1, forward strand.
TTGAAGCTGCGCCACAGCGTCTGTCGCCGAAGCCATGTCACCCGCGGCAAGCAGCGCCTCGCAGCGCGCGACCAACAGTTCGGCGGTCTGGTCCTCGCGGTCGGGCAGCTCCTCATCGATTTCTTCCAGAGCGTGCAGGGCGTGGTCGTAGAGGTCGGCTGCGCCCTCGTAGGCGAGGCGGGCCATCGCTTGGTCAGCGGCGCGCCTGCAGTACTCGACGGCTTTGGCCGCGTTGCCTGCCCACGCGCATTCGAAGTAGTGGTGTGCCAGATCGGCCAGCAATTCTTCGTCGGCGCCGGGCTCGCTCTCCAACGTCGTGGCGATGCGCTGGTGCAGCCGCATGCGCCGGACGGATGCCAGCTCGGCAAGCAACGACTGTCGGATGAGGGCGTGGTTGAACCGGTAGTGACCGCCGGGCTCTTCGATGAGGATTCCGGCCTTGCTCGCCTCGTCGAACGCGTCGACCAGATCCTGATCGACCACACGCTCCACCAGTTCAACGGCGAACCGGCTTCCGACGACCGCGGCCGCGGCGAGAGCCTTGTTCGTCTCCACCGGAAGTCGCGAAAGTCGGCGGCTGACGGCTTCGCGTACACCCTGCGGCAAGGTGCTCGGATCCCAGACGCCGCCACTCTCGTCCACGTGGCGTAGCGCCTCGATGAGGAAGAAGGGGTTGCCACCGGTGACTGACGCCAGCGCCCGGGCGAGTTCTTCGTCGTCGTAACCGGCCTCGGCGACGTATGCCGTCACGTCGTCCTCGTCGAGGCCGCTGAGTTGGAGGCGCTCTGCTGTGCCGTCGCGGTGAAGATCGGCAAGCATCGCGGCCAGGGGATGGGAGCGGTCCAGGTCGGTGCTGCGATAGGTGCCGACGACCTGTACCCGGGCGCGCTCGCCGAAGCGCAGGAGGTGGCGCAGGAGGAGCAGCGTCGACTTCGCAGCCCAGTGAAGGTCGTCGAGTATCAGGACGACTGGTGCGCTCGTGGAGGCCACCTCCAACAGCGCGACGACCGCATCGAACAGTGCGTAGCGTTCGGTGTCCGGGTCCGCGCGCGTCGGCGCGGCGAGGTCGGGCAGCACATCGGTCAAGCCGGGAATCAGAGGAAGCAGGGCCTCGATGCCGCGCAGCCCACGCAGCCTGCTTTCACCGAGACACGGCACAAGTGACCGCAGCGCTTCCGCGAACGGCTGATAGGGCGCGCCGAGGTCCTCGTCGCAACGGCCGTAGAGCACGAACGCTTCCTGCGCGTATGCCTGGCGGGACCACTCTCCGGCCAGACGCGTCTTGCCCACTCCCGGTTCGCCTGCGATCAGCATCGCGCCCATCCCGCGTGCGAGCGTGGCCTGCCACGCCGACAGAAGCCGTGCGAGCTCGCTGCCACGGCCGACGAACGGCCCCGGCCCGGTGAGTACTGCGGGGAGTTCGGGGCGCTCGACGGGCTCATCGGGTGGCACGGCCTGAGGGCGGTCGTCGGCGGTTTCGAGTCGAAGCTCGAACACGTGCTCCGGACGCGCGAGGTTGCGCAGTTGCCGCATCCCGAGATCGGCAAGCACAACGTCGTCGGGCAGCGAGTCGATCACGAGCTCGGCCGTCGCGCCCGAGCACAGGATCTGGCCACCCGAGGCCAACGACCGAAGACGAGCGACGCGGTTGACCGCCCGACCGAAATAGTCGCCGTCGCGCAGCTCGACCTCGCCGGTGTGCAACGCCACCCTGATCCGCATCGGGACACTCAGCGTCCACGGCTCATGGGTGATCGCGTCTTGGAGCTCGATGGCGGCTGCGGCCGCCGACGACGGACGATCGAAGACCGAGAACGTGGCATCGCCTTCCCCGCGCGTCTTGATCAGCCGCCCGCCGCGCGATGTCACGACTTGTTCGACGAGCTCGTCGTGGCGTGCGAGTGCCACCGCCATGGCGTCGGCGTCGGCCTCCCATGCGGCGGTCGATCCCTCGATGTCGGTGAGGAGGAAGGTCACCGCGCGGGTGACGCTCGACACTTGTTGTGCCACAGGCATTTCCAGCGCCGCGTCTTGGGCGACGATGGCCGCCTCCAGGCGCCGAAGTTCCGGCCCGGGGTCGACGCCCAACTCGTCGGCCAGCAGCGACCGTGCCCGTTGATATGCACCCAGCGCCTCGCCTTGCCTGCCTGCACGGTAGAGCGCAAGCATCAACTGGCCCCATCGCCGCTCGCGAAGTGGTGCGTCGGCCACCGCGGCTTCGAGCTCGCCGATGATCTCCGCGGCACGACCTGTCACAAGTAGCGCATCGGCGCGGTCTTCCACCAGCGCGGCGTGCGCCTCGATCCAGCGTGTTTTCTCCGATGACCCCCGTTGGCCGTCGGGCAGTTCCGGGATCCCGCGCCAAAGAGTCAGCGCCTCTTCGAAACGCGCCACCGCTTGGCTCGTGTCGCCGGCGGCGGCGGCGTCGCGGCCGAGCCTTGCGGCCGCCTTGTAACGCAATGCGTCCACGTCCGCCCCGGCCAGAGTCCAGCCGGCTCCCTCGGTCAACACGAAGCCGTCGCCGAGGGTGCGACGCAGGGACGAAATGTGAGTCTGCAGCGCCTTTGCGGCGGTGCGCGGCGGGTCATCGCCCCACAGCAGTTCCAGCAGCGTGTCCGCCGACACGACCGACTTGCCGTGCAGCCCGAGCATCGTGAGGATGGCACGCGGTTTGGCGCCCGGAATCGGGACGGGCGCACCGTCCTGCCGGACCTGGAGCGGCCCCAAAACCCCCAGCTCCACGGCTTGAAGCGTAGTCACGTCCACCATCGTCGGTGGGCCGATTCAATACCCGGTCAAGATCGAGTAAAGAGGTCGAGCGGCCCCCTGATCTCGGCGATCCTGCGACTTGCCGAGCGACTTGGTCGCAGAATGGGCGGAACGTCGGGTCCGGCAAGGGGAGCGCATGAGAATCGATCGGGCAGTTGCGGTGGCCGCTCTGTTGGGCGCGATGGCTGTCGGCTTCGCCGGCCCGGCGTGGGCCGAAGATCTGACCCCCGGCTTGTACACGGTTACGCGTAGCGGCCCAATGGCGCCCGCGATGGCAGCCGGAACAGCGCCCACGATGTGGACCGTCAACGCGTGTGGGACCGGCTGCGCGCAGGTGGTCGGCGATAACGCCGTGACGTGGGAAGTCCGACTCGCGGACGGTCGGTGGACCGGATCTGTGCAACGGCCCGACGCTGTCGATTGCAAGAACGGGACTGCAGTCCCTGGCACATCGGAGCTTTCGCTCGATGCCCAAACCCTCAGGGGCACAGTTATCAGTACCTCTGATGGTCCGGCCTGCGGCAGTCCGACGCCGATCACCGCAGGCCCCGTGTACATCATCATGGATCAGGCCTAGATCGCATCTGCATTGAAATTGAAGTAGCCGACTACTTACGTCGGCTGCGCCGGGCTCTCCCAAGATGTCCCCATGACGCAGTTACCCATGTCGGCATCGGAACGTCGCCTCGCTTGGGTTTCGAAAGCCCTGTGTCGATCCGCTGATCCCGACGAACTCTTCGTCCGCGGCGCGGCGCAGAAGCGAGCGGCTCTGATCTGTCGCGAGTGCACCGTCGTCGCCGAGTGCCTTGCCGACGCGCTCGACAACCGGATCGAGTTCGGCGTCTGGGGCGGCATGACCGAGCGTCAACGCCGCAAGCTCATCAGGCAACATCCCGAGGTCACGTCCTGGTCGCAGTACTTCGCCGACCGGCGCGCGTCGCGATGACGCTTTTCTGACGGTCCTCGCGAGCCGATCGACACCGGACATACGATTCGGGAATGACCGAGGTCAAGTCTCGCTCCAAGGTGTCATCCTGGGCGTACGCCCTGCGCACGACGAATCCGCCGCCGGACGCACCCATCGACGCAGTCACGCGTTGGCTGGTGGTGACCAGGGCAGCCGTGCTGCCGATGACCCTGGTCGTCCGGCCTGGTGGCCGCGCTGCTGGCGATCGGGGAGCCCGGGCCTGGACTGGCGCTGGCTCGTGCTGGCGTTGATCGGAATCACCCTCGCCCACATCGCCAACAACCTGATGAACGACCTGTTCGACACGCAGGTCGGCACGGACAGCGCCACCTACCCGCGCGCGCTCTACGCGCCGCACCCAGTGCTCTCGGAGCTGGTGACCCGCCGGACGCTGGTGATATCGATCCTTCTGGTCAACGTCGCCGACCTGGCGATCCTCGTGGTGCTCACGCTGGCCCGCGGCTGGCCGGTGCTGGCCTTCGCGCTCGCGGGCTTCGTGCTCAGCGTCGCCTACACCGCGCCGCCGCTGCGGCTGAAGAAACGCGGCCTCGGTGAGCCCGACGTCTTCGTCGTCTGGGGTCCGTTGATGGTGTGCGGCACCTACTATTCGGCCGTCGGCACCGTCGGCTGGGACATCGTGCTGGCATCGCTTCCGTACGGCCTGTTGTGCACCACGGTGTTGATGGGCAAGCACATCGACAAGATCCCGTTCGACGAGCCGCTCGGAATCCGTACGCTCCCCGTCATTCTCGGCGAACGGCGATCCCGGGTTGCGACGCTGGCGATGATGGTCGGCTTCTACGTGCTCGTCGTGCTGACCGTCGTCCTCGGCGTGATGCCATGGCCCGCACTCCTGGTTTTCCTTGCGCTGCCGCGACTTTGGAAGATCTGGCCGCGGTTCCGCCGCCCACCGCCGGACGAACCGCCGCCGGACTACCCGATCTGGCCGCTGTGGTACGCGGCGCTGGCTTGGCTGCATGTACGACAGGCCGGGGCGCTGCTGGTGCTCGGCCTGGCGATCGGCGCCGTGCTCAAGGTCGTCTGACTAGGGCCAGTCCGCGAACGCCAGCGCATCGATGACGCCGCCACCGTTGACCGGCGGGCCGAGCAGCGTGGTCTCAGCACAAATCCGCTGCTGTGCCGAGCGGATTCCAAGATCGACGTCGGTCCCGCCTACCAGCAGCGCCGGTCGACCAATTCCAGGGTGGAAACGACCGGTTGCACCGCCCTCGGGCAGTCTCGCGGAGCCGACGATGACAGGGCAGGGGCGGTCAGCGTGTCGATGAGCATGGCCGCCGTGATCACGGCGGTGATCGTGATCGACACGACCAGGATGGCGATCGCCCTGATGCCCGATGCGACTCGTCCGTGACGAATTTCCATGATGAGCCTTCCGGTTCGGTCCGAGGCGTCGTTGCCGTCGGTTACCAGCTATGACCGGACGGGCAGTCAGTACGTGACGAAGTGGGACGAGATCTGCGTCACGGTCACTGCAGCGGGATCGAGATGCGGCTCAGTTTGTCGGGACTCAGCACCCACATCAGCTGATCGACTGCGCCGGCGGATGCACTGACGGCGAGCAGCGCGACGACGGCGTCATCGCGCGAGACCAACACCGCGGGCCGGCCGTTGGCCTCCATCCAGGTGAGCGAGGTACCCGGCCAGAAGTGGGGTGCGAAGGCCTTGAGGAACTTGGCCACCACAGTCTTGCCGCGCACCGGGATTCGGGATGCACCACGCATTCCGTTGCCGTCGGTGTAGCTGACGACATCCTCGGCAAGAAGCTTCTCCAGGCGCCGCAGATCACCCTGCTGGGCCGCCGCGACGAGTGCCTCCAGCAGCCTCCTCTGCTCCGCCGAATCGACGGGTGCCCGGCGCTCGTCCGCGATGTGCTTGCGGGCACGGGCGACGAGCTGACGCGCGTTGTCCTCCTTGCCGTCCAGCACCTCGGCGATCTGCGCGTAGGGATAGTCGAACGCCTCGCGCAGTACGTAGGCGGCACGCTCTGTCGGAGTGAGCCTTTCGAGAAGCATCAGCGTCGCCAACTCCAGTGCCTCGCCGCGCTCGGCGCCGAGGAGCGGGTCGGCGCTGGTGTCCACGGGCTCGGGAAGCCAAGGGCCGATATAGGTTTCGCGGCGTGCGCGCGCCGACTGTAGTGCGTTGATGCACAACCGGGTCGTCGTCGTGGCCAAGAACGCCGCCGGGTTGATGACCGTGCTCCGGTCATAGTTCTGCCATCGCACCCAGACCTCTTGCACGATGTCCTCGGCCTCCGCGCGGCTTCCGAGCATGCGGTAGGCGATGCCGAACAGGCGCCCGCGGACCGCGACGAACTGCGCCGCCGCAGTGTCCAGGTCAGGGGATGCGCCTTCGCCCACAACCACGAGGTCATCCAAACACAGGAACCCTCGCGGTACCGTCGAAGGCATGAGCCTGTTGAGCGAACTTGGCGGGGTACGCGACGCAGTGGGCCGCGCGCTCTTCGGCCTGGTGGCGGGGCCGCAGGGCGCCGACAACAGGGCTCGCATCCACGACACGCCCGGCCCGCGCTGGTTCGCCGTTGACCGCCCGATCAGGCGGGTGCACGCCGACGCCTCGATGTTCGTCGGCGGCCTGCGGGCGCTGCTCTTCCAATCGCTGCACCCCCTCGCCATGGCGGGGGTCGCCGAGCACTCCGACTACCGCGGCGACCCGTGGGGCCGGTTGCAACGCACCAGTACTTTCCTCGCGGTCACCACATTCGGCACCGCAGACGATGCGCAGCGTGCTGTCGACAAGGTGCGCGGAATCCATCGGCGGGTGCACGGCGTAGCGCCGGACGGCACGCCCTATGCCGCGTCGGATCCTCACTTGTTGGAGTGGGTGCACATCGCCGAGGTGGACAGCTTCCTGCTCGCATACCAGCGCTACGGTGCAGCCCCGCTGGATCAGGACGGTCGCGACGGTTACGTGGCCGACGCCGCCCGTGTCGCGGAGGCGCTGGGCGTACCCGACCCGCCACGGACTGAACAGCAACTGCGGCAACGGATCTCCGCTTACCGGCCTGAGTTGCGCGGAACCGCGTCCGCACGGGACGCCGCCCGGTTCCTGTTGCTGACGCCGCCGCTGCCGTTGGTGGCGCGGGCACCGTACGGGGTTCTTGCCGCCACCTCGGTGTCGATGCTGCCCGCATGGGCCCGCGCGCCGCTGTGGCTGCCGTATGTACCGCCGGTGGAGGCCACCGTCATCAAGATGGCAGGCAATATCGTCGTCGGCGGGATCCGATGGGCGATGACGCCGGCGCGGGCGGACGATGAATCGGTGGCCTGAGCCCGCCGGGGGAGATGGGCTGGTAATGGTTGAGGACGTGCAGTCGTGGCTACTGGATTCCGACCCGGCACTTCGGTGGCAAGTCGAACGCGACGTCTCCCACGATCCCCCTGCGGTCTGGGAAGCCACCCGCACAAGGATCGCGACCGAGGGATTCGGTGCGCGCCTCCTTGCCCTGCAGGACCCCGACGGTCAATGGGCAGGCGGCGCTTTCTTTCCCGCCGGCCACGACTTCGGCGGCGCCGATGAAGAAGGCCAACCGTGGACGGCGACGACATGGGCGCTCAACGACCTTCGGGAGTGGGGGCTTGACCCCGCGGTCTTGCGCGAGCGCCGCACCGCCGAGCTTCTTGCGGACAACGCACGCTGGGAATACGACGACCTGCCGTACTGGGGCGGCGAGGTCGACTGCTGCATCAACGCCTGGACGGTCGCCAACGGCGGGTGGCTCGGAGCCGACGTCACGGGCATCGTGAATTGGTTCCTCGAGCATCGGCTGTCCGACGGCGGCTGGAACTGCGAGTGGGTCGAGGGCTCCGAGCGATCGTCGTTTCACTCAACGCTCAACTCGCTCAAGGGTTTACTCGCCTATGACGCCGCCACAGGTGGAACCGCCGCGACGCAAGCCGCCCGATTGGCAGGGCAGGAATACCTTCTGCAACGCGGGCTGTTCCGCCGGTTGTCGACGGGCGAACCAGTCGGGCCGTGGGTAACACACTTCGGCTACCCGTTTCGTTGGATGTACAACGTGCTCAACGCCGCCGATTACTTCCGGGCGGCCGCACTTCTCGACGGCGCAACCCCGGACCCGCGCATGGCCGAGGCGATCGAGCTCATCCGCGCCGCACGGCAGCACGACGGCACCTGGCTTCAGGCCGGACGGCAGCCCGGCGTGGTGTGGTTCGAAACAGATGTGGCCGAAGGCGAGCCATCGAAGTGGCTGACCCTCTGTGGCACCCGGGTACTCGACTGGTGGGACGGCGCGACCTCGTGACGGCCATCCGCTACGTCGAACGCGCAACCTCTGCGAATTGCGGGCCACGTTGTCTGCAGAACGTTGATTTGGTGTTACGACCGTCGACAGCGCTCCGACGGAACATGGGCCCATTCTGCGCCCGCGGCGTATCCGCCTATCCGGGCTGGCCTCGTAGTGCCCGCCTCGGAGCGAATTTTTCGCTCACACTGAAACACTCTCCGTAGGAGCGAATTGGTCGCTCGGAGGCGGGCACCGCGGAAGGATCGCCGCGGCTACAGGCGGGCCAACCACGCGCTGATATCGAAGCTGTAGCCGCCGAACGTGCGTCTATTGCGAATCGCCGATTTGTCGCAGTGGGTGCACGTTCGACGGCGGGTCGGTACTCGACCGCCGCGCCGTGCACCGTGGTCGAAACGCCCAAAGTCGGGGGTTCAAGATTTACATTGAATGCTCTATGATTTCGATCCATGGCCAAGCCGCCACTGTCGATGACGCCGACCGGATGGTTCCAAGTCGCCTGGTCAGACGAGATCAAGGTCGGCGACGTGCATCGGATGAAGTACTTCGGTCGCGACCTGGTCGCCTGGCGTGCGCAGTCGGGACAGCTGACCGTCATGGACGCCTACTGCGAGCACCTTGGCGCCCACCTCGGGTACGGCGGACACGTGGTGGGGGAGGTCCTGCAGTGTCCGTTCCACGGCTGGCAGTGGAGTCAAGAGGGTCGGAACGTCTGCATCCCGTATCAGGATCGCCCGAACCGGGGCCGCCGCATCCGCACGTTCCCGGCAGTTGAACGCAACGAGTCGGTCTACATCTGGCACGACGTCGACGGTCGCGACCCCTACTTCGAGGCACCCGATATCTTCGCGGGCTTTTCCGACGGCAGCAGCGCCGCCGATTACTACCCCCAACAGCGGCTGTACCGCGAAACGTTGGAGATGCACCCGCAGTACGTCCTCGAAAACGGCGTCGACTTCGCACATTTCAAGTTCGTGCACCAGACCCCGATCGTTCCGGTCTTCACGCGCCACGATTTCGACGAACCGGTTTCGTACGTCGATTTCACGATCACCTTCGAAGGTGACGAGAACCAGACGATCGACGACGTCCGCAGTGGCGTGGAAGCCATCAACGGCGGTCTGGGGATCGCGGTGACGAAGAGTTGGGGGATGGTCGACAACCGGACCATCTCGGCGATCACACCGGTCGACGAACGCACGTCCGACGTCCGCTTCATGGTCTACATCGGCCGCCGCCCTGGTGACGACTCGCCCAGGGCGGAGGCCAAGGCGCGCGAGTTCGGAGACGAGATCATCCGGCAGTTCACCCAGGACATCCACATCTGGCAGCACCAGCGCTATTCGGATCCGCCCGCACTGGCCGGCGCCGAACAGCAGGGCTTCACTGCCATCCGCAACTGGGCCAAGCAGTTCTATCCCGACGGTATCGGTGGCAGCGCCGCCGAAGTGTATGCACAGAAAGGTCGAACCGAATGAGCCGCACCGACAAGCCGATTCGGGTGTTTCAAGTAGCGACGGGCAACGTCGGTTCCGAGATGATCAAGCGCATCGCCGATCAGCCCGACCTGGAGCTGATCGGTGTGCACTGCTATTCGCCGGAGAAGATCGGCAAGGACGCCGGCGAGCTGGCCGGGTTGGCTCCCAACGGTGTGACGGCAACCGGCACCGTCGAGGAGATCATCGCGGCCAAGCCCGATGTGCTGACGTTTCACGGTGTTTTCCCCGACGAGGACCTGTATGTGAAGGTCCTCGAGGCGGGCATCGACATCGTCACCACGGCCGACTGGATCACCGGCTGGCATCGCGACACCAACCACCCGCACCCGTCCGGCAAGCCGGTCTCGCAGTTGTTGGCCGAGGCTTGCGAGAAGGGTGGCTCAACGTTCTACGGGACCGGCATGAATCCCGGCCTGAATCAGATTCTCGGAGTGGTCTGTTCGGCCGACGTCGCCGAGATCGAGAACGTCACGACGATCGAGTCCGTCGACGTGTCGTGCCACCACAGCAAGGACACCTGGGTCGAAGTCGGTTACGGGCTGCCCGTCGACGACCCGAGCATCCCGGCGAAGCTGGAGAAGTACACGCGAGTCTTCGCCGACAGCGTGCTGATGATGGCCGACTGCTTCGACCTGCAACTCGACGAGGTCAAGTTCAGCTACGAGTTGGGTGCGTGCACCAAGGATGTCGACCTGGGCTGGTACACGCTGCCCAAGGGATCGCTTGGCGGCAACTATCTCCGCTACCAGGGCATGGTCGACGGTGTGCCGAGGGTGGAAACACACCTCGAATGGCAGATGACGCCGCATACCGATCCGAGCTGGGATATCAAGGGCTGCTACATCACTCAGATCAAGGGCGATCCGTGCGTCTACAACAAGCACATGATCTTCCCCAAGCCAGGTGTCGACCTGTCGAATCCGGACAACTTCGCCTCGATCGGCATGACGGTCACCGGGATGCCCGCCCTCGCCGCGATCAGGTCGGTGGTCGCCGCGCCGCCGGGACTCGTGACAAGCGCGGATCTGCCGCTGCGCGGCTTCGCGGGTCGCTTCAAGCTGTGAGACGGCTCAAGCGACGCTGAGTTCCAGATGCTCGAGTCGTCGCACGAGCAGGCTGGGCAGCCACCGCCCGGTCTCGGTGGCCTCGATGCGGGATGTGCTGCTCAGCAGCTGACCGATCACGATCTTGGCTTCCAGACGAGCAAGCGCGGCCCCGATGCAGAAGTGCGCGCCCTTGCCGAAACTGATGTGTCCCTTGCCGCCTGGGCGGTCGAGCCGAAATGTGTTGGGATCGTTGAAGTGCGACGGGTCCCGGTTGGCCGCGCCCCACAGCAGGACCAGGCGCGATCCTTGGTCGAGACGCTCGCCGCAGAGCGTCGTGTCGTTGAGCACGTGGCGATAGTGTCCCCGAAACGGTGGTTCGTAGCGCAGCACCTCGTCGAGGAATACGCCGAGCAGTTCGGGGTCGTCCCGCACCTGCCGTTGGACTTCAGGGTGAGTCGCGAGGGTGTGCACCGCGGAGCCGATCAACGATGCGGTCGACTCGCCTCCGGCGCTGAACAGCGTGATCATCATCGTCAGCGCTGTCAGCTCCGCCAATTCGCCGGACGCGCAAGCGGTTGCGAGGACGCTGAGCAGATCGTCCTGCGGATCGGCTGCGGCACTTCGGAAATGGTCACTGATATAGCCGGACAGCTCCATGATCGCGACGCCCGCCGCCGTGAGTTGATCCTGATCGACAACGCCTTCAACCACCTGGGTGCTCGCATATCCCCACCGCAGCAGCTTTTCGGTGTCCACGTCGGGCACACCGATCAGACGTGTGACAACCATCATCGGCAGTCGGTTGGCCATCGCCGACATCCATTCGATGGTTCCGTTCCGCAGGCCTTCGGCCCAGAGTCGTTGTGCGGTCTCGGCGATGAAGGGCTCCAGCGCGTTGATCCGCTTGGCGGCCAACTGCGGCACCAACAGCTTTCGGTGCGCGGCGTGCGCGGGATCGTCCGCGGTGGCGAGCGCTTGGGTGTCGGCGCCGAGTTCGCCCATCGGGAACGCGCCGACCTCGCCGTCGTGGTACGTCATCGAGGCGGTCAGGTTCGACGAGAAGTCCTCCGGCCGGGCAATAACCTCGTTGACCGCATCCCATGTACACACCGCGTGAAACCCGGAATCGCCGATCGGGTGAACCGCCCCGTCGTTGAGCATGCGTTCGTACAGCGGGTAGGGATCCTGAACGAATCGGTCCTCGAACAGGTCGAGGCCGAGGCGGCCATCGGGTACGCGCATCCGTCAAGGCTGGTCCAGGCCGGCGGGCCGCGTCAACGATGCGCGGTGAAGTTGAAAAGTGCAGGTCCGCGGTCGTCAGACCCGTCGTCTCACCCCCCGATTCCGACCTGCGACGATAGTGAGAATTGCGGCGACCTCAACGGGTTGACCGACGACGACACCGAGGCGACGCAGTGGATCGTCCGCATCGTGTTGTCCCTGCTGTACTGGCCCGTCGGCGACGCAGACGTCGAGCGTCAGATGGTCGAGCGCTTCATCTCTCCGGCATTCGCCACTTGAATAGAATCGAATCCACGATCATGGCCACCAGCATCTCGCCGCGTCGACCCGTCAACGGGAAACAACTTCGTGCGGATCGCACGCGGGCGATGGTCATCGACGAGACCGTGCGGTGTGTCATCGAAGAGGGTTTCAGCGCCGCGAGCGCCAAGCACATCACCGAGCGGGCAGGCGTCACGTGGGGTGTGATCCAGTACCACTTCGGCGACCGTGACGGCTTGCTGATGGCCGTGGTGGACAAAGGGTTTGGCCAACTCCTGGAAACGCTGCGCGGGATGGAACCGGAATTGACCTCGACGGCTGGGCACGCGAGGGCCGAACTGGTGGTCAATGCGGTGGCCGATGCGTTCTTGAGCCCGACATCGATTGCCGCACTGGAGATTCTGATCGCGACGCGTTCCGGCCGCGCCGACGGTGACCAAAAACATCTCCTCGAACTGTTCTCGACGCTCACCCGCCTCGGCCGATATGTCGCCGACGGACTCGAGCCCGACCGCGCCGACGCGGTCGGCAATCTGGTCTGGACCACGTTGATGGGGGCGATGGTCGCCAAGATGGCCGTGCCTGGGCCCGTCGACGTGAGCCGTGAACTGCGTGCCCTGACCGATGTGATCGCCGCCTACGTCGATCACCATCGGACGACCTAGCCCTACTGCTCGGCCGCATCCTCGAGAAGCCGCGTGGTGATCTTCTGCGCATCGTCGTTGTCGTCGACGTCGCAGGAGAAGCCCTCCACGATCAGGTTGGAGACGACGCCCATCGCGTGTTGGCATATCCCGGAAAGGGTTCCGCTGACCTCAGCCTTCAGCGAGATCGTCCGCTCGTTGACGTCTACCACCTTGTCGGGTACCCACGGGCCGTCCTCGACCTCGATGTCCTTCACCTGCGCGCACTCGCGCCATTTCGACTTGGACGAGTCGAAGAATTCGACGGCTTCATCAGCGGTGTCGAAGAGCACGAGTGTCTGCTCGACGAGGCGCGCCTCATCGTCACCGCCGCCCTCGATGAGCAACTCGTCACGAATCGCGGTCCAATCCGTTTCGTCGTAGACGGCGTCCTCGCCCGGATAGATCGCACCCAGGCAATCAAGATCGGAGACCAGGTCGGCGTTGTCGTTCATCTCGTCGGCCGAGTAGAGCGACTCCAACTCGACGCCGGAGATCTTTTTCAGGTCGCTGTTGCTGAGCAGCAGGCCGTCCAGCGCTGATTCCTCGAGCGCAGGCACATCGTCTGCCGGCACCGAGGAACTTGATTTCACGGCTTCGCCCTGCACGGTGCTGGTGCAGCCCGTCGTCAGGACGCCGAAGGCGACAGTCACACAGAGCGCGAACACCGGCAGGGGCCTGGTCATGGCGGGAGTCTAGAAGACGCGCAGGCACTTTGCGGCGGTGATGGCCAGACCGTGGCCGATCCTTGATGCCGATGGGCGGCACTGTGATACTCCTTGCAATGGCCTGAGGAGGGGACGTGGGGACGATTGCTCGTCTACTGGGGATTGCCGTCGTGCTGGCGGGCGCGGCTCTGGGAACCGCGACCCCTTCGTCGGCGGATCAGGTGATGGAGGGCATCTACACCTTCAACACCGAGGGGTCGCCTCCTGCGGAGTGGACGATCTACCCGATCTGCGTGCCAACCGTCGGCGACCTGCGCGAACCGCTGGAATTGCCGGTGGCCTGCACATTGAAGATCGTCAGTGCGACCCCGGGCAAGTACACATTCGAGCTGAACAATCTGAACTGGGGCGGTGACGCCAAGCTCACCGGCGGCCAGTGGGCACTCACCACGAACAAGGCCGACGGGTTTCAGTGTGCGGACGGCAGCACGGCACCGACCGTCGACACGTACAAGTTCGACGACGCGACGCTCACCGGCACCCACACGTCCCTGCACACCGCTGTCTGTGGCGCGGCGCCGGGCATGACCAAGACGCCGTTCACGCTTGCGTACGCTCGGCCGTTGCCGATCCCCGTCGACCGCTACCCGTTGGTGTGCGAGCCGGCAGGCAATCGGCTGTGCAGGTGAGTCGCGCTAGACGGTGAACCCGCCGTCCACGTTCCAGTTGGCGCCGGTGATGTATCCGGTGTCGCGGCCGGCCAGATAGCTCACCACGCCTGCGATATCGCGGGGGTGGCCATACTTACCGGTCGCCATGACTTCCTTCAAGGCCGCGGCGAAATCGCCTTCGTCCGGATTCATGTCGGTCGCGATGGGCCCGGGCGCCACATTGTTGACCGTGATGCCTCTGCGCCCGAGGTCGCGCGCCAACCCGCGGGTCAGACCGGCCACCGCGGCTTTGGTCATCGCATAGGTGGCCAGGCCGGGACCGGGCACCCGGTCGGCGTTGATGCTGCCGATGTTGATGATGCGACCGTCGCTACCGAGATGCGGGATTGCGTGCTGGATCGCGACGAAGACCGCACGGACGTTGATCGCCAGCTGCCGGTCGAAGTCTTGCAGGGACAACGACTCGACGTCACCGATGACTGCAATGCCTGCATTGTTGACAAGGATGTCCAGCCCGCCGAGCTGAGCTGCCGCGTCGTCGACCGATTTCGCGACCTCGCCGGCATCGGCGCTGTCGGCTTGAATCGCGACGGCCTTGCCGCCGTTGCCCGTCACCTCGGCGACCAACTTCTCGGCTTCGGCGGAGGACCTTCCGTACGTGAAGGCAACGGAGGCGCCGTCTGCGGCGAGGCGCCGCACGATCTCGGCACCGATGCCGCGGGATGCACCGGTGACCAGCGCCCGGCGACCTTGGAGGTTTGTCATGGTGCGTTAAAGCTAACCCAGCGGGCAGAAATTCCCGCCTGGGTTAGGGTCAGCGGTTGATGAGCCCGCAATCCCGGCTTGAGCGCTACGAGCAGCGCACCGAGTGGCCGCTCGCCGCGGTGGCGATTCTGTTCCTCGCCCTCTATTCGGTGCAGGTACTTGCGGCGCCGGACGGTCGCGGCGCAGCCGTCCTCACGACGGCACTCGTTGCGCTGTATGTGCTCTTCGTGGCGGATTACCTCGCCCGGCTCTATTTCGCCGACCCACGCGGTCCGTGGTTTGTCCGGCACCTCTTCGACCTCGCGATCGTCGCGCTGCCGTTCCTGCGGCCGCTGCGGCTACTCAGTTTGGTCGTGGTGGTCAACGTGTTGCAGCGGGCCCTCGGCCACACGATCCGCGGCAAGGTGGTCGCGTATACCGTCTGTGGTGCCGTACTCATCGTCTACGCCGCATCGCTGGCGATCATCGACATCGAGGCGGACCACCCGGACGCCAACATCACCGGCTTCGGTGATGCGCTGTGGTGGTCGATCACGACGGTGACCACGGGGTACAACGACCTGACGCCGCTCACCGCGGAGGGTCGGATAGTCGCCGTGGCACTCATGATCGGCGGCATCAGCCTCGTCGGTATCGTCACTGCGACGCTGGCTTCCTGGATCGTGCAGCGTGTCGCCGAGGAAGACACCGCGAACCAGGCCGTGACGGCCGCGCAGATCAACGAGCTTCGCCAGGAGATACGGCGATTGGCGGAGTCCGTCAGTGCCCAGGGCGGGGGCGTACCAGGGGAACGAGTGGAAGGTAGTGGATGACCAAGCGAATTGTGGTGTGGGGCACGGGCTTTGTCGGCAAGATGGTCATCGCCGAAGTTGTGAAGCACCCGCTGTTCGAACTGGTCGGCGTCGGAGTCAGCAGTCCCGACAAGGTCGGTCGAGACGTCGGCGAGGTCTGCGGTCTGCCCGCACCGGTCGGCCTCACCGCGACCGACGACGTCGACGCCCTGATCGATCTCAAGCCCGACGCGCTTGTGCACTACGGCCCGACGGCCGCACACGCCGACGACAACATCTCGCTGATCTCCCGCTTCCTGCGGGCAGGCATCGACGTCTGCTCGACCTCGATGACACCGTGGGTGTGGCCGACGATGCACCTGAACCCGCCGAATTGGATCCAACCCATCACCGAGGCATGCGAACTCGGCGAAGCGTCCTGCTTCACCACCGGCATCGACCCCGGCTTCGCGAACGACCTGTTCCCGATGACGCTGATGGGCCTCTGTTCGGAGGTGCACACGGTGCGCGCCTCGGAGCTGCTGGACTACACCAACTACACCGGCGACTACGAGCGGGAGATGGGGATCGGCAGGCCGCCGGAGAAGAGGGCGATGCTGGAAACCCCCGATATCCTGGTGTTCGCCTGGGGCGGAACGGTTCCCATGATCGCGCACGCCGCGGGCATCATGCTGGACGAGATCACCACCACGTACGACAAGTGGGTGACTCCGACCGAACGCAAATCGGCCAAGGGCGTCATCCCGGCCGGCAACGTCGCCGCGGTGCGGTTCACCGTCAACGGCGTCTACCAGGGCGAAACCAGGATTCAGCTGGAGCACGTCAACCGCATCGGCGACGATGCGGCCCCCGATTGGCCGACCGGCAACCAGAACGACGTCTACCGCGTCGACATCGAGGGCACGCCAAGCATCTTCCAGGAGACGGCATTTCGGTTCACCGACGGTTCAGGTCGCGACGCCGCGGCCGCGGGTTGTCTGGCAACCGGCATGCGTGCACTCAACGCGGTACCCGCTGTCAACGACCTGTCGCCTGGCTGGGTGACACCGCTGGATCTACCCCTGATCGCCGGGGTCGGCACCATCCGCTGAGTAACGGCTGCGACTCCATTCGAGATGGACGATAGGGTTGCCCGCGAGATTGGATTGAGATGGCTGATGGGGTAGGGCTGTCGGTTGGTGCCACCAACCTGACGGCGGTGGTGGTCGACCGGGCCGCGCTGACGCGGTCGGCCGTGGTGACCCTTTTTCCGAACCGGCCACTCGAGGTCGGGCTGCCCGCCGAGAATCCCACGGCTGAACACCGACGAGCGCGGACTGGTCATCACCGACTTCGTCGATCGCGTCGGCGATCCGGTGGGCATCGTTGCACCCGACGGCAGCACCCATCGCGGCGAGGTTCTTCTTGCCGAAGCGCTCCTCGCGATGCTCTATGCGGTGACCAACGGGCAGGGCAGCACGGACCCGGTCGTGGTGACGCACCCGGCGCACTGGCGTCCGGCGACGGTGGACGCGCTGCGCGGCGCCCTGTCCCAGGTGCGGGGGTTCGCCGGGACGACCTTGATCTCCGACGCGAAGGCAGCCGTCGCGGCGTTGCACGATGATCCGGGGCTGCCGACCAGCGGGACGGTCGCCGTGTGCGACTTCGGCGGCAGCGGGACGAGCATCACGCTGTTCGACGCCGCCGACGGCGGCGAACCGATCGGCCTGCCGGTGCGGTACACCGAACTGTCGGGTGACCTGATCGACCAGGCTGTGCTGACGCAGGTGCTGGCGGGGCTGTCCGATGCCGGGTCGGTCGACGTGACGGGCACCTCCGCGATCGGCCCGCTGAGTCGACTGCGCGCGCAGTGCCGAGCGGCCAAGGAACGACTGTCGACCACCGCGGCCACCTCGCTGGCCGCCGAGCTGCCGGGACATCGCGGCGAGGTCCGGCTGACCCGCAATGAGCTCGACGCGGCGATCCGGCAGCCGCTCGACGACTTCGCAGGCGCTTTGCGGGAGACGCTTGATCGCAACGGGGCGCGGGGGCTGGCCGCCGTCGCGACCGCTGGTGGTGGCGCGCGCGTTCCGCTCATCACGACGACGCTGTCGGAGCATTTCGGTGTGCCGGTCATCACCACCGCGCAGCCCGAACTGACGTCGGCGATCGGCGGCGGTCTGCAGGCCGCCCGTGGCACCGATGAACTCGGCGCGACAGCCTTGGCCGATGCGGTCGCCCCGCCCACCGCAGCGGCCGCCGCGGTGGCGGCCACGCAGATGGCGCCCGAAGTCCATGGGGACGAGATGGGGTCCGGCGGATCGTCAGGGTTGGCCTGGTCTGAGGCCGACGACGTCCCCGATGTCGTCGCCCTGACAGATCCGTACGACTACGGCGGCGCGGCGACCACCGACGCGATGGGCGGGCCGCGTCCGCAGATGCAGTTCGAGCCGGAGACCGGACCGTACGAGGCCGGCAAGCGGACGACCCCGTTCGGCCTGCTGATCGGGGGGCTGGTGCTGGTACTTCTGGCGATCGCGTTGGCGGTGTGGTTCGTGCTGCGCAGCAACGAGAGCACTCCGTCGCCGTCGTCGACGACCGTGAGCACGACCGCTCCCGTCGCTCCGCCGCCGACGTCGAGCGCGCCACCGCCGCTACCGGAGAGGCGCCGCCGCCGGAGGAGCCGCCGCCCGTCACGCAGACGATCACCGCAAGCCGCCGCAGACGGTCACGCAGGAGGCGCCGCCGCCGCCCCGACGAGCGAGGCGCCGCCACCACCTCCGCCGCCGACGTCGGAGGCCCCGCCGCCGCGCGCCGGAGTCGCCGTCGTCCGCCGTCGACGCCGCCGCGGCTGATCCCGACGCTGCCCTACGAGACCATCCCGGGTCTGCCGTTCGTTCCGAGACCCGATACAGCCGCCGCAGCCCGCGCCCTAGGCTGCCGGTCATGACTCAGACGGACGGCCTGCTGTTCAACCCGAACACCTACGATCCGGAGCAGTTCGACGCCGAGACCCGACGGTTGTTGCGCGCGACCATCGACTTCTTCGAGGGTCAGGGCAAGAAGCGCCTGCTCGACGACGACCTGAAGGTGGTCTGGCCCGCCGACTTCGTCGACTTCGTGAAGCGCGAGCGGCTGTTCGCGACCTTCCTGACGCCGTCGGAGTTCGCCGACGGCGACCCGAACAAGCGCTGGGATGCGGCCCGCAACGCGGCACTGTCGGAGATCTTCGGGTTCTACGGGCTTACCTACTGGTACACCGAGCAGGTCACCATCCTCGGGCTCGGGCCGATCTGGCAGAGCGAGAACAAGGACGCCAAGCTCAAGGCGGCTGACGACCTCGAGGCCGGCGAGGTGATGGCGTTCGGGCTGTCCGAGCGCGAGCACGGCGCCGACGTCTACAACACCGACATGGTGCTCACTCCGGCGGGCGAGGAGGACCGCGCCAACGGAATCCTCTACCGGGCGACGGGGGAGAAGTACTACATCGGCAACGGCAATGTCGCCAGCATGGTCTCGGTGTTCGGCCGCCGCGGTGATGTCAGTGAGGCGGACACCGGGGAAGGGTATGTCTTCTTCGCCGCCGACAGCCGTCACGAGAACTACCACCTGGTCGACAACGTGGTGCACATGCAGATCTACGTGAGCACGTTCCGGCTGGAGAACTATCCGGTGCGCGCTGAGGACATCCTGCACACCGGAGTGGAAGCCTTTGCGGCTGCGCTCAATACCGTCAACATCGGCAAGTTCAATCTGTGCACGTGTTCCATCGGAATGGTCGAGCACGCCTTCTACGAGGCGATCACGCACGCACAGAACCGAATCCTGTACGGCAATCCGGTGACCGACTTCGCGCACGTGCGGGCCAACTTCGTCGACTCCTACGCGCGCATCGTGGCGATGAAACTGTTCAGCCAGCGTTCGGTCGACTACCTCCGCAGCGCAAGCCTCGACGACCGGCGCTATCTGTTGTTCAACCCGGTGACCAAGGCCAAGGTCACGATGGAGGGCGAGACCATCGTGCGGGCGCTGCACGACGTGGTCGCCGCCAAGGGATACGAGAAGAACACCATGTTCCGCGAGGTGGCACAGCTCATCGGGGCGCTACCTCGGCTGGAGGGCACGGTGCACGTGAACGTCGGCCTGGTGCTGAAGTTCATGCCGAACTACATGCTCAACCCCAAGGACTATCCGGAGATCCCCACCCGCAACGATCCCGCCGACGACGACTTCTTCTGGCATCAGGGACCGACGCGCGGTGCAGGAAAGGTGCAGTTCGCCGACTGGGCGCCGGTGTACGAAAGGCATTTGGGGATCCCGAATGTCGCCCGGTTCTACGAGCAGGCACAGGCGTTCAAGCAGTTCCTCGTCACAGCTGCCCCGGATGCCGACCAGCTCAAGGATCTGGACTTCCTGCTCGACGTCGGCCACCTGTTCTCGCTGATCGTCTACGGACAGCTGATTCTCGAGCAGGCGGCGCTGACCGGCGTCGACAACGACATCGTCGACCAGATATTCGATTTTCAGGTTCGCGATTTCAGCACGTATGCCGTTGCCGTGCACGGCAAGTCGAGCTCGACGCAGGCCCAGCAGGACTGGGCTCTTGGCGCGATCCGCAAACCCGTATCCGACACGGCGCGCTTCGGCCGGGTGTGGGAACGGGTCAAGGCCCACGACGGCGCCTACGAGATGGCTCCCTGACCGCCGCTACGCGGTTCGCCGGTAGACCAGCCAGCGCATGTCGATTGGGACGTACTCCCGCTGGAGGTCGAAGACGTCTTGGCCCGCAGTCCAATTCGGATACCTAGTTCGTCGGCGGCCAGGCGCCGTCAGGCAGGTGCTCCTTCTCGTAGTCGCCCTCGATCGTCCACCACTCCGGCTTGATGTGGTAGTTCAGCAGCTGGCTGGAGGGGGCGTTGTAGGAGATCGTGATCATCGAACGTGGCGAGGCCGCATAGGCCTGCGCCAGCTGGTCGGCGAGCAACTCCCGCAGGTGTGCGAGTTCCTCGGCCGTGAACTTCCTACCGACGCCTGCGAATAACGTGTCGCACATGGTTACGTACTCGTCGATCAGCCCAGGGACGGCGGGTAGCTGGATCTGTCCCGTGGCCCCCGACCGGTACAACTGCCGAACGATGGACTCGTGCAGCTGTGCCTGATCGGTCGGCTTCGGGTTCACTTCGTCCTCCGTTGTTTCGTCAGGACCAACTTGGCCAAGGGAATCTGCATCTGCTCCGGTGCGGCGGACAGCCGTTCGGCGATCCCGGCCTCCAGCCGGTCGAAAAACTGCGGCGACCGAGGATCGTTGCGGCCGTCGGCCAGCGCCGTCGCCAACGTCGGAATCACCGACGCCCTGACGAAGGCGGCCCACAGCGCGCCGAAAGCGGTTGCGTCGTGGTCGACTTGATACTGCATCCAGAATCGGTCCTCTGCGTCGAACACCTCGAGATGTTCGACCGACAGCCGCTCGAACCGGCCGGAGGGCGCGAACGGGGCCAGAAAGTCCGCCTCTCGCCGGCCAACGGTGGGCAGGCACATGCGCCGCACTTCGTCCTCGGTCAGCAGGCCGTCGGCCACCAACTCGGACAGCGTGTCGACCAGTGCATCGAGCAGCGGCCGGTAGCCGAACTCGCCGTGTTCGTCGAGGGCCATGGTCAGCACGACCAGTTGCCCGCCGGGACACAGCTCGCGACCACGGAACGCGACGAATTCGTGCCAGTCGTGCGCGGCCTGCTTCGCGTACGCCGCGCGCACGCCTTCGTCGGCGCTGTAGGCCACCTGCACGTGGTCGGGGATGGGCGCAGGGATTCTGCTCAGCCATTGGATCGCCCATGACGACCAGCCCAGGTGCACGCTGTTGGACGGGATGATCTGGCTGTAGAACGATCGCCCGACGGCCGAGGCGAACGTCGCGGCATCCTTGCGCAGATACGTGTCCTGGTCCTCGGCCAGCGTCTCGAACATCACGGTGAAGTTGTTCTCCGGCACATCGGTGTGCACGACGAGGATCGAATGCTCTGGACGAGTCCGGCTGCGCAACACCGGGAGTGCCGCCGAGATCGGTAGCAGCGAGTTGTGTCCGGTCGATGCGCCGTAGTCGGCGACGACGATCGGCTGCGGCTGCTGGGGAAGCGGCACCGAGGCGGCGGCCTGTTCGAAAAGCGCTATCGCTGGACGCAATCCGGCCGCCTGCAGCCGCGAGCTGACCGAATACTTCTCGCTGTCGATCGGTTCGGGTCGAACCACCACGCTCGACTCGGGTACGGCCGACGGCTTCTCGGGCATGGCGACAACGGTAGCGTCCGTCGTCGCCGGAGACCGGTCAGTTCGGCGGAGGGTATTTCACCCCGGTGAGTTCCTCGGATAGCCTCCCACAGCCTGCGGCAGTCGGCCTCGTCCTTGGCGCGTGCTCGGGGATCTTGGCCAGCGTGACGCCGCCGCCCGCCATTTCCAGCAGACCGCGTGGGCCGTAGATACGTACCGCTCTCGGCGTCCGGCGACACCGCCGCGTACAGGGCGGGCAGAATGCCCTCGTCGATCTCCTGCCACGCGAAGGGTGCCAAGCTTCGGCTCGACGCGGTAGAACCGCTCCAGCAGCGTCGGGCTCTGCCTGCCCTGCGACGGACCACTGAGCTGCAGGTTGGTCTTCGTCAAGCCCGGATGCGCGGCGCTCGACACGATTCCCCAGTCGGCCTGCGCTGCTTCTGCGGTCCAGTTCGAGGGCGAACATCAGGTTCGCCGACTTCGATTGCGAGTAGGCCCGTGTCGGGTTGTAGCGCTGCTCCCACTGGAGGTCGTCGAAGTTGATGCCACCGAGTCGGGCCGCCGAGCTGCTCAGCGAGGTGACGCGAGGCTTGTCGGCGGCGCGAAGCAGCGGCAACAGATGACCGGTCAACGCGAAGTGACCGAGGTGATTGCACCCGAACTGGAGCTCGAACCCGTCGGCCGTGGTCTCCCGTTCGGGCGGCTGCATGACGCCTGCGTTGTTGATCAGGATATCGATGGGCCTGCCCTCGGCGTTCAGCTCCTCGCCGAGCGCGGCAACGCTGGCCAGCGATGACAGGTCGAGGCTCTTGATGGTCAGTTTGGCGTCCGGCACCTTGGCCCGGATCTCGTCGACGGCGGCTTCGCCCTTGGCGCGATTGCGGATCGCCATCACGACATCGGCGCCTGCCGCCGACAGCCGGCCGGCCAGGCCGAGACCGAGGCCGGAGTTGGCGCCGGTGACGACGGCCAGCTTTCCGGACAGGTCGGGGACGGTGACGGTGCGCTCGTTGACGGCCATGACTCAACTCCTTGTCGGTGGATAACCGAACAATAACGAACCAGTGGTCTGATAACAAGAGCCCGGTGGTCTGATAGCTTGCTAGCTGTGCGAACGGGGTTTCAGCGGGCCCGGCGACCCGAACAGATGGCGGCCAGACGGTCGGCGATCCTTGACGTCGCGCGGACGATGCTGACCGAAAAGGGTGTCGCCGAGATCAGCCTGCGCGAGCTGTCCGGGCAGGTCGGGCTCGCGAAATCCAACGTGCTGCGCTACTTCGATAGCCGCGAGGCCGTCTTCCTGGAGATCATGGATGAGGAGTGCGGCGCCTGGCTCGACGAGCTGGAAGATCTCCTCGGACGCCCGCGAGGCCGAAAGCCGAACTATAGTACCGAGATTCGCGTCGCAACGACGATCGCGGACTCTCTCGTCGCCCGGCCGTTGCTGTGTGAGCTGGTCGGCTCGATGGCGGGGGAGTTGGAGCGCAACATCTCCGCGGACTTCGCCAAGGACTTCAAGGCCCGGGTGACGGAGAGAACACTGGCCTTGTCCGAGCTCGTCGCGCGCCACCTGCCCTGGCTGCCGGCCGGCTTCTCCGATTTCTTCGCCGAGGGTTCGCTCACCCTGACGGCGGGCATGTACCCGTTCTCGGTCCCGACCGATCCGGTGCGCTCGGCGATCGCCGACATGGGCTATCCCGACCCGCACGAGCGGTTCGTCGACGGGCTCCGGGCGGGACTGATTACCTGGCTGATAGGTGCGGCGGCGCAGAGCGAGGCGTGATAGACTGCGCCAATGACTGGCGGACGGACGGCGCCGCGGATCTTCATTCTCGCGTCGGTGCTGACCTTGGTGGTGGCCGTCATCGGCTTCATCGTGACGATGGTGTTGAACGCCTTCGTCTTCGACAAGTACGACGCCTACGGAGAGGTGCCGATCCCGGGTTCGAGCAGCCTGCATCTGCCCGCCGGCGAGGCGACGGTCAGCTTCCACACCCAGACCATCGGCAGCCCCGGCGGCGGCGGCCTTCCCGTCCCGCAGCTGGGGCTGACCATCGTTCCGCCCGAAGGGATACCGAAGCCGGAGGTCACCGAAAGCTGGGGTACCACAACCACTGTCAACAACGACGCCCGCATCCGGGTGTGGGTGGTGCAGATTCCTGCTGAGGGCACCTACGACATCACCACCGACGGCAACGTCAACGGCTACATCAACCCGCAACTGGCATTCGGGCACGATTCCTCCAACAGCACGTTGGTGTGGGCATTCGCCGGACTGTTCCTCATCGGCCTGCTCGAGCTGACGGCGTCGATCATCTATGCGGTGAGAAGGGGTAAACGCGCGGTACCCGCTGCGCCCGGCCAGCCGACGTTCACCATCGGCAACTCGTACGGGGTCGCGGATCCGTACACGCCGACCGACGACGGGATCCGGATCGAGCAGCTCAAAAACCTAGCGGCGCTGCGTGACTCCGGCGCGCTGACCCAACAGGAGTTCGAGGCCGAGAAGCGCCGGATCCTGAACACCTAGCCGGGATCATCGGTCACCCCCTCCGCGCGAGCGGCCGTGTCTGTACGCCGACACGCCGTATTCTCCGTACCGCTGCGGCCGCTCGCGGTGCGAAGTGAGTCGTGAACACTTAGCTATAGCTAGTGGCCGCGGGCGACCCATTCGTCGTAGTGCACGATCTCGTCGCCGATCGTGGTGGAGTCGCCGTGGCCGGTGTAGACGACGGTTTCGCCGGGCAGCTCGCCGAGCCTGCCCGCGATCGACTCCAGGATCGTCGGGAAGTCGGAGTACGACCTGCCGGTCGCGCCAGGTCCGCCCTCGAACAGCGTGTCGCCGCTGAACACCGCGCGCAGCTCTGGCGCATACCAGCAGACCGAGCCGGGCGAGTGCCCCGGTGTGTGCAGGGCGCGTAACTCGGTACCGGCGACGCTGATCGTTTCGCTGTCGCCGACGGAGCGGAAATCCTTGTCCGGATGGGTCATCCGCCACAGCACGTCGTCGGCGGGATGCAACAGCACCGGCGCATCAAGCGCGTCACCGAGTTGCGGCGCCACCGTCACGTGGTCGTTGTGGCCGTGCGTGCAGATCACCGCGACCACGTTGCGGCCGCCGACGGCGTTGACGATCGGGCCCGCGTCATGTGCGGCGTCGAACACCACGACCTCGTTGTCGTCGCCGACGATCCAGATGTTGTTGTCGACTTCCCAACTGCCGCCGTCGAGTTCAAAGGTGCCGTGCGTGACGACGCGCTGTATCGGGCCGCCGTTCATTTCCACACCACCACGGAGCGAAGCACCTCACCGGCGTGCATCTTGTGGAATGCGTCCTCGATGTCGTCGAGGCCGATGCGTTCGGAGACGAACTTCTCCAGTGGCAGCCTGCCCTGCAGGTAGAGGCTGATCAGGGTGGGGAAGTCGCGCTCGGGCAGACAGTCGCCGTACCACGACGACTTCAGCGAGCCGCCGCGGGAGAAGAAGTCGACCAACGGCATCTCCAGCTTCATGTCCGGTGTGGGAACACCAACCAGCACAACGGTTCCCGCGAGATCGCGGGCGTAGAACGCCTGCTTCCAGGTCTCCGGCCGCCCGACCGCGTCGATCACCACGTCGGCGCCGTAGCCGTCGGTGAGGTCCTGGATGGTCTCCACCGGATCGAGCTCGCGCGCGTTGATGGTGTGGGTGGCGCCGAAACCGCGCGCCCAGTCCAGCTTCTTGTTGTCGGTGTCCACGGCGATGATCCGCTTGGCCCCGACCAAAGCCGCGCCGGCAATGGCCGCATCGCCCACACCGCCGCAGCCGATCACCGCGACGGTGTCGTCACGGGTGACCGCGCCGGTGTTGATCGCTGCGCCGATGCCCGCCATCGGCCCGCATCCCAGCAACCCGGCGACAGCGGGGTCGGCGGCGGGGTCCACCTTGGTGCACTGGCCCTCGTGCACCAGCGTCTTGTCGGCGAACGCACCGATGCCCAGCGCAGGCGTCAACTCGGTACCGTCGGAGAGCGTCATCTTCTGCTCGGCGTTGAAGGTGTTGAAGCAGTTCCGTGGCACGCCGCGCCTGCAGGCACGGCACTGACCACAGACGGCACGCCAGTTGAGGATCACGAAATCGCCTGGCTCGACGTGCGTCACACCGTCGCCGACCGATTCGACGACGCCGGCGGCTTCGTGGCCGAGCAGGAACGGGTACTCGTCGTTGATCCCGCCCTCGCGGTAGGTCAAATCGGTATGGCAGACACCACAGGCCTGGATGTCGACGACCACCTCGCCCGGTCCCGGGTCGGGGATGACCACATCCACCACCTCGACCGGTTCACCCTTCTTCCGCGAAATCACACCACGCACTGTTTGACCCATGAGTCAAACCTTAGCGGGGCGCATCCGCGGGCCGATAGTGGAAGGCTCTAACCATGATGCCGGTCCTGTATCTCAGCCATGGCGCGCCACCACTGGTCGACGATGAGCTGTGGGTATCGCAGCTCGCGGCCTGGGCAGCCGGCCTTCCGGTACCGAAGGCGATCCTCGTCGTCTCCGCGCACTGGGAGGCGGCTCCGCTGACGATTGGCTCTACCACCGTCGATACGCCACTGACCTACGACTTCTGGGGCTTCCCCGAGCACTACTACGACGTCACCTATGACGCGCCGGGCGCGCCTGCCCTGGCCGCGACGGTCGAAGCGCTGATGCCCGACGGCGAACCCGTCGCCCACGATCCGGACCGCAGGCTCGACCACGGCGCGTATGTGCCGCTCACCGTCATGTATCCCGACGCGGACATCCCCGTCTTGCAGATCTCCCTGCCCACCCTCGACCCGCAGCGGCTGCTGCACGTCGGCGAACGACTCCGACCGCTGCGCGACGAGGGCGTACTGCTGATCGGCTCCGGGTTCACCACTCACGGGTTGCCGTTTCTCGACGACCCGTCGCCTGGCGCCACGCCGCCGGATTGGTCGGTTGAGTTCGACGAATGGGCCGCCGAGCGGTTCTCCGATGGAGATCTCGACGCGCTCATCGACTTTCGGAACAAGGCGCCGGGCATGCCGTACGCGCACCCCACGATCGAGCACTTCGCGCCGCTGTTCGTGGCGCTCGGCGCGTCGGCGGACCCGGAGCAGGCGCCCAGACAGGTCGTCGACGGCTTTTGGATGGGCCTGGCGAAACGGTCGATTGAACTCGTCTGACCGGATATACCGTTGAGCATCAACATGACGATGCGCACAGATCTGCTCGTGGCGGCGCGGACTGCGAACGCGCGGCGCGATTGGCATGCGTCCTACGACGCGTTCATGCAGGCAGGCGAGGACGCCGCGCTGGACATCGACGACTTGGAGGCGTTCGCCGTCGCCGCCTGGCAGCTGGGAAAGGGAAAGGAATCGGTCCGGCTCACCGAGCGCGTGTTCATGCAATTGGCCCGCACCGACCCACCGTCGGCTGCGA
Source organism: uncultured Actinomycetota bacterium (assembly GCA_963716505.1). Taxonomy (GTDB): domain Bacteria; phylum Actinomycetota; class Actinomycetes; order Mycobacteriales; family Mycobacteriaceae; genus Mycobacterium. Next base: position 30,053 of record CAVQTL010000001.1, read on the forward strand.
TGAAGGCGGTCGAACTCGGACTGGCGTGGTTCACCCGCGGCGACCTCAACATCGCACAGGGTTGGTGCAACCGTGCGCGTCGGTTGCTCGACGGTGCACCCATTGGGCCGACGCACGGATATCTCGCCTACCTCGATGCACTCATGGTGATGCGGGATTCTGCGGCGCTACCGGTTCGGGTCCAGACGTTGCGCGATATCTGCAGCCGAATCGAAACCCCCGCCCTCACGGCGCTGTGCCAGGTAGCCGAGGCGCTGGCCGCGATCAGCGAGGCGAGGACAACCGAGGCATTCGCGCTGCTGGACGAGGCGATGTTGCCGGTACTGGCCGGCCAGGTCCCGCTCGACTGGGCCGGTGACATCTACTGCGTCGTGCTGGGCCAGTTTCACTACCTCGCCGACCTTCCCCGCATGCACGCGTGGACGCAGTCGATGGAACGTTGGTGCGCCGACTTCGCCGCGTCCGACACCTACGGCGGGGTGTGCGATGTGCACCGCCTTCAACTGCTGGTGGCCACCGAGGATTACGGGCAGCTCCACGCTCGGCTGGTCGCCACCAGCCAGGCTTTGGAGGACGTCAACGGCTGGGCGGCGGGCGAGGGCTACTACCAACTCGGCGAAGTGCTCCGGCTGCAGGGTGACACCGACGGCGCGTTCGCGGCATTCGCGCGGGCCCGCGCCCTCGGCGTCGATCCGCAGCCAGGCGAGGCGCTGCTGCGTTGCCGCCAGGGTGACGGTCAGACCGCGTGGACCGACCTGCGGGTTGCGCTTGGCGGTGCGAACCGTGTCGGCCGGATGCGACTGCTCCGCGGCGCCGTCGAGGTTGCACTGGCCCGCGACAACCTGGACGAGGCCGACCAGCACTGCCGCGAATTAGAGGACGGCGCAGAGGCTTTCGGCACTCCTGGCTTCCGGGCCTGGGCCGCGCACACCCGTGGCGCGATCATGGTGCGGCGTGGCGAGCACGCCGACGCGCTCGCGGTGTTGGAGTCGGCGCTGGCCGAGTACCGCATCCAGAAGTCGCGGTACGAGGCCGCCCAGGTCTACGAATGGATGGCGCTCGCGCATCGAGGACTCGGCGACGACGAGGTGGCGGCCGCCGATGTCGCCACCGCACAGAACATCTATCACCAACTCGGCGTCGAACCGGCGGGGATCTGCGGTTCGGAGTCGCCCGGTGGGCTGACCAAGCGCGAGGTCGAAATCCTCACCGCAACCGCCCGTGGCGCCACCAATCGGCAAGTGGCTGCGCAGATCTTCATCAGCGAGAAGACGGTGGCGCGGCACCTGGCCAACATCTACGCCAAGTTGGGGGTGTCGTCCCGAACGGCGGCGGTGGCCTGGGCGCATCAGAACAATCTGTTGGCCTGACCGGTCTGCATACTTTGGCCCAGCGCGGTCACACGATTTGCATGATTCGGCCGATTTCACCGGTCTAGCTGGCCGGCCTAGCGTTTTCACCCATGACCACAACTGATATCGCGACGGCCGAATCCACGGGAACCGAGGAGTTCGCCGCACGCATCATGGGCGCGATCGACAACGCCAGCGTGGCGATCCTGCTCAGCATCGGACATCAGACTTCGCTGTTTGACACCTTGGCCCAACTCCCGCCTGCTACGAGCACCCAGATCGCTGACGCCGCCGGGCTCAACGAGCGCTACGTGCGTGAGTGGCTCGGTGGAATGACGGCCGCCGAGATCGTCGGCTACGACCCTGCGACGCAGACATATTCCCTTCCGCGTGCGCATGCAGCCGTCCTGGTCCGGACCTCCGGGCCTGACAACCTGGCCCGCGTCGCACAGTTCATCTCGCTTCTGGGCGAGGTCGAGCAAAAAGTGATCGGCTGCTTCGTCGCCGGCGGTGGCCTGTCCTATGCCGACTACCCGCGGTTCCACACCTTGATGGCGGAGGTGAGCGGCGAGGTGTTCGACGCCGCCCTCGTCGACGCAGTCCTCCCGCTCGCCGACGGCCTGATCGACAGGCTGCGTGCGGGTGTCGACGTCGCTGATGTCGGTTGTGGCAGTGGACATGCGATCAACGTGATGGCAAAGGCGTTTCCGGCCAGCAGGTTCAACGGCATCGACTTCTCCGAGGAGGCCGTGGCGATCGGAGCTTCGGAGGCCGATCGGTCCGGCATCGTCAATGCCTCGTTCACCGCACGCGATGTGGCCGAACTCGGGATCGACGACGCCTATGACGTCATCACGGTGTTCGATGCCATCCACGACCAGGCACAGCCGGCGCGGGTCCTCGACAACATCTACCGGGCGCTGCGCCCAGGCGGCACGTTGCTCATGGTGGACATCAAAGCGTCGAGCCGACTGGAAGACAACATCGGAGTGCCGATGGCGCCGTACCTGTACACGGTCTCGACGATGCACTGCATGAGTGTGTCGCTTGGGCTCGACGGTGCGGGCCTCGGCACGGTATGGGGCCGTCAACTGGCCACCGCGATGCTCGAGGATGCGGGCTTCGCCGACGTACAGGTCAGCGAGATCGAAACCGATCCGCTGAACTACTACTACGTCGCCCAAAAGTAAGGCCAGCGGCGCGATTAGGTGTACCGGCCAACAATTCCGTTGGCCGGGCAGGTGAGATACAAGAAGGGAGCGAACGATGCCGTTCGTCAACGTAAAGGTCATCGCGGGAGTCTTCTCCGCGACGCAGAAGCAGGACATCGTGCGGAAAGTGACCGACGCCATGGTGGAGATCGAGGGCGAGAACATGCGTCCCGTCACCTGGGTGGTCGTCGAAGAGGTTGCCAGCGGGGATTGGGGCATTGGTGGGACCCCAATGCACACCGCCGATGTCAAGGCCCTCGCCGCGGGTCAACCGGTCGGCTGATCGGCGAACGGCCACGGCCGACACGCACTGCGCGAGAGGATGAGCAGATGACCGAACGACATCTCCTGCCGCAGACCGTCGGCGACGGATTGTTCGTAACCGACGGCGGACTGGAGACCGAGCTGGTCTTCCATGACGGTATGGACCTGCCCAGTTTCGCGGCATTTCCATTGCTCATCACCCCCGACGGCCGGGCCAGGCTGCGTCGCTATTACGACGGCTACCTGGCCATTGCGCGCGAAAACGGCGCGGGCTTCGTGATGGAGACGCCGACGTGGCGGGCCAACCCTGATTGGGCTGAGCAGCTCGGCTTCACACCGGCGCAGCTCGACGACGCCAACCGTGCCGCGGTCGCTCTCGCCGAAGAGGTCCGTGCGGCGGCAACCGCTGACGGCATCCCCACCGTCGTCAGCGGTTGCATCGGTCCGCGCGGTGACGGCTACGACCCCGGTAGTGCGATGACGGTCGAGGAGGCCGAGGCCTACCACCGCGTCCAGATCGGAACGTTCGCCGACACCTCCGCCGACCAGGTCACCGCGATCACGATGACGAATGTCGAGGAGGCGATCGGCATCGTGAAAGCCGCTGCGGCGGCAGGCATTCCGTCGGCCATCTCGTTCACCGTCGAGACCGACGGCAGGCTCCCGACGGGACAGTCGCTGCACGATGCCATCGACCAGGTGGACGCGGTGACGGATACCGGCGCGGCCTATTTCATGGTCAACTGCGCCCACCCGACGCACTTCACCGCTGCCCTCGAACACGAGGGGCCGTGGCGCCAGAGGATCGTCGGACTACGCGCGAACTCTTCCCGGAGGAGCCACGCAGAGCTCGACGACGCCACCGAACTCGACGAGGGCGACCCGCGCGAGCTCGGCGCCCAGCACGCGGCGCTGCAGGACCGGGTTCCCGCGGTCCGGGTGCTCGGCGGCTGCTGCGGCACCGACGCCCGACATGTGGCCGCGATCGTCTCGGCATGGAGAACGAATTAGGCTCCTGTCGGTGTCTGCCCTCGACTCGATCGCCGATTGGCCGGTTCCGACTGCCGCCGCTGCGGTGGTCGGGCCGTCCGGTGTGCTGGCCGAGCACGGCGACGTCGCGCATCGGTTCGGCCTGGCATCGGTGACCAAGCCGTTGGTTGCGCGCGCCGTCCAGATCGCGATCGAGGAGGGCGTGGTCGAGCTGGACACCCCGGCCGGCCCGCCGGGTTCGACGGTGCGTCACCTGCTGGCGCACACGTCCGGCTACGCGATGCACACCGATCAGGTGATGTCGGCTCCGGGAAAGCGCCGGATCTACTCCAACTACGGTTTCGGCGTGGCAGCCGACGCGGTGGCGAACGAAGCGGGCATCGAATTCGGCCGCTATCTCGCGGAGGCGGTCTTCGAGCCGCTTGGCATGACGTCCAGCGAACTCGAGGGCGGCGCTGAGGCGGCGGGCTACGGTGCCACGTCCACGGTCGCCGACCTCGCGGTTTTTGCCGCTGAACTGCTGCGACCGGCGCTGGTTTCGGCCGAGATGCATGCCGAGGCCACCACTGTGCAGTTCCCCGGGCTGACCGGCGTGCTACCCGGGTTCGGGGTGCAGCGGCCCAACGACTGGGGTCTGGGGTTCGAGATCCGCGACGCCAAGTCGCCGCACTGGACGGGCTCGGCCAACTCGGCGCGCAGCTACGGCCATTTCGGCCAGTCAGGGACGTTTATCTGGGTCGATCCGGACCGTGACCTGGCGCTTATCGCGCTCACCGATCGCGATTTCGGCGATTGGGCCTATGCGCCCTGGCCGACGCTCTCCGACGCCGTCATCGCCGAATTCGACAGCAAATAGATCGGGGACTAGCGCAACAGGGGCCTCACAAGGCACAATAGACACGTACGACACAACTGCAGCTCATCGCATTCACCAGGTCGTTGGGGAAGACGTCCCTCGTGGAGCCGAAGGAGCAGCAGATGCGTTCGTCGAACCAGTTCGCCGACTCAACGACGGGCGTGGTGTTCATCCACGCCTCGCCAGCGGCCGTGTGCCCGCATGTCGAGTGGGCGTTGTCGTCGACCCTTCATTCGAGAGCAAACCTGACCTGGACCGCGCAGCCGGCGATGCCCGGACAACTGCGCGCGGTCACCAACTGGGTCGGTCCGGTCGGCACCGGCGCGCAGCTCGCGAATGCGCTGCGTTCGTGGTCGGTGTTGCGCTTCGAGGTGACCGAGGATCCCAGCGCAGGCGTGGATGGGCAGCGGTTCTGCCACACCCCGCAGCTGGGATTGTGGAGCGGCGTGATGAGCGCCAACGGCGACGTGGCGGTCGGCGAGATGCGGCTGCGGTCGCTGATGTCGTCAGGCGCGGACATGCTCGTCGCCGAATTGGACTCGGTGCTCGGCACCGCGTGGGATGAGGCCCTCGAGCCGTATCGCAGCGGCGGCGACACCGGCGAGGTGAGCTGGCTCAACCGCGGAGTCGGTTAGCCGACGACATTCAGCCGCGGAGTCGGTTAGCTTCTCTCGCCCGAGATTGCGGGCCGCAGGATCTTCAGCGCTCCCGGTACCGCCGACACCTCGACCGGCAGCGGGCAGACGAACTCGCCGTCGGCGTAGGCGTTGATACCGGGGGAGTCGACGGTGATCGTGCGGGCGCGCGCGGTGCGCACCTCGTCGAGGTCGACGTGAGTGCCCTTGAACACGGTGGGGAACAAGCGAATCAGCTTCGTGCGCGACGCCGAGGCCACCATGGTCGCGTCGAGTTGGCCGTCGGTGGGGTCGGCGTCCGGACAGATCAGCATGCCCCCGCCGTAGCTCTTCGTGTTGCCGAATGCGGCAAGGGTGAGCTCGGTGACGAGCTCCTCGCCGTCGAAGGACAGCCGGAACGGCAACAGCCGCAGCTTGGACAACTCGGCGACCATCGCCACGTTGTAACGCATCCGGCCGTGCGGCCACCGCATGCGGTTGGTGCGATCGGTGACGAGCGAGTCGAAGCCGGCCGCCATCACGGTGCCGAACCATCTGTCGGTGCCGTCGGCGCCCTTGATGCGGCCGAGGTCGACTGTCTCCACCGTGCCGTCGACGACGACGTCGGCCGCCGCCTCGGGATCCTTTGTGGGAATACGGAATTCGCGCGCATGGTCGTTTCCGGTGCCCGCCGGGATGATGCCCAGCGGTACGTCGGTTTGCGCGAGCACCTGCAGCGCAAGCGAGATGATGCCGTCGCCACCGACGACGACGAGTGCGTCCATCCCGCGCTCCAGTGCGCCGTCGACGAGTCGTCGCGCATGCTCGGCGTCGGTTCCCGCGATCGCGACGACGTCGACGCCGCGACGGTGCAACTGCGCGACCGCCCGTTCGGCCGCATGTGGCGCACTGCCGTGCCCCGACGCGGGGTTGGTCAGCATCGTGACGCGACCGACGGTCACGGAATCAGTTTGCCCGGGTTGAGGATTCCGGCCGGATCGAGTGTCGCCTTGACCGCCTGCAGCACCTGCACCCCGAGGTCGCCTACCTCGTCGCGCATCCATGGCCGGTGGTCGGCTCCGACCGCGTGGTGGTGGGTGATCGTGGCGCCGGTTCGCACCATCGCATCCGACGCCGCGGTCTTCGCCTTGCGCCACTGCTCGATCGGATTGCCGCGTTGCCCGGCGACGACGGTGAAGTAGAGCGACGCCCCCGTGGGATACACATGCGAAATGTGGCACAGCACAAGCGCAGGCGTGCCGGTTTCGGCCAGCGCGGTCGTCAGCGCCTCGGTCACCGCGGATTTCAGCGCGGGGACGTTGGACCAGTTGGTTGCCGTCTCCAAGGTTTCGCACAACGCGCCCGCCGACAGCAGCGAGTCGCGCAGGTACGGCGCGTTGAAACGGCCGTGCTCCCATGCGCGCGCAGGCGCTTCACCCAGCGAGGTGCCGCCCTTGGCGAGCAGCAGTGCCCGGGTTTCGGCGTGCCTGCTTTCGACGTGTTCCTCCGACCCCTCGAACACGGTGATCGCCAGGCAGCCACCGGTGACGCTGTTCTCGCCGATGCTCTCGGTGGTGGCGAGGTTCACGCCGGTTTCGGCCTCGTCGGAGAGCCGCAGAACGGTTGGGCCGGTACCGGTTTGGGCGACGGCGCGCAGGCCGTCCGCGCCGGTGGCGAAGTCGGGGAACGACCAGGCCTCGTAGCGGGTCGCGGCCGGCGCCGGGTGAACCCGGACGCGGACCCGGGTGATGATGCCGAACACGCCCTCGGAGCCGATCAGCAGCTGACGCAGATCCGGGCCCGCGGCGGACTCCGGCGCACGGCCGAGGTCGAGCACGCCTGCAGGTGTGATGGCGCGCAGGCCGCGGACCATGTCGTTGAAGCGTCCGTAGCCCGCCGAGTCCTGCCCGGACGACCTCGTCGCGGCGAATCCGCCGATCGTCGCGAACTGGAAGCTCTGCGGGAAGTGCCCGAGCGAAAAACCGCGCTCACCGAGCAGGCGTTCGGCGTCCGGTCCCGTGACGCCCGCGCCGAGCTCGGCCTCCCCGGACACCTCGTCGAGCGAGTGCAGTTCGTTCAGCCTGCGCAGATCGAGCGAGATCACGGCCTTGAACTGACCGCGCAGCGGATCGAGACCGCCGACGACGCTGGTTCCTCCGCCGAACGGGACGACGGCGATGCTGCGCTGCCCGCACAGCCGCAGGATCGCGGTCACCTCGTTCTTCGTCGACGGGCAGCAGCACGGCATCGGGCGCGTCCTGGACCCCCGGATCCCGGCGTCGCAGCAGGTCAAGGGTGGACTTTCCGCCCGCGCGAAGCAGCCTGGCGCTATCGTCGACGCCGCAGTTCTCCGCGCCGACGATGTCGGCCAGCGCATCGCGGTCACCCGATGACAGGGCCGACGGTCGCAGCTTCACCTGCTCGGGTTCGAGCTCGGGGAGCGGGGCGTCCCCGACGCCGAGCGCCTGCGTCAGCAGATTCCGAATTCCGTCGGAGAGCGGCTTCGCCTGCTCCGGGTCACCCCATGCATCCCACTTCATCATGCGTTACAGTATTACATATGTTGTCAATCAGTAACGACACAGCGCCGGACGTCGGTGACCGGATCCTCGACGCGGCGGCGAGCTGCGTGCTTGCCTACGGCGTCGACCGGGTGACGCTCGCAGAAATCGCCCGCCGGGCGGGGGTGAGCAGGCCGACCATCTACCGACGCTGGCCCGACACGCGCGCGCTGCTGGCGGCGCTGTTGACCGCACGGATCGTCGGCGTGCTGCGCGATGTGCCGTCGCAGGGCGGCGGACGCGAAGCCCTGGTCGAGCGGATCGTCGGTGTCGCCGAACGGCTTCGACACGACGACGTGGTCATGTCGGTCTTCCACTCCGCACCCGAGCTGGCCATGGTGTACATCGCCGAACGCCTCGGCACCAGCCAGCAGATCCTCATCGACGCGGTCGCCGCCGAGCTGAAGGTGGCCCAGCGTGAGGGGAGCGTGCGGGCGGGTGACCCTCGCCAGCTCGCCGCGATGTGCCTGCTGATCACCCAGTCGACGATCCAGTCCGCACAGATCGTCGAGCCGATCCTCGACGCCGACGCCCTCGCCGTCGAACTCGCCCACTCACTGAACGGATACCTGAGGCCATGACGAATTCGACTGCTCTCAACGCATCTCGCCGTACCCGCGAGTTGGCGGCGCTGGCAGACGGCCAGCGGCTCGACGTCGTGGTCATCGGCGGCGGCATCACCGGAACGGGGATCGCGCTGGACGCCGCGTCCCGAGGGCTGACGGTTGCCCTCGTCGAGAAGCATGACCTGGCCTTCGGCACCAGCCGGTGGAGTTCCAAGCTCGTGCACGGCGGCCTGCGCTACCTTGCGACCGGCAATGTCGGCATCGCCAGGCGCAGCGCCATCGAACGCGGAATCCTGATGACGCGCAACGCGCCGCACCTCGTCAGCGCCATGCCCCAGCTCGTTCCGCTGCTGCCCGCGATGGGCACCCCGGAACGGGCGCTGGTGCGCACCGGCTTCCTTGCCGGCGATGCGCTGCGCTGCATGGCCGGCACCCGGTCCTCGACACTGCCCCGATCACGGCGCATCTCCGCGAGCCGGGCCGTCGACATGGTCCCCGCGGTCCGGCGCGACGGCCTCAGCGGTGGGCTGCTGGCCTATGACGGGCAGTTGATCGACGACGCCCGCCTGGTCGCCGCCGTCGCGCAGGACGGCCGCCCAGCACGGCGCGGTCATCCTGACCAAGGTCGCGGCCTCTGATGCCACCGGCAGCTCGGTGCGCCTGACCGACCAGCTGACCGGCGAGTCGTTCGAGGTGAACGCGCGCGCCGTGATCAACGCCAGCGGTGTGTGGGCGGGGGAGGTCGACACGTCGATCACGCTGCGGCCCAGCCGCGGCACCCATCTGGTGTTCGACGCCGAGACGTTCGGCAATCCTGCTGCGGCGTTGACCATTCCCATACCGGGAGAGCTCAACCGCTTCGTGTTCGCGATGCCCGAGCAGCTTGGCCGGGTGTACCTCGGCCTGACGGACGAGGACGCGCCGGGCCCGATACCCGACGTCCCTGAGCCGACTACGGCGGAGATCGGCTTCCTGCTGGACACCGTCAACACCGCGCTGAACGTGGGGCTCGGCCGCGATGACGTCATCGGCGCCTACGCGGGGCTGCGGCCGCTGATCGACACGGGCCGAGGGCCGGACGGCCGACGTGTCACGCGACCATGCCGTCGTCGAGTCACCGTCGGGAGTGATCAGCGTGATCGGCGGCAAGCTGACCGAGTACCGGTACATGGCCGAGGATGTGCTCGACAAGGCCGCCGAGCTGCGCGGGCTGTCCGCCGGTCGCTGCCGGACGCGAAATCTGCCGCTCGTCGGTGCGCCGTCGAATCCGGTTGCGACGCTGCGTGTTCCCGCCGAACTGCCGTCGTCGTTGGTCGCCCGGTTCGGCGCCGAGGCACCGAACGTCATCGCCAAGGCCACCTGCGAACGGCCCACCGATCCGGTGGCCGATGGCATCGACGTGATCCGTGCGGAGTTCGAGTACGCGGTGACCCACGAGGGCGCCCTGACCGTCGACGACATCGTCGACCGGCGCACCCGGATCGGGCTGGTCGACTCCGACCGGGACACGGTGTTGACTGTGGCGGAGGAATTGCTCGTAGGAGGTATGCGATGAGTCTTGCCCACGACGGGGGCAACACGCTCGGCATCGGTCAGGCCATCGAATGAGGCGCATTGCAGCGGTCGCCGCGGGGCTCGCGGTTCTGGCGGTGTCGCTGGCCGCACCCGCCGCCGCCGAAACCGGGGTCTCCAGCGGCAAGACGTATGCCGTGAAGATGACCCCGATCGAGGGCGCAACGACGGACCGGTTGGGCCACTGGGATGCGAAGATCGCCGATCTCTCCGGCGGAGACCCCGCCGTCGTGGAGGCGTTCAACCACGCCAGCGGCATCGCGGCCACCGAACAGATCGACAAGGTGAAGACCGAATCCAACGCGGGCGAACAGTGGAACTTCGAGTCGAACGGTCAGGTGACGTTTCGTAGCATCGCGGTCGCCCAGCTCATCCTCGGCACGCACTATTACGGCGTACATCCGACCTCGTACATCAGCACCGTCGTGATCGACAGCCGAACCGCTGACCCGATCATGCTCGCCGACCTGTTCACCGACCCGCAGGCCGGGCTGCACCGGCTGTCCGTGCTCACCGGGGCCGAACCACGGGCCGAGAACTTCGTGAACTGGATCCCCACCGCCGAGGGCCTGGAGATCCATTTCGCCCCTTACCAATTCGGAATCGCGCTGCCCGAGACCAAAACCGTGCCCTGGACGGCGCTCGCCGATCTGCTCGCACCTGTCATGACCGGGATCACGCAGGCCTGACGAAATCGGCTGTGCCGCGGACGGACTCGCCGGGGTCCGCCGCCCGCGGACCGCTGGCTATGAGGCCATTGCGTCGTACAGCCGTGCGATGTCCGCGGGGGCCACGTTCGAGCCGCACTGCTGGCGCAAGTTGCGCAACGGCGACGCGATCCGTTGCAGCTCAGCCCACTCCGACGGATGCGCGACGAAGTAGTTCCGAATCGCGCCCTCGGCGCCACCGCCCTGCCCACCCGCTTCGGTGACTGCCTTATTCGCGTCCGGATGGCTGGCGAACCATTGTCCGGTTTGCGCTCCGACCGTGCCGATCGCGTTGCTCAGTCCGGAGACGGTGCAGTCGGCGTCGGCAGATGCCGTCGGTATTGCGATGGTGCCGGTCATGCCCGCCAACGCACCAGCGGCAAGCATGCCCGCGGCTGCACGGCGCATCGTGAAACCAGAAATCTGCATACCTCAACTCCTCTGTCGGGGCCCTGCACGGTCTCCAACTCAATGGGCCGCTACCCACAGTACGGAAGCGAAGATCTACCGAGGTCTGTCCGAAAGAATCGATCTACAGCGGGATGTTCTTGTGCCGCCCACGCCGTGCAGGCGCCTCGGCGAGTGCCTGGGTCAGCTTGCTGCGGGTGTGCGACGGGTCGATCTTCTCGTCGACCACGCCGATCTCGATGGCGGAATCCACACCGCCTGCGATCCGCTCGTGCTCGGCGGCCAGCTCCTCGTGCAGCGCCTCGCGCTCATCGTCGGGCGCGGCGGCCAGCTTCTTCTTGTGCAGGATGCCGACGGCGGCCTTGGCGCCCATCACGGCGACCTCAGCGTCCGGCCACGCGAACACCTTCGTCGCGTTGAGCGAGCGCGAGTTCATCGCGATGTAGGCACCGCCGTAGATCTTCCGGGTCACCAGCGTGACCCGGGGAACGGTGGCCTCGCCGAACGCATGCAGCAGCTTGGCGCCGCGGCGCACCACGCCACCCCATTCCTGGTCGACACCGGGCAGATAGCCGGGCACGTCGACCACGACGACCAGTGGAATGCCGAACGCGTCGCACAGCCGCACGAAACGTGCTGCCTTCTCGGCGCTTTCGGAGTTCAGGCAGCCACCGAGGCGCAGCGGGTTGTTGGCGAGCACGCCCACGGTCCGCCCGGACAGCCGGCCGAGGCCGATCACCATCGACGGCGCCCACTTGGCCTGGAACTCCTCGAAGGGCGCGTCGGAGTCGAGCAGTGTCTCGACCAGCGGATGCACGTCGTATGCACGGCGCGGCGATTCGGGCAGCAGCGCGTGCAGGTCGGTGTCGCCCGCCTCGGCCTTGGTGCGGTCGAAATGGCCCTGCTGGCAGAACAATCCGACCAGCCGGCGGCCACGCTCGTACGCGTCGAGCTCGCTGTCGGCGACGATGTGGCACACGCCGGACTTCTTGTGGTGGGTGTCGGGCCCGCCGAGCGACGCCATGTCGACGTCCTCGCCCGTGACGCTGCGGACGATGTCGGGTCCGGTGACGAACACCCGGCCCTCCTGCGCCATGATGACCACGTCGGTGAGCGCGGGCCCGTATGCGGCGCCGCCCGCGGCGAAGCCGACGACCACCGAGATCTGCGGGACGTAACCCGACGCCCGGATCATCGCCTCGAAGACCAGGCCGACCGCGTGCAGCGCCTTGACGCCCTCGGCCAGCCGCGCACCGCCGGAGTGCCAGATGCCGACGATCGGGCTCTGCTCTTCGATCGCGGTGTCATAGGCGTTGACGATGTGGGCGCAGCCCTCGACGCCCATCGCGCCGCCCATCACGGTCCCATCGGTGCAGAACGCGATGGTCCGCACACCGTTGACCGTGCCTCCGGCGGCGAGCACGCCCGAGCGGTCCCGCTCGTGCAGCAACTCAAGGGTGCAGTCGTCGTCGAAGAACGTCTTGAGGCGCAGCAGCGGATCACGGGGATCGGTTGATTCGCCGACTTTCTCGGGGGCCGTGATTGTCATCGAAACCTCCTGTTGGGGGCCGTATATCGGGCGCTCAGTACTTGCCGAAGGCGAGCGCCACGTTGTGCCCACCGAATCCGAACGAATTGTTGATCGCGTAGTTGTAGTTGCCGGGTCGCGGCGAACCGGCCACGACGTCGAGGTCGATCTCCGGGTCCAGATTCTTCAGGTTGAGCGTCGGCGGAATGACACCGTCGCGCAACGCGAACATCGTCAAGATCGACTCGACCGCACCGACCGCGCCGACCGAATGGCCGAGCGCGCCCTTGGGCGCGAAGACCGCAGGCTTATGGCCACCCATCGCGTTGTTGATCGCCTTGCCTTCGGCCACGTCGCCGACGCTGGTGCCGGTGGCGTGCGCGTTGACGTGGTCGATGTCGCTGGGCTGCAGGCCGGCCAGCTGGATGGCACGCGTCATCGCGTGCCCCGCCTGCTCACCGTTGGGGTCGGGCGCGACGATGTGATAGCCGTCCGAGGTGACGCTTGCGCCCATCAGCCGGGCGAGGATGTTCGCGCCACGCGCCTTCGCGTGCTCCTCGGTCTCGATGACAACGAGCGCGCCTGCCTCGCCGAACACGAACCCGTTGCGGTCCTTGTCGAACGGGCGGCAGGCACCCGCCGGGTCGTCGTTGGTGGTGGACAGCACGATCCGCATCTGAGCGAATCCGGCGATCGGCACCGCCTCGATCTTCGTCTCCACGCCACCGCAGATCGCGACGTCGGCCTCGCCGAGCACGATGTTGCGCCATGCGTGCGCGATGCCCTCGGAGCCGGACGCGCAGGCCGAGATCGGGGTGATGACCCCGGCCCTGGCCTTGCGTTCCAGCCCGACCGCGGCGGCCGCCGCGTTCGGCATGTACATCTGAACCGCGAGCGGCGACACCGCACGCAGGCCCTTGGCCCGCATGCCTTCGTACGCGAAGAGCAGCTCCTCGCTGGATCCCATTCCGGTGCCGATGGACACCATCAGCCGTTTGGGATCGACGTCGGGCTCGCCGGCGTTCTTCCAGACGCGCCGGCTCATGACCGTCGACATCTTCTGCAGATAGGAGAGCCGGCGCAGCTCGACCCGCGTCAGCTCACTGTCGAAGTCCTCCAGCAGATGCCCGCCGATTCGAACGGGAAGGTCGTATTCCTCGACGAAAGAGTCACCCAGAAGGCGAATGCCGCTCTGGCCCTCGAGAAGCTTCTTCCACGTGCTTTCCGCGTCGGTCGCAAGAGCAGTCGTCATGGCAACGCCTGTGACGACAACATTGGGGAACCCGTTCCCCGTAGCCAACCCACTCATTTCGCTGCGATGGTTCCTTTCCCCCCAACGCCTCAGTACTTGCCGAAGGCCAGTGCGACGTTGTGTCCACCGAATCCGAACGAGTTGTTGATCGCGTACTTGAAGTCGCCATACCGGGGCTCGCCCGCGACGACGTCCAGATCGATCTCCGGATCGGGTGTTTCGTAGTTCAGGGTCGGCGGGATGACACCGTCGCGTAGAGACAGCACCGTCAATACGGACTCGAGCGCACCGACTGCACCGATGGAGTGGCCGAGCGCCGACTTCGGCGCGTACACCGCGGCGTGTTCCACACCGGCAACCCGGATGGCGTTGGCCTCTGCGGTGTCACCGATCGGCGTGGCCGTGGCATGGGCGTTGACGTGTTCGATGTCCTTGGGGTCCAGGCCCGCAAGCTCCATCGAACGCTTCATTGCCTGGCCGGCGCGCAAACCGTCGGCCGCCGGAGCCACCATGTGGAAGGCGTCCGACGTGATGCCTGCTCCCATGAGCCGAGCCAGCGGCTGAGCGCCGCGAGCCTTGGCGTGCTCCTCGGTCTCGATGACCATGAGCGCACCCGCCTCGCCGAACACGAAGCCGTCGCGGTCCTTGTCGAACGGACGAGACGCGCCCTCGGGGTCGTCGTTGCGGGTCGACATGGCACGCATCATCGAGAAGGCCGCGATGGGCAGCGCTTCGATGCCGCCCTCGACACCACCGCAGACGGCGATGTCGGCGTCGCCCATGACGATCTGCCGCCACGCGTGCGCGATGGCCTCCGAGCCCGACGAACAGGCCGACACCGGCGTCATGACCCCGGCGCGGGCGCCCAGCTGCAAGCCGATGACGGCAGCGGCGCCGTTCGGCATGATCATCTGAACGGCGAGCGGCGATACCTTGCGGGGGCCGCCCTCGTTCATCAGGTCATAGGTCTCGACGATCTTCTCGCCGCCACCCAGACCGGTGCCAACGACAACAGCGAAGCGGTCTCCGTCGACCTCGGGTGTCCCCGCGGCCTCCCAGATCTGGCCTCCGAGCAGTTTGGCCATCCGCTGGACGTACGACATGCGCCGCAGGTCCAGCCGCCCCATGTGGTCGTCGACGGCCTCCTTCAGGTGGCCACCGATGTGCACGGGCAGGTCCCATTTGGTGACGAACTCGTCCTCGAGGACGCGGATGCCGCTCTCGCCCGCCAACAAGCCCTTCCACGTGCTCTCGATGTTCCCGGCGATCGATGTCGTCGCCGTGACGGCGGTCACCACAACGCTGGGGAAACCGCCGTTAGCAGTGGAAGGCCTGGTCACGCGCGATCCGCTTCGATCTTCTCGCGCAGCGCGGCAGCAGCCTCGGGGTTCTCTTCCTCGAGCTTCTGGATGTAGGAGACGACGTCACCGACGGTGCGCAGACCTGCGAGGTCCTCGTCGGGGATCTTCACGCCGTACTTGTCCTCGGTCTGCACGGCGATCTCGACCATCGACAGCGAGTCGATGTCCAGGTCGTCGACGAACGACTTCTCCGGGGTGACTTCCGACGGCTCGATGCCCGTGACTTCTTCGATGATCTCGGCGAGACCGGAGATGATTTCTGCCTGAGTGGCGGCCACTATGGCTCCTTCTAATTTGTTGTGTTACTTCGATTTACGTTGGTTATGCAGTTGTACGTCCCCGACGACGCCGGGAATCAGACCCTTAGAGCTCGGCTAGCCCGTCCAGGTCGGCGGGGGTTTTGACGGCCTTCGTCGGCACCCCTTTGAGTTCTCGCTTGGCGATCCCGGCGAGTGTCCCGGCGGGCGGGAACTCGACGATCGCGGTCACGTTCGATTGCCGGAGCGTCTCCGTGCACAGATCCCAGCGCACCGGCCGGGTCAGCTGGGCGACCAGCTTGCTCATGGCGTCCGCGGCCGAGGCGACCGGCTGGCCGTCGGCATTGGACAGCAAGGTAGCGGTCGGTCCAGCAGGCTCAGTGGTCGCGACCTTTGAAACTGCGGCGGCGTAGCCGTCGGTGGCCGACGCCATGTAGTGCGTGTGGAACGCACCCGCGGTGGCGAGAGCGCGGACGCGCGCCTTCTCCGGCGGGTCCTCGGCCAGCTTGCTCAGGGCGGCCAGGCTGCCCGCCGCGACGATCTGGCCCGCCGCATTGCGGTTCGCGGGCACCAGGTCCAGTGCTTCGAGGCGGCTCAGCACCTCGGCCTCGTCGCCGCCGAGCACCGCGGACATGCCGGTGGGCTCGGTTGCGCACGCCTTGGCCATCTCCGCACCGCGGGTGGCGGCCAGCGCGACGGCGTCGTCGCTGGAGATCACGCCCGCGATCGCGTAGGCGGCGATCTCACCGACGGAGTGGCCGGCGGCGATGAAGTCGCGTCCGGCCAGCAGGCCGCGCTTGGTCAACTCTTCCCAGGCAAGCAGCGTCGCGGCTACGACCAGCGGCTGTGTCACGGCGGTGTCGGTGATTTCCTCGGCTGTCGCGGTGGTGCCGAGGGTGGCCAGGTCGAGACCGCTGGACTGCGACCAGGTGGAGATACGATCAGCAGCACCGGGCAGCTCGAGCCATGAGGCGAGCATGCCGGGCGTCTGCGATCCCTGTCCGGGAGCAAGCAATGCGAGCACGTGTTTAAGAAAACACTGTGGGAACGCATCTGCGCGGTGTAAGAGATTATGAACCTCGTCTTATTCTTTTGTGGAGATCCCACAAAACAGCATGTGATGCGACTCCATCGATATCGACCCGAAATCTGTTAACCTGCCCGGTCCTCGCTGGGTATGGCCTCAGGAGGCGTCGATATCTGTGCGGTGGTCATGTTCGACGTGCTGGAATGCTGTGCCTGCCTAGTCAACCGTCCGACGGTCGAAGCCACCCGGAGGACGTAGGCATCCCGCGGCGTGGTCGGATCGCGGCCGGTGAAATCAGCGATGCGCTTGAGGCGATAGCGCACGGTGTTTGGATGAACGAACAACTTGCGCGCACACGCCTCGATCGCGCCGCCGGAGTCCAGATATGCGTCCAGCGTCTCAGTTAACGCCGGCCCGGCGTCGCCCAGCGGCCTCATCACCTCGGTTTCCAGCGCCGCGATGGCGGATGCATCGCCGAGCAGCGCCCGTTCGGGCAAAAGCTCACGCGCGGCGACGGGCCGCGGCGCACCCGTCCAGCCCGCGACGGCGTTCATCCCCGCGATCGCCTCGGTGGCGCTCCAGTGCGCGGCCGACAGCGTCGGCGCGGTCGGCCCGATGACGACGGGCGCGTCGGCGAGGACGGTCAGAAGTTCGGCGAGGAACCGGTCGGTCAGGCTGAGCGGACCCGACACGATCGTCACCAGCCAGGTGCCGTGCACGTCGGAAAGCGCCGCGCGCCCGTGCCTGTCGACCACATCGTGGACGTCGTCGCTGGCCAGGTCGATGCGGTCGGGCGGCGGGATACCCACGATGACGGTGGCGGGCGCGGTGGCATCCCAGTTCAGCGCGGCGGCCTGCGACTGCAGTTCCGGTCCGGTGTCGCCGCGCACCACGGCGTCGACGATGTTGGCCTCCATCCGGGTATCCCAGGCGCCCCGCGCCTCGGCCTGGTCGGCGTATGCGGTGGCGGCGGCGAACGCCAAATCGCGGCTGTACCGCAGGATTCCGGCCGTCAACGCGGTCAACTGTTTTTCGGAGCGGGCCAGCAGCGGCACCACTTCCTCGAAGAACTCCATGGTGACGCGCACCAACTCCACAGATTGCCGCAGTGCGATGCGCCTGCGAAGGTCCTGCGGCACCACCTCGAACGCCTGCGCCGTATAGCTGACGTCGCCGTTGGGGTTGCGCATCCACTCCGCGAAGTTCACGACCGCGGTCTGCACCACCAGCTGGACACTGGCCCGCTGAGAGGCCTCGAGGTCGGCGAAGAACGGCAGCCGCTCCTCCAGGACGTGCACCGCCTGGGTGGCCAGCCGCCCCGAATACTGGCTCAACCGGCGCAGCACCGATTCGGGAACGGTCTCCAGCACCTCCAGCGTGGAGGCGGGCGGAACGAACCGATTGTCGGGCATCCCTAAAAGCTACGCCACTTTTATGGCGGATTCCTCCAAGAAGCGCCGCGAGTCAGGCCACGCCGGGGTCGGAAGTCTGTTCCGGTGCCGCGAGCACATCGTCGATCTCGTACTTATTGGCAGCCTCGACGGCCTGCGACTGGTCGATCTCGCCGTCGGCGGCCAGTGCCTCCAGCACCGCCACCACCACCGACTCGGCGTCGGTGTTGTAGTAGCGCCGCGCGGCCGGGCGGGTGTCGGAGAACCCGAAGCCGTCGGTGCCCAGCGTGAGCGTAGGTGTTCGGCACCCAGGCCCGGATCTGCTCGGGGACCGCGCGCATCCAGTCCGAAACGGCCACGGCCGGGCCCCGGGTGTCGGCGAGTGCCTGGCTGATGTAGGGCACGCGCGCGGGACGGTCGGGATAACGCAGCTTTTCCTTCTCGATCTCCACGCCATCGCGGTTGAGCTCGCCCCAGCTGGTCACCGACCACACGTCGGCCGCCACGTCCCATTCGTCGGCCAGCAACTCGGCAGCCCGAATCGCCGACGGCATCGCCACTCCCGACACCAGGATGTGCGCCTGCTTGGACTTCTTCTCCGGGGCGGGCCGGTAGCGGTAGATGCCGCGCAGCAGCCCCTCGACGTCGACGCCCTCCGGTTCGGCGGGCTGCTTGTAGGGCTCGTTGTAGATGGTGATGTAGAAGTAGACGTTCTCCGGGTCCTCGCCGTACATGCGGGCCAGCCCGCTTTCGACGATGTAGGCGATTTCGTAGGCGAACGCCGGGTCGTAGGCGACGACGGCCGGGTTGGTGGCCGCCAGCAGCAGGGAGTGGCCGTCGGCGTGCTGCAGTCCCTCGCCGACCAGAGTGGTCCGGCCTGCCGTGGCGCCCAGCACGAAGCCTCGGGCCATCTGGTCGGCGGCCGCCCAAAGCCCGTCGCCGGTGCGCTGGAAGCCGAACATCGAGTAGAAGATGTAGAGCGGGATCATCGGTTCGTTGTGAGTGGCGTAAGCCGTGCCCGCCGCGGTGAACGTCGCCGTCGAACCGGCTTCGTTGATGCCTTCGTGCAGGATCTGGCCGATTTCACTTTCCTTGTACGCCAGCATCAATTCCGCATCCACGGCCGTGTAGAGCTGCCCGTTGCGGTTGTAGATCTTGAGGCTCGGGAACCACGAGTCCATCCCGAATGTGCGCGCCTCGTCCGGGATGATCGGCACGATGCGCGGGCCGATCTCCTTGTCCCGCAACAGTTCCTTGAATGTGCGCACCATTGCCATGGTGGTCGCGACCTCTTGGTTTCCCGAGCCCTTCTTGAGCGCCTTGTAGGTGTCGCGGCCGGGCAGCGTCAGCACCTTCGACTTCGTCCGTCGCTCCGGCACGAAGCCGCCCAGCGTCCGTCGCCGGTCGAGCATGTAACGGATCTCGGGCGCATCCGGGCCGGGGTGGTAGTACGGCGGCAGGTACGGATTCTTGTCGAGTTCCTCGTCGCCGATCGGGATGCGGATGGCGTCGCGGAACTGCTTGAGGTCTGCCAGCGCAAGCTTTTTCATCTGATGTGTCGCGTTGCGGCCCTGGAAGTGGGCGCCCAGCGAGTAGCCCTTGATGGTCTTGGCCAGGATGACTGTCGGCTGGCCCTTGTGGTCGGTGGCGGCACGGTAGGCCGCGTAGACCTTGCGGTAGTCGTGGCCGCCGCGCTTGAGGTTCCAGATGTCGGCGTCGGACATCTTGTCGACCAGCGCCTTGGTGCGCGGGTCGCGGCCGAAGAAGTGGTCGCGCACGTAGGCGCCGTCGTTGGCCTTGTAGGTCTGGTAGTCGCCGTCGGGGGTGGTGTTCATCAGGTTCACCAGTGCGCCGTCGCGGTCGGCGTGCAGCAGGGCATCCCATTCGCGGCCCCACACCACCTTGATGACGTTCCAGCCGGCGCCGCGGAAGAACGACTCGAGTTCCTGGATGATCTTGCCGTTGCCGCGCACCGGGCCGTCGAGGCGCTGCAGGTTGCAGTTGATGACGAACGTCAGGTTGTCCAGCGCCTCGTTGGCCGCCACCTGGATCAGGCCGCGGCTCTCCGGTTCGTCCATCTCGCCGTCCCCGAGGAACGCCCAGACGTGCTGGTCGGACGTGTCCTTGATGCCGCGGTCGTGCAGGTAGTGGTTGAACCGGGCCTGGAAGATGGCGTTCATCGGACCAAGGCCCATCGACACCGTCGGGAACTCCCAGAAGTCGGGCATCAGCCGTGGATGCGGATACGACGGGAGGCCGCCGCCGGGGTGGCTGTGCTCCTGGCGGAAGCCGTCGAGCTGGTCGGCGGTTAGCCGGCCCTCCAGGAACGCGCGGGCGTAGATGCCCGGCGATGCGTGGCCCTGGATGTAGACCTGGTCACCGCCGCCGGGATGGGCCTTTCCGCGGAAGAAGTGGTTGAAGCCCACCTCGTAGAGTGCGGCCGAGGAAGCATAGGTCGAAATGTGCCCGCCCACACCGACTCCCGGACGCTGAGCACGGTGCACCATGATGGCCGCGTTCCACCGGATCCAGGCGCGGTAGCGCCGCTCGATCTCCTCGTCGCCGGGGAACCACGGCTCCAGCTCGGTCGGGATGGTGTTGACGTAGTCGGTCGATGTGAGCGACGGAATGGCCACTCGTTGTTCGCCGGCACGCTCGAGCAGCCGCAGCATCAGATAGCGAGCCCGCGCCGGGCCCTGCCGTTCCAGCAACTGGTCGAACGACTCCAGCCACTCGGTGGTCTCGTCGGGATCGATATCGGGCAGATAGGACGCAACGCCGTCGCGGATCACGCGTACCCGGTCGGGTTCGGCTGCGGTGCCGGAGTTTTGGGCCAGGTCCTGGCGCGCGAACTCGGTGGTCAACTTCCACTCCTCGGTCGGAGGTCTAGGTCTATGACAACCTCTATCGTCCACCCATCGTGCCCCACTTGCACCGCCCGTGGTGGCTACTGGAATGAACCGCCGATGGCCCTGCCAAACCGGTAACGTCTGCAGACTGTGCGGATGGGAGGGCTGACCAGGTCACCGCGGCTTCGGATCGTCGCGCTGGTGGTCGGCAGCCTGGCTGGTCTCGCCATGATCGTCGTCGGATGCACCTCCGTCACCGACGGATCGCCCAAGGTCAACGCCACCGACGCACCCGATCTACAAGGCGTCGGTTTCGGCTTCGGCGGTGGAGTCGGCCGAATCGTCGAGTTCCAAGGAGTCGGAACGCCAGGAGTCCCTGACCACCGAGGCAGTCCACACCTCGTGCGAGGCGCTGAGCTCCAGCAGCGTGGACTCCATCACCGCGGTCAACGAATACGTGAAGGCATTCAACTCGAGCGCACCCGATGCCGCGTCTAAGGCCGGGCCGGCCGTCGACTCGCTCAACCACAGCGCCGACCTCGTCGCCCAGAGCATCAGCGACCCGCTGACTCCAGAGCTGCGCGATGCGCTGAACGCCTGGGTCGACGCAGCTCGGGGCGTGGCAAACGCCATCGCAGGCAGTTACGGGCCCGACGAATTCAACGCCGCGGTGTCCAAACTGAACGACGTCAAGACGACGGCGCTGGACCTGTGCGACGCGGCATATCGGTGAACCTGGAGCGCCAGTCATCGCCGAATGTCCGGGTCGTGCGACGATAGGACGATTATTCGAGCAGTTGAAGGAGGACCGACGGTGGTCGCGGCGGCAGACGCCCCGAACTACGCCCAACGGCTGGGCATCCAAAAAGATCAGGTTGTGCAGGAACTGGGCTGGGACGACGACGTCGACGACGACATCCGGGCCGATATCGAGGACGCGTGCGGCGGCGAGCTGCTCTACGAGGACGCCGACGACGTCATCGATGTGGTGCTGCTGTGGTGGCGCGATGACGATGGCGACCTGGTGGACCGGTTGATGGACGCGATCACGCCGCTGGCCGACGATGGCGTGATCTGGGTGCTGACCCCCAAGACGGGTCAGCCGGGGCACGTGATGCCCGCCGAGATCGCCGAGTCGGCGCCGACGGCCGGGCTGATGCAGACCTCGTCGGCAAACCTCGGCGACTGGAGCGCCAGTCGGCTGGTGCAACCGAGATCCAAGGCGGCGGGGCGGCGCTGATGTTGGAAACCGGGACCGAGGCCCCGGACTTCACCCTCAAGGACCAGAACGGGCAACCGGTCAGCCTGAGCGACTTTCGTGGTGCCAAGGACGTGCTGCTGGTGTTCTTTCCGCTGGCGTTCACCGGCATCTGCCAGGGCGAGCTGGACGAGATTCGCGACAACCTGCCCTCCTACGAGAACGATGACACCGCCACATTGGCCGTCTCGGTGGGACCGCCACCGACGCACAAGGTTTGGGCCACCCAGAGCGGCTTCACGTTTCCGGTGCTGGCCGACTTCTGGCCGCACGGCGCGGTGGCGCAGGCCTACGGGGTTTTCAACTCCGACGCCGGCATCGCCAACCGCGGCACGTTCGTCGTCGATCGTTCCGGGATCATCCGGTTCGCCGAGTTGAAACAGCCTGGCGAGGCGCGTGATCAGGCGCTGTGGACCGATGCACTGGCGGCGCTGAAGTCGTAGTGCCCGGCCCCGGACCCGCGACTGTGCGGTTTAGGAGACATTTCGGTCTGCGGACGTCTGAATCCGCACAGTCGGTGGATTTCTCAGCACGACGGGGAAGCCGGTAGCCTGCATCGGCACGGGCGCGTAGCTCAGTGGTAGAGCTCTGGTTTTACACACCAGCGGTCGGCGGTTCGATACCGTCCGCGCCCACCACATCACCGCAGGTCACAGGGTCGGATCGGCGATAGGCGCATCGCTCCGCGAATCAGGGCTCAGTATCCGCGCGATCGCCGCGGCCACCGGCGACAGCCACGGGACAGTACGGAACGCGCTTGGTTCAGGAGAGCAAAAATTGCTCACCTGAACCGACACCTGCGGACGTGATCGACGTCGATCTCGAT
This sequence comes from uncultured Actinomycetota bacterium, assembly GCA_963716505.1. Taxonomy (GTDB): domain Bacteria; phylum Actinomycetota; class Actinomycetes; order Mycobacteriales; family Mycobacteriaceae; genus Mycobacterium. Next base: position 52,903 of record CAVQTL010000001.1, read on the forward strand.
CCGCAACCCCAGCGGCCGACACCCGCACCGGTGATCGGCTTGGACGGCAAGACGCCGGCTATCAGCCCTTGCTGCAGATCGCCGCGGGACCGGCCCGCGCCGCCGTCTAGGGGCGACGCCGCAGGAACGCCTGCCGCGCTAACGACTTCGCGAGCATGTCGTCCAGCATGGCGTGGTAGCCGAACCGCCACACAGCAGCGTTCACCAGCTCGCCATAGTAGGGGTTGGTGGCGCCGACGTCGGCCGCCTGGCCCTCGGCATAGATCCGCCGTGGCTCCGCGACGCGATCGGAATCCGTTGGCATGCGTGCTATTACAGACCTTCGGTTGCCCACACATCGCCCACGACGCCGTAGCGCTCAACGACAAGCGCCGAGCGGTTCACCAGCTCGGCCATGATCTCGCGCAGCCGCTCCGGGCCGAGCTTCGCTGCGATGTCCATCGAATGCACGACATCTACGGTTATTTACTTGGGGTACACAACGGTCTATTCTTGCGGTGAACGGCCTCGGCACAGGGCCAGGCGCAACCGAACGGAACGATCCGTGAAGGACAGAGATTGGGCGGATGACACCTTCCCCCACTGGACGACGGCGGCAAGAACCGACGTCGGTCGGCGTCGGCGTCGTCATCCTCGGCCTCGTCGGGCTGTTGTTGCGATGCGAATCAACCTCGCTTTTTCCCGTTGCACCGTCACTCTCTGTCTCGGGGTGGTGGTTGTCGCCGTCAGCCTGGCTGCGTCGTTCTTCCTCGGCGCGGCGACCGGGGTTGGGGGTGACCTCTTCGATCCTGCTTCCCTCACGCTTTTCAGCGCTCTCTACATGAAGCACCAGATGAGCGAGAAGCGCGCCGTTATCACCAGCCAGCTCGATTCGTACCGCTCATGATCAGCGCGGTGCTCAACGGGATCATCGTGACCTTCGTGGTGTACCCCGGTGCCGCTTTTTCTTGGCGCGGCCATCGGCACCCTGATCAGGAAGGTCGGGCGATGACCGAGAACAGCGAGCCGTGGGAGATCCCGTGGGTGATCACCACGCAGGTCGCCGTGGAGCGAAGCGCCGACGGGTCCATCGCCGATTCGTGGGCGGTCACACGCGACACGGCCCCCGAGTACGAACGGGTGACCGCTTACTGGGACGGCGGCGGGTTCCTCGACCACCCCGATTGCTGGGTTCTCGACCTGGCCACGGAGACGGAGGAGGTCCAGACCTTTGCTACCAAGGCCGAGGCCATCGCCGCCGTCCGTGAGGGACTGGGCCGGATGCCCAAGACCTACCAGGCCGTGCAGCTGCCGCCGGTCGAGGTCAGTCCACGATGACTCACCTGCCGAAGTGGTCGATGCCAAGGTCGAGCCGTTCTACGACGCCAACACCAGTCTCGACCTACCCGACCTGGCCGAGGAGATCAACCACTGGCACATGCAGGCTGAGATCCACGCCGAGAACGCCGTCAAATGCGCGTGCCGATCGGGACAGGCGCTGATCGCCGCGAAGGATCGGCTCCCGCACGGGGAGTTCCGGGACTGGGTCGAGACCAATTTCGAGGGGTCTTACCGCACCGCGCGCCGCTACATGCAGCTCGCATCAAACTGGCCACGCGTGGCCGCCTGGAGAGTGACGACCTCGGTGAGGACGGCCAGGCCGTGCCCTCGATCAACGCCGCATTGCGGGCGATCAACCCGCCCGAGCCGGGGCCGGTCATCGACCCCGATCACCTCGACAAGCTGCTCGAACTCGATAGGCGTATCGACGCCCACGAAGCCGCCGCTGCGGGGGTGTCGCTGACAGCGTGGGCCGAGCGCGCCCCGGTCCGTGCTGCCCTCGACCGGCTGGTGACCCAGGCCGAGGAGTGCCGCGACATGATGCAGAAGCTGGTCGCCGACTACGGCTGCACGGGCGTGCCGGATGAGATCGAGATGTGCCGCGAGATCATCTCGACCCTGGAGGAGACGAAGCGCATCCTGCGCGACTGGGTCGGCAAGGACGTGGAGCTGTGACCCGCGCCGCCGTGTACCTGCGCCAGAGCAAGGACCGGAACGGGGACGAGCTGGCCATCACCCGCCAACGCGCCGACTGCCTGAAGCTCTGCCGCGAGAAGGGCTGGGAGCCAACCGAGTACCCCGACAACGACGTGTCGGCCAGCAGCGGCGTGCGCAGGCCCCACTACGAGCGGATGCTCACGGACATCGAGGCCGGGAAGCTCGACGCCGTCGTGGTCTGGGATCTCGACCGGCTGCACCGCAGGCCGATCGAGCTGGAGGAGTTCATCGACCTGGCCGACCGGCGCAAGCTGGCGCTGGCCACGGTGACCGGGGAGTGCGATCTGGGCACGCACAACGGTCGGCTCTACGCGCGGATCAAGGGTGCCGTTGCCCGCGCCGAGATGGACCAGAAGAGTGCCCGTCAGAAGCGGGCAGCGGAGCAGCGCGCGGAGAGCGGCACCCAATGGTGGAGCGTGCGCCCGTTCGGGTTCCGCTACACCGAGGGCGACCCGGACGCTCAGCCTCCGGTCCCGTCCCGACCGATCCTGGGCGACGACGGCAAGCCGACCCTGGACCCCATCGAGGCCGCCGAGATCCGACAGGCGTACCGCTCCGTGCTGGCGGGCGGTTCCTGCTACTCCGTGATGACCGACTGGAACGACCGGGGCGTGCTCACCCCGAGGGGCAACCGCTGGCGCGCATCCCAGGTGCGGCAGCTGCTGGTGTCCCCGCGCAACGCCGGTCTGCGCACCTTCCGAGGCAAGATCACCGGCCCCGGCAACTGGCATGAGATCGTCCCGGAGTCGACCTGGCGCGGCGTGGCCGACAAGCTGGCCGACCCGAAGCGTCACTACGGGCCGTCACGGGCGCGCAAGCACCTCTTGTCCAACCTGGCCAAGTGCGGGGTCGAGGGCTGCGGGGCGCGGATGGGTAGCGGGGTGAACTCGCGCGGCGCGCTGATCTACACGTGCAAGTCGTGCA
>CAVQTL010000002.1:0-238018 GCA_963716505.1 uncultured Actinomycetota bacterium
CGCGATCTCAGTCCAGGTCGGCGAGGACCTTGCGGGCGGCTTCGAGTTCGGCTTCGAGGGCGGCGACCCTGGCGGCCTGCTGGGAGCGCGCCTCTTCGATCACCTCGTCGATCGGGGTGGAGAGGTCCTTGTGTAGCTCCTTGGCGGCGCGCGAGACGGCGGCGGCCGCGACCGCGAGGTTGCGGGCCAGGTAGGTGGTGCCCTGTTTGAGTTCGGCGCGCCATTCTCCGTCGGGGGTCCCGGTGACAGTGAGGATCAGTTCGACAGTCTTGGTCCGCTTGCCGGCCGCCTTTTTGGCCGGAGCCTTCTTCGGCTTCTCCTTGGCAGGAGCTTCAGAGGCGGCCGCGTCGGCCGATGGCGTAGTCGCGGGCACGATGCTCTCGACTGAAGTAGTCAATACGTCGGGAGTGTCGGAGGCGGTGGGCACCGCTTCGGATGCAAGAGTGTCAACGGTCATCGTTATGGGGAACTCCTTCTGGACATTGCCCGCAGCGAACGGGCTGGCGGTGAGCAATCATTAGAACACATGTTCGACTCTTGGAGCCAAATCGCCACTCACATAGCGCGAGCCCGGAAGCACGCGTGAGGCTTTCGAGCCGGGGTTACGGTTCGATCGTGTTGCAGACAATTCTCAACTTCGTCGGAATAGCAGTGTTCGCGGCGTCCGGGGCAGTGGTCGGCGTGCGCAAGGGTTTCGACTTGTTCGGCATAGCAGTCATGGGTGTGCTGACCGGCGTCGGCGGCGGGGTCGTGCGCGACCTGTTCCTCGACATCAACCCGCCGTTCTCCATCCAGCACTGGGAGAACATGACCGTCGCGCTTGTTGCCGCCGCGCTCGCGACAGTCTTCGCCAAAATCGTCATCCGGATGAACACAAGCGTGCTTGTGCTCGATGCGTTCGGCATGGCGATCTTCGCGACCTCCGGGGCGGCCTTGGCGGTCGACAACGGAGCGAGCTGGTTCGGCGCATGCCTGCTGGGCATGCTGTCGGCGATTGCGGGCAGCATCATTCGCGACGTTTTGGCCCGGGAGATTCCGATGGTCATGGGGCCCGACGACCTCTACGCCATGCCTGCGATGCTCGGTGCGATCACCTACGTCGCCATCGATTACTTCGCTCCGCAATGGATCGGGCTGGTCGTGGGTACGGTACTGGCTACCGCGTTGCGGTTGGCGGCGATGATTTTCCACTGGCGCCTACCCACCGGGCCGCGCGAACTGATCACGTGATCGACAGTCGGGACACAACACTTAGTCGAAATGGTCGCTTTATGGTCGGCGCCACGCGAAATTTAAGTAGTGGATTACTCACGACGCCCCATGTGACCGGCGTGACACTTCGGAGATGGAGCGAGTCGAACCCCGGTCCTGTGGACCGCGGCAAGGAGCAGGCTTCGTAGCCGATCAGTCGTTGCGGCACCGAGTGCTCCGTGCGGTGCGGTCAACCATGCTGGCTTTGGCATGTGCCGCTGCGCTGACCGCCCTCTCAGGAGGTCCAGTCCTCGCCGATCCCGGGTCTCCTGCGCCGCCGGTGCCGGGCCCCGCTGACCCGTCGGTGGACACGCCCGATACGCCATCAGGCCCCATCGATCCATCGACAGATGACCCGTTTTCGCGGATCCATCGCGTCCTCGATCTACTTCCGGCAGAAGGTAATCCGGGCGCACAGTTCACGGCACGGGCACTGGGCTTTTTGTCGTGCAGCACGCTCGAGTTCACGTGGGACAACGGCCAGCAGCTCGGCACAGCAGGCGTTGACCGCAGCGGTGTCTCGGTCAGTCTCAATGTTCCGCCGGATGCCTCCGCGACTACGCACACCGTGACCGTTTCGTGCAGCGAGGGAAGCGCAACCGCCCCATTCACTGTCATCGGAGCCGAGGAAGCCAAGCTCGCCGTATCACCCGAAAGGGGTGGCCCGGGAACACAAGTCGCGGGTACAGCGACGGGCTTCGACGCTTGTTCGAGCGCACCGCAATCGATCTCGTTGCAGTGGGACGGACAACCGCTCACTACGTCCGCCTCCGGTACGGCGAACTTCGATGTTCCCGCCGACGCGACGACCGGCGCGCACACGGTGACTGCGACGTGCGGGAGTAGCTCCGCCAACGCCACTTTCACGGTCGTGCCGACGGAAAAGCCCACCCTGACGCTTGACAAGGAACAGGGCCCGCGCGGCTCGGAACTGACGGCCTCGGGTAGCGGCTTCGCTTGCGAAGGCGACGGACTTCGACTGCTCTGGGACGAAGAACACACCCTCAAGAACGATCTGTTGGGTGCATTTTCAGTGCAGCTCAGAGTCCCCGCCGACGCGCCAACCGGCGTACACATGGTTGTCGCTTCCTGCAGCAGCAATCCCGACGTTGCCGTCAGTCGAGCCTTCACCGTGGTCAAAGACACAATCGTCGGCGCAGGGTCCGCATTCTTATCACTTGATCCCGCTAGCGCGAAGCCTGGAGACCGCGTCCGGGTCGACGGGCAGGGATTCGACTGTGACAACTCCGAGACGGTGGAGCTGGCGTGGGACGACGGACACCGATTGGACAGCCCGTCCACCGACGCATCGGGGAGTTTCAGCAGCGCGATAACGATCCCGGCTTCCGCCGATGCAGGCGGCCACTCTGTGCTGGCTTCGTGCTCTGATGGATCGGTCGCGCAGGCTGCCGACTTCACCGTCATCGTCGACGGCTTGATTCCGTCCACCCCACCGACAACAACCCCGCCACCGCCGCCATCGGAGGACGGGATTGCGGGCTGGGTGATCGCGTTGATCGTCGCGGCTTTGATCCTGGCAACGGTTGGTGCTTACCGCATTTGGCGGTCACGACCGCAACCAAATAAGTCAGGAGTGCACGTCGACGCTGTTTCGCATCCCGGTGGCCCTCCGGTCATCACCATGCGCGAGACGCCTGCACCTGGCGAGGCCACTCACGCGGTACGACTGAAGACCAATTCCGACCTCGGCACGCTAACCATCAGAGAGGTGGACGATGACTGAACCAGCCCTGAACGAGACCGCGACGGTGCGCGATCTCTTCTTCACCGACGTACCTGGTGTACCGAGAGATGCATTGGCCGAGTCACTGCGCGAGCACGGGACGCTCGCACCTCTTGTGCCCGGCGTGCCTGGGCTCGCCGCTGTCGTGAACCGCGAGGTAGCCACCGCGACTGACGGACTCCTTTCGCTGAACCTGGCAGATGTGGCAGCTTCCGGATGGAAGAAGTTCGACGCGCTCAGGCAAGCCGCTCGTCGCACCCACGAAGCTCCCGAAGCCGAAGAGATCGTCACGTTGGCGAGCCACCGGATCGAGTGCAATCAACGCCCCTCCGTCGAATTGTTCATCGACGGGAAGTCGATCGCGACCATCCAGATCGAACTGCAGATTGCCATCAGCGTCTCAGGTGGGCTGGCAGTAGTCCGGCAGGGCCGGGTGATGGGGTTCCGCACAGCGAGTTGCACCGTAAGCGGATCCCTCGCGATGCAACAGACCGTGATCGAGAGGCGTCAACGCCAGTTCGACCTGCCGGGTGCGATCCGGCTGCGCAACGGTGTGCCCCTGCTCGCCTCCGACGCAACCGCGGCGATTGAGGTCGTCGAAGGTGGTGCCGGATCGCCGATGTCTGGTGCCTGGTACCCCGATCCGGCCCGACGCTACGACCTGCGTTGGTGGGACGGGTCGCGCTGGACTCAACGCGTCGCCAAGGAAGGCTATGAGATGTCTGATCCTTTTGGATGCGAGACGGTTTCGCGTCCGCTGCCTACTTCAGCTTAGACACACCGGACAACTCAGTTGAAAATGCAACCGCACGTTCTCACAGACGCGTGGTGAGCGCGTGAGCCGCGAAATCGGCTGCCTGGTCGGCCATTCCGTTGCTCTTGTAGGCGCTGTGGGCGGAGCGGTCAGTGCCGCCGGGGAAGCAGATCGGGTCTCCGGTGTTGCACAGTTCGAGAGTCTTCGCCGTGAACAGATGACCGATGGTGATCGGCGGTGCATCGTGCGCGACCAGATTCAGGAACCCGTCCGACGGGGTGCCGAACAACACCACCGCCGCGACGTGTGAGGCGATCGCGGGCGGCAGCGTGCCCGCGACACCGTCGGGCAGGGCAATCCCCGCCGGCACGGTGTCGGTGGTGGTGTAACCGGCTACCGCCGCGCCCTGCGAGTAGCCGCCGAGCACGATCTGGGTGTTCGCACAGTTGGCGGCTATCGCCTCGACCTTGTTGGCCGCGTCGGCGATGCCATTCGCCGCTGCCTGAAAGTCCAATGACGCGGGGTAGTCGACGCCGTAGGTCTCGACGGTCTTTCCGCCAAGGCGCGCGTTGAGGGCGTCGACGAACGCCTGCCCGGTCGCTCCGACTCCGGGCGCTTCGAATGTCCCGCGGGCGAAGACAACCTCGACGTCCGAACAGGAGGAGTCTTCGGCGGCCGAGGCCAGCCCGGTGGCCTGCGGCCCGATCAGCGCCGCGACGGAAACGACGGCGGCTGCGAGCCAGCGCAAGGTCCGGGGCAATGTCTTCGCAACAGATCTGGGGCTGTTCATCGCTGGCTCTTTTCGGTTGGTCAAGGTCACTCAACCGATCAGAACCCGCAGACGGCCCGAAATCATTCCCCGCCGTTACTGTGATCGCCGTGACCGAACAGAGTGACAGAGCGCGTTCGCGCACCTTTGTCGTGACGGGCGCGACATCGGGGATCGGCCTTGCCACCGCACAACGCCTACTTGCCGAAGGCGGCACCGTGGTCGGCACCGACGTCAGTGAACCGCCCGACCTCGGTGAGCGGTTCACGTTCGTCACGGCCGACGTATCCGACGAATCTGCGGTCGCCGACGTCTTCGCGACCGTGCCCGACCGGCTCGACGGAGTCGTTCACGCCGCGGGCATCGCCAGCGGCGGTCCGGTCCACCTGCTCGACAAGGCGGAGTGGGACCGGGTGATCGCGATCAACCTCACCGGCACCTTCCTCGTCGCCAAGGCCGCCCTGGCAAGGATGATCGAGCAACCACGGGTGGGTGGCGAGCGCGGCTCGATCGTCACCCTCGCCAGCGTCGAAGGCCTCGAAGGAACGGCGGGCGGCAGCGGCTATAACGCGTCCAAGGGCGGTGTCGTGCTGCTGACCAAGAACATCGCACTCGACTACGGTCCGAGCGGCATCCGCGCCAACGCCATCTGCCCTGGTTTCATCGCAACACCGATGCTGGACAACGTCTTTCGTCTACCGGGAATGGACGGTCCGCTGACGTCGATTACCGAGGAGCACGCTCTTCAGCGGCTCGGCAGGCCCGAGGAGATCGCGGCGATGGCGGCGTTCCTGGTGTCGCCGGATGCATCGTTCGTGACAGGTCAGGCTATCGCCGTCGACGGTGGCTACACCGCAGGCCGCGACCATGGTGTTGTTCGGCTCTTCGGCTTCCCGGAGTAAATCACTATCTGGGTCGGTCGACTTCGTACGTGCCGTTGTCGTCGGAGAACACCACGAGCACTTGACGTTTGCGGCCGTCGACGATCACGTCGCATGTGAAGCTGCCGCCCTTCTTGATCTCGGGGTCGTCGCCGTTGTTGCACACGACGTCGGTGACGCTGGTGACTCCGTAACCGTCGGCGGGGTCGAGCAGTATCCGCTGAACGCCGGCCTCCGCTTTGGATACGTTGAGCACCTTGCCTTTGAGCACGTCGAAATTCGACAGCCCGAACATGATCCCGATCACGCCGGCCGATATCGCGATGATGCCGACGGCGATCAACAGCGCAACCTGTCCGCTCTTGCGGCGAGTGGATGTCGCCTTCGCGTGGCGATTTCTGGGCGACGCGCCATGCCGGTTGGGGGCTGAGCCAGATCGGGTTGCCGGCGGCGGCTGCGGTGCTCGCGCGGGTGGCCGCTGAGCCGGCATGGGCGGCGGGGGAACCCGTGTGTTCACGTTTTTCCACCACGGCTCCTCCGCGGGCGGTGGTTCTGCACTCCTGGGTGGCCGCAGTGGTACCTCGACGGTTTCGTCGTTCGACCCGGAGCGGCCCGGCCGATCGTCCCGTGGTCCGCTCACGTGCCGATTCTCTCAGGAGAAGCGCTGATAGCAATCGTCGGCATTGCCGAGGAGCCCAGTGCGAAACGCAAGGATCCGGGTGAACCCGGATGGCACCGGTGTCCCACTGACGTCGGTGGCCACGATGCCGTTGGTCAGCAGACCCGACACGGCCTCGTCGATATCACCGGCACCGAGGACGAGTTGGTTGCCTGACGGCCCGCGGATCGGGTCGGCCATCTTCCGCTGCGCGACCCCGGTCAGGCAGGCGGTGCGCATGGCGGCCACCGGCGTGTTGAGTGTCAGACCCTTTTCGTGCTGCAGGGCAAGGACGTAGCGCGACGTGACCATCGACAAGGCGGTGTTGTCGCCCTGCAGCAGCACAAAATCGCTCTCGTCGGCCGGCGCACCGATACTGCGCAGCGTGGGCAGGTCGACTCCGATCGTGTTGGTGTCCGGGCAGTAGGTCACCGGCTGCTGCTGGCTCGCCGAGCAGCCGTCGCCCGATTTCGTGAGCGACGGCGGGTTCGCAGGATTGAAGATCTGCCCCAACAGCTCCGTCAGGGTCGACAGTGTCTGCTCGTCGATCGCGATGTCGCTCTGCGGGCTCGCCGGATCGAACAGTGACTGCGGGAGGTTGCCGCGGCGCTGCTCGATTTCCGCGGAATCGATTGCGGCGCAACCGTCGGCGCCGACATCGAAGCCCGTCTGGAATGCGCTCACTCGGTCAAGGGCGGTGCCGTGCGACGGCGGATCGAGCGACAGGGTGTCGAACGTCGAGACCGGATCCCGGCCTGCGATCGCCCCAGCCATCACCTGATCCAGTGCGCGACTGGTGTTGATGCTGAACCGCGGCGAGTGGCCTTCGGCCACCCAGCGCATGTAGACGCCTGCCATGCAGTCGGCCTGCTGTTCGCGAACCAGAATCGAGGACTTCTGCTCGCCGACCAGTCCGGCACGCCACTGCAGGGCGTGGCCGTATTCGTGCGCAAGCAGCCCGTTGATCGTCATGTCGCCGAAGAACTCCTTGGCGGCGGGCATCAGATCGACGCGGTCCCAAGCGATTAAGTCATCCGGCGCGCAATACAGTGCGTTGAAGTCGAACGCGCTCGCCTGTTCACCGCAGACGGTGACCGAACTCCTCGGGTCCACCGAGACCAGCCGAGCGACCGGAGTAAATGTGCCGGCGAATGAATCCGAGTAGTGCTGTGACCAGAAATCCTCGATGTCCTCGATGGCCAGCAGCGCTTCGCGGTCGATCTGCCCGTCGTCGGTGTTCTGCACCCGGTTCGCAGCCGAGGGTGGCGCAGTGCGCGGCCCGCTGGGGCCGTCCGACGTCGGCAGGCCCGCCACCCGATACGGGTCGTAGCGCATTGACACGGCACGTCCGTCGAGCACGGTGGCGTGGCTGCACCCGGCCAGGGTCAACGCAACGCACGCAGCGGCGATGCCAACCCGGACGAACGCACTCACATCGCGACGGTACCGGTCGCGGTAAAAAGCACTCGCAATCAGTTGAGCGCCGTGCTTCCGGATGTTCCGTGAGTCGTGCTGACGAGCTTGGCCAAGCAGTGGTCTCGGTCGAATCCCTCGCTTCTGCACCACTGCAGTGCGCCATCGGAGGTTGCGAACGTGATGGGCGCGATCGTGACCCACCAATTCGATCCGTTGAACACCGACCAGTCACCCGACCAGAGCAGCTTCGCGTCATACTGCCTGCGCAGGCGCAGATGCTCCTGCAACGTCAACGCGTTGTTCCACACCAGACCGTCGTCCACAACGCCGGGCCGCTTGGAACTCAACTGCGGGACCCAGAGGTCTTCCGCGTTCGATGTCACGAGATACCGGTCATCGGCGGCGATTTGGCGCAGCTGCGCAAGGGCCGCATCGACCGGCGGAGCAGCTGACGTCGGCACCGAAATCCGTGGCGCTGGAGTAGGCGCGGGTGCTGCCGTCGGCGTGGCGGTTTGCTTTGGAGCCGGGGCCTGCACAGTGACGGTCGGTAACGGTTGTGCCGTCACTGTTGCCGGTGCGGGGCCTGGAGTCGGATTCGACTCTTTGGAGACGAGCAATCCGATGACGACACCCAGCGCGCCGAGAACCAAGGCGGCAATGAGGCCGATCACCATCGTCGGCATCAGCGATTGGCGGGCCGTCGATGACTCGACGGTCGCAGTCGGCCCAGTTTGGGTCATGTGACCGAGGTTCGCCGGTGTCACCGCCTGAGGCAACTGTGAAATCCACGGCGCCATCTGAGTATTCGCGTCCGGAGCGGCGACTTCGGCATTCGCACGGAATGCCCGCTGGGCCGCACGGCCCAACGCTGCGGCGCTCCCGTAGCGATCGTCGGGAGCCTTCGCCATTCCGCGGGCAATGACGTGGTCCATCGAAGGGGGAACCTGCTTGCTCACCTCGCTGGGCCTGGGCGGAGGTGCGGAGATATGCGCCCCGATCAGGTGTTCGTAACTATCGGCCCGAAATGGCAGGTCTCCCGTGAGTGCCTCATACAGCACGCAGGTCAGCGAGTAGATGTCGGACGAGAACGAAGTCTGTGCGTCGTTGAATCGCTCCGGCGCCATATATGCGAACGAGCCGATCTGTGTGCCTGCCATCGTCAGCCTGGTATCGCCCTGCGTCTCGGCAATGCCGAAGTCGACGAGATAAGCGAAGTCGGCCGATGTCACGATGATGTTCTGCGGCTTGATATCTCGGTGGATCAAGCCCTCATCATGAGCGGCGTCGAGAGCCTCGGCGATCTGCTGAATGATCGCAACCGCACGCTCAGGCTCCAGTGGCCCCGTTGTGATGAGGTCGTGCAGCGTCTGGCCGTGAACCAGTCGCATGTCGATATAGAGGTTGCCGTCGATCTCGCCCCAGTCGTGGATCGGCACGACGTGTGGCTCTTGCAAGATCGCCGCGGCGTGCGACTCGCGCAGGAAGCGGGCCCGGTACCGCTCGTCCTGCGCGTACTGGTCCGGAAGGATCTTGAGGGCGACGTTCCTGCCCTTGTCGGTGTCGTAGGCCTCGTAGACCTCGCCCATTCCGCCCTTGCCGAGCAGTGCCTTCAGCTCGTATTTGCCGAAGCTATTGCCCACCCGGGTATCGGTTGCAGTCACTTTGCGCATCCCCGTGTCTAGAACCTAAATGACGCTTTCGCAGCTTCAGTTGCTGAATATGCAACGGCGCTGGAAAGAATCCCTCCACTGGTTTGCGAGCATACAACAGTGACGGTCAGGCCGGAAGCCGATCAGGCGAGCAAATTTTGTTTGCTAGAAACGTCCTGCCTTGCAGCGGAAATCGCCGCTGGCGATCCGTCAGCTCGGGTAGATGATCGACTGGTACTCGATGTAGGGGGCGACGCCCTCGGGGCCGCACTCGCGCCCGATGCCCGACTTCTTGAAGCCGCCGAACGGAGCCTTGAAGTCGAGGAGCAGTCCCGAGTTGACCGGGACGGTGCCCGTGCGCAGTCGGGCCGCGACCTGGGCGCCGTGGTCGACGTCGGCGGTCCACACCGAACCGGACAGGCCGTAGTCGGAGTCGTTGGCGATGCGGACCGCGTCGTCTTCGGTGTCGTACGGGATGACCGACAGCACCGGGCCGAAGATCTCTTCGCGTGCGATGCGCATCGCGTTGTCGACGTCGTAGAAGAGCGTGGGCTCGATGAACCAGCCCTTCTCGAGATGCGATGGGGTGCCGCCGCCGATCGCCACCTTGGCGCCCTGCTCCTTACCCGACTCCAGCATTCCGACGATCTTGTCGCGTTGTCGTTCTGCCACAACAGGACCGACGGCCGTTGCGGGGTCGTTGGGGTCGCCGACCTGCATCGCGCCCACGCCCGCCGTGAGCGCGTCGACCATCTCCTGATAGCGCGACTGCGGCGCGAGAATGCGGGTCTGCGCGGCGCAGGCCTGCCCGTTGTTCAGCAGCCCCGACATGACGATGTTCGGCACGTGTGCCTCGAGGTCGACGTCGTCGAGGAGGATCGCCGCGGATTTGCCGCCGAGTTCGAGCGTCACCCGTTTGATCTGAGCGCCGCACAGCTCGCCGATGCGCGCGCCCGTCGCCGTGGAACCGGTGAAGCTGACCTTGTCGACGCCGGGGTGGGTGACGATGTGCTCGCTGGCCTCGCGCGATGCGGTGACGATGTTGATCACGCCAGGCGGAAGCCCCGCCTCGAGCACCGCTTCGGCGAGCAGGTAGGGGTCGAGCGCCGTCTCGGGCGCCGGCTTGAGCACCATCGTGGAGCCCGACGCGAGGCACGGCCCGAGCTTCATCGCCATGATGTACAGCGGCACGTTCCACGGGATGATCCCCGCGGCGACGCCGACGGGTGCCCGGCGCACCACGACCTTCTGGCCCATGGCGCCGACGCGCTCGTCGCTCCATGGATAGCTGCGTGCGATGTCGGCGTAGATGTCGAGAACCATTGTGGCCGCGAACACCTGCGTGCCCAGCGACTGCGAGGCGGGGGCGCCGTTCTCATTGGTGACGACGTCGGCGATCTCTGCGCCGCGCTTCTGCAGCGCCTGCGACAGCGCGGCAATCGCATCGGCCCGTTCGTCCGGTGTCGAGTTGGGCCACGGGCCGTTGTCGAACGCATCCCGGGCCGCGGCGACGGCCCTGTCGATGTCGGCCGGTGATCCGTCTGGCGTGCGTGCGTACACCTCTTCGGTGATCGGAGAGATGACGTCGATGGTGCGGTCGGTGGCGGGCGCCACCCATTCATTTCCGATGAACAGCCGGTCGCGTGTCTCCATCGCAGCACTCCGATCGCGTTGGGGTGTGAGCTGAATCCTACGGCTGTAACGCATCCGGATTTGGAGCGATTGAACTGTTGGAACCGGATCGTCGCTCCGCCACAAGCGGCACTCCGGCCACAAGAGCACCGGCGGCACCTGCTGGCCCACTTCCAGTGTCGGGGGAGATGGCTGCGTAGCAGCGGTGGCGGCGATCCCGCCACCTCTCTGAGACCAGAGGAGTCGATACCCAATGCGTGCCCCCCTTAGAAATTGCTTCCGGCGAAGCACCGTCGCTGTGCTTGCGTCGGGAGTCGTCATCTCGATGAGTGCGCTTACCGGGGGAGTAGCGCCTGCCTTCGCCAAACCGGGAGACCACAGCGATCCCGGCATCCCGATCATCCCGACACCGGAGGTCGTCGTTCCGGAAGCGCCTCAGGTCGCCCCCGAGCGGCAGGGGCCGAAAGAACAACCGGCGCCTCCCAAGTTCGAGGCACCGCCCCAGCAGCTAGCGCCGGCTCCCGAAATCCACGTGCCTGCGCCTCCTGCACCGCAGCCTGAAGCGTCCGCCCCGCAGGTGCAAGCGCCACCGCCTGTGGTCCAGGCTCAGCCGCCCGAGCCCGAAGCGCCTGCGCCGCAGATCGAGGCACCGGCGCCGCCCAAGAAGGAGACGCCCAAGGTCGTCGAGGCGCCGACGGTCGATGAGGCACCCAAGATCGATGCGCCAAAACCCAACGCGCCCAAGGTGGATACGCCAAAGGTTGACGTGCCGCAGGCCGATCTGCCCAAGGTTGATGTGCCGCAGGCCGATCTGCCAAAGCCAGACACGCCCAAGGTCGATACGCCGAGCGCTGACCTGCCTGCTCCGCTGCCCGCGGTGGACCAGCCCGCCAAGCCGGGCGACCCGAAGTTGGATGCGCAGGTCCCGGAGAATCTCGTGCCCGGGCAGAAGCCCGATGCCGACGGCAGCGCTCCCGGCGAGAAGCAGCCACCGGCAGCCGATGAGGCGCAGAGCGACCCGTCAACCGTTTCCAAGGCCGCGCAGCGGATTCCGACCGCTCAGCCCGACCAGATGCAGGCGCCCGAGCAGGACATCCAACTCGCCAGGCAGTCGAAGCCGGTGGAGGTGAAGCCGGAGCCGGCGAAGAAGGACGACGTCGACTTCTTGTCCAGCGCGATCGACCTGGAAAGCAAGACCAAGCTGGGCCCGTTCGAGTCCGAATTCAACGTCGGCTCGGAATTCTCAATCGGCGACCGCGACCGGGATCGGGACCGTGATCACGACCGGGACCGTGATCACGACCGCGACCGCGACCGGGACCGCGACCGCGACCGGGACCGCGACCGCGACCGTGATCACGACTGGGACTGGGACAAGAAGCATTGGGACAAGAAGGTCCGGCAGTGGGACAAGCGGTGGATCGAATACGACGACTGGTATCGGCCGGTCTTCTTCAATCCCTTCCGGGCCCCGGTACGGATCGTCTACGTCTATCAGTACGCGCCGCGGATCCTGTACTTGCCGCCGCTGGCGCGGGTAGTCGTGGACGCCGCCGCGTTGGCCGCCTACAGCTTCACGGCGGTCGTGCTCAATGCTGCGAACCTTGCCGCGGACGTCGCCGTCGGTTCGTTCTTCGGTGGCGGCTACATCCCACCCATCGGCGCGCCGTTCGTGGCGCCGCCTCCGCTGTTGCGCTACGACAACGTGCCGGTTCAGGTGCGGTACTCGAACGCGACGTACCAGCCGTTCCGGGTCAACCAGATAGTCGACGTCGGCGACGACGTCCAGTACGGCGGGCGGAAGGTGTTGCTCGACGGAGCGACACCGGCGTGGGGGCAGTGGACCACATCGCCGACCGGCGAGCGACAGTTCGAGGTCCATCGCACGCAGCAGTACCCCGGATTGGGCGAACCGCAGGAAGCGCCGTTGCCCGGCGACTATCAAATGCAATTGGCGTCTGACGAGTCCGCCAACATCGACCGTACGCAGATGTACCTGATGGCGGCGGCCGGGGTCGTTGCCGGACTGGGCTTCGGCGCGCTCGGCTTGGCCGTTTACCTCGGGCGTCGGCGGCGGGTGGCGTAATGGCGACAGCTGGAGTGCTGGACAACTGTCCGGCACTCCAGCTGATCCCGGGGGTCGATCACCAGCAACTGACGGCGCACGTCCATGACCTGCCTTGTTTGCCGCGGGCCGCATCCGATAAGTTGGACAGCTGTCCAGCCGCGGCCTTGAGGAGACAGCTATGGCGATCCGCGTCGCACACATCGGCACCGGCAACGCAGGACGTATCGCGCTCAACCACCTGATCAGCGATCCCCGCTTCGAACTGACCGGCGTCTGGGTGTCGTCGGACGCCAAGGTCGGCAAGGACGCGGGCGCGCTCGCGGGACTCGATACGTCGACGGGCATCGCCGCGACCAACGATCTGGACGCGCTGCTGGCCACCAAACCCGACTGCGCCGTGTACTGCGCGATGGGCGACAACCGGATACCAGAGGCCGTGACCGACGTCCTGCGCATTCTCACCGCGGGCGTCAACGTCGTCGGAACGTCTCCCGGTGTATTCCAGTACCCGTGGGGCGTCATGCCCGACAAGTACATCGCTCCCATCGAAGAAGCTGCGCAACAGGGCAATTCGAGTCTCTTCATCTCCGGGGTGGATCCCGGGTTCGCCAACGACCTCATCCCGTTCGCGATCGCGAGCACCTGCCAGCGCCTCGAGCAGGTGCGGTGCATGGAGATCGCCGACTACGCCACGTATGACGGCTCCACCGTGATGTTCGACGTGATGGGCTTCGGGTGGACGCTCGACGAGACACCGATGTTGTTGCAGCCCGGCGTTCTTGGGATGGCGTGGGGGACGACGATCCGCCAATTGTCGGCCGGCTTCGGCATCGAGGTCGACGAGATCAAGGACTCGTGCACGCGAATCCCGGCGCCGGAGGCGTTCGACGTCGCAGCGGGGCACATCCCCAAAGGCGGCCAGGCCGCGCTGCGGTTCGAGATCCTCGGGATGGTCAAGGGCAAGCCCGTCATCGTCATCGACCACGTCACGCGGCTGCGCGAAGACCTGGCTCCCGACTGGCCCCAGCCCGCACAGCCGGGCGGTTCGTACAAGGTGGAGATCGTCGGCGAACCGTCATACACCGTCGACATCTGTCCGACCAGCCGCAGGGGCGACCATAACTACGCGGCCATCGCGGCGGGTGCGGGCAGGGTGGTCAATGCGATTCCCGCGGTCGTGGCCGCGCCGCCTGGAATCAGGACGACACTGGACCTGCCGCTGATCACCGGCAAGGGACTCTTCGACGCCAATTAGGGCGCACGACAACGACAAAGGAGAACACCGCATGGGACGCGTCGACGGAAAGGTTGCGCTCATCAGTGGCGGCGCGCGGGGCATGGGCGCCGCGCACGCGCGGATGCTCGTCGAAGAGGGCGGCAAGGTCGTGATCGGCGACATCCTCGACGCCGAAGGCCAGGCGGTGGCCGACGAGATCGGCGACAGCGTGCGCTACGTGCATCTCGACGTCACCCAGCCCGACCAGTGGCAGGCCGCGGTCGACACCGCCGTCGCCGAGTTCGGGAAGCTCAACGTGCTGGTGAACAACGCGGCCATCGTCGCGCTCGGCCCGCTGAAGAAGTTCGATCTGGATGACTGGCAGAAGGTCATCGACGTGAACCTGACGGGCACGTTCCTCGGCATGCGCGCGGCCGTCCAACCCATGATCGACGCAGGCGGCGGATCGATCATCAACGTCTCATCGATCGAGGGCCTGCGCGGCGCGCCGTTCGTGCATCCGTACGTAGCGTCCAAATGGGCGGTGCGCGGACTGGCGAAGTCGGCGGCACTCGAGTTGGCGCCCAAGAACATTCGGGTCAACTCGGTGCACCCCGGTTTCATCCGCACCCCGATGACCGCGCATCTTCCCGAGGACATGGTCACCATTCCGCTCGGCCGTCCCGCCGAACCGGAGGAGGTGTCGACGTTCATCGTCTTTCTGGCCAGCGACGAGTCGTCATACTCCACCGGCAGTGAGTTCATCATGGACGGCGGGCTGGTGACCGCCGTGCCGAACAAGGCGTAGCAGCGACCTTCAGCGGCGTCGCCGCCACAGGAACCACACCAGCACAGCCGTCCCGGCGACCACCAACGCGGCCGGAACGGTAACCTTCGCCCGACCGTCATCGATCGTCGCGTGCTGGACCGCGTGCGCCCTGTCCACGACGCGGTCTTTGGTTTCGGCGGCCTTGTCCTTGGTTCGTTGTTTGACGTCCATCTTGGCGCTCAAGGCCTCGACGGTCTCGCCGAGCTCCTTACGCGTCTCCGCGATGTCCGTCTGAAGCTCGTCGATGTCCGCGTCGGGGCCGGGTTCCGGACGAGCGGGGTCGGGCTGGCTCATTGGCGTGCTTCCTTTACTTCCTTGATGTCGGCCTTCACGCTCTCCGCGCTCTCGGTCACCGGCGGGGTGATTTCCTCTGCCTGCTTGCGGCTGAACAACGCGGCGATACCCGCCGCGATGAACAACCCGGCAGCCACGATGACCGCCGCCGCCCAAACGGGCAGGACCAGCGCCAACGCGGCGACAGCAGCGGCGATAATGGTTGCAACGCCGAGCACGGCCAACAGGCCAGCAACGCTGATGAGCCCAGCGCCGATGCCGGCATGCTTCACCGACTGCTGCAGCTCCTTCTGCGCCAACCGCATCTCATCGCGGACAAGCCGCGACGTCTGCGCCGACAACTGACTCATCAGCTCGCCGATCGACGCGTCGGCGGCCGATTTGGATTCCACACTCATGCGCAGTTGGGTTGCCCCGCACGAATGAGCCGAAACCCCCGCTATTCGATCGAGGACTGCTGCTTTTCGACCAGGTCTGCGGCGATCTGGATCAAGGGTGTGTTGGAATCCTGCGAAAGCTTGCGCAAGAGGTCGAAGGCTTGAATCGCGTTGACGCCGTAGCGCTCCATCAGCATGCCCTTTGCCTGGCCGATGACATCACGGCTGGCTAGCGCCCTCTTGAACTGTTCGTCGCGGCGGGCTGCATTCCACGCGACCGACGAGTGCGCCGCGAAGACCATCCCGATCTCCCGGGTCTCCGGACCGAACGCATGAGTCGTCTCGGCATAGACGTTGAGGGCGCCCATCCTTTCGCCCGCGATCCACATCTGGAAGGCCATCACCGAGCGAATCGGCGTCTCCGCCAACGCGTCCCGTGCGTACAGCGGGAACCGTTCGTCGGCGGTCAAGTCGGCGACGTGGATGGTCTTCTCCTCCCACGCCGCGGTCAGGCACGGACCCTCACCGTGGCGCTGCTGGATCTCGTCGAGCAGCAGCGGCCACTTGTGGGTCGCTGCCGGGGTGTCGATGTGCTTGGCGTTGCGGGTGACCGTGACGCCGGCGTACTGCGCACCGGGAATCTCGACGGCGGCGTGCTCGGCCAGCTCGGCGATCACGGTGTCAGAGTCTGTATCGGGCCTGCCGTAGAGGTCCTGCACGATCTGCGCAATTCGAAGGTGGGCGGCCTCCACCTCAGCTGGATCATTCACCAGGATTTTCCGATCTTCGAGCTCCATTAGGTTAAGGCTAACCCCGAGGTGAGGCGGAGGCGGCATGGATGGCGAGCGGCGTCACGATCACGGCGCGATCACTCGCAGTTCGGTGGGGCCAAGCGCCGCCGAGGCGTTCACCATCATCGCCATCGCGACCATCCTTATCACCCGGTTGTATCTGCGCTTGACCGGTTATCCGCAGGTCGGAGGCGGCGACCTGCACATCGCCCACGCGCTCTACGGCGGCGCCCTGATGATGCTGGCGCTGGTCATCGGCTGGTTGGTACTCGGATTCGGCGCGCGGATGGTCTGCGTCGTCCTCGGCGGAATCGGCTTCGGGTTGTTCCTCGACGAGGTGGGCAAGTTCGTCACCAAGACCAACGACTACTTCTACGGCCCCGCCGCGGAGATCATGTACATCCTGGTGGTGATAATTCTGGTCAGCGCGCGCGTTGTCCGCGACTTCCGGCCGCTCAGTGCGCGCGAATGTCTGGCGTCCGCGGCGACGATCGCCGCCGACGGGGTCGCACGCGGCCTGGCGCTCCGCCGCCGCGAGATCGGACTGAGCCTCGTCGACCAGGCCAGGGCCGGCGGTGCCGATGCCGACGATGCCGCCAGCGTACGGGCGCTTCTGATCTCGGCGGATCACGCCTCGGATCGGCTGCATGCGTTGCAGCAGCGCGCAATCCGGTTGATCCCGAACTTTCTGCGTAGCCCGCGGTGGGTGCCGGTGGTGGGCTGGCTGATGGTGATCGGCGCGTTGGCCAGTGTGGTCTTCGGTCTTCTCGGCGTCGCCCTCGGCGGCTACCTCTACGAAGACGAGAAGATCACCCTGAAGCTGGACCCGTTGAGTGTCGCGACGGTCATCCTGCTCGTCAGCGCGGGCCTCACGCTCGCCATGTCGCTGCCTTCGATGATCGCCCGGCGCCGCACCGACAGCGTCTGGCCACTGGTCTGGCTGCGCAACGCCGCCCTGGTGTTCACACTGCTCAACGCGCTGGTCGACTTCGCGACGGAGGGGTTCGGGGCCCTGATGAACATGTCGATCGGACTGTTCACGCTGGCGATCCTGTCCTACCACCTCGATCTCGCCGCCAGGTCTGCGGTGCCGGTAACGCCCGTTACAGCGCCGTCAGGTACCGGGTCGTGATGATGCGCTGCGCCAAGGACGTCACGGGGGAGCCCAGCTTGCTCCACCACGTCGCGTGCCGGGAGAACGCGACGACCTCGGCGTGCACCTCGTCGGTCGAGGGGTCGTAGCGAACGGCGAACAACTCCTCACCGGATTCGGGGTGGCCCGGGCAGCGTGCCGTAGGCGAATCCGCGACGGTCGGGCTCGTCGATCACGTAGACCACCCGGCACGGTGCGCGCAGCGGGCCGAGGCCGACCAGCACCTCCGAGCCGACGGCCGCCACCTCGCTGCTCGCCTCGACCCGCACGCCCGCCCCGCGCAGCATTCCCCACCGCATGACCTTCACCGCCGCCTCCTCGAATCGCGGCCGCCCGCGGCCGATCACGGCCGACTTGCGCACGTGGTGATATCCGTCGGGTAGCGGGCCCGCAGTCGCGCCCACATCGCGGTAGGTCAGGCGCAGCGTCGCCAGGTCGCTCAGTTTCACCCGATCACCATGCCATCACCGGGCGTACGGTTTTGACATGACCACCTCGACCGTCGCATCAGCATCAGGAACGTTCACCCTCGGCGGCGACCTCACCGTCAACAGACTCGGATTCGGCGCCATGCGGATCACCGGCAAGGGTGTCTGGGGCCCGCCTGACGATCACGACGAGTGCGTCCGGGTCCTGCGCCGCGCGGTGGACCTCGGCGTGAACTTCATCGACACCGCCGACTCCTACGGCCCGTACGTCTCCGAGGAACTGATCCGTGAGGCGCTTTCGCCCTACCCCGACGACCTCGTCGTCGCCACCAAGGCAGGCCTGGTACGGACCGGCCCGAATGTCTGGATGCCGTTGGGGTTTCCCGGCTATCTGCGCCAGGAGCTCGAGTTGAGCCTGCAGCGCCTCGGCGTCGAGCGCATCGACCTGTTCCAACTGCACCGCATCGACGACAAGTTCCCGCTCGAGGATCAGGTGGGTGAGCTCGCCGCATTGCAGCAGGAGGGCAAGATCCGCCACATCGGCCTGTCGGAGGTCGGCGTCGAGCAGCTGGAAGCCGCACAGAAGGTCGCGCCGATCGTGTCGGTGCAGAACATGTACAACCTCACCGCCCGCACCGCCGAACCGGTGCTGGCGGCGTGCGAGTCCCAGGGGCTGGGCTTCATCCCATGGTCCCCGCTCGCCTCCGGTCCACTGGCGGCGGCGGACGGTCCACTGCAGCGCATCGCCGCCGACCACGATGCGACCGCGTCGCAGCTCGCCCTTGCCTGGCTGCTCAAGCGTTCGCCGGTGATGCTGCCGATCCCCGGCACGTCGAAGGTGAGCCATCTGGAACAGAACGTGGCCGCCGCCGAGATCACGCTTTCCGACGAGGAATTCGAGACCCTCAGCAACGCCGGGTCCGCCGGGCTGAGGAGTCAGGCAATACGGTGAGCGGGTGGCCACCGACCCCAACGACGCGCATGCCGGTGGCGGGTTCAACCCGCCCGAGCCGACCACCCGCGGCGGAGCGGACTACGGCCGGTTCGTCGAAGCCGTCCGCACCCTTCAGGACCACACGCGTGCCGCCGACGCGCCCGACGACGTGATCACCAAGGCCGCCGACCTGGTCGAAGCGGTGAACGAGCTGCTGGCGCCGTACGACGCCGACGAGTGGACGACACCGTCGGGCAGGCGCATGGACCTGCCCAACCGCGGGAACCTCCTGCAGGTGCCGTCCGACCTGAGCGACAGTGCAAGGACGAGGTCGACGGCGTGGTGCGATTCCGCCGCTACCACCTCGGCCGCAACGGCGCCGTGCACGGCGGCGCCGTGGCCCAGATGTGGGACTCGGTGCTCGGGTTCGCAGCCTTTCGGCTCACCCGCAGCCTCAAACAGCGCACTGCCTACCTGCACGTGAACTACCGCCAGATCGTGCCGATCGACAAGGAGCTGCAGGTCGATGCGCGGGTCGACCGTGCAGAGGGCCGCAAGATCTTCGTCACCGGAAGGCTGCTCGACGGGGAAACCGTGCTCTGCGATGCCGAAGCGCTGTTCGTGACGCTCAACCCGGGGCAGCCGTGACAGACGACGGGACCGAGACGGAGTCGAGGTGGTCGGCGACCAAGCGTCGGTGGGCACGCTGGCGCGACCGGCTGCGCGACCGGCCCAAGGTCGAGTTCGGCTACCGCATCGGGGTCGCGGTGATCGGGCTTGCGGTCCTCGGCCTCGGCATCCTCGCGATCCCGTATCCGGGCCCGGGGTGGGCCATCGTGTTCATCGGGCTGGGCATTCTGGCCACCGAATTCGAATGGGCGCGGCGGTGGCTGGCCTACGCCAAGGAGCGCTACGACAAGGTCATGGACTGGTTTCACCGCCAGGGAAAATTCGTGCAGATCCTCGGCGGCCTGTTCACCGCGCTGATCGTCGCCGTGACGCTGTGGCTGCTCGGTGCGCTGGACTGGTCCGGCGAGCTCGTCGGGATCGAGCATCCGTGGCTGAACAGCCCGATCGGGGTCGGGGACTGACCGGCCGCACCGATAGCATGGTCGCGTTCGTAAACACCCACGAAATTCCCCGCGCACGCGAGGAGCAAGAAATCCGGAGAGTGACCGATGAGCGCCGCCCCCAGCCCCGCCCCAGCAGCCCCGATCCGGGTCGCTGCCGGGACGACCGCTGCGGCGGCGGTTCGCGAAGCGGGGCTACCCAGCCGGGGCGCCGCCGACGCGATCGTCGTCGTCCGTGACACCGACGGCCGGCTTCGCGACCTGAGCTGGGCACCGGAGACCGAGGTCGAGGTGACGCCGGTCGGCGCCGACACCGAGGACGGGCGCAGCGTCATCCGGCACTCGGCGGCCCACGTGCTGGCCCAGGCCGTCCAGGAGATGTTCCCCGAGGCCAAACTCGGCATCGGACCGCCGATCACCGACGGCTTCTACTACGACTTCGACGTCGCCGAGGCGTTCACCCCCGAGGACCTGGAGGCGCTGGAAAAGCGCATGCGCCAGATCGTCAAGGACGGCCAGCTGTTCTCCCGGCGCGTCTACGAGTCGAAAGACCAAGCGCGCGAAGAACTTGCCGACGAGCCCTACAAGCTGGAGCTCGTCGACGACAAGTCCGGCGACCCCGAGGTGATGGAAGTCGGCGGTGACGAACTCACCGCCTATGACAACCTCAATCCCCGTACCCGCGAACGGGTCTGGGGTGATCTGTGCCGCGGCCCGCACATTCCGACGACGAAGTTCATCCCGGCGTTCAAGCTGACCCGCAGCTCGGCCGCGTACTGGCGCGGCGATCAGAACAACGCCAGCCTGCAGCGGATCTACGGCACGGCGTGGGAGTCGCAGGAGGCCCTCGACCGCCATCTCGAGCTGATCGAGGAAGCCCAGCGGCGCGACCACCGCAGGCTCGGCGCCGAGCTGGACCTGTTCAGCTTCCCGGACGAAATCGGTTCCGGCTTGGCGGTATTCCACCCCAAGGGCGGGATCATCCGGCGCGAACTGGAGGACTACTCGCGTCGCAAGCACAGTGAGGCCGGCTACGAGTTCGTCAACAGCCCGCACATCACCAAGGCGGAGCTGTTCAAGATCTCCGGCCATCTGGACTGGTACGCCGACGGCATGTTCCCGCCGATGCACCTCGACGCCGAATTCAACGAGGACGGCACGGTACGCAAGCCCGGCCAGGACTACTACCTCAAGCCGATGAACTGCCCGATGCACTGCCTGATCTTCCGGTCCCGTGGGCGCTCGTATCGCGAACTGCCGTTGCGGCTCTTCGAGTTCGGCACCGTCTACCGCTACGAGCTGTCCGGTGTGGTGCACGGGCTGACCAGGGTGCGCGGTCTGACGATGGACGACTCGCACATCTACTGCACCCGCGACCAGATGCGCGACGAGCTGACGTCATTGCTGCAATTCGTGCTCGCTCTGCTCCGCGACTACGGCCTGACCGACTTCTATCTGGAGCTCTCCACCAAGGACCCCGACAAGTTCGTCGGCAGCGACGATATGTGGGAGGAAGCCACCAGCGTGCTGGCCGAGGTCGGCGCGGCATCCGGCTTGGACCTGGTGCCCGATCCTGGCGGTGCGGCGTTCTACGGCCCGAAGATCTCCGTTCAGGTCAAGGACGCGCTGGGCCGCAGCTGGCAGATGTCGACGATCCAGCTGGACTTCAACTTCCCCGAACGGTTCGATCTCGAATACACCGCCGCCGACGGCAGCAGGCAGCGGCCGGTGATGATCCACCGCGCGCTGTTCGGGTCCATCGAGCGGTTCTTCGCCATCCTGACCGAGCACTACGCGGGCGCGTTCCCGGCATGGCTGGCACCGGTTCAGGTGGTCGGGATACCGGTCGCCGACGGGCACGTCGAGTATCTGGAAAGCGTTGCCGAGCAACTGAAGTCACACGGGATCCGGGTCGAGGTCGACACCAGCGACGACCGGATGGCCAAGAAGATCGTGAACCACACCAACCAGAAGGTGCCGTTCATGCTGCTGGCCGGTGACCGCGACGTCGAGGCCGGCGCGGTGAGCTTCCGGTTCGGCGACCGCAGCCAGGTCAACGGAGTGCCGCGCGACGACGCGGTCGAGGCGATCGCGAAATGGATCCGCGACCGCGAAAACGCCGCACCCACAGCGGAACTGATCAAGGCGGGCGCGCCGACGTGACCAGTGACGATGAGCGCGAGGTCGTCGACCACGGGGTGGGCGAGCCCGATCATCTGCAGCGCCTCTGGACGCCGTACCGGATGAACTATCTGGCCGAGGCTCCGATGAAGGGCGGGTCGGCGGCCTCGACGCAGCCGTTCACCGACATCCCGACGCTGAACGACGAGGACGGTCTGGTCGTCGCGCGTGGCGAACTCGTCTACGTCGTGTTGAACCTCTACCCGTACAACCCAGGCCATTCGATGGTGGTTCCGTATCGGCGGGTGTCCGAGCTCGAGGATCTCACCGACGAGGAGAGCATCGAGCTGATGGCGTTCACCCAGCAGGTGATTCGCGTGATCAAGTCGGTCTCGCAATCCGCACGGTTTCAACGTCGGTCTCAACCTCGGCAGTTCCGCGGGCGGTTCGCTCGCCGAGCACCTGCACATGCACGTGGTGCCGCGGTGGAGCGGTGACGCGAACTTCATCACGATCATCGGTGGCTCCAAGGTCGTGCCGCAGTTGCTGCGCGAGACGCGCGAGCTGCTGGCCGCGGAATGGGCGAAGCAGTCATGAGCGACTTCTACCTGATGACCCGGGCGGCGTACGCAAAACTGTCGACGCCGGTCGCCAAGGTCGCGCTGCGGGCAGGCTTCACGCCCGACAGCATCACGATCATCGGCACTGCGGGCGCGGTGATCGCCGCGCTGACGCTGTATCCGATCGGCCAGCTGTGGTGGGGCTCCTTCGCGGTCTTCGTGTTCGTGCTCGCCGACATGCTCGACGGCGCGATGGCCCGTCAGAGCGGCGGCGGCACCCGGTTCGGCGCGGTGCTCGACGCCACCTGCGACCGGATCGGCGACGGCGCGGTGTTCTGCGGGCTGCTCTGGTGGGCGGCGTTCGGGCTGCGCAGCACCTCACTGGTGGTGGCCCTGATGATCTGTCTGGTCACCTCGCAGGTGATCTCCTACGTCAAGGCCCGCGCCGAGGCCAGCGGCCTGAGCGGCGAGGGCGGGCTGATCGAACGACCGGAGCGGCTGGCCATCGTGCTTACCGGCGCGGGCTTGTCGGGTGTGTCGTTCTTGCACATACCGTGGCTGCTGTACGTCGCCGCGTGGCTGCTCGCGGTGGCCAGCCTGATCACGCTGGGTCAGCGGTTGCACACCGTGCGGACCTCGCCGGGCGCGATGGAGCCGCTGAAGAAGGCCGAACCGGATGTCGTGAGCAACTCCGGTGACACGGAGGTGAGTGAGTGACCACCACCCCGACGGGACCACAGGCGGCTGGGGGCAGCCGCTTCTCGCTCGGGGGCCAGGTCTCCGATCTGGGCTATGCCGCGGGCTGGCGAGTGGTTCGCGCGATGCCGGAGTTGGTGGCGCGCAATGCGTTCGACGCAGGCGCGATCTACGCGTCTCGCAACGGCGGACCCGCTCAGCTGCGCAAGAACCTGGCCCGGGTGCTCGGCGTGGCACCCGCCAGCGTGCCTGGCGGGCTGATCCGCGCTTCGCTTGCCTCCTACGCCCGGTACTGGCGGGAGGCATTCCGGTTGCCGTCGATGGACAAGGAGAAGCTCCGCGAGCGCCTCGAGCCGTGCCTGTTGGGGCGCGAACACGTGCGGGCCGGCCTCGACGCGGGGCGCGGGGTCATCATGCCGCTGCCGCACAGCGGGAACTGGGACATGGCCGGTGTCTGGATGGTCCAGCATTTCGGCACCTTCACCACCGTCGCCGAGCGGCTCAAACCGGAATCGCTGTATCAGCGGTTCATCGACTACCGGGAAAGCTTGGGCTTCGAGATGCTCCCGCTGACCGGCGGCGAGCGCCCGCCGTTCGAGGTGCTCTCAGAGCGCCTGCGCGACAACGGGATCGTCGCCCTGATGGCCGACCGCGACCTCACGCGGTCCGGCGTGCAGGTCGACTTCTTCGGCGAGCCGACCCGGATGCCCGCGGGAGCGGCGAAACTGGCGATCGAAACCGGCGCGGTCGTGCTGCCGACGCACTGCTACAACACGCGTGACAGCTGGGTTTTCGACGTGTCACCGCCGCTGGATACCTCCTCGGGCGACGTCACCGCGATCACGCAGGCGATGGCCGACCGGTTCGCCAAGGGCATCGCCGCCCACCCCGAGGACTGGCACATGATGCAGCCGCAGTGGCTGGCCGACCTGTCGGAGGAGCGGCAGGCCAAGCTGAGGGGCGAGTCCTGATGCGCATCGGCATGGTGTGCCCGTACTCCTTCGACGTACCCGGCGGCGTGCAATCCCATGTGCTGCAGCTGGCGGAGGTCGTGCGAGGCCGCGGTCACGAGGTCAGCGTGCTGGCACCCTCGTCGCCGCATGTCGAGCTGCCCGACTACGTGGTGTCCGGCGGCAAGGCCGTTCCGATTCCGTACAACGGCTCGGTCGCGCGGCTGCGTTTCGGCCCCGCCACGCACCGGAAGGTCAAGCGCTGGCTGACCGACGGCGACTTCGACGTGCTGCACCTGCACGAGCCCAACGCGCCGAGCCTGTCGATGCTGGCTTTGCAGGCCGCGGAGGGGCCGATCGTTGCGACATTCCACACGTCGACCACAAAGTCGTTGACGCTCAGTGTCTTTCAGGGTCTGCTCCGGCCGTACCACGAGAAGATCGTCGGTCGCATCGCGGTGTCCGATCTGGCCCGCCGCTGGCAGATGGAGGCCCTCGGCTCGGATGCCGTCCAGATTCCCAACGGCGTCGACGTCGAGTCGTTCGCCTCGGCGCCCTGCCTGGACGGATATCCGCGTCCCGGCAAGTCGGTACTGTTCCTCGGCCGGTTCGACGAGCCGCGCAAGGGGATGGCCGCGCTGATCGGGGCACTTCCGGCGTTGGTCGAGCGATTCCCCGACATCGAGATACTGATCGTCGGCCGCGGCGACGAGGACGAACTGCGCGAGGAAGCCGGGCCATTGGCCGAGCATCTGCGTTTCCTGGGTCAGGTCGGCGACGCGGAGAAGGCGTCCGCGATGCGAAGCGCCGACGTCTACTGCGCGCCGAACACCGGCGGCGAGAGCTTCGGCATCGTGCTGGTCGAGGCGATGGCCGCAGGCACCGCCGTGGTGGCCAGCGACCTCGACGCGTTTCGCCGGGTGCTGGAAGGCGGGCGGGCCGGGCGGCTGGTGCCGGTGGACGACGCCGACGGCCTCGCCGCCGGCCTCATCGAGGTGCTCGAGAACGACGTAGCGTGCGGCCGCTACATCGAGGCCGCCACGAAGGCGGTCCGCCAGTACGACTGGTCAGTGGTGGCGGGCCAGATCATGCGGGTGTACGAGACCGTTGCCGGGGCAGGGGCCAAGGTGCAGGTGGCGAGCTGATGATGTGGCTTGTGGTCACGGCCCTGCTCGTGCTGCTGGCGGTGCTGCTGGTGGCGGGCGTGTGGGCGTATCAGACCGCACACCGGCTGGACCGGCTGCACGTCCGCTACGACCTCTCATGGCAGGCACTCGACAGCGCGCTGGCCCGACGCGCAGTTGTCGCCCGCGCCGTCGCCGTCGACGCCTATGGGGCAGGTCCGGAGGGAAAGCGCCTGGCGGCGCTCGCCGGCGCCGCCGAGCAGACGCCGAGAGCCGGCAGGGAGGCCGCCGAAAACGAATTGTCGGCAGCGCTCGCACTCGTCGACCCGGTGTCCCTACCGGTGGCGCTCGTCGCCGAACAGGCCGACGCGGAGGCGCGCGTGACTGCTGGCCCGCCGTTTTCACAACGACGCGGTGCGCGACACACTCGCGCTGCGTGAGCGACCTGCGGTGCGTCTGCTCCGGCTGGGTGGAACTGCTGCGCTGCCAACCTATTTCGAGATTGCAGAACAGGCCGACCGTGACGTCGGCGTGGTCAACCGCCGCACGTCGGCCCGGGTGGTGCTGCTGGACGAGGGTGGGGCCGTGCTGCTGTTCTGCGGGTCGGACCCAGCCAACGAGGGCGGCGAGGCGCCGTGCTGGTGGTTCACCGCGGGAGGCGCGGTCCAGCCGGGGGAGACCCTGACCGAGGCCGCGGTGCGCGAGCTGGGCGAAGAGACCGGCCTTCATGTGGAGCCCGCCGACATGGTCGGGCCCGTCTGGCGGCGGGACGCGGTGATCGACTTCAACGGGTCGGTCATCCGCAGCGAGGAGATGTTCTTCGTGCACCGCACCGGCCGGTTCGAGCCGTCCGCCTCGGGCCGTACGGCGCTGGAACGGCGCTACATCCATGGCCACCGCTGGTGCGATGAGACAATGATCGACGAGCTGGTCGCCAACGGGGAGACCGTCTACCCGCTGCAGCTCGGCGAGTTGCTTTCCGACGCGAACTCCCTGGCCGACGTCCAGGGTGTCCAGGGTGGAGGGCCGCAACGCCGATTGCAGTCGATTCGCTGATGTGCGGATTTATTCGATTTGGCGCCCCCTTTAGACTGGATCAGTAGCCATTTGGAGGAGATGACAATGGATACCGCAGCCGGAACGAACGGGGCAGGCGGTCAGACGGGCACCGCGCGGGTCAAGCGCGGCATGGCCGAGATGCTCAAGGGCGGCGTGATCATGGACGTCGTCACCCCCGAGCAGGCCCGTATCGCCGAGGGGGCGGGCGCGGTCGCGGTGATGGCGCTGGAGCGCGTTCCCGCCGACATCCGCGCCCAGGGCGGGGTGTCGCGGATGAGCGACCCCGACATGATCGAGGGCATCATCTCGGCGGTCACCATCCCGGTGATGGCCAAGGCCCGCATCGGCCACTTCGTCGAGGCGCAGATTCTGCAGAGCCTCGGTGTCGACTACGTCGACGAATCCGAGGTGCTCACCCCGGCCGACTACACCCATCACATCGACAAGTGGACGTTCACCGTGCCGTTCGTCTGCGGCGCGACCAACCTGGGTGAGGCGCTGCGCCGGATCACCGAGGGTGCGGCGATGATCCGCTCCAAGGGTGAGGCGGGCACCGGCGACGTGTCCAACGCGACCACGCACATGCGCGCCATCGGTGGGGAGATCCGACGGCTGTCGTCGCTGTCGGAAGACGAGTTGTTCGTCGCCGCCAAGGAGTTGCAGGCGCCCTACGATCTGGTCGCCGAGGTGGCGCGGGCGGGCAAGCTGCCGGTGACCATGTTCACCGCCGGTGGCATCGCCACCCCGGCCGACGCCGCGATGATGATGCAGCTCGGCGCCGAGGGGGTCTTCGTCGGCTCGGGCATCTTCAAGTCCGGCGATCCCGCGGCGCGGGCCGCCGCGATCGTCAAGGCCACCACCTTCTACGACGACCCCGACGTGCTGGCCAAGGTGTCGCGCGGGCTGGGGGAGGCCATGGTGGGCATCAACGTGGAGGACATCGCCGCCCCGCATCGGCTCGCCGAGCGGGGATGGTAGTAACTCTGCTGGTGATGAGCGGTTCGCGCGAAGAACAGAATCCTTAGTGGCGATCGAGGAGATCCTTGATCTCGAACAACTCGAGATCAACATCTACCGCGGTGGCGTATTCAGCCCCGAATCGGGGTTTCTGCAGCGGACATTCGGCGGCCACGTCGCGGGCCAATCCCTGGTCTCGGCCGTCCGAACCGTCGACCCGAGATATCAGGTCCACTCGCTGCACGGATACTTTCTGCGGCCCGGCGACGCCAAGGCGGCCACCGTCTTCATCGTCGAACGGCTCCGTGACGGCGGCTCGTTCGTCACGAGGCGCGTCAACGCGATCCAGCACGGCGAGACCATCTTCTCGATGTCGGCATCGTTTCAGACGGACCAGAGCGGAATCGAACACCAGGACGCCATGCCGTACGCGGTGCCGCCCGACGACCTGCCGAATTTCAATTCGAAGGGCGGTGCGTTCGACGACGCCGGATTCCAGCAGTTCGCGGAGTGGGACGTCCGGATCGTGCCACGCGAGCAGCTCAAGCTCCTGCCCGGCAAGGCATCCCAACAGCAGGTCTGGTTCCGTCACCGCGACCCCCTGCCCGACGATCCGGTGCTGCACATCTGCGCGCTGGCCTACATGAGCGACCTCACCCTGCTTGGCTCGGCGCAGGTGACCCACCTCGAGGAGCGCAAGCACCTGATGGTGGCGTCGCTGGACCACGCGATGTGGTTCATGCGCCCGTTCCGCGCCGACGAATGGCTGCTGTACGACCAGTCCTCGCCGTCGTCCTCCGGTGGCCGGTCGTTGACGCAGGGCAAGATCTTCACTCGCACCGGCGAGATGGTGGCGGCAGTGATGCAGGAAGGGCTGACCCGCTACAAGCGTGACGTCAAACCGTGAGCGTCCGCATCGGGGTGCTCGCGCTGCAGGGCGATACCCGCGAACACCTGGCCGCCCTGCGTGAAGCGGACGCCGAGGCGATCACCGTGCGTCGCCGCGGTGAACTCGACGCCGTCGACGCGCTCGTCATACCAGGTGGAGAGTCCACCACGATGACGCACCTGTTGCGGGAGTTCGAACTGCTCGATCCGCTTCGATCGCGGATCGCCGACGGCATGCCCGCCTACGGTTCGTGCGCCGGAATGATCCTGCTCGCCAGCGAGATCCTGGATGCCGGCGCCGCAGGCCGTGACGCCGCCCCGCTGAAGGGCATCGATATGACGGTGCGGCGCAACGCCTTCGGTCGACAGGTCGACTCATTCGAAGGTGACATCGAGTTCGAGGGCCTCGACAGCCCGGTGCATGCGGTGTTCATCCGGGCGCCATGGGTGGAGCGCGTCGGCCCCGAAGTGCGTGTGCTCGGCAGGGCCGCCGACCACATCGTCGCGGTCCGGCAAGACCGGATGCTGGCGACGGCTTTTCACCCCGAGATGACCGGCGATCGCCGCATCCATCGACTGTTCGTCGACATCGTCACCGGCCGTGCCTAACAATTAGGCGGGCTCCTCGTTGGTGAACCACTCGTCGTGGCCGGGATCGTCGAGCACCGTGAGCGACGGACTCCGGACGTAAGTGACCTGGTTGCCGCCGCCCTTGCGCGACTCGTACATCGCGTTGGTGGCGATCGACAGCAGCTCGTCGAGGACATCGTGCGGCGGAAGCTGCACCAGGGGCGCCAGGGCGGTGGTCACCACCCCGATGCTGGCCGACAGGCGAGACGGTGAACCCGAAACGGTGCCGCGTACGCGTTCGATGAGCGCCGACGCGTCGTCACTGTCGAAGAGATCGCCGATCACGAATTCGGAATCGGCGATGTGGGCAAGCACCGCATCCCGTCGCGCGGTTTCGCGCAGGCGCGCGGCGATCTCCACCCGGGCCCGATTGGATCCGGTGACGCCGGAGAACTCGCCCACCAACGAGAAGGTGTCCAGATTGACCACGGCGACGGCGAGGAAGCGGTCGTCGCCGCGGCTGCGCGATGCCAGCAGGGTGGTGGCCTTCTCGTAGAAGCCGTCCCGGTTGCACAACCCGGTCAACGGCTCGAAGTTCTCGTGCAGGATGTCGGCGTCGACGAGCCAGATCGCCGCCTTCCCGGTGAGCGATACGAACATGACGATGGATCCGACCAGCAGCACCGACGAGATCGCGAACGCGATATCGGTGGCGGCCAGTTTGAACCCGAGAACGATCAGCGTCACGCCGGTCACCACCCAGCTCACGGTCAGCCACTGTGTGGTGTGGAAAACCGCGGCGTAAAAGCAGACAAGTGTGAACGCGGTGGCGCCGAACAGTCCGGCCAGCGGATCGGCCTGGATCAGGCACGAAATCGCGATGCAGACCGATCCAAGACAGACGCATATACGGGACTGGAGGGCGCTCGGCCAGCGGCCCCTCAGCCACAGAGCAGACATCCCCCAGCAACACACCGCGACGACGACCGACAGGACCTGATTACGGAGGCCATGTGGACCTGTCGGGCTCCAGATCAACATTATGGAAATGGTGCTCAACCCGAATATGACCAGCGCAACCAGGCGACAGGTGGTCTTCTGGAGTCCACGGGCGGCGAGAAAAGCGGTGAGCCAGTAGTAGTGGTCGAGGCCATGCCACCATCGCTGCGCCCCATTCATCGGCTAACCAATCGGCGCGACCAAGGCATTTACGCAGGGTAGCAATTCAGAAAACCCGCCACCCGCGTCCCGCCCTATTTGTTTCGTGAAATGTCCCGTCGGCCCGAGAAATTGCTCATGGCTCTAAACCGGCCCGAATTTCTCGTAGGTGTACATCGCTGTCACCGCGCTATCTGCGCGAAGTAGTCGGCGACGCCGGCCTGGTCGTCGAGTTCGGTGACGGCGCCGATGTAGCCGTCCGGCCGGACCACCACGCGACCGCCGTCGCGCAGGCCGTAGCGCTTCGCGACCACCCCGTCGGGATCGGCGATGACGGCGTCATACCCGCCGACCGGGGTGATGTCGGAGGTGACGAGCACCTGTACCTGACCGGCGGGCCCGGCGGCGGGGGCGGGCTTGCCCGCCGTGACGGTCAGCACCGTGTGACCGGGATTGTCCGCGCCGCACAGCGTGCTGATCTGCTTTCTGCAACGTCGTATCGGTGATATGCGGGACATGTTGGCCGGCAGCGATTTTCGCCCGCGGAACGCGGTCGCCGCGCACCGCGGGGCTGCCTTCGTAGCCGACCTCGATCTCCTCGACGATGCTCGCCAGCTTCTCGCCGACCGCGGGAATGTTGCCCACCATGCGCAGGATGGCGTTGCGGACCACGCGGGCGCCGCCGCGCAGCGTGCCTGCCTTGGTCAATTTGGTGGTGAAACCGATCACCTTCTCGGCGACGGGATGGCGTTCGGCGTGGTAACTGTCGAGCAGTGTCTGGCCACCCTCGCCGTGAACGGCCGCGGCGAGTTTCCAGGCGAGGTTGAAGGCGTCCTGCATTCCGGTGTTCATGCCCTGTCCGCCTGCCGGGCTGTGGATGTGCGCCGCATCGCCTGCCAGGAACACTCGGCCGTGCCGGTAGGCAGACACCTGGCCGTGGTGAATCTCGAAGCAGGTCAGCCAGTGGCTGTAGGTGATCCTGATGCCGCCGACCCGGTCGTCGAGGATCCGCTGCAGGTCGTCCTGCGACGGATGCAGGTTCACCTGCGTGCCCGGCGCGTCGTGGATCTGTGCCATCAGCCGCGCCCTGCCGGCACGCATCGGCATCGCGATCACCGTTCCCTCTGGGGAGAAGACGGTGTACATCGACTCCTCGTCCATTTCGTGCTCGGCGTCGCAGTCGCCCAGAATGAACCGCTCGCCCTGAAACGATCCCTGCAGTTTGGTTCCGACCAGGTGTCGCACCGTGCTGTGAGCGCCGTCGGTGCCGACGACCCAGGAGGTTGTCACCGTCTCCGTCGACCCGTCGGTGTGACGCAGGGTCAGCGCGGCGGCGTCGTCGTGCTCGCTCAGTTCGACGAGTTCCACGCCGCGGTCGATCGTGACACCGAGCTGGCCGAGCCGCTCGGTGAGTACGCGCTCGGTCTCGGTCTGTGCGGTGAGCAGGGAGTAGGGGAAGGCGCTGTCGACGCCGCCGAACCTGACCTGGACCAGCTGCCGGTCACCGCTGAGCATCCGCATGTTCGTCGACTTGACCCCGGTTGCGACGAGGTCGTCGACGATGCCCATCCGGTCGAACATGTCGAGGCTGCGGGCGTGGATGGCGATCGCCCGCGACTCGTCCGTTGGCTTGTCGAGCTTGTCGACGATCCGGACTGCGAACGCCGCGGCGGGCGAGCTCGCATCCGGCGACGAGGCCGACGGGGCCTGCGCCGACGACGACGACATCGGGCTCTGCGGGGTGGCGGTCATTCATGCTCCTGATTTTCACGTTCCGTTGAAACTAGTTTCACGGTACGATGAAACAAGTCTCAACGCAAGAGGAAATTAGCGAGGAGGATCACAGAGATGCCGAAGAAGGCCATACCCCCAGGTCCGAGGGATGAGCGCGGGGTGCTGGCGGCCAGG
Organism: uncultured Actinomycetota bacterium; assembly: GCA_963716505.1. Taxonomy (GTDB): domain Bacteria; phylum Actinomycetota; class Actinomycetes; order Mycobacteriales; family Mycobacteriaceae; genus Mycobacterium. The sequence continues at coordinate 31,906 of CAVQTL010000002.1, forward strand.
ATCCTCGCCGCGGCGCGGGAAGCGTTCGCCGACACCGGCTGGGCGGGAACGACGATCCGCGCCGTCGCTCGCGCGGCCGACGTCGACCCGGCCCTCGTCTACCACTACTTCGGGTCCAAGGACGGCCTGCTCGATGCGGCGACGAATCCGCCCGCGCGCTGGCTCGAGAGCGTCGCGAAGAGCTGGACGACACCGGTCGGAGAGCTCGGCAGCGCGCTGCTGAGACTGATGCTGGGTGCATGGGCCGACGACGAGATCGGTCCGGTGCTGCGGGCGGTGCTGCAGACCGCAGCACACGAGCCGAGCACCCGCGAAAAACTGCGCAGGGTTGTCGAAAGCAGCCTGATGGGGGTGTCGCAACTCGGCGTCGACCAGCGCGACCGGATGGTGCGAAGCGGATTGATCTCGTCTCAGATCATGGGGCTGGCGATGATGCGTTACATCTGGAAGATCGAACCGCTCGCGTCGATGAGCGATGATGAACTCGTCGCCGCCATCGCGCCGAACCTGCAGCGCTACATCGAGGGTGAGCTCCGGTGAATCTGACGATCGAGATCGTGCCGCAGCCCCGCATCGACACGCTGGTGCGGCTGGCGGTCGGTGGTGAGGCGCGGCGCACCGAATACGTCGGCACCGTGTGGTTCGACGGTAAGCCCGAGGTGTCTGGCCTGATGTTGCGTCGGTCGCCGAACGCACCGCGTGGCATCCGGACGCCGAACTTGGCCACGTCGTTCTTCGTCCCCGACAGTCTGCAGTACGACCGCGCCCGCCTCGGTGAGGCGACGCTGTCGGTCTCGGTGCTGCTGCAGGGCTCCGGCGAGACGAGCGCGATCGTCGACGCGGGCGCGACGTTCACCGACGACCCGTCGGGGGCGCCGGTGACGTGGGTTCAGGTGCATCTGCGCGGCCACCTCGGCTGGCCCGCGGGTGTCGGATACCGGATCGTGGCGCTGACGCCACCCGACGCGGCGCCGTAGGGCATAAACGTCCACGTAGACTCGTTGATCGGACTTCATCTGCACGGAAAGCAGTAGTGAAAGAGGTAGTACCTGCATGAGCGGCCATTCCAAGTGGGCCACCACCAAGCACAAGAAGGCGATCGTCGATGCCCGGCGGGGTAAGAACTTCGCCAAGCTGATCAAGAACATCGAGGTGGCGGCGCGAACCGGCGGCGGCGATCCGGCCGGCAACCCGACGCTGTACGACGCCATCCAGAAGGCCAAGAAGACCTCGGTGCCCAACGACAACATCGAGCGGGCCCGCAAGCGCGGCGCAGGCGAGGAGGCGGGCGGCGCCGACTGGCAGAACATCACCTATGAGGGCTACGGACCCAACGGTGTGGCGGTCCTGGTCGAATGCCTCACCGACAACCGCAACCGCGCCGCCGGTGAGGTGCGCGTCGCGATGACCCGCAACGGCGGCAACATGGCCGATCCGGGGTCGGTGTCGTATCTGTTCTCCCGCAAGGGCGTCGTCACGCTGGAGAAGAACGGACTGACCGAGGACGACGTGCTCACCGCGGTGCTCGAAGCGGGCGCCGAGGACGTCAACGACCTCGACGACAGTTTCGAAGTCATCTGCGAGCCAAGCGATCTGGTCGCCGTGCGCACCGCGCTGCAGGATGCGGGTATCGACTATGAGTCGGCCGAGGCCAGCTTCCAGCCGTCGGTGACGGTGCCCGTCGACCTCGACGGCGCCCGCAAGGTGCTCAGGCTGGTGGACGCGCTCGAGGACAGCGACGACGTGCAGGACGTCTACACCAACATCGACATCCCCGACGACGTCGCCGCCCTCCTCGACGACGACTGACCCAGCGTCGAGACGGCAACCACGCCCGTCGTTACTCGAACTTTCCCTGCGCAGTTGCCGTCTCGCGGAGGAAGGCGCCGATCGCCTCGGCGGTCGCCTCGGGCTGATCGAGCATGACCAGCACGTAGGCGTCGTCGATCAATCGCAGTGTGCCGCCGGTCAAGTCGGCTAGGGCTTCGGCGTGCGCGACGGGCATCACCCGGTTTCGGCTCCACAGCACCAGCACGTCGCCGGTGAAGTCGGCAATTCGGTTGGTGGCGCGCACCAGTTCGGCCTTCGCAAACTTCGTCCGGCTGTACTTGAGCAGGTCGCGCCGGATCCGTTTGTCGGCAATGCCCGGCGCGGTCCACGCCTCGATGACGTCCTGCGGGATGGATCTCCTCGCCATCATCCCGAACATGAAGAATCGATCGCGCAACCAACGAATGCGCATCTGCTTCATGGCCAGTGCGACGGTGCCCGTCGTGCGGGTCGCCACCCAGGTGACTTTGCCGGGGAAACCCGGCGGAAAGTTGTCGAACGCCTCCGACGGGCAGATCACCAGCCGGGCAATACGTCTGGTCGCGCCCGACATCGGTGAGGAACAGCGGGCCACCCCAGTCCGTCACGACGAGTGTCACGTCGGTCAGGTCCAGCGCGTCGAGGAAGTCCGCGACGATGTTGACCATCCCCGTCATCGTGAGGTCCGCATCGTCACGCATCGGGACGCGGTGTCCGCCGATCGGCAGCACCGGCAACAGATAGCGGAACGCCGGCGGCAGCAGTGGAAGCGCGAGGTTCCACTGTGCGTCGTTCATCAGCAGTCCGTGCAGCAACACGACGGGCGGTCCATCCGGGTCGCCTTCTTCGCGATATTCGAGGGTGCCTGCCGCGACTTCCACCGACTTCATCTGCCAACCTCCATTAGAACGTTGATTCTAGAACGTATGCTCTAGTGTGTCGCGAGGAGGTCACGTTGGCAAGGTCAACCAGAGAATCGATTTTGACCGCGGCCGCCGAACTGATGCGCCACAAGGGTTACGCGGCCGTCGGCATGAAGGATGTCGTGGCGGCATCGGGCGCCCCGATCGGGTCGCTCTACCACCACTTCCCGGGCGGCAAAGTGCAGATCGCCAGGGAGGCGTTGGTCAACGCCGGCGTCGCCTACGGGTTGCTCATCCCGACGCTCGTCGACCCACACGACGACCTTGGCGAGGCCATCGAGGCCGTCTTCGCCCAGGCCGCCGAGGACATGGCATCGACGGGGTTCGCGAATATGTGCCCCGTCGCGAGCGTCGCCGCCGAGACCGCCGACACGGTAGCGGAACTGCGCGACACGTCGGCGGCCGTGTTCAACGGATGGCTCGACGGCGGCACTGCCTACTTCGTCGCTCGCGGGCTGGCCGAACAGACCGCGCGCGACATCACGGTCGCGTTGGTAGCGGCACTCGAGGGCGCTTTCGTTCTTGCGCGCACCCTGCGCAGCACCGAACCGCTGCTCGCTGCCGGCCGCGCGCTGGGCCCGCAGCACCGAGGCGTTGCGCTGACCGTACGCGCTCAGCCGGGGGGCGTGTCTTTCCCGGGCCGCGTCGGTCAACCACGCTAGGCTGCCGTCGAACAGGTGTTCACAGAAGGTGGTTTGGCGTGCGCGTAATGGGAGTCGATCCCGGGTTGACGCGCTGCGGGCTCTCCGTGATCGAAAGCGGGAAGGGCCGGCAGGTCATCGCGCTGGACGTCGACGTCGTCCGCACGCCTTCCGACGCTCCGCTGCACCAGCGCCTGCTGATCATCAGCGACGCGGTCGATCACTGGATGGACACCCACCGCCCGGACGTCGTCGCGATCGAGCGGGTGTTCTCCCAGCAGAACGTCTCGACGGTGATGGGCACCGCACAGGCGGGCGGGGTGATCGCGCTGGCCGCCGCCAAACGCGGCATCGACGTCCACTTCCACACACCCAGCGAGGTGAAGGCCGCGGTCACCGGCAACGGCAATGCCGACAAGGCTCAGGTCACCGCGATGGTGACCAGAATCCTTACGCTGCAGACCAAACCGACACCCGCGGACGCCGCGGACGCGTTGGCGCTTGCCATCTGCCACTGTTGGCGCGCGCCGATGCTGGCACGGATGGCGGCGGCCGAAGCACTGGCCGCCGAACAGCAGAAGAAGTACAAGGCACGACTCAAGGCGGCACGATGATCGCATCCATTCGCGGAGAAGTTCTCGACGTGGCCCTCGACCATGTGGTCATCGAGGCGTGCGGCGTCGGCTATCGCGTCAACGCGACGCCCTCGACGCTGTCCACCCTTCGGCGCGGAACCGAGGCCCGGCTGGTGACCGCGATGATCGTGCGCGAAGATTCGATGACGCTGTTCGGCTTCCCCGACTCCGACGCACGGGACCTGTTCAGCACCCTGCTGTCGGTGTCCGGCGTCGGCCCCAAGATCGCCCTGGCCACGCTGGCGGTGCACGACGCGCCCGCGTTGCGGCAGGCGCTGGCCGACAGCGACGTGGCGGCATTGACCAGGGTGCCCGGGATCGGCAAGCGCAGCGCCGAACGGATGGTGCTCGAGCTTCGTGACAAGGTCGGCCCGATCGGGGCCGCCATCGGGCTGCCCGCCGTCAACGGCCATTCGGTGCGCGGACCGGTGGTGGAAGCCCTTGTCGGACTTGGCTTTGCGCTGAAGCAAGCCGAGGAGGCCACCGACAAGGTGCTGGCCAACGAGCCGGAGGCGACGCAGTCGACGGCGTTGCGCTCGGCGCTGTCTCTGCTGGGTAACAAATGAGCCGCTTCAGCGACGACGGCGATGATCAATCAGAGGACCGCGACGTCTCTGCGGCGCTGACCGTCGGCGAGGGTGACATCGACGCCAGCCTGCGCCCGCGGTCGCTCGGCGAATTCATCGGGCAGGCGCGGGTGCGCGAACAGCTGCAACTGGTCATCGAGGGCGCCAAGAACCGTGGCGGCACACCGGATCACATCCTGCTGTCCGGTCCACCGGGGCTCGGCAAGACGTCGCTGGCGATGATCATTTCCGCCGAACTGGGCTCGGCGCTGCGGGTGACGTCGGGCCCCGCGCTGGAGCGCGCAGGCGACCTTGCCGCGATGCTGTCCAACCTCGTCGAGCACGACGTGTTGTTCATCGACGAGATCCACCGCATCGCACGGCCCGCCGAGGAGATGCTGTACCTGGCGATGGAGGATTTCCGGGTCGACGTCGTCGTCGGGAAAGGCCCTGGCGCAACGTCGATTCCGCTCGAGGTCGCGCCCTTCACCCTGGTCGGCGCCACCACCCGGTCGGGTGCGCTCACCGGCCCGTTGCGTGACCGGTTCGGCTTCACCGCCCACATGGACTTCTACGAGCCTGCCGAACTGGAGCGCGTCCTGACTCGGTCGGCGGGCATCCTCGGTATCGAGCTCGGCGCCGATGCGGGGTCCGAGATCGCCCGTCGCTCAAGGGGAACGCCACGCATTGCCAACCGGCTGCTGCGCCGGGTGCGCGACTACGCCGAGGTCCGCGCCGACGGGGTGATCACGCGCGATATCGCGAAATACGCGCTGGAGGTGTACGACGTCGATGAGCTCGGCCTTGACCGGCTGGACCGTGCCGTGCTGTCCGCGCTCACCCGGAGTTTCGGCGGCGGCCCTGTCGGTGTCTCCACCCTCGCGGTCGCGGTCGGCGAGGAAGCCACCACGGTCGAGGAGGTGTGCGAGCCGTTCCTGGTGCGGGCCGGGATGCTCGCCCGCACGCCGAGGGGCCGGGTCGCCACGGCACAGGCGTGGACGCACCTCGGGATGACCCCGCCCAGCGGGGTGTCCGGGCTGGGGCAGCAGGGCCTGTTCGAGTAGCAAGGGAGTCGCAATGATCACCGCCGCACTGATTTTCGCAGGGCTCGCTGCACTGCTGCACGTTTACATCTTCGTGATGGAGTCGCTGACGTGGACGTCGCCGCGCACCCGCGCGACATTCGGCACTACGCCGGAAGAGGCCGAGACCACCAAGCTGCTGGCGTTCAACCAAGGCTTCTACAATCTGTTCCTGGCGATTGTGACGGCCGTCGGCATCGTCGCTATCGGCCTGGGACACACCGCGGTGGGCGCCGCGCTGGCATTCGCGGGCGTCGGGTCGATGCTCGCGGCGGCGGCCGTGCTTCTCGCGTCATCGCCGGACAAGGCGCGCGCCGCCGTCACGCAGGGCACGTTTCCCTTGATCGCCGTCGTGCTGCTTGTCCTCGGTCTGGCGACCTAGCGCCGGTCAGCGCGTCACAGCAGCCCGAGCAGCTCCAGGTCGGTGACGTACTTGACAATGACCTCCGGTGTGACATGCGGAATGTCCTTGTCCCGACCGACTTTCGCGCTCTGCACGGCGGCGCGGAAACGGACGGTCGGTGCGATCGACCCGCGGATCGGCTTGTCCGGCCGCTGGTAGTTGTGCAGCAGCGGTAACAGCGACGCCTGCCGCTGCCGTTCGGGCAGCGCGCGTATCGCCGTCTCGAACCGCCCCAGCCAGGCCGCGTAGTCGCCGACGCGTTGTACGGGGTAGCCCGCGGCGATCAGCCAGTCGACGAACTCGTCGAGTCCGATACCGTCGTCGTACGGGTTCATCACGTGGTAGGTCTCGAACCCGTCGAGGACGTCCGCACCGAGTGTGGATATCGCCTCGGCGATGAATTCCACCGGCAGGCCGTCGTAGTGCGCCCGCTGCCGGTTCCCGCCTGCGTCGAGTTCGTAGAACGACGTTGGCGCGATCCCGGTGGCGATGAGGCTCAGCATCATTCGGGTGAACATGTCCGGCACGTTGAGCTGACCGGCATAGGTGGTGTCGGCAAGGATCATGTCGCAGCGGAACACCGACACCGGCAGACCACACAGGTCGTGCGCCTCGCGCAGAAGTACTTCTCCGGCCCACTTGCTGTTCGCGTAGCCGTCCTGGCGTAGCTGTCGTCGACCTTGCGAGTGGCGCTGATGATCCTGATGTCCGCGTCCTCGGTGAACATGCCCGGTTCGATGCCCGCACCGACGCCGATGGTCGAGACGTACGTAAACGGCTTGATCCTGGTGGTGAGCGCGATGCGGATGAGCTCCGCGGTGCCGAGCGCGTTGGGTCCGAACAGCTGGTCATACGGCAGTACGTGGTTGACCAGTGCCGCCGGGTCGACGATGAGGTCGACGGTATCGGCGAGCCGCTGCCAGGTGTCCTGATCGAGCCCGAGGTTGGCCTCGCCCTTGTCGCCGGCGATCACCTCGAGATGTTCGGCGGCCAGGCGGCGGTAGAGGCGAAGCAGTTCGGGATCACCGCTGTCGAAGATCGCATCGAGGCGTTCACGGGCGGCGCCGTCGTCCTTGGCGCGGACCAGGCAGATCACCTTGCCGCCGACGAGATCCATCCGCTGCAGCCACTCCAGCGCCAGATAGCGACCGAGGAATCCGGTTGCGCCGGTGAGTAATACCGTGCGCACCTCGGCGCTCGGGCCAGGCAGCGATGGCGCCGCGGCGAGGGTCTCGGCGTCGATGAACTTGTCCAACGTCAGATCATTCGCGCGCACTTCGGTCGCGCCGCGGCCGTGCACGGAGGCGAACGTCGGACGCTTGGCGCCGGGTCGGCGCTCGGCCTCGATGTAGGCGGCGAGCGCGGCCAGGTCGCTGGCCGGGCTGACGATGACGCCGACAGGCACCTCGACAGCGAAGATCTCGCGCAGCAGGTTGGCAAACGTCAACGCCGACAACGAATCACCACCGAGATCGGTGAAGTGCGCGTCGGCCTGCACGTCGGAGGCCGCCGCGCCGAGCAGCGCACCGGCAGCGCGGATGACGGTCAGAAGCACCGGCCCGTTGCCGCCACTCTGCCGCAGTGCACGCAACTCGTCGGCCTGACCGTCGGCCAACTCCGCATAGAGCTGCTCGAGGCGGTCGCCGTAGTGCTCCTTGAGCTTCGGCCGGGCCAGCTTGCGGATGCCGGTCAGCAAGCCGTTCTCCAGGGTGAACGGTGTCGTCTCGATGAGGAAGTCGCGCGGGATCTCGTAGGACTGCATCCCAGCTGCCTTCGCGACGTCCTGAAGCGATTCGCCCACAGCGGTTTTGAGGGCCGTGCCGTCGTGGCGTGCCAGTGCCTCGTCGGTAGGGACGACCACCGCCAGGAGATAGGAGCGCGCGCTGTTGCCGTACACGTAGATCTGCCGGACCAGCGGGCTGTCGCCGAACGCGGCTTCCAGCTTGGAGACGGTGACGAACTCGCCCTGAGAGAGCTTGAGGACGTTGTTGCGGCGGTCCAGGTACACGAACTGGTCGGTGCCGACCTCGGCGAAGATGTCGCCGGTGCGGTAGTAGCCGTCGTCGTCGAACATCTCGGCCGTCAGCTCGGGCCGCTTGTAGTAGCCGGGGAACAGACCCTCGGACTTCACCAGCAGTTCGCCGCGTGGGTGCGGGCGGTCGGTGTGGAAGTAGCCGAGGTCGGGCACGTCGACGAGCTTGTAGTCGACCACCGGCGGTCGCTGCAGCAGCCCGTCCACCATGACCGCGCCGGCTTCCGTCGAGCCGTAGCCGTCGGTCAAGTGCATATCGAGCAGCTCCTCGACGAACGCCTTCATCTCGGGCGAGATCGGAGCCGAACCCGTCAACGCCATCACGTAGCGACCGCCGAGCAGCTGCCGACGTGCCTCGTTCAACACCTCGGCCCTTTCGTCGGGCCTGCGGTCCAGTTCGCTCTGGATCTCGGCGGAGATCATGTCCCAGATCCTCGGCACGAAGTTCAGTTGGGTCGGCCGGACCAGCGCGAGGTCCTCGAGGAACGTCGAAAGGTCGCTGCGCGCAGCGAAATACGACGTGCCGCCTACGCCCAGCGTGGCGTAGAGCATGCTGCGGCCCATCATGTGACTCATCGGCATGAAGCTGAGGCTGATCGACGGATGTGTGCCGGGATCACCCCAGTGCCCCCTGGCCGAGCGGCCCCACGATTTGGCGACCATGCGATCGGTGTACATCGCTCCCTTCGGAGCGCCGGTGCTGCCGGAGGTATAGATCAACAGGGTCAGCGGATCGGTGTCGTCAGCGATGACCGGCGCCGCGGCGGGCAGGTTGGCTCCACGCTCGATGAGGTCACCCAGGACGACGACTCGTGTCGCGCTACCTGCCTGCGCCAGGCGCGATTTCGCGGCGGCGACGGCGTCGCGGTGGTCGTCGACCTGCGGCAGGTAGTCGAACACGATCAGGCAGGCCGGTGCGGGCCCGGCCAGGATCAGGTCGACGGCGTCGGCGAGATGGTCGACGCCGGCGGCGATCGCCGTGGGCTCCGTCTCGGCGACGATCGGCAGGAGCGTCGCGACGGGTGCGCTTGTCTGCAGCGGTACGGAGACCGCGCCAAGGCCGATCAGCGCGATGTCGACGGATGTGTAGTCGACACTGGTGAAGCCCAACAGTGCAACACGATCGCCCGGACGGACCTGGTCGTCGGCCAAGGCGTTGGTGATCGCTTGGACGCGTTCGGCGAGCTCGCCGTAGGAGATGGTGTGGAAGCGGGGGAGTAGTTCGGCCGTGGTGCGGCCGGTGTCGGCATCCGTGGTGAACTCGAGGGCTCGGGCCCCGAGGGCGGGGCGGTCGGAGTAGCCGTCGAAGACGGTCGCGACGAGTTGCGCGAGCGGGAGCTCAGGCCGCTCGATGGCGGCGGAGACCGTGTCGTCGGGACTGGCGGCGGCGAACTGCGGGTCGGAGGCTTTCAGGTCGGCGATGCGGCGTTCGAGTCGCTCGTCGCGGGTATCAATCGGCATCAGGAAGTCCTAAAAAATATCAACGGGAAGGGTTGCGCGACGCTGCGCCTACATCTAACTACGTTAGCAAAGCTAACTATATTCCCGCTAACTGGTGAGCCTGTCTATCTGCTGTGAATCTCGGTTACGGGCACGCGGGTGGGGGTACTCCGCCGCCGGGTTGGGTATCCCGTCGGGGACCGAGGAGGCATCAATGAGTGACGCGCGTGTTCGTGCCGGTGGCGGCAGGCTGCAGATGCCGCGCAGCCGTGGCGCGGCAAGTGGCTTTCTGCTGATATTGCTCGGCATCTGGGGTGCGCTCATCCCGTTCGTCGGGCCGTACTTCGATTTTGCGTTCAGCCCCGACCGGGTGTGGGCATGGACGGCGGCACGTGGCTGGCTCGAGGTGCTGCCCGGCGTTGCGACCGCCGTGGGCGGCTTCTTGCTGCTGAGCTCGCGCAACCGGTTCACCGCCATGCTCGGCGCCTGGTTGACGGTTTTCGCAGGCGCGTGGTTCGTCGTCGGGCGGGCGCTGGCCGGGCCGTTGGGTCTCGGCGACATCGGCGCTCCGGTGGCCACGACCGAGACCCAGCGCGTTGGCCTGGAGTTGGCCTACTTCTATGGGCTCGGCGCGCTGATCATCTTCCTCGGTGCGATTGCGCTCGGGCGGCTGTCGATCCGGAGCGCGCGTGACGTCCGGTACGCGCAGCGCTCGGCGATGACCACGACAGAGCCTGCCGCGTCGGAAGACGTGACGGAAATCCGGCCGGCAGAAGAAGAGCCGGAGCCTCGACACCGCACATGGGGTGGCATGTTCGGCCGCGGCGACCGACTCGCCCACCGCTAGGTTTTTGCGTCTGCCCACGCGGGGTGGCACTGTGCCGTAGTGCGACTTGTCCAACGCCTCTACCGACTGCTGGCGCGCGTCATGTCGCTGCGCATCATCGTCATCGTCGCCGCCCTGTCGGTGGTCGCGCTTGTCATCATTCTCGGGGCGTGGGTCTGGTTCGGCGTGACCAACGACCAGTACAGCCAGCTCGACCGTCGCCTCGATTCGGTCAGCAGCCTCGGAGACATCAGCTCACTGCTGCGCAACTCCGAGAGCCTGGGACTCGTCCAGCCGTCTCCCAACGGCGAGCTCGTGCGGACGGCCCGCGTCGACGGCGTCACCGTCTCGGTGCCGAAGGACATCGTCCTGCCGCAGTTGGACAACGGCTACGCCAGCACGACGATCGACGGCGTGGAGTACCGGGTCCGCACGTTCACCGCCGGTAAGGCATCTATTGCCATCGGCTCTCCGCTGGCCGAAACGCAAAGGCGTATCGACGAATTGCACCGACGCGTACTGCTGATCTGTGGCGGGGTCATCGTCGCGACAGCGGTGGTCGCCTCGGTGCTGTGGCTGATCATGATCAACCCCTTCCGCGTGCTCGCCGAGCAGGCCCGGGTGATCAACGCGCAGTCCAACCCCGACGAGGTGAAGGTGCGCGGGGTGCGGGAGGCCGTCGAGATCGCCGAGGCGGTCGAGGGAATGCTTGCCCGCATCGGCGACGAACAGCAGCGCACCAAGGCCGCGCTGGAGTCCGCAAGGGATTTCGCGGCCGTCGCTTCCCACGAGCTCCGCACGCCGCTGACCGCGATGCGTACCAACCTCGAGGTGCTCTCGACCCTCGACCTTCCCGATGAGCAGCGCAAGGAGGTGATCGCCGACGTCATGCGCACCCAGACCCGGATCGAGGCGACGCTCTCGGCATTGGAGCGCCTGGCCCAGGGAGAGTTGACCACCGTCGCCGACTTCGTCCCTGTCGACATCACCGACCTACTCGATCGGGCCGCCCATGACGCCGTGCGCAACTACCCCGATCTGGATGTTTCTTTGGCGTCACCCACCACCGTGCTCATGGTCGGGATGCCCGCGGGCCTGCGGCTGGTCATCGACAACGCGATCACCAACGCTGTGAAACACGGTGGAGCCACCGAGATCCGGCTGGCCGCAATCAGTTCCGTGGACGGCGTCGAGATCACAGTCGACGACAACGGCCTCGGCGTGCCGGAAGAAGAGCGGGCCGCCGTCTTCGACCGGTTCTCCCGAGGGTCGACGGCGGCACGGTCCGGCTCGGGCCTTGGCCTCGCGTTGGTGGCTCAGCAGGCCGAGATCCACGGCGGAACGGCCGCCCTCGAGACGAGCCCCATGGGTGGCGCCCGGTTGTTGCTGCGGCTGCCGCCGCCGAGCTAGCGTTCTGGGCTTCCGTTCCTGCGCGAGCAGACGCAAAAGTGCCCAAAACCCCTGGAAATTAGGCACTTTTGCGTCTGCTCGCGCGACAGGCCGGCCTGTTCGCTAGAGGTCGGCGAGTACGAGCGCGAGTACGTCGAGGGCCTCGATGAGAAGGTCGTCGCTGATGCTCAGGGGCGGCAGGAACCGCAACACGTTGCCGTAGGTACCGCACGTCAACACAATCACGCCCGCGGTGTGGCAGCCAACGGCCAACTTCGCCGTCAGCTCGCCGTCGGGTTCGGTGGTGCCGGGCTTCACGATCTCCATCGCGATCATCGCGCCGCGGCCGCGGACGTCCCCGATGCGGTCGTCCTCGGCCTGCAACCGGTGCAGACGGTCCTTCATGATCTGCTCGATTTCAGCGGCCCGCGCCACCAACCCGTCGGATTCGATCGTCTCGATGGTGGCCAGCGCGGCCGCGCATGCGACCGGATTACCGCCGTAGGTCCCGCCGAGCCCGCTGACGTGCGGCGCATCCATGATCTCGGCGCGGCCGGTCACCGCCGAAAGAGGAAGGCCATCGGCGATGCCCTTGGCGGTGACGATCAGGTCGGGCACGATGCCCTCGTGCTCGCATGCGAACATCGCGCCGGTGCGCGCGAACCCCGTCTGTACCTCGTCGGCGATGAACACCACGTCGTTCTTCGCACACCAGTCCAGCAGCGCGGGCAGGAAGCCGTCCGCCGGGACGATGAACCCGCCCTCGCCCTGGATCGGCTCGATGATGACCGCCGCCAGGTTGGCGGCGCCGACCTGCTTCTCGATGACGTTGATCGCGCGGCGGGCAGCCACCTCGCCGTCGGTCGCCATCTCCTTGCCGAACTCCGCGTCGCGGAACGGGTAGGACAGCGGCGCACGGTAGATCTCCGGCGCGAACGGCCCGAAGCCGTGCTTGTACGGCATCGACTTCGCGGTCAGCGCCATCGTCAGGTTGGTGCGGCCGTGATAGGCGTGATCGAAGGACACCACGGCCTGCTTGTGGGTGTACGTCCTGGCGATCTTGACGGCGTTCTCCACCGCTTCTGAGCCCGAGTTGAACAGCGCCGAGCGCTTCTCGTAGTCGCCTGGGGTGAGGCGGTTGAGTGCCTCGGCGACGGCGACGTACTCCTCGTACGGCGTGATCATGAAGCAGGTATGGGTGAAATCGGCGACCTGCTCGCGCACCGCCTCGACGACGCGCGGTGAGGCATTGCCGATCGTGGTGACGGCGATGCCCGACCCGAGGTCGATGAGGCGGTTGCCGTCGACGTCTTCGACGATTCCGCCGCCTGCCCGCGCCGTGTAGACCGGCATCGTGTTGCCGATGCCGCGGGATACCGCGGCGACCTTCCGGTCGATCAACTCCTTGGAACGCGGACCGGGGATCGTGGTGGCGAGATAGCGGCTCTGCTCGAGGGTGCTCACGCCGTGTGAGCCTAGTCCCGAGGGAATCATGCGGTCGGCGCATTGGCCGCCCAGAACACGGGGTCGCTCGGCCATCAGCTGCCGCAATGGCACACTAGTCACCTAGAAGGCTCTTCAGGACTCACCATCGGTCCAGGGCCGTCATCGACAATCGAGACGAAAGACAGTTGCTGCCATGGATCTGGTCGCCTTACTACCACTGCTCATCATCCTGGGCGCGTTCATGTTCTTCGCATCGCGACGGCAGAAGAAAGCGATGCAGAAGACCATCGACCTGCACAACTCGCTGACGGTCGGCGATCGCGTCCACACCACGTCTGGCCTGCAGGGCGAAATCAGGGCCATCACCGACGACACCGTGCAGCTCGAGATCGCACCAGGCGTCGTGACGACCTGGATGAAGCTCGCCGTGCGGGACCGCATCGTTGAAGACGACGAGCTCGACGACGACATCGACGATGCCGGCGAGCCCGAATCGACGGCCACGGAGATCACGGACAACAGCACGGACCAGAACCGACTGAACTGACGACTGACAGTCGGGCACTCAGCACGGCCACGTACCCTTTGCGGTGCTGACGACCTGACCTCGAGGAGACCAAAGAAACGTGGCATCGCCTTCGACGCCGGTGCACCCTGCCCGCTACCTGGCAATCTTCCTCGCGCTGCTGGTCGGCGTGTACCTCCTGGTCTTTCTGACCGGTGACAAGAAGGCCGAGACGAAGCTCGGCATCGACCTGCAGGGCGGCACCAGGGTCACGCTGACGGCCCGCACGCCCGACGGGTCGCGGCCGACCCAGGACGCGCTGAACCAGGCACAGCAGATCATCGCGTCTCGCGTGAACGGCCTTGGCGTGTCGGGATCCGAGGTGGTGATCGACGGGGACAACCTGGTGATCACCGTGCCGGGCAACGACAGCAGCGAGGCCCGCAACCTGGGTCAGACGGCGCGGCTCTACATCCGACCGGTGATCCACGCGATCGCCGCGCAGCAACCGCAGCAGCAGGGCGAGCAGGCCGGCCCGGCGCAGGGCGGGCCGCCGGCTGGCCTTCCGGCCCCGCCTGCGGGTCAGCCGGCGCCGCCGGAAGGCCAGCCCGCCCCGCCGGAGGCCCCGCTGGCGCCCGCAGAAGGGGGCGGCGTGCCGGGAGCGCCTGCTGAGCAGGGCGCCGATTCTGGCGCGCCCGCAGAGCAGCCCGCGCCGGAGTCTCCGCAGCCGCGTCCCTATCCAGAGGCGCCGCCGCCGAGCCCGGCGCCGCCGGGTCCCGCACCGAAGCCTCAAGAGAAGGACCTTGCGCAGCGCATCGCCGACGAGAAGGCACTACGGCAAAGCACCGAACAGCAGATCCAGATTCTGGCGCTGCAGTTCCAGGCGACCCGCTGCAACGAGGACGACGTCCTGGCAGGCAACGACGATCCGAACCTGCCCCTGGTGACCTGCTCGACCGACCACTCCCAGGTGTATCTGCTGGACAAGTCGATCATCAGCGGCGAGCAGATCAAGAACGCCAGCTCCGGCATGGACACCCAGCGCGGCGAGTACGTCGTACAGGTGGAGTTCAAGCCGGACGCCGCCAACGTATGGGCGGACTTCACCGCATCTCACGTCGGCACGCAGACGGCATTCACGCTTGACTCGCAGGTCGTCAGCGCCCCGCAGATCGAGGAGGCGATCCCCGGCGGCAACACCCAGATCACCGGACAGTTCAACGCCGAGCGAGCCAAAGAGCTGGCCAACGTGCTCAAGTACGGATCGTTGCCGCTGTCGTTCGAGTCGTCTGAGGCCGAAACAGTCTCGGCCACACTGGGGTTGACGTCATTGCGGGCGGGCCTCATCGCGGGCGCGATCGGTTTGGCGTTGGTGCTGCTCTACTCGCTGCTGTACTACCGCGTGCTCGGGCTGCTGACGGCCCTGTCGCTGATTGCCTCGGGCGCAATGGTTTTCGCCTTGTTGGTGCTGCTGGGCAGATACATCAACTACACGCTTGACCTGGCCGGCATCGCCGGCCTGATCATCGGTATCGGCATGACCGCCGACTCGTTCGTGGTGTTCTTCGAACGCATCAAGGACGAGATCCGCGAAGGCCGTTCGTTCCGGTCGGCCGTTCCGCGAGGCTGGGCGCGGGCGCGCAAGACGATCATTTCCGGCAATGCGGTGACTTTCCTTGCCGCGGTGGTGCTCTACGTCCTGGCCGTCGGCCAGGTGAAGGGTTTTGCCTTCACCCTCGGCCTGACGACCATCCTCGACGTGCTGGTGGTGTTCCTGGTGACGTGGCCGCTGGTGTACCTGGCGTCGAAGTCGACGCTGCTGTCCAAACCGGCCCTCAACGGCCTTGGTGCCGTGCAGCAGATCGCGCGCGAGCGCCGGGTTTCCGCAGCGACGGGACGGGGATAGGCGATGGCCAAACGCACATCTGACGTGACCGAATCCGGCGCAGTGGAGGCGCCGGATCTGGAAAGCGCGGCAGCCGACGCTCCGCGGCACGGCTTCTTCGTACGGCTCTACACGGGCACCGGTGCCTTCGAAGTCATCGGGCGGCGCAAGCTTTGGTACACGATCAGCGGCTTGATCGTCGGGGTCTGCATCGCGAGCATGGTGTTGCGCGGCTTCACGTTCGGCATCGACTTCGAGGGCGGCACCAAGGTGTCGATGCCCGCCGCCGGTGTCACCACCGAACGTGCCGAAGCGGTGTTCAGCCAGGCGCTGGGCAAGGATGCCGAATCCGTGGTGATGGTCGGCAACGGCCCGTCGGCGACGGTGCAGATCCGGTCCGAAGCGCTGAACAACGACGAAACGACCAAACTGCGCGACGCGCTGTTCGACGCGTTCCAACCCAAGGGGCTCGACGGCCAGCCGAGCAAGCAGGCGATCAGCGATTCGGCGGTATCGGAGACCTGGGGCGGCCAGATCACCAACAAGGCGCTGCTGGCCCTTGTGGTCTTCCTGGTGCTTGCGGCCATCTACATCGCCGTGCGCTACGAGCGCTACATGGCCATTGCTGCCATGGCAACACTGGCTTTCGACCTCGTCGTCACCGCTGGGGTGTATTCATTGGTCGGCTTCGAGGTCACCCCTGCCACCGTGATCGGCCTGCTGACCATCTTGGGTTTCTCGCTGTATGACACCGTTATCGTGTTCGACAAGGTCGAGGAGAACACCCACGGCTTCCAGCACACCACTCGTCGAACCTTCGCCGAGCAGGCCAACCTGGCCATCAATCAGACGTTCATGCGGTCGATCAACACCAGCGTGATCTCGGTGCTGCCGATTCTCTCGCTGATGGTGGTTGCGGTGTGGCTGCTGGGTGTCGGCACCCTCAAGGACCTCGCGCTCGTTCAGCTGGTCGGCGTCATCGTCGGTACGTACTCGTCGATCTTCTTCGCCACCCCGCTTCTGGTCACACTGCGCGAACGCACCGAGCTGGTCCGCACCCACACGCGCCGGGTGCTCAACCGTCGCAAGCCGACAGGCGAGAAGTCCCGCCTGGCGGCCGAGACCACGGCGCCTGACGCCGACACCGATGCCGAGAAGGAAACCGTGAGCGCCGCATCTGCGGTAGCAGCGACGGGTAAGCACGCGGTCGCCGACAAGCCTGCGCCGGGTGCGCGGCCGATCCGACCGACCTCCAGCAGGACCGGACGACCCGCGGGTAAGCGGAACACCCGGCGGCGGTAGTCCACATGAGGGCCCGCCTGCGGGGGACCGCCGCCGCGGTGACAGTCGCGCTCGCATGCGCGTTGAGCGTGTCATCCTGCTCCAGTAGCCCGGCAAGCGAGATCACCTACGCGGTCGACGGCACGTTGACGACCTACAACACCAACACCGTCGCCGGTGCGGCGTCGGCTGGTCCGCAGGCGTTCGCGAGGGTTTTGACCGGATTCAACTATCACGGCCCCGACGGCCAGATCGTCGGCGATCACGACTTCGGCACCATCGCGGTCGTCGGCCGCGCGCCGCTGGTGCTCGACTATGTGATCAGCGATAAGGCGGTGTACTCCGACGGTAAACCCGTCACCTGCGACGATCTCGTGCTTGCCTGGGCGTCGCAGTCCGGCCGGTTTCCCGGCTTTGAGGCGGCGAATCAGGCCGGCTACCGCGAAATCGCCACCGTCGACTGCGCGCCGGGGCAGAAACGGGCCAGGGTGTCCTTCGCCGCCGACCGCGCACTCGTCGATTTCGGCCAGTTGTTCGCCGCGACGTCGCTGATGCCCTCACATGTCATCGCCGACGAACTCGGTATCGACGTCACCACCGCGATCATCGACAACGACCGCCCGAGCATCGACCGCATCGCACAGGCGTGGAACAGCACCTGGAACCTCACGCCCAACGTCGACTTGAAGCGGTTCCCGTCGTCGGGGCCCTACAAGCTGGACTCGGTCAGCGATGACGGCGCGGTGGTGCTCGTCGCGAACGACAAGTGGTGGGGGGCGAAACCCGTCACCAACAAGATCACCGTCAGC
Source organism: uncultured Actinomycetota bacterium (assembly GCA_963716505.1). Lineage (GTDB taxonomy): Bacteria > Actinomycetota > Actinomycetes > Mycobacteriales > Mycobacteriaceae > Mycobacterium. The sequence continues at coordinate 49,578 of CAVQTL010000002.1, forward strand.
CCGCGCGGCGCCGATGTCCAGGACCGCCTCAACAACGGCTCTGTGGACGTCGTCGACGTCGCCAGCCGGCTCGTCGGGTGTGCTCAACATGCCCGAGGACTACACCCAGGCGGACAGCCCGTCCGCCGGCGTCGAGCAGCTGATCTTCGCCGCGCAGGGTCCGATGGCCGAGCCACAGGCACGACGGGCGCTCGCGCTGTGCACGCCCCGCGATGTGATCGCACGCAACGCCGAGGTGCCGATCGCCAACACCCGCCTCAATCCGGTGACCGAGGAAGCGGTGGGAAGCGGCGAGGCCGTCGGGGCCGAACAGTTCGTCGCGTCCAACCCCGGCGCCGCGCGGGACGCGTTGGACAACCAGCCGCTGGCGGTGCGGATCGGCTACCAGACGCCCAATGCGCGACTCGCCGCGACCGTCGGCGCGATCTCCAAATCCTGCGCGCCCGCTGGCATCGCCGTGCAGGACTCGGGCTCGGCGACCACCGGACCGTTGACGTTGCGCAACAACGAGATCGACATCCTGCTGGCCAGCACCGGCGGGTCCACCGGTAGCGGGTCCACCGGCTCGTCGGCGATGGACGCCTATGCCCTGCACACCGGCAACGGCAACAACCTGTCGGGCTACACGAACCCGCGGATCGACGGCATCATCGACGCGCTCGCGGTGACCGCCGATCCCAAGGAGCTGGCCCGGCTGCTCGGTGAGGCGGGGCCCATCCTGTGGGCAGACGTGCCGACGCTGCCCCTGTACCGCCAGCAGCGCACCTTGATCACATCGAAGAAGATGTATGCCGTGAGCAGCAACCCGACGCGGTGGGGCGCGGGATGGAACATGGACAGGTGGGTGCTGGAGGCGTGAGCACACAGGTCGTCGCCGTCATCGAGTCGCTGACCCGTGAGGTCGCCGACTTCCCGGAACCGGGCATCCAGTTCAAGGATCTGACGCCGGTACTGGCCGATCCGCATGGACTGGCCGTCGTCACCGCCGCGCTGGCCGAGTTCGCCGCCGATGCCGAACTGGTCGCGGGCATCGATGCCAGGGGCTTCCTGGTCGGAGGTGCGGTCGCCAACAAGCTCGGGATCGGGGTGCTGGCCGTGCGCAAGGCGGGCAAACTGCCGCCGCCGGTCTACAGCGAGACCTACGACCTGGAATACGGTTCGGCCACGCTCGAAGTCCCTGCCGACGGCATCGATCTGACCGGCCGCAACATCGTGATCATCGACGACGTGCTGGCCACCGGCGGCACCCTGGCGGCCACAACGCGGCTGCTCACCGCGGCGGGCGCAAACGTCACCGGGGCCGCCGTCGTACTCGAATTGGCCGCCCTCAACGGTCGCGACCTGCTCGAACCGCTGCCCGTCAACAGCCTGTACACCATCTGAGGCGATATCCTCGAAGTCTGGCGCGAGGAGGTGACGATGGCTGACGAGCAGGGCACGGGCCAGGCCGTGCAATCACCACCGGTGCCAAGCGACGGTCTAGAGACCGCGCCGATGCCCGCGCCGGACATTGCGAAGACCTCCACCTCGCGCCGCGTGCGTGCCCGGCTCGCGCGGCGGATGACGTCACAGCGCAGCGCCGTTGACCCGGTGCTCGAGCCGCTCGTCGCCGTTCACCGCGAGTTCTTCCCGAAGGCCGACCTGCCACTGCTGCAGCGGGCCTACGAAGTGGCAGAAAAGCGGCATGCCGACCAGATGCGCCGCTCGGGAGACCCGTACATCACGCACCCGCTGGCGGTGGCGAACATCCTGGCCGAACTCGGCATGGACACCACGACGCTGGTGGCCGCCCTGCTGCACGACACCGTCGAGGACACCGGCTACACGCTGGAGGCGTTGACGGCCGACTTCGGCGACGAGGTGGGACATCTTGTCGACGGCGTCACCAAGCTGGACCGGGTGGTGCTGGGCACCGCCGCCGAAGGCGAGACCATCCGCAAGATGATCATCGCGATGGCCCGCGATCCCCGGGTGCTGGTGATCAAGGTCGCCGACCGGCTGCACAACATGCGCACCATGCGGTTCCTGCCTCCGGAGAAGCAGGCCCGCAAGGCGCGCGAGACGCTGGAAGTCATTGCGCCGCTTGCCCATCGGCTGGGCATGGCGACCGTCAAGTGGGAGCTTGAGGATTTGGCATTTGCCATCCTGCACCCGAAGAAGTACGAGGAGATCGTCCGCCTGGTGGCGGACAGGGCGCCGTCGCGCGACACCTACCTGGCCAAGGTGCGCTCCGAAATCAATGCCACGCTGACGAAGTCGAAGATCGCCGCCATCGTCGAGGGCCGGCCGAAGCACTACTGGTCGATCTATCAGAAGATGATCGTCAAGGGCCGTGACTTCGACGACATCCACGACCTTGTCGGCGTTCGCATCCTGTGCGACGAGATCCGCGACTGCTATGCCGCTGTCGGAGTGGTGCATTCACTGTGGCAGCCGATGGCCGGGCGGTTCAAGGATTACATCGCCCAACCGCGCTACGGGGTGTACCAGTCGCTGCACACCACCGTGGTCGGCCCGGAGGGCAAGCCGCTGGAGGTGCAGATCCGCACCACCGACATGCACGGCACCGCCGAATACGGCATCGCCGCGCACTGGCGGTACAAGGAAGCCAAGGGCCGCAACGGCGTACCGTCCGGAAACACCGCCACCGAAATCGATGAGATGGCGTGGATGCGCCAACTGCTCGACTGGCAACGGGAGGCCGCGGACCCCGGCGAGTTCCTTGAGTCGCTGCGCTACGACCTTGCCGTTCAGGAGATCTTCGTGTTCACGCCGAAGGGCGATGTGATCACCTTGCCGACCGGGTCGACGCCGGTGGACTTTGCATACGCCGTCCACACCGAGGTCGGTCACCGCTGCATCGGTGCGCGCGTCAACGGCCGGCTGGTCGCGCTCGAGCGCAGGCTGGAAAACGGCGAAGTCGTCGAGGTTTTCACGTCCAAGGCGCTTAACGCGGGGCCGTCGCGGGACTGGCAGCAGTTCGTGGTGTCGCCGCGCGCGAAGGCGAAGATCCGGCAGTGGTTCGCCAAGGAGCGCCGCGAGGAGGCGCTGGAGTCCGGCAAGGACGCCATCGCCCGCGAGGTGCGCCGTGGCGGGCTTCCGTTGCAGCGCTTGATGAATGCCGAGTCGATGGCGGCGCTCGCCCGCGAGCTCCGGTACGCCGACGTCTCGGCCCTCTACACCGCCGTCGGCGAGGGGCATGTGTCGGCACGGCACGTCGTGCAGCGGCTGGTGGCCCAGCTCGGCGGCGACGACGAGGCCGCCGATGAGCTGGCGGAGCGGTCCACCCCTGCGACGATGCCGGTACGCCAACGCAGCACCGAGGACGTCGGTGTGGCGGTGCCGGGGGCTCCCGGCGTGCTGACCAAGCTGGCCAAGTGCTGCACCCCGGTACCCGGCGACAACATCATGGGCTTCGTCACCCGCGGCGGCGGGGTCAGCGTGCACCGCACCGACTGCACCAACGCGGGATCGCTGCAGGAGCAGGCCGAACGGATCATCGATGTGAAGTGGGCGCCGTCGCCCTCGTCGGTGTTCCTCGTCGCCATCCAGGTGGAGGCGCTCGACCGGCACCGGCTGTTGTCGGATGTGACGCGGGTGCTCGCCGACGAGAAGGTCAACATCCTCTCGGCGTCGGTGACGACGTCCAACGACCGAGTTGCGATCAGCCGGTTCACCTTCGAGATGGGTGACCCCAAGCATCTGGGCCACGTGCTCAACGTGGTGCGCAACGTGGAGGGCGTCTACGACGTCTACCGCGTTACCAGCGCCGCCTGAGGTAGACCGCCGCGCCGAGAACGATCACCGCAACGGAGACGCCCGCTCCGATCACGATGATCCGCATCAAATTGGTAGCCGCCGTCTGCGGCAGTGTTGCCTCGGTTGACGATTCGTACGACAGGGTCAGCGGCAGTGCGCCGCGGTTGAGTGCATCGGCCAGAGCGCGCGCACTATCGGCATCGAACTGTCCGGTGATCTGAGTGCGGCCGCCGGGGATCTGTTCCTGGATCTGCGGAGCGCTGAGGACATGGGTGTCGACCGTGAACGCTGTCTGGGTGCCGACGTGTTCGGCGGTGTAGTCCGCCCATGTGCGCGCGGCGGTGTCATCGAATTCCAGCTCGACGACGTACTGGCCGCGTTGGGCGTCCCGGCCGGAGCTGGCGTTGCTGATCGCGTCGCCGCCGATGATCGACCTGTCCAGCAGGTACACCACCTTTCCGTCGGTCGAGCAGGTGATGAGCGGCAGGTTCGGGTCGTCGTGGCCGGCAAGCTTGTCGTCGTCGAGCGCATCGCGTGGCCTGGAACTGCAGGCCGAGGATCTGGATTTGCTGTTCGGTAGCTCTGCCGGAGCTGCTTCTCGTCGGCGATGAGCTTCGCCGGGTCGCTGGCGGGCACGGGCGCCCGCGACGTCGGCGGCGGCGCAGGCGCTGCCGGGATCGCGTGGATCACCGGACGGATGTACAGCTTCTTCGCATCACCGGGACCGAGCAGGTCGCGCAGGGCGTCGGCATCGAGATCGTGTCCGGAATAGGTGGCAATCACGTCGCTTCCGTCGGCCGTGACCTCGACGTCGGACACACCGCGTTCGGTCAGGCTCGCTTCGACGGCACGCGCCGCCTTCGCCATGGCGTCCGGCGATGGCGCCGACTCCGTCGCGCGGCTGCGCCGCGAACGTCACGCGGGTGCCTTCCCTGCCGGCCCAGATGTCCCTCGGTGAGGAACACACCCAACAGGTAGCCGAGGACGAGCACGGCCGACAGCAGAATCACCGTCAGCCGCACAGGCTTCGCCACGGATGCTCCTCCCCACATTTTCATCGCGATCAGACGCAGAATCGCATCTTTGGGAGTCGTTTTGTGCGAGTTTGCGACTGCTGCCGTCTCGGCTGAGCAGTAGCGTCAGTCCAGCCGCACCGAGTCGATCGTCACACCCATCGCGGGCTTGCCGTCATCGCCCGCGCCGTCTACTCCGGCAGCGGCGACCTTGTCCAGCGTGGCGAGTCCGGTGGCGTCGATGGTGCCGAATGCGGTGTAGGTCGGCGGCAGCATCGAGTCGGCATAAACGAGGAAGAACTGACTGCCGTTGGTTCCCGAACCCTTGTTGGCCATCGCCAGCGTGCCGCGCGGATACATCACCGGCGTCTTCAGCGCCGGATCGGAGAGCCGGTACTGGTTGGTGGGGTACTCGTTGGCGAACCGGTAACCGGGCCCACCCGTTCCCGTTCCCGACGGGTCGCCGCACTGCAGCACACCGAGCTGCGGCGTGGTGGTCAGCCGGTGACATGAGGTTCCGTCGAAGTACCCCTGCTGGGCCAGGCTCGCGAAGCTGTTGACGGTGCACGGCGCCTTGCCGTTGTCGAGCTGAATGCCGATGTCGCCGCGGTTGGTGGACATGCTGACGCTGACCGCAGCGGGATCGGTCGGTACCCGGCCCGAGCGCGGAGCCTTGTTGGGTTTACTGGCCGGCTCGGTGGTCGACGGATACGCGCAGTTGGCGCCGACGTTGGGCGGCGGATCGAAGTCCGGAAGCCCGCCGTTCGGTGTCATCGGTGCCGCGGTGATGTCCGGGTAATAGCGGGATTCGTCGTCCAGGTGCCGCGCGACGGCGATCGTGAACAACACGATCGCGGCCATCACGATGATGCTGCCGATGGTGATCAGGTAGCTGATCACCAGCCCGGCCACCGCGAGCCCGTGGCCCTCCTCGCCGGTGCGCTTGATCTGCGACAGCGAGATGTGGCCGAAGATGATGCCCAGGGGAGCGAACAGGAAGGCGCAGATCAGCGACGCGATCGCCATGCCGTTCGTCGGTCGCGGCCGCGGATAACCGTACGGGTCGTACGGCGGCGGATAGGCCCCGTACGGAGGCGGCACGGGCGTCGTCACGCTGCGTCAGTCCAGCCCGATGGATTTCACCGTGACCGGGGTGGCCGGCTTGCCGTCCTGGCCGCCGCCTTCCACGCCGGCAGCGGCGATCTTGTCCAGCGTCGCCAGACCGGTCTCGTCGATCGTGCCGAACGCCGTGTAGCCGGGAGGCAGCTGCGAGTCCTTGTAGACCAGGAAGAACTGGCTGCCGTTCGTGCCTGGCCCCGCGTTGGCCATCGCCAGCGTGCCGCGCGGGTACGTCACCGGACTCTGAAGCTGCGGATCGTCGGGCTGGAACTGATTGGTGGGGTACTCGTTGGCGAACTCGTAGCCGGGGCCGCCGCTGCCGGAACCGGTCGGATCGCCGCACTGCAGCACCGACAGACCCGGGCTGGTGGTCAGCCGGTGGCAGGTGGTGTCGTTGAAGTAGTTCTGCTGAGCCAGGCTGGCGAAGCTGTTGACGGTGCACGGCGCCTTGGCGTTGTCGAGCTGGATGCCGATGTTGCCCTGGTCGGTGGACATGCTGGCGCTGACCTGTGCGGGGTCGGTCGGCACCTCGCCGGTGCGAGGCGGTTTGTTGGGCTTGCTTGCGGCCTGCGCCGCCGGATACTGGCAGTTCTTCCCGAGGTCCGCGGGTGCTTTGAACGCGGGCAGCGCCCCGTCGCCCGCCGGCGCGGGTTCGGTCGGCGCCGCCGATGAACCGGGCGGAGTGGTGGCCGCTGTGGCGTTGCTGTCCGAGTCGCTGCGCGTGAAGAAGAACGCAGCCACCCCGGCGACGACTGCGACGACAGCCACGGCGGAGGCGATGATCGTGTACAGCCGCCGCCTGCGTGCCTGCGCTTCCCGTCGCTCCAGTTGCCGCTCGAGTTTGCGCTTCGCTGTCGCCCGCCGCTGTTCGTTGGTCGGCACCGCCGTGGTCCTCCTCGTGTGCTCGTCAGTCCGCAACGAGTGTGCCAGCAGTAGCTGAGTGCGGGCCAAGAGGCCCACCGACCGGGCGGGATGGGAAAATGGACGCCGTGTTGATCACCGGATTTCCGGCCGGCCTGTTGGCCTGCAACTGCTACGTGCTGGCACAACGTGCCGGGGCGGACGCGATCGTCGTCGACCCCGGCCAGCGGGCCATGGGTCAGCTTCGCCGGATTCTGGACGAAAACCGGCTCACCCCAGCCGCGGTGCTTTTGACGCACGGACACATCGACCACATCTGGTCGGCGCAGAAGGTCGCCGACACCTACGGCTGCCCGGCCTATATCCACCCCGAAGACCGGTTCATGCTCAGCGACCCGATCAAGGGGTTCGGCCCGCGGCTCGGCCAGATCGCGTTCGGCGCGCTGTTCCGCGAGCCCAAGCAGGTGGTGGAACTGGATCGCGACGGCGACAAGGTCGACATCGGCGACACCGTGGTGACGGTCGACCACACGCCGGGGCACACGCGCGGTTCGGTGGTGTTCCGGGTGGAAGGCGATGTGCCGCGCACGCAAGGAGCCGAAAATGCCACAGCGATCGCCTTCACCGGGGACACGCTGTTCCGGCAGTCCGTCGGCCGCACCGATCTACCGGGGGGCAGCGGCCGCGACCTCCTCGGGTCGATCATGACAAAACTGATGGTGCTCGACGACGACACCGTGGTACTACCTGGGCACGGCGAAAAGTCCACCATCGGCTTCGAACGCCGCGCCAACCCGTTCCTCGAAGGTTTGACCCTGTGACTTCTTCTGCTCCTCACGTCCGCGGGAATCAGTTCCAGGCCCCCAAAGGGGTGCCCGACTACCTGCCGCCGGAGTCCGCGCAATTCGTCGCGGTGCGCGACGGCCTGCTGGCGGCTGCGCGCCGCGCAGGCTATGCCGACGCCGAGTTGCCGATCTTCGAGGACACCGCGCTGTTCGCCCGTGGAGTCGGGGAGTCCACGGATGTGGTCAGCAAGGAGATGTACACCTTCGCCGACCGCGGCGACCGCTCGGTGACGCTGCGGCCGGAGGGCACCGCGGGCGTGATCCGCGCGGTGATCGAACACGGTCTGGACCGCGGCCCGCTGCCGGTCAAGCTCTGCTATTCGGGCCCGTTCTTCCGGTACGAGCGTCCGCAGGCCGGCCGCTACCGACAGCTGCAGCAGGTCGGGGTGGAGGCCATCGGCGTCGACGACCCGATGCTCGACGCCGAGGTGATCGCGGTCGCCGACGCCGGCTTCCGGTCGCTGGGCCTTGACGGGTTCCGGCTGGAGATCACCTCGCTGGGCGATGACAGCTGCCGGCCTCAGTACCGAGAACTGTTGCAGGACTTCCTGTTCAAGCTCGACCTCGACGACGAGACCCGTCGTCGAGCAGAGATCAACCCGCTGCGGGTGCTCGACGACAAGCGGCCGCACATCAAGGAGATGACGGCCGACGCCCCGGTGATGCTCGACCACCTCTCCGATTCGGCCAAGCAGCATTTCGACAGCGTGCTGGCGCACCTCGATGCAACCGGGGTCCCGTATGAGATCAACCCGCGGATGGTGCGCGGGCTGGACTACTACACGAAGACCACGTTCGAGTTTGTGCACGACGGCCTCGGCGCGCAGTCCGGCATCGGCGGCGGTGGGCGCTACGACGGGCTGATGCATCAGCTCGGAGGTAAAGACCTGTCGGGCATCGGGTTCGGGCTCGGCGTCGACCGGGCGCTGCTGGCGTTGAAGGCCGAGGGCAAGACGATCGGAGACGGCGGCGCGGGTCGACGTGTTCGGCGTGCCCCTCGGCGAGCAGGCCAAGATGCGGCTGTCTGTGCTGGCCGCCGAGCTTCGGGCCGCGGGCGTGCGCGTCGATCTCGCCTACGGCGACCGCGGCATGAAGGGTGCCATGCGCGCCGCGGACCGGTCCGGTGCGTCGATCGCGCTGGTGGCGGGTGACCGCGACATCGAGGCGGGCACCATCGGAGTGAAGGATCTGTCGACGGGGGAGCAGGTCGACGTCGCGGCCGACGCAGTGGTCGGCGACGTGTTGTCCCGCCTCCGCCGAACCTAGTACGGCTGCCCTTGGGTGTGGCTGTGCACCGTCGCGGTCAGTATCTCGTCGACATTGCCGATTCCGCCGTCGAACGGATTGCCGCGCTTCAGAACCAGGGTTCCGCCGGGAGTGATCGCGACCAGTTTCGGTGAGCTCGAACCGATTTGGAGCTGACGCGCGAAGCGCACCTGGTCCAGCTGGACCAGCGCACCGCCTCGGTAGCTGAACAGCCCGAGCTTGCGATCGATGACGGCGATCGGACGGCAGTCCTTCAAGGCCTGTCGGCGTCGATTGCGAATCTTGCGCACCACGAGGAACGTCAGCACGGCGAACACGAGTCCGACGGCCAGGAAGATCGCGCCCAAAGGCCGCGACGGCATGCTTGCGATGAGTGCGACAAGGCCGAAGCCACCGACGACAAGCGTGATCACTCCAAGCACGAACGCGAAGGTCGTCAGCGCACTCGTGCAGCGATCGATGACCAGCACCCGACGGCCGTCGTCGGTGACTAGCAATCCGCCCGTATCGGCGAGAATCTGCGGCTCTGTTGGCGTGCACACGCCCTGCAGCGTGCCATCTCACCCACCGCGGGCGCGCGGAATGCCGGAGATGGATGGCGTGTCACACACAGCACGCCGCGTACACCAGATCGACGACACCGGCGACGAAATCATCGTCGAGCGGTTCGCCGCTGACCAATAGCCGAAAGTACAGCGGACCGAGCACCGCCTCGACCACCGGTCGCGATTGCGTTTTCGGGCCGATCTCGCGACGATCCAGTGCGCGCTGCAGGATCGTCCGGTCGAGGTCCAGCCGCTCGGCCCAGAACCGGTGACTGGCCGCGGCGATCCGGGCATTGCCGGGCGCTTCACCCGCTACGGCTCGGACAACCGCCTGCCCCGCGGGGGAGCTCTGGATCGCGGCCGAGCGGCGAGCCAGCTCCAAGAGGTCACCGTGCAGCGAGCCGGTGTCTGGCACGGCGACTGTCTGCGCGGCCTGCTCGAGCATCGCGTCGAGGATCAGGGACTCCTTGGTTCGCCAGCGCCGATACACCGTTGTTTTGTGTACCTCGGCACGCTCGGCGACGCCGTCCAGGCTGACACCTGAGTACCCCCGATCGGACAGCTCGGCAAGGGTGGCCGCGATTACCGCGGCCCGCACACGTGCGCTACGTCCGCCCGGCCGCCGGGATGCCGAACGTACTTCCGTCTTCATCGCCACAGCGCTAAGCTTAACGCAACTATTTGTTGTATTTGGGAGGATCCGTGAAACGCTACGTCGAGGCGGGCGCTTTTCCTCGGTTGATCAGCCGAACGGCCGGTACCCGCCCGATGGCGTGGCTTTATGGCCACATTCAGGAACCGCTCGATCACTTCGTCTATCGACATACCTCCGGCAGGGCGACGGTGTCCGCCTGGCTTAGTGGACACGGAGATGACCGTGTTGACGACGACCGGGGCGAAGACCGGCCGACAGCGCATCCACGTCGTCCTCGGCATTCCCGACGGCGAGCGCGTGATCGTGCTCGCATCGAACTACGGCCGACAACACCACCCGGCGTGGTACCACAATCTGATCGCCAATCCGCGGGCCTCGATCGTGATCGGCGGCACCCCCCGCGAGGTGGTGGCAAGCGAACTGACCGGCGCCGAGCGAGAGAGCTACTACCAACGAGGAGTTGACGTCTATCCCGGGTTCACGCTGTACCGGGAGCGTGCGAACCGCGAAATCCCCGTGATCGCACTCGATCCCGCGAACTGAAGCCCGCCGTCAGGCGTCGGCGCCGTCGCGCTCGCCACGGCCTGGATCCCCGCGAGCGGCCGCTGTTGTACAGAAATCGACGGCGTGTCGTGTACAGACGCGGCCGCTCGCGGTGCGTCAGATGGATGTAACGGCCGGCCGACGGTAGGCGATGTGTCGGTAGTGTCTGTACTACGAAAGAGGGGTACGTAGATAACCATGCGCAATGTGAAAGCCAAGTTCGGTGCGGTGGCGGCGGTCGCCCTTGCAGTGGTGGCATCCGCACCTGCGACATCCAGCGCCGAGCCGCCCGTTCCCAACGTCAAGTACATCCTCACGTCGGAGACCGGCGTCCGCTTCCAGGTCAACTATCTGATCGCTCAACCACCGAGCAAGGATGCCTACAACGCCGATCCCTACGCCTTCGTGAAGAAGGAACAGGTCCCCACGCCCTGGGAGTTCACCACCACGCTCGAGGACCCGCAATGGGCGACCATCGACGCGAGCGCCGCCGCTCACGGTGGGCAGGCCGTAGCGAATGCGCATTGCGAGATCCAGGTCGACGGCGTTGTGGTCTCGCAGTCCGGCGGTCCCTATACGGCGCGGTGCCAGCTCAGCAACTGGTGAGTTTGCCGGTTAGAGTCCACTCGCCAGCCGAAGCTCGGCCTCCGGCGAGTCAACGAACAACAGCCGGTTGTCATCGCCGGTCGTGCTGACGATTTCAAGTTCTCCGAACCGGCTCGCGGCCTTACTGACCAGGCAGACGCTTGCGGTAACCGGCCCGGTCGCGCTGACGAGCGGATGCCCGCGTTCCGTTGGGAAGTCGCGGGTTCCGATGACGAGATTCTCGCGCGCACGCACAGCGACCACACCGTCCTGCGTCTCGACCAGCGCGCCCGCCACGGCGTCGTACTCGAAGACCAGTTTGACCAACCGCACACCGGTCTCCGGCTGCAGACCGACCTCTCCCGCTTGGGATCTCAGCCACTCCGTCAACGACAGGGCAGGTAGGCCGGGCCTCAACTCGACCGATCCGACGACGGCCACCTCGACCTTCTCGCCGCGCGTGCAGCTACGCATCTCCGTCATCTGGCGCTTGGTCACCCGGTTGTAGACGAGACCATTCGGCGCCGCCGCGCATCGGTGTGCCCATTGCTCCAGCGCTGCGCCGAAGAACGGCTCGACGGCTCCGCGGCGGTTCGGGCGCGGTGGCGGCACGTCTTCTACGGCGCGTACCGGCCAGAAGCCCCGTGCGCGACCGACTCCGTCGAATGCATAGTCGAAGCCTGCGAGGTGCTTCGTCGTCTGCCCGTCCCCGCCCCGGTAGCTCAACGACGCGGCCAGGTCGCCGCCGCCCGCGGACTCCGAGATGCCCTGATAGACATCGAAACCCGCGTTTGCGGCGACGATCCCTGCGGCGAGCACCCCGCCCTCGGCGCCGATGCAGACGACGTCGACCTCGTGGTCCCATTGTGTTTCGGTGATCATGACCTCAACCTCCCACTGGCGCATGGCGGCTCGAGTTGTGTAGACGCTTACGGATATCCGCCATTTCGGCGATGATCTTGGCGGTCTGACTAGGGGCGGCGAGGCTAGCCACGGTGACCCTGTCCCACCACATCAACTTCGTGCGGAACCGCTCGTCGGGGTACGGCGTGGACCGGATCGGAGCCACGACACCGCCCGACGATCGCCAGCGCGCCAGGACGTGCTGCGCGCAGGTCGCCATGCAGAACTGAACCCCGAGCACGGCGAGCACCTGGCAGCCGGCACGAGCCAGCATTGTGGTGAGCTTTCGGCTGCGGTTGCGCTCGTCGGTAACCCATGCCGACTTCATTTCGACGACGCCGAACGGCAGTCTGTCCGCGATCATCTTGCGGACCGACGGCAGGGTGGGCTGACCTGCCCACTCGACGACGGCGTGGGTCTGGTCCGGCGACGTCAGCGGGCCGATGGCGCGGATGCCACCGACCACCGTTCCGGTCGGGTCGAGCATCGTCCAGAAAAGCGTCGTCTCGCCGGACCGGCGAATCGCATCCACGTCGATCGCGTCGCGTATACCGTGCGTGCGGTAGGAACGCTCGGCGCCGTCCAGATACTCCTGCCACAGCGCTTCGTTGTCGGATGGTCTGGCTATCGCGACCGTGCACTCGGCATCGGCGTCCCACCAGCTCATCAGCGCGCCGTCGACCCCGGTCGAGGCGAACGCGCGGGGCAGTTCGACGACGGTCATCGTGTCTCCCATCAGGCCAAAAATCTCACCGGATCTGCCGTGTAAGGTTCTCGTAAAAGCGCAAGGTAGTGCAGATCTGGCAATCTAACAAGCAAACCTAGTTAGTGCCAACAAACTGTTAAAAATGCAAACAAATTAAGTGTCCGCGAAAAACTGAGCTACCAATCAGCACCTCGATGGTTAACGATCGTCTCGTCGCTGTCCGCCCCTGATGGAGCTCATCGCGCGGGTTCGATCGTGGTTCCCAACGCTTGACATTCGTTCGAACGTAAGTTCGAATTGATGCATGCGGTGGGAGAGCCAAGGCGTGAGCGTCGACGACGGCGCCCTGCCCGGCCTGCAGCGCATCGGGTTCGTCCGCAGCGTGAGGACGCCGCACTTCGAGGGCATCACCTTCCACGAGGTTCTCTGCAAGTCAGCTTTGAACAAGGTGCCCGATGCGTCGATGCTGCCGTTCCGGTACACCGTCAACGGTTACCGCGGCTGCTCGCACGCCTGCCGGTACTGCTTCGCGCGGCCTACCCACGAATACCTCGATATGGATTGCGGCGCCGACTTCGACTCCCAGGTCGTGGTCAAGACGAATGTCGCCGAGGTGCTTCGGCGAGAGCTGCATCGGAAGTCGTGGCAGCGCGAGACCGTCGCGCTCGGCACCAACACCGATCCGTACCAACGGGCAGAAGGCCGATACGCGCTCATGCCGGGAATCATCGGCGCGCTCGCGGATTCCGGCACATCGTTCTCGATCCTCACCAAGGGCACGCTGCTTCGACGCGATCTACCGCTGATCGCCGATGCGGCGAAGCGCGTCGACGTCAGTGTCGCGGTGTCACTTGCCGTCGGGGATCCCGCGCTGCACAAGGACGTCGAGCCGGGGACGCCTTCGCCGCAGGCGCGGCTCGGGCTGATCACCGCGATCCGTGACGCAGGACTGGAGTGCCATGTGATGGTCGCGCCGGTACTGCCGAAACTGACCGACTCGGTCGAGCATCTCGACGACCTGCTCGGCCAGATCGCCCACGCGGGAGCCAGCGGCGTGACGGTGTTCGGGCTACATCTGCGGGGCTCGACAAGGGGCTGGTTCATGTCATGGCTGGCGCGATCGCACCCCGAGCTGGTCGCCGACTATCGGCACCTGTATCGGCGCGGCGCCTACCTGCCGTCTGAATACCGAGACATGTTGCGCAACAGGGTGACTCCGCTGGTGAACAGGCACGGCCTCGCTCCTGACCGGCGATCGTTCAGAGCGGCCGAGGCGCCGCCGGCCTTGACGGCCGAGGTGGCCCAGCCCACTCTGTTCTAGGTGAAGACGCGGATGATTGGCACGTTCGCAAGCATCGCCGCGGTTGCATACGGCACCCGGCGCGCGCTGGCGATGCAGCTCGCGATGGCCGAGGTGGCACCCGAGCTCCGCAGTCCGGTGTTGCCGTTGACGGCGCGCTCATTGAGCGATCGTTCGCTGTGGATGGGCCGGCTCGGCATGCGCAGGCGCACGAACCCGGGGGCCGGCGTGACGATGACGGAACGCCACGTCGACGGCGAACCGGCGGTCCGGGTGCTTGTGACGACGCCGACGGCGGCAAGAGTGCGTCGTCCCGCCGTGCTGCACCTTCACGGCGGCGCGATGGTCGTCGGCACGCCGCAGTTCGAAGCCTTCGAGTCCGGCAGGCTCGCGCGGGAACTCGATGCCGTGGTCGTGTCGCCCGAGTATCGCCTTGCGCCAGAGCATCCGTTTCCTGCCGCCTTGGACGACTGCATGGCCACGTTGATATGGATGCGTGACCGCGCCGAGGAGCTGGGCATCGATGCGGAGCGCATCGCCGTGGCGGGTTCGAGCGCGGGCGGAGGGCTTTCTGCTGCCGTCGCGCAACGCAGCACCGATGAGGGGATCGGTCTGCGGGCGCAGGTGCTCGTCTATCCGATGATGGACGATCGCACCGCTCTGCGCGACGATCACGGCGGTCGTGGCCGGTTCATGTGGACGCCTGCGTCGAGCCGGTGGGCGTGGAGCGCGTACCTGGGTCGCGAGCCGCAGGATTCGGGATCGCCCGAATACGCGGCACCCGCACGGCGCGCCGACCTGTCGGGCCTGCCACCCGCGTGGCTCGGCGTCGGTGATCTCGACATCCTCTATGACGAGGGGGTGGCGTACGCCGAGCGGCTCAGGGCACACGGCGTCCCATGCGAGCTGGTGGCCGTACCCGGCATGTACCACGGGGCCGACGGCATCAAGCCGAAAGTCCCTGCGATGCGGGCGTTTCGGCAGGGCATGGTCGACCACTTGCGGATCTATCTGTAGATCAGCTCTTGTTGCGCTTGACCTCTTTGAACGGCACACCGCGATCGGCGGCCTGCTCACGCGGGAAACCGAGAACCCGCTCACCGATGATGTTGCGGGCGATCTCGGTCGTGCCGCCGCCGAGCGCCGCCGTCTGCCGCGACAGGTAGCGCTCGCCGTACCGGATCAGGTCGTCGTCGCCATCGACGACGCCCGAGCCGCCCGTAAGAGCAACGGCGGTATCGAATCCCACCTGATGCGTCTCGGCATGGGTGATCCGGATGATGGAGCCAGCCGCAGGAGGCAGCGAGCCGTCGAGCACCCCGTGGTAGACGTGGTCGATCAGCCGCTCCTGCACCGCCTTGTGAACGATGGCCCGACCGGCGCGCTCGCGGGCTCTTTCGCTGTCGGCCTGGCCGGTAGCCCTGAGCAGGCCGACCCAGTCGATCGGCACGTCGGTCTTGCCCTCTGCACCGATACCGCTGGCGAACTCCGAGCCGCCGCCGACGGCTCGCCGCTCGTGATACAGCTGCCGGGACGCCACGTGCCAGCCCTCGTTGACTTCACCGACGACGGCGTCGTCGGTGAGTTCGAGGTTGTCGAAGAACTCCTCGCAGAACTCGACGGAGCCGTTCACCTGTTTGATGCGTCGCAGTGTGATACCCGGGCTGTCGATCGGAACCAGGAACATCGTCAGGCCCTCGTGCTTGGGCACGTCCCAGTCGGTTCTGGCCAGCATCAGCCCATAGTCGGCGGCGAAAGCGCTTGTGCTCCAGGTCTTCGCGCCGTTGATCACCCACTTGTCGCCCGTTCGGTCGGCGCGGGTGATCACGCCTGCCAGATCGGATCCGCCGCTGGGCTCCGAAAGCAGTTGCACCAGCACCTCATCGCCGCGAAGGGCGCCCGCGATGTGTTGTTTCTTCTGCTCTTCGCTGCCGGTGTCGAGGATCGTGGCCGCACAGATCGTGAACGTCGGCGTGTTGAGGATGATCGGCAGTTCGTAGGTTCGCGACTCTTCGTCGAATGCCCGCTGATACTCGATCGGCAGACCCAGCCCGCCGTATTCGCGCGGGAAGCAGATACCGGCGAATCCGCCGTCGTAGAGCTTCTTTTGAAGTTCGCGCGCGCGCAGCCACGGTGCTTCCTCGCCGCGGTCCGCCTGGGGCGGACGAGCCGGGTCGATGCGCGGCATGTTCTCCGCCAGCCATGCCCTGGCCCGTGCGGCGAAATCGGCGACCGATTCGGTGGCCGCGGGGGCCGTCGTCGTCTCGGTCATCAGGCCGACTCCCGTTGCTCGGTGTCAGATTCGCTCCTCGCGTGCGCGGTGAGCGCGTAGACGCGCAGGTTGTGATCTTCGGGGGTGCCGAACAGCGAGCGGTCGAGCATGACTCGGCGCAGGTACAGATGAAGGTCGTGCTCCCACGTCACGCCGATGCCGCCGTGCAACTGGATGCAGTCCTGCAGCATGCGCGGGGCATATTCGCCCACATAGGATTTCGCGACGCTGACGGCCATCTCCGCGTCGGGGGAGCGGCTCGCCACCTCCGCAACAGCGGCATTGGTGGCCGCCCTGCATGCCTCGAACCAGATCTTCAGGTCGGCGTAGCGGTGCTTGAGCACCTGATACGACCCGAGCGGTCGGCCGAACGAGTGCCGGTCGAAGCCCCACTGGATGGTGAACTTGAGGACGGCGTCGAGGATGCCGACGACCTCGGCACACTGAAGAATCTGCGCGATCTGGCTCTGCCGGGAGATCGACTCCGCGGTCTGCTCGGGCGTGCCGACGGCGGCCGACGCGTCGATCTCGACACCATCGAAATGCACACGGGCATAACTCTTCACCAGGTCGACCGACCTCTGCGATTCGACTCGCACGCCGGCGGCATCCGTCGGCACCAGGAACTGCCGCACCTCGCCCTCGCAGTTCGCCACCACGAGAAGCACCGCACTGTCGGCGCCCGCCTCGACGCGATCCTTCACACCGTCGAGCCGGTAGCCGGTGTCGGTGGGCGTGGCCGTCACGCCGGGCTTCAGCGGCGCCCATGACCCGCCGGGTTCGTACACCGCCCATGACGCGACGACTTCGCCGCTGACCAGCGATTCGATTGTGTCCTCGTGGTTTTCGGGCGCCTCGACGAGACCGGCGAGCACGGTGCTGACCGGATGCAGCGGTCCGGGCGCCACGGTCTTACCCGCCAACTCGGCCACCAGCGCCAGGTCCTTCACACCGTCACCCGACACCGAACCGCCGCCGAGTTCCTCCGGCACGAGCAGACTGGTCCAGCCGAGTTCGGCCGCCCGCCGCCACCAGTCGGTGTCGAACGCGATGCCGGCCGCGTGAAGTTCGCGCAGTCGGCTCAGCGATGCCTCTTTTTCCAGGAACGACTGGGTCGTCGAGGCGAAGAGCAGAACCTCGGGGTTTGTGGCGTCGGTCACGGGCGCCTCAGGTGAGAACGAGGGCAGGCACGTCTGGCTTGTGAACGATCTCGTTCGGGATCTTGAAGAGGTCGATCATGTTGCCACCCATGACTTTTCGCTGGCCCTCCTCATCGAGGCCCTGAAGATCGTCGATCAGCTTGGTCGGTTCGGCCAAGCCCTCGGGGTGCGGCCAGTCGGAGCCGAAGATCACCCGGTCGACCCCGCACAGCTCGGCCATCTGGGCGAAGTCGTCCTCCCAGAACGGCGCGACGTAGACACCACGCCGGAAGGCCTCGATCGGATCCTCCAGGAATCCCTGCGGCATCTTCGAGTAGACGCTCTTGAACTGCTTGAACAGGTAGGGCACCCAGTCGGCGCCGTTCTCGATCGACAGGATGCGCAAATCGGGGTTGCGCGTCAGTGCGCCGTGGCAGACCAGCGCGGCCATCGTGTCCTCGATGGGGCGCTTGCCCATTGCCACCATCCGGAACGACGTCGGTGCGAACGGCTTGAACTCGTCGCCGGGCTCCCAGTCGTTGAGATACTGCGAATATCCGCTGTCCGAGGCGTGCATCGACACGGGGATACCGGCCTTGACGCAGGCGTCCCAGAACGGGTCGAACTCTTCCAGGCCAAGCGAGCGGGTGCCCCGGTAGCCGGGCACCGGCGCGGGCCGGACGAGCACGGTCTTGGCGCCGCGCTCCAGGCACCAATCCAGCTCCTCGATGGCGCGGTCGACGACACCGAGATTGATGACCGGGGTGGAGAAGATCCGGTTCTCGTAGTTGAACTGCCATGTCTCGTACATCCATTCGTTCAGCGCGTGAACGATGTCGAGGATCAGGTCGGGATCGTCCTTGAGCCGCTCCTCGACGAGGCTCGCCAGTGTCGGGAACATCAGCGTGTAGTCAAGGCCGAGCGCATCCAAGACCTCAAGCCGCGCGGCTGGATCACGGAACGCGGGGATGGCCTTCATCGGCTTGCCCATCACCTCGCGGTAGCTCTTGCCGCCGCTGCCGTGCCGGAAGTACTCCTCCTGGGCACCGGGCCGGGCGACGACCTCGAACGTCGGGTTGGGGATGTAGTCGCTGACCACGTTGCGCACCATGATCTTGGTGCGGCCGCGGACGTCGATGTAGTCGATGACGCCCTTGCGGTGTTCCGGCAGGAACTGGGTGAGTGCCTCTTTGGGCTCGTAGAAGTGGTTGTCGGCGTCGAACACCGGATAGGGGAGCTGGCGGGCAGGCACTATGCCTCCTCGATGTTTGGCTTGGCTGCTGTGGTAATGACATTACCACGTCTGGACCAGCGAAAACACCACCCCCCGAAGAGCTCCTTCTCGGCAGGTCAGACGGGGTTGCCCGGCGTCACGAGCGCGGCGATGCAGAAGTCGTATATGTGGTTGGCTTCGACGGGAACCCCGCTCAGTTCGGCGCCGAGAACCTGCAGGCGCATGGCGCCGAGCGCGGTCTGCATGATCAGGGCGGCGGTGGCGTCGACGTCGAGGTCGGTGCGGAACGAGCCGTCGGCGATCCCGCGGTTGATGATGTCCTTGATGAGCCCGTGCACGGGGGACAGCACGCGGGCGTACTCACGCGGCAGCGCCTCGGCCAGGCGGTCGTTGTAGTAGGTGAGGCCGCGGTTGACCTTGTCCTGCGTTGTTGTCTCTGCCGGTGTGCAGATCCGGTCGATCAGCAGCCGCAGCGCGGCGACGGGAGGCAGGCCGTTGGTGTCCTCGCGCCACTTTCGTGTCGACTCGGACATGATCTTGTCGATCAACGCGAGCAGCAACTCGTCTTTCGTGGAGAAGTGCTGGTAGAAGGATCGCAGCGATGTCTTCGAGCGCTCGACGACCTCGAGCACGGTGAAGTCGGTGCGGCCTGTCTCCCCGAGGATCGCCAGCGCCGAGCGCATGAAGCGTCGCTCGCGTGGTTCGGTCTCGGCGCCGACCGTTTCAGTGGACCGCCCGCTCGACTTCGCCATGGTAATGACGTTACCGGTTTCGGGTGCGCTCGGTTAATGTTCCGTCCCATGACGACAGACTCAGCGCAAGCGCAGTGGACGGTCCAGGCACTGCTCGACCTGTTCGACGTGCAACCCGATGGCGAGAACCGTTTCATCGCCCAGACCGGACCCGCGGGCGAAGACGAGCGACAGGTCGTCGAGGGCACCCAGGTGCTCGCGCAGATGATCGTCGCAGCGGCCAAACGGTTCGGCGAGAAATCGGTGCGTTCGGTGTACGCGGTGTTCGCGCGCGCCGTGATGGTGGGCGCAGGCCCGGTCGAGTTGGAGATCGACGTCGTAGGCGAGGGTCGTTCGACTGCGACGGCCGTCGTGTCCGCGAAGCAGAACGGCAAGCGCTGCATCACCGCGACGCTCCTCGCCGATGTGCCCACCGCCGACGTGATCCGTCATCACCTGCCCCGGCCGCAGGTCGCCGCCCCGGCGGACGCGAACGTCTCCGAAATGCCGATGGCCGGCCGCCAGTTGCGGTTGGTCGACGTCGTCGACGTCAACAGCCCCGACGAGGTGGGCCCGCCCGAGTTGTACGCCTGGCTGCATTACGACCCGATCCCGGACCGTGACGACCTCGCCAAGGCGTTGATCGCGTACTTCACTGGCCACCTTGGGATTTCGACGACGATGCGGGCCCACGAAGGCATCGGCACCAGCCAGGCGCACCTGACGGTATCGACCGCGCCGATGACGGTGTCGGTCAGCTTCCACGAGCCGGTGGCTTGGGACGGATGGATTCTCTACACACACGAGAGCACCCAGGTGGGCTCGGGCATGTCCTATGTCCGCGGTGCCGTGCACACCGAGGAGGGTGAGCTGATCGCGTCGTTCACGCAGGACGCACTGATCCGCCCGCTGCGCACAATGGATACCGCAATCAAGGAACAGTCGAGGCTGTGACACCGAAAACGAACCTTTACATATTCAAGTAGAAGTGTCACGCTGAGGTGTGTCGCAGCCTGGACTCCCGCTCGTCGAGATTGGACCCGCTATGTCGTCGCAGACCTACCGCACACATTCGGTGGCCCGGGCTCGGGCGCGTACCAGCACCGTGCTGCAGCACGAGATGACCGTCGTCGCATCCGGTGTCGCCGACGTCGTGGCATCGGCAGGCGGCTGGCTGTATGACCGCCGGATGGCCGGCTGGAAGGTCAACGTTCTGGTCGCCGACCGCACCGGTGAACGCGCACTGCGGATCCTCGGCGCGGACGTGCTCGACTTGACAGGAGACCTCGAGGCGATCACCGACGATCCAGACCGGGCCGCCACTCTGGCCGTCGCCGCCGACGTCTACGCCGCCGACGGTCGGGTCCGGCGATTCGTCTCCACGTCGGACCGCCGTCGCGCAGAAGTGGCGATGTGGGGCGATACCGGGTCGCTTGATGACGACGTCAGCGCAGTCTCCTACCTGCTGAGCGCCGCCGCGCGGGCGTTCAAGGCGCAAGCGCTGCTGGCCGCGGGTGTGCCGACCGCATCGGTGGCGGCGACGGAAGCGTTGTTCCGCTGCGGTGTGACAGCGCTCGCGCCGGTCGCCCTTTAGATCTTGAGATAGCCTTTCTCCGCGGGGATCTGGGCCGCGGTCACCAACGACGACGCGTCACTGGCCAGCCACACCACGATGTCGGAGACCAGATCCGGCGCGGCCAGCGAGTCAGTCGGCAGCGCGCCGGGGGAGAAGCTGTGGATGAAGTTCGGATGGTCGGCGAACATCTGCCACATCGACGCATCGTTGCCCATCGGGGTGTCGGTGCCGTACGGGTGGACCGAGTTGACCCGAATCCCGAACTCGCCCAACTCAACCGCGAGTGAATTGGTCAGTCCGACGACTCCGAACTTGCTGGCACAGTAGTGACCGCAACCTGGCACGGCCTTGATCCCCGCCGCCGAGCTGATCGTGATGATCGACCCGCCGTTGCCCGCCTCGATCATCGCAGGCACCACCGCCTTGATGGTGTTCCACAAACCGGTCAGGTTGATGTCGATGACGTCTTGAAACTGCTGCGGCGAAATCTCCCACAGCCGACCCCAATTGAGCACACCGGCGTTGGCGACCACGATGTCGAGGCGGCCGAACTGCTCGATCGCGTCGGACACCACTCTCTGCTGCCCTGCGAGGTCACGGATGTCGACCTCCTCGGCGCGAATCTTGCGGCCTTCGCCCTCAACGAGGTTCACCGTCTCGGCGAGGTCGGCCGGTTCGGCGGGCGGGTAGCCGTTGTGCTCGGCGACCGGACCGCAGGCGTCGATCGCGATGACGTCGGCGCCTGCCCGGGCGAGCCGAACACAATGAGACCGTCCCTGCCCGCGGGCGGCGCCTGTCACATAGGCGACCTTGCCTGCCAGCGGTGTGTCGTCAGCCATCAGCGTGTCTCGACGGGACCGGCGGCTTCAGCCGTCGGGGGAATCGGGACTTCCGCCATGCGCGGAAGTTGTCGTTGCACACGGGTAGTGTTCCTTTCGGGATTGGACAGGTCCTTCGTGCAGCGTCGGGAGACGCACCGCAGAGAGAATCTGCGGCTGAGCCAGGCCGAACCTGTCGGCTTCAGCCATCA
The DNA here is from genome assembly GCA_963716505.1 of uncultured Actinomycetota bacterium. Lineage (GTDB taxonomy): Bacteria > Actinomycetota > Actinomycetes > Mycobacteriales > Mycobacteriaceae > Mycobacterium. Next base: position 71,660 of record CAVQTL010000002.1, read on the forward strand.
GAGACGTCACGGTCGACATCGTGCGCGTGGTGAACGATGTCAAGCAAGTGATAGATCGCGGTCGCGGTCGGCTGTCACGCGGTAAGTGTGACAGCCACTTCACGGATCCGATCGCCGCTCCAGACAGCGATGGGTTCGCCGTGCCCGAAGCATGCCGTCTCTACTTCGAGCGCCGCCAATCGCTTGAACGGACGCCACGGTGCGCGCCCGATCCTGGTTGAACGTGCCGAGCATCACCGATCCGACGTTGGCGATGGTGTCGCCGGTGAACAGCACACCGTGTTCGGGTAGGTGCACTGCGATGCTGCCCTCGGTGTGTCCGGGTATGGCGAGGACGTGTGCGCCGCCACCGAAGTCGAGCACGTCGCCGTCGTTCAGCTCCTGGTCAACGGGCACCGCTGGTGCGGCGTCGGGCAGCCCTGCCGAAACCCGTTCGTGGACAGGGATTTCCCAGTCCTCGAACACGGGCGGCGGCATTTCGGCTTCGCCACGGATGATGGCGGCATCGCCTGCGCCTGCCGCCACGGTCGCGCCCGTCGACTCACGGAGTTCTGCGGCAGAACCGCTGTGGTCGACGTGGCCGTGCGTCAACACGATTCTGTCGACACCCGGCACAGCGGCTGCGATTTCGGCGCCCGATCCCGGCGCACCCGTGTCGATCAGCGTGGCCGAGTCGCCGTCGCGCCAGACGTATACCTGCCAGCCGTTGACGCGCAGCATGGTCAGGTTCGGCGTGACAGTCAGCGATTCCATGCTCTGACCGTATGGCTGCCACAGTGCGGGCCGAAAGCCGATTCGCTGTGGGCGAATCGTGACACCATGTCGACGTGGTGTCCAAACCCTCAGGGGTGGCGACCTTTCTGTTCACCGACATCGAAGGTTCGACCCGTCGGTGGGAGTCGGACGCCGATTCGATGCGCGGGGCATTGGTCGCTCACGACGAGGTCATGCGGGACACCGTTGCGGCGCATCACGGTTGGTTGTTCAAACACACCGGTGATGGAGTATGTGCGGCGTTCGGGTCGCCACGGTCGGCCGTCGACGCTGCGGTCGCCGCACAGCGTGCGCTGGAGTTGCCGGTACGAATGGGTGTCGCGACCGGTGAAGCCGAGCTACGGGGTGAGGACTACTTCGGCACCGTGCTGAACCGCGCGGTCAGGCTGATGTCGGCAGGCCACGGCGGCCAGATCCTGGTCGATGGCCTAACCGCGCAACTGCTCACGGGCGTTGATCTGCGTGCCCTGGGCCCGCGACGGCTGCGGGACATCGTCAGGCCGGTCGAGGTGTTCCAGGTGAAGGCGGCGGGGCTGCGCTCGGAGTTTCCGCCGCTGAAGACTGTGGATTCGACGCCGGGAAACTTGCGGCCGCCGACCACCAGCCTGATCGGCAGGGAATCCGAACTCGCCGATGTCGCCGCCGCGCTGAAGGCACACCGGCTGGTGACGCTGACCGGTGTCGGCGGGGTCGGCAAGACACGGCTCGCGCTGGAGGTGGCGGCCCGGTCCGCCCCCGACTTCCCCGACGGTGTGTGGGTGATCGAACTCGCCGCGGTCGGTGATCCGGCAGCGGTGCCCGACGCGATCGCGGGTGTACTCGGCATCACTCAGCAACCGGGGATGACGCTGACCGACAGCGTGGCCGGTGCTTTGGAAGATCGGTCGCGGCTGCTCTTGTTCGACAACTGCGAACACGTTCTGGATGCCGCGGGTGATCTGATCGAAGCGATCCTGTTGCGCTCGGTGACCGTCAGGATCATCGCGACCAGCCGGGAAGGTCTGCGGGTGACCGACGAGCAATTGTGGCCCGTGCCGTCACTGGACACGGAAGGCGAATCCGGCTCCGCAGCGGCGACGCTGTTCGCCGAACGCGCGGATGCAGCAGTACCCGGTGTCGTGCTGGAAGCCACTGCGGTTCAGGAGATTTGCCGGCGCCTCGATGGCATTCCGTTGGCAATCGAGTTAGCCGCATCGCGGATGGTGTCGATGACGGTCGGCGAGGTGCGGGACCGACTCAACGACCGCTTTCGGCTGCTGGTCGGGTCTCGGCGCGGGCTGGAGCGCCATCAAACGCTGCGTCACGCGGTCCAGTGGTCTTACGACCTGGTCGACAAGGACGAGCAGAACCTGCTCAACCGGTGCTCAGTCTTCGCCGGCGGATTCGATTTGGCCGGCGCGGGCGCGGTTACCGGTTTCGACGATGAGTTCGCCACCATGGATCTGCTCGATGCCCTCGTGCGCAAGTCGCTGGTGATTGCTGACCGCACATCAGGGCGAACCCGCTTCTCGATGCTGGAGACCATCCGGCAGTTCGCCGAAGAACAATTGGTCGCCGACGGCCTCGCAGACGTTGCCCGCGATGCGCACTCGCGATTCTTCGCCGGCCTCGAAGCCGATGTCGTCGCACTGTGGGATAGCCCGCGGCAGCGCGAGGCCTACGACTGGTTCACCAGCGAGCTTGCGAACCTTCGCACCGCGTTTCGGTGGGCCGCCGACCGCGATGACCTCGACACCGCCGCGACCATCGCCGTATACGCATTCATCGGACGTCTGGTCGAGCAGTACGAACCCATCGCATGGGCTGAGGAGCTCATCGAACCCGCGCGAGCTGTCGACCATCCGAGGCTCGCAGCGCTGTACGTCGTAGCCTGCCAGAGCTGTTAGGTCGGCCGAATCGACAGCGCTATTCGGTACAGCGAGAGCGGTAAGCAGCCTCATCGGGGACAAGCGCTTTGACGGATTCCCGCTCGACTACGAGGCGAGCCTCGGCAGCCCGTACATCACCACCGCTCAGCCCGAACGCTGGGCCGACGTGGCGCGGCGCGTGCTCGAACACACTGATGACAGCCATGGACACGCCCGAGCGTCATTGGTCATGGCGCTGGCTCTCGCGGGGCGCACACGACGAGGCGATGGCCCTCACGGACGGACTCATTGCAGCGGCCGAATCCACCCAGAATCCGTGTTTCGCTCGCGCAGCTGCTTATCGCCGTCGGAGTTGGCTTACCGCGACATGCCGATCCGGCAATCGCGGTGGAGTGCCCTCAGGCGAGCGCAGGAAGTCGCTCAGGCCAGCGGCAACCGGTTTAACGAATCACACATCGCGTTGTCCTGTCCCCGCTCGAGGCGCGACACGGCTCACCCAGAAGCCGCGTTCGACTATCTCACACTGGCGATCCGCAACTACCTCGACTCGGGAAACATCGCGACATCGCGTAGTCCGCTGGCCATCCTCGCGGGCCTGCTGTGCCAACTCGGCCACCACGAACCGGCCGCTACCATCGCGGACTTCGCCGACGACCCGTTGACCCGCATTGCCTTCGCCGAAATCACCACGACCATCGAACAGTCTGCGTGAGGTGCTCGGTGACGAACGCTACGAGGCCCTTGCGCGAGTGGGCACTTCAATGACCAACGCAGAGATGGCCAACTACGCGTTCGAGCAGATCGACGCGGCCCGCGCTCATCTCAGCTCGCCGACAACGCCGACCTGAGCACATCGAGCGGCAGACCGCCCAGGTCCAGAGCGCGGCGGTGGAATTCCTTCAACGACGTACCACGACCCACCAACTCGTCGCGCAATTGTTGCCAGATCCGTTGTCCGATCGCATACGACGGAGCCTGGCCGGGCCAGCCAAGGTAGCGGTCGAGTTCGAAACGGAGGTTGGCCTCCTTCATCGCGCTGTGTGCCTGCAGGAACACCCACGCCTTGTCGGCGTCCCATGTGCCGCCGTCGGGCGCGGTCATACCGCAGTGCACGCCGATGTCGATGACCACGCGCGCGGCCCGGAACCGTTGGGCATCAAGCATTCCCATCCGGTTTCCCGCATCGTCGAGCCACCCGAGTTCGGCCATCAGCCTTTCGGCGTACAACGCCCAGCCCTCGCCGTGCCCCGAGACCCAGCACCCCAGTCTGCGCCAGCGGTTGAGCTGATCGGCCAACACGACGGCCCTGCCGATCTGCAGGTGGTGGCCCGGGACGCCCTCGTGGAAGACGGTGGTGGTCTCCTGCCAGGTATGGAAGGTGTCGATGCCCGGCGGCACCGACCACCACATCCGTCCCGGCCGGGCGAGGTCCTCCGACGGGCCGGTGTAATAGATGCCGCCGGTCTGCGTCGGTGCGATGCGGCACTCCAGGTTTCGTAACTGCTCATCGATTTCGAAGTGCGTGTCGGCCAGCGCATCGACGACACGGTCGGACAATTCCTGCATCCAGGCCTGCAGCGCATCGGTGCCCAGCACGACGTAGCGTGGTTCCTCGTCGAGCCGGGTCAGCGCCTCGGTCACCGACGATTCGGGGTAGAGCCGATGGGCGATCGACTCCTGTTCGGCCACAATGGATTGCAGACGACCCAGGCCCCACTCGTAGGTCTCGTCGAGATCCACCGCTGCGCCGAGATACAGCCTCGAGAACAGCCGGTAGGCGTCGCGGCCGAACGCGTCCTCGCCACGGGCGTGCGGACCGACTTCGTCGCGCAGCACCGCAGCGAGCCCGCTGTACGCCTCGGCCGCCGCCGAGGCCCTTGCCTGCAGGTCGGCGTGCAACGCGTCGTTGTCGGGCGCGCCGTCGGCCACCATGTCGACAAACAGCTGTTGGATCGTGCTCGCCTGCTCGATCCCTCGTGCCACCTGTCGAACCGCGGGTGAGTGGCCGGCCGCCACTGCAGCGCGAAGCGACGCCGCGTAGCCCACGACGCGGTCGGGCACCCGCGACAGGCGCTCGCTGATTGTCCGCCAGTCTTCGTCGGTGTCGGTGGGCATCAGGTCGAACACATCGCGCATCGACTGCAGCGGCGATGCGATCACGTTCAGCTCGCCGACATCGAGTCCCGCGTCGTGCAGGTCGAGCTGGACGCCGAGTCGTTCCCGCATCGCGGCGAGTGTCACGACGTCGACGTCGTCCTGCGCGCTGACGCCGTCCAGGTCCCGCAGTGCGCCGCGGGCGGCCTCGGCACGCGCGGCCACCCCGTCAGGGGAGTAGTCGGTGATGTCGGTCTCGTATTCACCGTCGTGGCCGACGATGCCCATTTCGGTTGCCGCGCAGGGATCCAGCGCGGCAGACGTTGCGAGATAGCGTTCGGCTACAGCATCGACTGCGGTGGTGCGCCTACCCAAGGTCGCGCGTGGCGAAGGTGTCGCACTTGTTCGGATCGCCGGTCTGGTATCCGATCGTGAACCACTTCTGTCGTTGCTCGGAAGATCCGTGTGTCCACGACTCCGGGCTCACCCGGCCGGTCGCGGCCTCCTGGATCCGGTCGTCACCGACGGACGCCGCGGCGGACAGCGCGTCGTTGATGTCCTTGTCGCTCAACGGTTCCAGGAACGGGACGTCGGTGCCCTCCTGCTTGGTGATCGCCGCGTAGTGCGCCCAGACACCCGCATAGCAGTCGGCCTGCAACTCTGTGCGCACTCCGGCGCCCGTCGGGCCCTGGGCACCCTGCTGGGCGCGGCCGAGCGTGCCCTGAAGGTTCTGCACGTGATGGCCGAACTCGTGGGCGACGACATACTCCTGCGCGAACGGGCCTCCGCTGGAACCGAATTGGGTGCGCAGCACCTCGAAGAAATCGGTGTCGAAATACGCCGTCTGGTCGACTGGGCAGTAGAACGGCCCGACATCGCTGGTGGCCGGACCACAGGCGGTATCGACGGAGCCGCTGAACAGCCGCACTGCGGGCCGGGTGTAGCCGCGAAGCAACTGCTCCCATACGGCGTCGACCGAATTGCCCGTCGCCACCACCCGGCACTGCACGATGTTGTTGGCGTCTTCGCCGGTTTTGCACTGGCTCAGGTCGAATCCGGGGGCTTCGACCCCCGAGTCCGTATACGCCCCCTGATCCTGCGGGATAACCGAGCTCGGATTGACGCCGAGCAACAGCGCAACCACCACGATGAGCAGGCCGCCGATGCCGCCGCCGATCGCCATCCCGCGGCCGGGGCCGCGCCCACCTCCGCTGGTCGACGTGGTGCTGGTGTCGATCTGCATACCCTCGCTGAAGGTCATGCGATCAGCTTTGCACACTACGATTCGGGTGTGGCAGTTGTTGCAGGACATTCCGCCGTCGTGCATACGGATTCGGGGGTTCTGCGCGGCACGACCGAGGGTGGTGTCGGGGTCTGGCGCGGCGTCCCATACGCCGAGCAGCCGGTCGGCGAGCGACGGTTTCTGGCGCCCGGCCCGCTGCAGCCGTGGACGGGGGTGCGTGACGCCGTCGAGCACGGACCGCTGCCACCGCAGAGCAAGTCGTTCGTCGGCGGCGGCCGCGACGACCCGAAGGTCCGCGACGAGGCGTGCCTGACGTTGACGGTGTGGTCTCCCGACACCAGCGCTTCCCTGCCGGTGATGGTGTGGATTCCCGGCGGCGCCTTCGTGTTCGGCGCGGGCCAGTTCCAGCTGTACAACGGGTCGCGGCTGGCGGTCAACGGGAACGTCGTGGTGGTCAACATCACCTATCGGATAGGCGTTTTCGGCGGATTCGAACTCAGCGATCTCGGCGACGGGTTCGACGACAACCTCGCGCTGCGCGACCAGATGGCCGCCCTGCGCTGGATCAGGGAGAACATCGCGACCTTCGGTGGCGACCCAGAGCGGGTGACCGTGTTCGGCGAGTCCGCCGGTGGATCGTCCGTGCTCGCGCTGTTGGCCAGCCCGGCCGCCGAGGGGCTGTTCCGCCGCGCGATCGCACAGAGTCCCGCGCTGCCGTTGATCGCCGACCGCGAGCTGCGGGCCAAACGTGCCCACGACTTCCTGCAGCGGCTCGGGGTGCGCGCCGATGAGGTCAAGGCCCTGCCGCAACGGCAGTTGCGCCGCGCCGCGGGCCGGCTCCAGCTGAAGAGCGCCGCGACCACGCCGACACTGGCCTACGGGCTGACCTACGGCGTCGACCTGCTGCCCGAACACCCGCTCGCGGCCGCGAGGGCAGGCGCGGTGGCCAAGATTCCGCTGATCATCGGCACGAACAGCCACGAGGCGTCGATGTTCGCCTGGACCAAACCGCCGATGCTGCCGACGACGACGGCGTCGATCGCTGCGTACATCGACCGGGCCGCGCCCGACGCCCGGGAGCGGCTGCTGGCTGCCTACCCGGACTACCCGCGGCGACGGGAGCTGGTGGCGTTCGGCTCCGACGTCATGTTCGGCGCACCGACCTGGGCGTTCGCCGACGCATACAGTGCGCATGCACCGACGCACATGTACCGGTTCGACCACTTCGGTTTCAGCCTGCGACTGCTCGGCCTCGGCGCGACGCACGGCAGCGAGATCGTCCACGTGCAGCACAGTTACGGCTCGTTCCTGGGCCGCAAGATGCACCCGCTGGGGCGGCGCCTACAGCCACCGGTCGGCAGACGCATGCAGCGCGCGTGGCTGGACTTCTCGGCCAAGGGCTGGAAGACGGGTGAGATCGAATGGTCAAGCGGTCACGATTGGCCGATCTACGACACCGACCGGCGCTTCACTCGGATCATCCAGTCCGCCCGCGACAAGGTGGTCGCCGACCCTGACAGTGCGCGCCGCGAGGCATGGGCCGCCCTCTACTAGGTTGCCGTCGGCAGCACGCTGTCTAGCCGGGCCCGTCGCTCGTCGCGGCCAGCAACGCAACCACACCGTCGCTGATCGGGGTGGCCAGGCCGTGCCGGGCACCCTTGCGCGAGATCACCCCGTTGCGGATGTCCCATTCCAGCGGCCGGTGCGCCTCGCGGTCGGTGAGCATCGACGTGGTCATATCCTCGGGCGCCTTGGCGAACATGTCGGCGATCTCATCGATCACCTCGTCGCCGAACGTGGCGCCCTCGGCCCGGGCGACGGTGAGGCATTCGGCCAGATACCGGCGCGACAGCACGGCGACGTCGTCGCGGCGGAACATGCCCGAGCGGCGTCCGGTCAGCACCATCAGATCGGCCAGCGCGTTCACCAGCAGCTTGCGCCACGCCGCGGTGACGAAGTCGGGGTCGAGTTCGACGGTGACGTCGGTATCGCGCAAGAGGTCTGCGAGCCTGTGCGCGCCGTCGGACTCGGGCAGTACCAGCCGGACGCCGGTACGCAGGCGAATCCAGCCGTCGGGGTGGGGCTCCGCGGAGAACCACACGACGGCGGGTACGACTTCCGAGGACGGGCACAGCGGACCCACCCGCTCGACCTGTTCGACGCCGTTCTGCAGGGCGCAGACCACGGTCCGGTCGGCACACAGCCGGGCCAACCAGCCCGACGCGCTCCGGTTCTGCGTGTCCTTGACTGCAAGCAGGACGATGTCGGTGGGGCCGTCGACGTCGGCGGGGTCGGTGAGCACCGGCCCCGGCACCACGATCGGCTCCTTGTCGTCGGGCCTGACCTCTATCTGATCGCGCGGTGTGTGCCCGCACAGCAGCACGTGATGACCCGAAGCGTGCAGCAGCGCGGCCATCGTCGAACCGATTGCACCGGGGCCGACGACCGCGATGGTTGTCCCCACAAGGCCAAGCTACCGGCGGATTCGCTCCCACTACACTGTGGCAGTCGTTTCGTCAGGCCATTCCCAGGGAGATTTTTCGTGTTGCGCAGCCACGCCGCCGGTTCGTTACGCGCCACCGATGCCGGTCACAAGGTGACGTTGGCGGGCTGGGTTGCGCGCCGCCGCGACCATGGCGGCGTGATTTTCATCGATCTGCGCGACGCCTCTGGGGTGTCACAGGTGGTGTTCCGCGAGGACGACGTGTTGGACGCCGCGCACCGGTTGCGCGCCGAGTTCTGTATCGCTGTCGAGGGCGTCGTCGAGGTGCGGCCAGAGGGGAACGCCAACCCGGAGATCGCCACCGGCGACATCGAGGTCAACGCCACGTCGCTGACCGTCCTCGGTGAGAGCGCGCCGCTGCCGTTCCAGCTCGACGAGGTCGCGGGCGAGGAAGCGCGCCTGAAATACCGCTACCTGGACCTGCGGCGCGAGGGTCCGGCCACCGCGATTCGATTGCGGTCCAAGGTCAATGCCGCCGCACGCGGTGTGTTGGCGAGCCACGACTTCGTCGAGATCGAGACGCCGACGATGACGCGGTCGACGCCCGAGGGCGCACGCGACTTCCTGGTGCCCGCCCGGCTGCAGCCCGGTTCGTTCTACGCGCTGCCGCAGAGCCCGCAACTGTTCAAACAGCTACTGATGGTGGCGGGTATGGAGCGCTACTACCAGATCGCGCGCTGTTACCGCGACGAGGACTTCCGCGCCGACCGGCAGCCTGAGTTCACCCAGCTCGACATGGAGATGAGCTTCGTCGACGCCGACGACGTGATGGCCGTTTCCGAAGAGGTCCTCGCGGCGATCTGGGCGCTGATCGGCTATGACCTGCCGACGCCGATCCCGCGGATGACCTACGCGGAGGCGATGCGGCGGTTCGGCTCCGATAAGCCTGATCTGCGGTTCGGTGTCGAACTCGTCGACTGCACAGAGTATTTCGCCGAGACCCCGTTCCGGGTGTTCCAGGCCGCCCATGTGGGCGCGGTGGTGATGGCCGGCGGTGCATCGCAGCCGCGGCGCACGCTGGACGGCTGGCAGGAGTTCGCCAAGCAGCGCGGACATAAGGGGCTGGCCTATGTGCTGGTCGGCGAGGACGGCACGCTCGGCGGCCCCGTCGCCAAGAACCTCACCGACGCCGAACGCGACGGTCTGGCCGCCCACGTCGGCGCCGCGCCAGGGGACTGTATTTTCTTCGCGGCGGGTACGGCCAAGTCGGCCCGCGCCCTGCTTGGCGCGACGCGCATCGAGATCGCCAAGCGTCTGGACCTGATCGACCCGGCGGCATGGGAGTTCGTCTGGATCGTGGACTGGCCGCTGTTCGAGCCTGCCGACGAGGCGACGGCCTCCGGCGAGGTCGCCGTGGGCTCGGGCGCGTGGACCGCGGTGCACCACGCCTTCACCTCACCCAAGCCTGAGTCCGAGGCGACCTTCGACACCGATCCGGGCACTGCGCTGGCGAACGCCTACGACATCGTCCTCAACGGCAACGAGATCGGCGGCGGCTCGATCCGTATCCACAACCGCGATGTGCAGGAGCGGGTGTTCGCGATGATGGGCATCGGCCATGACGAGGCCCAGGAGAAGTTCGGGTTCCTGTTGGACGCCTTCGCTTTCGGTGCGCCGCCGCACGGGGGTATCGCGTTCGGGTGGGACCGCATCGTCTCGCTGCTCGGCGGCTACGAGTCGATCCGCGAGGTGATCGCGTTCCCGAAGTCCGGCGGCGGCGTCGACCCGCTCACCGGCGCGCCCGCACCGATCACGGCGCAGCAGCGCAAGGAGTCCGGAATAGATGCGCGGCCGCAGAAGCTGGACAACAAATGACTGAAACCTTTGACCCCGATGCCATGCACGAGTTCAACAAGGGCATCGTCGACGAGTTCCGCGCGAACGGCGGCAAGGTGAGCGGCCAGTTTGCAGGCGCCAACCTGCTGCTGCTCACGACGACGGGCGCCAAGTCTGGCCAGCCGCGACTGGCGCCACTGGCCTACTTCACTGTCGACGGCAAGATGATCATCATCGGCTCGAAGGCGGGCGCCGACACCAACCCTGACTGGGTGCACAATCTGCGGGCCAATCCGCACGCGCACATCGAGGTCGGCGCCGACGCCTACGACGTCACCAGCCGCGAACTGCCGACGGCCGAGCGGGACGAGAACTTCGACAAGGTCGTCGCCACGGCGCCGGGTTTCGGCGAATACCAGTCGAAGACGTCACGCGTCATCCCGCTGTTCGAGCTGACCCGCGCCTGAGCATCTCTGCCGAGCTGTCGGTGGCGGCGCCGAGGGAAGACACGCCACGTAGCAGCACGTCCGCCGGTACGTCCTCGACTAGGTGATGCATGACGATCAGCCCGTGCATCAGCGAAAAGATGGTCGCGGCAACGGCTTTCGTGTCGGCGTCTGCCGGGATGTGGCCGGCGTCGCGCCAGCGCGTAGTCAGCTCGACGATGTGGTCCAGCGCATCGCGGTATCGGGCGCGGGCATGCCCGTGTAGCTGCGGGTCGCGCAGCGCCTCGGCCCAGGTCTGCAAGGCCACGCGGGTCAGGTCGTATTCAGGGTTGTCGGTGCGGGTGTGGAGCTCGTCGACGAGTAGGGCCAGCGTTTCGGCCGGCGTCGGGCACGGGTCGCGGTTGAGGAGGGCCACGAAGATGTCACCTACGCGCTCAACGCCGATCTCGGCGGAGGCGCGGATGATTTCGTCCTTGCTGCGGAAGTAGCGGTAGACCGCGCTGGAGGACATCCCGGTGGCCGCGATCACGTCCTCGATCGACGTGGCGTGGAAGCCGTCGCGCGAGAAGCAGCGCCACGCGCTGGTCAGGATGTGTTGGCGGCGCTGCTCGCGGGTCTTGTCGCTCAGCCGGGGCATCGCACAAGGCTAAACGAAAAGTTTCCTTTGCGCTATGAGTCGCCAGGGCGTACTCTCGGATTCAAGCAGAAAGAATCCTTTCCGTTTGAGGGTTCATAGGGCTGTTCTTCACCCACAACGAGCGTTCTTTACCCACAAAGAGATGGAAAACAAAGAGATGAAAGGAACTACCGCCATGACTACCCACCCGAACCGATTCGTCGTCGGCCCCGACCCCGATGGCCGCTCGGCGGTCCTACAGCGCGGACTGACCAATGTGCAATCTCACGAGGGTTTCTTCTGGCGCGCCACGCTGTGGGCCACCCAGGAAACCCCCGTCGACAACACCATCGAAGGCGACCGCTCGCAGACCCCCGGTCTGGGCGCACAACGCGAACCCTTCCCCAACGGGTTCATCTGCCGGGCACTGGAAATCTCGCCCGATAACCCGGACGCCGACGAAGAACGCCGCCTGTTCAGCGAACTGAACACCGAGGTGCGCCAGAAGCATCTGCCGAGTGGAGCCGACATGGCTCGTCACCCCACCATGCATCGCACGGACACCCTTGACTGCCTCACCTGCGTGCGCGGCGAGATCTACCTGGTGACCGACACCGACGAGGTGCTGATGCAGCCCGGGGACACCGTCATCGTCCGCGGCGTCAACCACGCGTGGAGCAACCGATCGAACGAACCATGCCTGCTGGTGGGCACCATGACCGACGCAACCCCAGCCGACGATCACTGATCAGGCGGCCGCCACTCGAGTTAACAAACGAAAGGAGATGTCTCATGTCCCAATCCACCACGGACACGGACACGGACCAGGCGCAGGCCACCTTCGGGCGCTACGCCGAAACTCCATATGACCAGATGACTCCGGAGCAGCAGAAGGGCTTTCGCGTCCTCGCAAAGGCAGAGGGGGGCGACCTACAGGGGCCGGCGAAGATCTGGGTCGACAATCCCAACCTCGCCACGGCGGTGGCGCCGCTGGCGGACCATTTTCATCCACCGAATCACTCGCTCACCCAGCGCGAGCGGGAGATCGCCGTCTGCGTCATTCTCGGCAAGTGGCACGCGCAGTTTCCGATTAACGCGCACAACCGGGTCGCGATCCAGCTGGCCATCTCGCCCGAGGTCGTGGACGCCTTGCTCTGCGGCCAGCCCACACGTCTGGCAGATCTGCGGGAGCAGACGGTCTATGAGCTGGCCACCGCCCTAGCCGCTGGCCGATATATTCCCCGGAGCCTCTACGACCGCGCGGTCGAGGTCCTCGGTCACGATCGCATCACCGACATCACCGTCCTGATGGGGATGTACACGGCAGTCTCATTCACGCTGAAGTTCTATGACGTCCCCGCCGACGCAGCCGGAATGAAGCGATCATGACCACGCTCGCCGTCGTCGGCCCCTACACATTGCCCGCCACACAACCGCAGGAAGCCCAACCATGACCGACATCGACCTGTCCGACCTAGCCGCCGACCGCGACGGCTCCCAACCGCTGCGCGGCTACCTGGCCAGCCCAGCGGGCACCGGTCCGTGGCCCGCCGTGGTGATGATCCACGAGGTCTTCGGTCTCGACGACGTCATGCGCGGCCACGCCGACCGGCTCGCCGGTCTTGGCTACCTCACCCTGGCCGTCGACCTGTTCAGTGCCGGTAGCGCCGCACGATGCCTGGTCGCCACGATGACCGCCATGATCCGGGGGCACGGCCGCGCATTCGCCGACATCTGCGCCGCCCGGGACTACCTGGCCGGTTCCCGCGACTGCACCGGCAAGATCGGCGTCATCGGGTTCTGCATCGGCGGTGGCTTCGCGCTGCTCAACGCCGGCGATGGTTACGACGCCGCCGCCGTCAACTACGGTCAGCTTCCCCGCCACCTCGACGAAACGCTGGCCGGTGCCTGCCCGATCGTGGCCAGCTACGGTCGACGCGACCCGTCGCTTCGAGGTGCCGCCAGCCGGCTCGACGCAGCACTGGACAAGGCAGGAGTCACCCACGACGTCAAGGAATACCCCGCGGCCAGCCACGCCTTTCTCAACGACGCCGAGGCCGGCCCCCGGGCATTACGTCCCTTGCTGCGGGTCGCCGGAATCGGTCCAGAGCCCGAGTCGGCCAAAGACGCCTGGGACCGGATCGAACTATTCTTCGCCACCCACCTCAACGAACAATCTTCGCGTTAACCGCTGGAATCGAACACATGGCCGGAGACTTCGCCACGGCGACGGGTTTCGGCGAATACCAGTCGAAGACGTCGCGCGTCATGCCGCTGTTCCAGCTCCAAAAACCCTGACCCCTAACCCCCTACGCTTCGGATCGACTGTTTCCCCGTCGTGGCCGATTGGGGCGTAGGGCTTCGCCCCGTTTCGGGCAGCGGTGGTGCGCATCGAAACTGCAATGCATGACGAAACAAGCCCGAGTCACATCTCTGATCGGGGCCGGCGCGATAGCACTCGGCGCGCTGATGGCCGCGACAGCGCCCATCGCACATGCGGAGAAGATTCCCGAGAATACGATCCGGCAAGAATGCCAGGGCGTCGGCGGCAGCTACAACACTGTGGTCAAAGGCAGCAAAGGCGTTGGCTTCACGAGGTTCTCGACGTGCACCTATCGAGACGGCAAGGGCACTCAGTACACCGATTACTACGCCGACGGTGAGTGGTACGGCGAACGTCCGACCGGCGGCGCGGGACCCGTCCCGGCGTAGCGTCCTCGCCCCGAAAGAGAAGCCACGGCCGCGAGAAGGCACCAGACCGCAGCCGTGGCTTCTGTCTCGCGGTTACAACCGCTCGATGATGGTGGCGTTGGCCATGCCACCGGCTTCACACATCGTCTGCAGCGCGTAGCGACCGCCGCGCTGCTCCAACGCATTGACCATCGTGGTCATGATCCGCGCACCACTGGCACCGAGTGGATGCCCGATCGCGATCGCGCCGCCGTTGACGTTCGTCTTCGCCAGATCGGCGCCGGTGTCGTGCGCCCACGCCAGCACCACCGACGCGAACGCCTCGTTGACCTCGAACAGGTCGATGTCGGCGAGCGTGAGCCCGGCGCGCGCCAGCACCTTCTCGGTGGCCGGGATGACGCCGGTCAGCATGTACAGCGGGTCCGATCCGACGACGGTCGCCGTGTGGATGCGGGCCAGCGGCCGCAGGCCGAGCCGGTTGGCCACCTCGGAGGTCGTGATGAGCACCGCGGCGCTGCCATCCGACAGCGGCGACGAGTTGCCCGCGGTGATCTCCCACTTGATCTGCGGGAAGCGCGCCTCGTAGGCCGGGTTGTAGAAGGCGGGCTTCAAGCCGGCCAGTGTCTCGACTGTTGTCCCCGGACGGATGAACTCGTCGGTCGCCAGCCCGGCGATCGGCGTCAGCTCGTTGTCGAAGCGGCCCTCTTTCGTTGCCGCGGCTGCCTTTTCGTGGCTGCCCGCCGAGAACTCGTCGAGCTGTTGCCGCGAGAAGCCCCACTTGGCGGCGATCAGCTCCGCGCTGATGCCCTGCGGCACAAGGCCGTCGGGATAGCGCTGCGCCATCGCACCGAACGGGTCGCTGCCGGGCAGCACGCTCGAGCCCATCGGCACCCGGCCCATCGACTCGACGCCCGCGGCGACCACGATGTCGTAGGCGCCCGAGATCACGCCTTGTGCGGCGAAGCTGATCGCCTGCTGGCTGCTGCCGCATTGGCGGTCGACGGTCGTGCCCGGCACCGACTCGGGGAAACCGGCGCCCAGTAACGCATTGCGGGCGATGTTGACGGCCTGGTCGCCGACCTGTGTGACGGCGCCTGCGATCACGTCGTCGATCTGCGAGGGGTCGACGCCTGTGCGCGCCACGACCTCGGACAGGCTGTGGGCGAGCAGGTCGACCGGAAGCACGTCGTGCAGTGCGCCGCTGGCCTTGCCCTTCCCGATAGGGGTGCGTACCGCCCCGACAATGACCGCGTCGCGGCCTACATATCCGGCCATTTCTGCCTCCTGTGACTCCACGCTGAGTAAAGCTTCCTATACTTAGCTATACCACCTGGGTATAGTTAGAACAACTCAGAAGAGGGGTGAATTCCATGACAGTTCTGCAGGGCAGGCTGGCCGATCGGGACACATGGTCAGCGGTGGGCGAGTGTCCCATCGAGAAGACGATGGCATTGCTCGGCACCAAGTCGGCGATGCTGATCCTGCGGGAGGCGTACTACGGCACCACCCGGTTCGACGACTTCTGCACGCGGGTCGGCATCACCAGGGCGGCCGCCTCCGCCCGGCTGAACGAGTTGGTGGACGCCGGGCTGCTGACGCGGCGGCCCTACCGTGAGCCGGGCCAGCGCGCCCGCGAGGAGTATGTGCTGACGCCCTCGGGTGTCGAGTTCATGCCGGTCGTCTGGGCGATGTTCGAGTGGGGACGACGCCACCTGCCCAACCGCTCGAAGCTACGGCTGGCCCACGCCGACTGCGGCGCGGAAGCCGGTGTCGAGATCCGCTGCGCGAAGGGCCACCGGGTGCCCGCCGACGAGCTCGTCGTGCGCGTCGGCCGCTAACCCTTATCCGCCAGGAACGCCTTCGCTAACGTCTTCGGCGCCTGCGCCAGCCATGCGTCGGTGATGAGCTCGGTGAGGTCGGGCTCGCTGATCTCGGCCAGCCGCACCAGCACGGCCGGATATCCGTCGAAGTGCGGCGTCGTGAAGTACACATCCGGGTCGTCGGCGATCAACGCGAACTTGACGCCTTCATCGGACACCCGGGCGCCGAGGATGTCGCCGTCGGGCGCATCCGCGCCCAGCGCTTCGTAGTCGGCCTTGCGCAGCGGACGTTCCCACACGATGAGCTTCTTGCGGACCCGCCAATCGCGCGGCGTCGGCTCGGATGTCTCCGGAAGCCTGGCGACGATGCGGGCCACGTCCGTCCAGGAGGCCACTGGTCAGCAGGTGGTGGTGATGTCGAATGTCGCCGTCGTGCTCTGGTTGGGTTTGTCGGCGAACGCGCCTTGGGCTTCGCCGCTGACGCTGAACTTGCCCTGGCTCACCTTCGCCTGGGCCTTGCCGAGGTTGTCGGCCCAGAAGGTGCCGGTGAAATTGCCCAGATTGCGGATTTCGACCGCCTGGGCCGTCACGCTGTCGCCCAGCTCGATCGTCGCCGTGAACCCGGGCTCCTTGTCCACCGTCGCGATCGTCCAACTCCGCCCGGTCTGGTTGCAGGTGACCGGCTGCAGCGCGTTGGTGGCCTTGCCGTTGATCATCACCTTCGCGTCATGGTTGCCCAGTGCCGCGGGCGGAGTCGAGCAACCCGCCACGACTGCAACGAGGACAGCGGCTGCGGCGAGAAACCGGCGCTTCATGTGTGAATCCCCCTCTAAGGACTAACTCGGCAACACAGGTGACAGTAGAGCAGCGGGCGTCGACTAAGGGTGAGTCGCACCAAATTGGCTTTCGGGTCGGCGCCGCCGCCGCAGCGGCGAATTTCACTACTCTGCCGACAATGCTGCACTTACGGGTCATCGCACCGGACGAACTCAGCGATTCGGTGATCGACGCATTGCGGGGCAACGCCGGCGTCGCACACCTGGTGATACACCGCGATGCCGCGCAGGACCCGGCGGGCGATGAAATCACCGCCGACATCGCCCGCGAGTCCGCCAACGACGTCATCGGTGCCTTGAAGGCTCTGGGCGTCAAGGAGCGCGGGGCGATCACGCTGGACGTCGTCGACACCGTCCTGTCGACGCGCGCCTACCGCGCCGAGGAGAAGGCCGCAGGTGACCCCGCCGATGCGGTGGTCTGGGACGAATTGGCCGCGCGGACTCGCGAGGAATCCACGCTCAACGTCACCTTCTTGACGTTTCTGTGCCTGGCGTGCCTGATCGCCGCGGTCGGCGTCGCCACGGATTCGCCCGTGACGGTGGTCGGCGCGATGGTGGTCGGGCCGGAATTCGGCCCGTTGGCCGCGCTGGCGGTGGCGCTGGCCCGCCGCAAGACGTACCTGGCCCGCCGCGCGGCGCTTGCGCTGCTCGTCGGCTTTCCGGTCGCCATGCTGGTCACCGCCATCGGTGTGCTGGCGGGAGAAGCCGTCGGCTGGATCGACGTGACCAGCACCCGCGAACTGGAGGAAGTGGACTTCATCTTCCAAGTCGGGCCGCTGTCGTTCGTCGTCGCGCTGTTCGCCGGTGCGGCAGGGATGCTGTCGTTGGTGTCGGCCAAATCGGCCGCGCTCGTCGGCGTCTTCATCTCGGTGACGACCGTGCCCGCGGCGGGCTTCGCGGTCGTCGCCGCGACGGTGGGGGATTGGGATATCGCCGCCAGGTCGGCCGCACAACTCGCGATCAACCTGGCCGGAATCGTGCTCGCCGGGGTGCTGGTGCTCTGGGTGCGGGGGTTCGCAGACCGACGGCATTGGCACATGATCGGCTGATCTCGCGCGATGCAGGGTTCTTCCCGTTGTGATGGGATCAGCTGATGGGCATCAAGGTGGCGCTGGAGCATCGCACCAGCTACACGTTCGACCGGCTGGTCGAGGTGTTCCCCCACGTCGTCCGCCTGCGCCCGGCGCCGCATTCGCGTACCCCGATCGAGGCCTACTCGCTGCAGGTGGAGCCGGCCGACCACTTCGTCAACTGGCAGCAGGACGCATTCGGCAATTTCCTCGCCCGGCTGGTCTTCCCGGACCGTACGCGCAGCCTGACCATCACCGTCGGGCTGATCGCCGACTTGAAGGTCGTCAACCCGTTCGACTTCTTCATCGAGGATTGGGCCGAGCGCATCGGGTTCGAATACCCCAAGGCGCTGGCCGAAGACCTGAAGCCGTACCTGCGGCCCGTCGAAGAGACCGACGAGGACTCCGGCCCCGGCGACCTCACCAGGGAGTGGGTCCGTAACTTCTCCGTCGCCCCAGACATCCGCACCATCGATTTCCTGGTCGCACTCAATCGCGCCGTGAACGCCGACGTCGGCTACAGCGTGCGGATGGAACCCGGGGTGCAGACGCCCGATCACACCCTGCGCACCGGGATCGGGTCGTGCCGCGACTCGGCGTGGCTGCTTGTGTCGATTCTGCGGCAACTCGGTTTGGCGGCCCGCTTCGTTTCCGGCTACCTGGTGCAGCTGACCTCCGACGTGGAAGCACTCGACGGACCGTCGGGTCCGGCGGCCGATTTCACCGATCTGCACGCATGGACCGAGGTGTACATCCCCGGCGCAGGATGGATCGGTCTCGATCCGACGTCGGGTCTGTTCGCGGGCGAGGGTCACATTCCGCTGTCGGCGACGCCGCATCCTGATTCGGCCGCCCCGATCACCGGAGCGACCGAGCCGTGCGAGACGACGCTCGAGTTCTCCAACGTCGTCACCCGCGTGCACGAGGACCCGCGGGTGACGCTGCCCTACACGGAATCGGCGTGGGGTGCGATCAACGCACTCGGCGCACGCGTCGACGAGCGGCTGGCGGCAGGCGACGTCAGGCTCACCGTCGGCGGCGAGCCGACGTTCGTCTCCGTCGACAACCAGGTCGACCCCGAGTGGACGACGGACGCGGATGGCCCGCACAAGCGCCAGCGAGCATCGGCCCTGGCCGCACGGTTGAAGCGGGTGTGGGCGCCCGGCGGGCTCGTGCAGTACGGCCAGGGCAAGTGGTATCCCGGAGAACCGTTGCCGCGCTGGCAGATTGGGCTGCATTGGCGGACCGACGACGAGCCGCTGTGGACCGACGACGCGTTGCTCGCCGACCCGTGGCCGACCGAGCCTCAGGCGATCGCGGTGGCGCCCGACGCCGGCGCGCAACTGCTCGGCGCCATCGCCGACGGACTCGGCCTGCCGGTCTCCCAGGTGCGGCCCGCCTACGAGGACCCACTGAGCCGACTGATCAATTCCGTTCGCCGGCCTGCCGGCGAACCCGTCGCGGCCGACGACGACCTGGAAACCGACTCCGCCGACCGTCGTGCCGCGCTGCTCGCCGGTCTCGACCAGTCGGTCACCGAGGCCGCCGCTCATCTGCTGCCGTTGCATCGCCGCGACGACGACTCGGGCTGGGCCAGCGCGGACTGGCGGCTGCGGCGCGGCCGCATCGTGCTGCTCGATGGCGACTCGCCAGCGGGTCTGCGCCTGCCGCTCCACTCGATCAGCTGGCGGCCGCCGCGCGCGTCACATCCCGCCGACCCGTTGGCGCGCCGCGACAGCCTGCGTGCCGATGAGGAACCCGACGCAGTCGTCGAGGATTCAGAGGATGAAGAGGATCCGCACCTGTCACGGCTCTGGTCGCCGAGATCCGCGACGGGCTGCTGCGCGTGTTCCTGCCGCCCACAGACGAACTGGAGCACTTCGTCGACCTGGTATCCCGCGTGCAGGCCGCGGCGGCCAAGATCGCCTGCCCGGTGGTGATCGAGGGCTACGGCCCGCCGACGGATCCCCGGATCACGTCGATGACCATCACGCCCGACCCCGGGGTGATCGAGGTCAACGTCGCCCCGACGGCGACCTTCACAGAGCAGCGCGACCAGCTCCGGACGCTGTACGAAGAAGCGCGGCTGACCCGGCTGTCCACTGAGTCCTTCGACGTCGACGGCACCCACGGCGGAACCGGTGGAGGCAACCACATCACGCTGGGCGGCATCACGCCCGCCGATTCGCCGCTGCTGCGCCGGCCCGACCTACTGGTTTCGATGCTGACCTACTGGCAGCGTCATCCGTCGCTGTCGTATCTGTTCGCGGGCCGCTTCGTCGGCACCACATCGCAGGCGCCGCGGGTGGACGAGGGCCGTGCCGAGGCGCTCTACGAGCTGGAGATCGCGTTCGCCGAGATCGCCCGGCTGACCGGCGGTGACGGGACCGCAAAGCCGTGGGTGACCGATCGCGCGCTGCGGCACCTGCTGACCGACATCACCGGCAACACCCACCGCGCCGAGTTCTGCATCGACAAGTTGTACAGCCCCGACAGCGCGCGCGGCAGGCTTGGCCTCTTGGAGCTGCGCGGCTTCGAGATGCCGCCACACTTTCAGATGGCAATGGTGCAGTCGCTGCTGGTGCGCTCGCTGGTCGCGTGGTTCTGGGACGCGCCGCTTCGCGCCCCGCTCATCCGCCACGGCGCGAACCTGCATGGCCGATACCTGTTGCCGCACTTTCTAATTCACGATATCGCCGACGTCGCCGCCGACCTGCGTGCCCACGACGTCAACTTCGACACCAGTTGGCTGGATCCGTTTACCGAGTTCCGCTTCCCGCGCATCGGCACCGCGGTGTTCGACGGCGTCGAGATCGAACTACGCGGCGCGATCGAGCAGTGGAACGTACTCGGCGAGGAGGCCACCGCAGGGGGGATGGCCCGCTACGTCGACTCGTCGGTGGAGCGCATCCAGGTGCGGCTCATCGGCGCCGACCGGCAGCGCTACGTCGTGACGGCCAACGGCTATCCGGTGCCGCTGCTTGCCACCGACAATCCCGACATTCAGGTCGGCGGCGTCCGGTTCCGCGCGTGGCAGCCGCCCAGCGCGCTGCATCCGACCATCACGGTGGACGGCCCGCTTCGCTTCGAGCTTCTGGAACTGGCCACCGGGACGTCCCGCGGCGGCTGCACCTACCACGTGTCGCACCCCGGCGGCCGTTCCTACGAAACCCCGCCCGTCAACGCGGTGGAGGCCGAGTCCCGCCGCGGCCGCCGGTTCGAGGCGACCGGATTCACCGCCGGTCGCGTCGACACCTCCGACATCAGGGAAAAGCAGGCCCGCCAATCCACCGACGTGGGCGCGCCGGGCATCCTGGATCTGCGCCGGGTGCGTACCGTTTTGAGCTGATGGCACTCCCCGCTGCGAATCCGCGCGACATCGACAACCTGCTGGCCGGCTATCGCAGCGGGGCGGGCCCAGCAGGCGCTGTTCGATCCGCGTGGCGGTGCGGTCACCGGATACGACGAATTCGTCGATCCGGCAGGCAATGTCCGGCCATCCTGGCTCGAGTTGGCCGAGTGCGTCGGCGAGCGCGGCCGCGGCGGGATGGAACATCTGCGCGGCCTTGTGCGCAGCCTGGTCGACAACGACGGCATCAGCTACGGACAGCTCGACACGAACGGGGAAGCCGTCACCAACGGCGACGAGGGCCCGGTGGCGGGGCCGTGGCATCTCGACGCCCTGCCGCTGGTGATCTCGGAGACCGACTGGGACACCCTGGAATCCGGTCTGGTGCAGCGCTCGCGGCTGCTCGACGCGGTGCTGGCCGACCTGTACGGCCCGCGCCGTTCGGTGACCGGCGGAGTGTTCCCCGCGCAGCTGCTGTTCGCCCATCCCGGTTATATCCGGGCCGCCCGGGGGATCGAGGTGCCGGGCAGGCACCAGCTGTTCATGCATGCCTGCGATATCAGCCGCGCCGCGGACGGCGTTTTCCGGGTCAACGCCGACTGGACCCAGGCGCCGTCGGGTGCGGGCTACGCATTGGCCGACCGGCGCGTCCTGGCACACGCCGTCCCCGATCTCTACGAGCGCATCGGGCCACGCCCCGCTTCGCCGTGGGCGCAGGCGCTTCGGCTCGCGCTGATCGACGCGGCGCCCGAGTCCGCCGAGGAGCCGGTGGTCGTGGTGCTCAGCCCGGGTATCCACTCCGAGACCGCCTTCGACCAGGCCTATCTGGCGAGCGTGCTGGGTTTCCCGCTGGTCGAGAGCGCCGACCTGGTGGTGCGTGACGGCAAGCTGTGGATGCGGTCGCTGGGCACCCTCAAGCGGGTCGACGTGGTGCTACGGCGGGTGGATGCCGAATACGCCGATCCTCTTGACCTGCGCGCCGATTCGCGCCTCGGGGTGGTGGGGCTGGTGGAGGTGCTGCGAAGGGGAGCGGTGACAGTGGTCAACACCCTGGGCAGCGGCATCCTGGAAAGCCCTGGGCTGCTTCGCTTTCTGCCCGATCTGGCCGACGCGCTGCTCGGTGAGACGCCGCTGCTGGAGACGGCGCCGGTGTACTGGGGCGGCATCAACACCGAACGTTCTCACCTGTTGAGCAGGCTGGGTTCGTTGTTGATCAGGCCGGTTACCGGTGGGGACGCGATCGTCGGACCCGCACTGACGGCCAAGCAGCGCAAGGAACTGGGTGTCCGTATCGAGGCCACTCCGTGGCAGTGGGTCGGCCAGGACCTGCCGCAGTTCTCCTCGGCGCCAACAGACTTCCAACCGGGCGGGCTGTCCTCGGCCAGCGTCGGCATGCGACTGTTCACAGTGGCGCAGCGCGGCGGCTACGCCCCGATGATCGGCGGTCTCGGTTACCTACTGACGCCCGGCAACGCCGCCTATGCGATGAAAACGATTGCGGCCAAGGATATCTGGGTTCGAACGCCAACGCGTGTCACCGCGGAGCGGATCCTGACGTCGCCGCCCGTCGAGCTGCCCCGACTGGATGTCGCCGACCAAGCGGCTCCGGCGACACCGAGCCCGACACGCGCCGTGAGCTCACCGCGTGTGCTGTCGGACCTGTTCTGGATGGGGCGATACGCCGAGCGTGCGGAGAACACGGCCAGGCTGTTGATAGTCACCCGCGAGCGTTATCACGAATACCGCTACCGGCAGGACATGGCGGGCAGCGAGTGTGTACCGGTGCTGCTGGCCGCGCTGGGCCGGATCACCGGAACCGACACCGGCGCGGGCGACGACTCCCACGAGATGATCGCGACCGCACCGACGACGCTGTGGTCACTGACCGCCGACCGGCACCGCCCCGGCGCACTGGCGCAATCGGTCGAGCGGCTCGGGCTGGCGGCACGCGCAGTCCGAGACCAGATGTCCAACGACACCTGGATGGTGTTGGCTGCCGTCGAACGTGCGGTGCTGCACCGCGGCCGGTCGTTGCCGGAGTCGCACACCGAGGGTGAGGCGTATCTGGTGAAGGCGCACCGCGAAACCCTGGCAGGGATGCTGGCGTTGTCGGGGTTGGGCGCGGAGTCGATGGTGCAGGACGTCGGCTGGACGATGATGGACATCGGCAAGCGCATCGAACGCGGCCTGGCCGTGACCGCTCTGCTCAGCGCGACGCTGACGACTGTCCGCAGCAGGGGTGCCGAGCAGACGGTCACCGAGTCGGCACTGGTGGCCTGCGAGTCGTCGGTCATCTACCGCAGGCGCAACCTGGGCGTGGTCAACATCGCCGCGGTAGCGGATCTGGTGCTGCTCGACGCCGAGAACCCGCGGTCGCTGGTCTACCAGTTCGAGCGGCTGCGCGCCGACCTCAAGGCGCTGCCCGGATCGTCGGGTTCGTCGCGGCCGGAACGTCTGGTCGACGAGATCGGCACCAGGCTGCGTCGAATCGATCCGGCCGACCTCGAGGACGTCACCGCCGACGGCCGCCGCGGCCAGCTGGCCGATCTGCTCGACGGCCTGCATGCCGACCTGCGCGAGCTGTCCGGCGTCATCACCGCGACACAGCTGTCGCTCCCCGGCGGCATGCAGCCGCTGTGGGGACCCGACGAGCGCCGGGAAATGCCATGGACGAGGCGATATCAGGTGACGCACAGCACGATTTACGGGTACTCCGACGTCGTGACGAGCTCCTACGGTCGCGGCTTTCTCACGCCGCACGACACCGCCAGGCAGCGCTGCCTTTCCCACGCGCTGCACATCGATCCCGAACCGGCAGACAGTTCCACGAGCCGGGACGCCTACGGAAACCTGAGCTCGTACTTCCACGTCACCGAACGCCACAGCAGGCTCTCGGTCACCAGCGACTCCGTCGTCGAAGTGGATCCGCCGCCCGCGGAACTGTCCGGCGCGGGATCCGCGGCCGCGCCATGGGAAATCGCTCGGCCGGTCGGCCTCGACGGCGCGTTGGCGACGGAGTTCACCCTCGACCTGCAGCCACCGGAGATCACCGACGAGGTGCGGGACTACGCTGCGCCGAGTTTTGTGCCCGGCCGGCCGTTGATCGAGGTGCTCAGGGACCTCACGTCGCGGATCTACCGCGACTTCACCTACCGTTCCGGGTCGACGACGGTCTCCACCGGAGTCAGCGACGTGCTGGTCGCGCGCGAAGGTGTCTGCCAGGACTTCGCCCGGTTGGCGATCGCCTGCCTGCGCGCCAACGGCCTTGCCGCAGGCTATGTTTCCGGGTATCTGGCCACCGACCCGCCGCCGGGTAAGGAGCGGATGGTCGGCATCGACGCCACCCATGCCTGGGCATCGGTGTGGACTCCGCAGAACCAATGGCTGGGACTGGACCCGACCAACGATCAGATGGTGGACGAGCGCTACATCATCGTGGGCTGGGGCCGTGACTATGCTGATGTGCCGCCGCTGCGCGGAATCATCTACACCGACTCCGAGAGCAGCGTCATCGACGTGTCGGTCGACGTGGCGCCGTTCGAAGGCGAGGTGCAGAATGCGTGACTTCATCTGTCCGAAGTGCGGTCAGCACCTGGCATTCGAGAACTCGGTGTGCCTGTCGTGTCACAGCTCGTTGGGTTTCTCGCTGGACGACATGACACTGTTGGTCATCGCGTCGGGGGAGGAGGGCTCGCAGCCCGGTTTCGTCGACTCAGCCAAGTACGAGCTGTGCGTCAATCTGCATCTCGCCGAATGCAACTGGCTAGTCGAGAAGAACCTCAACAGAAGGCTCTGCACCTCGTGTGTGCTGACCCGCACCAGACCGAACACCACCGACACCAAGGCGCTTGCCGCGTTCGCCGACTCGGAGAAGGCCAAACGGCGGTTGATCGCCGAACTGTTCGAGCTCAAACTGCCGATCATCGGGCGTGACGAGGATCCGGACTACGGCCTGGCGTTCGACCTGCTCTCCAGCGAGCACGAGAAAGTGTTCACGGGTCATCAGAACGGCGTGATCACACTGGATCTCGCCGAGGGCGACGATGTGCATCGCGAACAACTGCGAATCGCGATGGATGAGCCCTATCGAACACTGCTCGGACATGTCCGACACGAGATCGGCCACTACTACTACTACCGTCTGGTGAGCACGTCACAGGAACGTACGGAACGGTTTCGTGAACTGTACGGCGATGCCGAGGCCGACTACCAAACCGCATTGGACCGGCACTACCAGAACGGCCCGCCTGCCGACTGGGAAGAACGCTATGTGTCCTCGTATGCCAGCATGCATCCCGCAGAAGACTGGGCGGAGACCTTCGCGCACTATCTGCACATCCGCGACACCCTCGACACGGCGGCGGCCTTCAGCATCGCCCCGGCCGCCGCGACATTCGAGCGAAAAGTGCTGGGCCCCAGCGGCTTCGATCAGGCCATCGATATGTGGCTGCCGCTGGCGTGGTCGCTCAACATGATCAACCGGTCCATGGGCAAGCAGGACCTCTATCCGTTCGTCCTGCCACCGGCGGTGCTCGAGAAAATGCGCTTCATCCACACTGTCGTCGAGGGACAACGCTAACCGGGGACAGCGAGCAGATCCTTGGCGCGTAGCGCCAGCCAGAACTCGGCAAGCGTTGCCGTATCGGCGATCCTGCGGCCCGTGATCTCTTCGACGCGTTGTATCCGGTAGACCACCGTCTGCCGGTGTAGGCCGAGTTCCTTCGCCGTCTGCAGCCAGGACCGTTCGCACCGAAGGTAGGCGTCGAGAGTGGAAACCATATCGCTGGAATGCGTTGCGTCGTAATCGATGAGCCGGCCCAGCACCCGATCGACGACGACACGGGCCTCCTCGGGGTCGCGCAACACCGAGAACATCGTGGCGTCCGCGAAGCGGGCAGTTCGGCTGGACGTGGTGACGGCGGCGCGCACCGCCCATGTTGCCTCGCGGACGGCGCTCGGAGCGCGCGACGACCGCGACAGCGGCTCACTGATTCCCAGCGTGACCTGGCTGCCGAGGCGCTGACCGAGCACGTCGAGCGCCCTTTCGGTGACGGGCATGAGCGCATACAGAAGCGTCGCGCGGCGCAGCAGCAGGTGTGGCACCGAACGCCTGCCGAGACCCAGGTGGAGTTGACGTTCGCTCGCCGCCGATACGCCGTCGGCCGCCACGATGCAGCATGTCGCCGCGTCCAGTCCGCGTTCGGCGAATTCCCTGTCGCCCTCGCGGTCGCTCATTCTGCCGTCGCACAACTGGCCCATCACCTCGGCGCCGACGCGCCGCTCGTGTTCGCGGCGCGCGTTCTGCTGCGCCAACAGCACAGCGACCGCGGACGCAAGGTGCTGCAAGTGAACAAGATCGGTGGTCGGTCCACGGAACGCATACGTCGCCAGCACCGTCGGCTCCTCGTCCGGAACCTCGACGACGAGCGCTCGTTCGGTGCCGGCGCTCACGTGCAGCACGCCGGGAATCGCACCCCGCCTGCCGGAGATCTCGGTCGTGATGACTCGGCGCAGATCCTCCGGCGGCGGTTCCGACGCCTCCAGCGCGACGGCGCCGGTAGCGGCGTCCAGCACCGCGATGCGACACGACAGGTCGCGTTCCAGTTGGGCCAGCACATTGGCGGGCCCGGAATTGGTCACCGACTGCCGGATCACGTTGTAAACCCGCTCGGTCACCGCGACGCGGCCGCTGCCCGCCGCATCTGCGACGGCGCGTCCGATGGAGGCGAAGCCCACCGAGTAGGGCACCACCATGATCGGGAAGCCGAGGGAGTCGGCCAGGTCAAGCGCGGCCGGAGTGAGCGCGGGCGTGGCCGCGTCCAACCCGATCACCATGCCGCACATGCCGTTGTCCGCCACACCGCGGATGAGTGCGGTCTGACCGCGCGCCGACTCCGGCAGTGTCTGCCCGTTCTTCATCAGCAACTCGCCGCCGGCCAGATACGACCAGGGTTCTTTTAGGTCTGAGGTCTGCGCCCAGGTCACCGGCGTGTCCAGGCCCTGGCCACCGCCCTTGAGTGTGAGCCGAAGGTGTGGCGTATCCAGGAGGTCGCGAACCCGCACGTGCTCGACCTTAGACGAACATATGAATTAGTGCCTCAAGTTTAGACGTTAGGCGTATTCCGTTTCCTGGCGGTCCGGCCCACAGTTGCGGCTGGTGAGACCTCCAGCGACGGGAGCCGACATGGCCGAATCGATCGATACCACCACCATTGACGAGCGGGCTCCGGAACGGCTGCAACGCGGGTTCAGTTTCCGCTCGGCGCTGTCACTGGCCTTCGCCGATGTGTCGCCGATCGCCGCGGTGTACGCCATCTTCACGCTCGGACTGTTCGCCGCGGGACCGAAGTTCTTCTGGGCCTTTCCGATCGTGCTGATCGGCCAGTTGATGGTCGCGGCCGTGTTCGGCGAACTGGCATCGCGTTGGCCCTACGCGGGAAGCGTCTACCAGTGGTCGCGGCACGTGCAGGGCACCACGTGGGGTTGGGTAGCCGCCTGGGCGTACATGTGGGGACTGACGCTCGCACTCGGCACCCTGTCGTATGCGGCGGGCGGCTTCCTGCTCAACATCTTCGGTGTCGGCGAGCCCAATCGCTGGCAGATCGCATCCGTCGCGATCGCGATCATCCTCCTCGGCACCATCGTCAACATGGTGGGCCGAAGAGTACTGAAGATCATGGTCGCCATCAGCATCACGTGCGAGGTGGTCGGTTCGGTCGGCCTCGGTCTGGTGCTGTTGTTGTTCTATCGCGAGAACCCTTTCTCGGTGCTCTTCTCCAGCGCAGGCCTCCCCGATGCCGCATCGTGGGCGTCCGGCCCGATGCTGCTCGCCGTTGCCTTCGTCGGCTGGTCGTTCCTCGGGTTCGAAGCGGCCGGGTCGGTGGCCGAGGAGGTCGACGAGCCGGAGCGCAATGTGCCCAAGGCGATCATCCTCGCGCTGTTGCTTGTCGGCCTGGTGGTGATGTTTTCCGCTGCGGCGCTTATCCTTTCGATTCCCAACCTGCCCAGCGTCGTCGCCGCGCAATCGGGTGACGTCGTCGCCGACACCCTCACAACGCATCTCGGCCAGGGCGTGACCAAGCCGCTGCTCGCCATGTTCGTGATCGGCTTCGTGTCGAGCTTTCTCGCCGTCCAGGCGGCGGTGTCCCGGTGCATCTGGGGGGCAGCGCGCGACCGCAGCCTGCCCGGGTCGAAGGTGCTCGGCGGGCTCGCGGGATCCGAACGGCTGCCGGTGAACGCAATCGCGTTGACGGCGATCGTCGCGATCGTCTTCGTCGTCATTGCGGGCACGCAGTTCTACAGCATCCTGGTCAACTTCAACATCATCGGGTTCTACATCGCGTTCGGCGTGCCGGTAATCGGCGCCGCCCTGGCACGGCTGACCGGCAAATGGAAACCAGGCCCGTTCAACCTCGGCCGGTGGGGCGCACCCATCACCTACGTCGCATCGCTGTGGATCATCTTCGAGACGGTGAACGTCGCGTGGCCGCGGACATCGCCCGACGTGCCCTGGTTCATCAGTTGGGCGAGCGTGCTGACGACCGCGGTGCTGGCGGTCGTCGGCGGGCTGATCTACCTGTCGGTGCGCAGAGGCATTCAGGCGCCGATCGCTGAACGCCTCGCCGACACACCGCCCACGAAGTGACCGGAGTCGCCGTCGTCACCGGATCGTCGTCCGGCATCGGCGCAGCCATCGCCGCTGCACTCGAGCAGGACGGCTATCGCGTTGCGGGACTCGACCTCAACGACACCGCACCGTATTCCGTCGACGTCGCCGACCCGTCCGCCGTGGCCGCGACGTTGCGCCTGGTAGCCACGGAGCTTGGTCCGGTCGACGCGGTGGTCAGTGCGGCGGGACATTACGAGACGGCGCCGATCGCCGATATCACCCACGGGCAACTGCACCGCATGCTGCGGGTGCACCTCGGCGGACTTCGCAATGTCACCCGGGCCGCGTTGCCGTCGATGATCGAACGCCGCCGCGGCGCGATCGTCGCCATCACCTCCGAGCTTGCCGTGGGTGGCGGCGACGGCGAGGCGCACTACGCGGCCGCGAAGGGCGCCATCATCGGGCTGGTGCGCAGCCTTGCCGCCGAGGTCGCCGGGCACGGAGTCCGGGTGAACGCCGTCGCTCCCGGACCCACCGACACACCGTTGCTCGCCCCCGATTCACCGTGGCGCGCACCGGAATACCTGGCAACACTGCCTGCGCGCAGGTTGGCCCGGCCCGAGGAGGTCGCCGAGGTGGTGCGATACCTCGTCGGTGACGACGCCGGTTTCTGCACCGGCGAGGTGCTCTCACCGAACAGTGGCGCGGTGATCTGACATGCGCATCGCCTTGGTCACGGGCGCGACTCAGGGAATCGGGGCGGCCATCGCCAAACGTCTGGGTGCCGAGGGCGTGGCGGTCGGTGTCAACGGCCGCGTGCACGACGCTCGGATGGACGCGGTCGTCGCCGAAACCGGCGGATTCCGCGCTGCGGCAGATGTTTCGGATCCCGACGCCGTCGCCGCGATGGTTGCCGGCATCGAGCGCACCCGCGGTCCGGTGGACATCCTGGTGTGCAACGCGGCGTACATGACGATGGCGCCCTTCGTCGAGCACGACGATGACGACTGGTGGAAGATCGTCGACACCAATCTGTCCGGCACGGTCTATCTGGTGCAGGCTGTCCTACCCGGCATGCGGCGGCGAGGCGGCGGCAACATCGTCATCATCGCCTCCGAGTGGGGTGTGATCGGGTGGCCCAATGCGGGTGCCTATTGCGCCTCCAAGGCGGGTTTGATCGCGCTGACGAAATCGCTCGGCCGCGAGCTTGCGCCCGACCACATCACCGTCAACGCCGTCGCACCCGGAATCATCGACACACCGCAGCTTCAGGTCGACGCCGACGACGCAGGCATCCCCCTCGCCGAGATGCACCAGGAGTACGCGCGCGCAATACCGCTGGGGCGCATCGGAAAGCCCGACGATATCGCCGCGGCGGTCTCCTTGTTGGCCCGCCAAGACATGGGCGCGTTCGTCGGCCAGACCATCCAGATCAACGGAGGGACGACACGGTGCCGGATATGAACGAACAGAACCAACCGGTGCAGCCGGTGGACGGGACCGTCGTGCCGCGATACGCGGGCTTCTCCACGTTCGCCCGGCTGCCCCGAATCACCGACGTGCCGACCTACGACGTCGCCGTCGTCGGGATTCCGTTCGACACCGGTGTCAGCTACCGACCGGGTGCGCGGTTCGGGCCCGCCCATGTTCGGCAGTGTTCGCGGGTGCTGCGGCCGTACCATCCTCAGATGCAGGTCTCTCCGTTCGCCACCCAGCAGGTGGTCGATGCCGGCGATATCGCCTGTACCCCATACGACATCGCCAAGGCGGTCGGTCAGATCGAGGAGCAGGCGGGCGCACTCATCGCGAACGGCGCACGCCTCATCACGATCGGCGGCGACCACACCATCGCGTATCCACTTCTGCGGGCACACCATCGCCGCTACGGTCCGATGGCTCTTGTGCACTTCGACGCGCACCTGGATACCTGGGACACCTACTTCGACGCACCGCTGACCCACGGCACACCGTTCCGGCGCGCCGCCGAGGAGGGCCTCTTCGTGTCGGGCCACAGCGCGCACGTCGGCATCCGCGGGTCGCTCTACTCACCCGACGACCTCTCGTCGGATGCGGAACTCGGCTTCACCGTCGTCCACTGCCGGGAGTTCCAAACACGCACCGTCGCAGACGTGGTCGCGCAGCTACGGGCGGCCATCGGCGATCATCCGCTCTACGTTTCGATCGACATCGACGTTCTCGATCCGGCCCATGCCCCCGGCACAGGAACACCCGAGATCGGCGGGCTCACCAGCCGAGAACTCCTCGAGCTAGTCCGCGGATTCGACGGGCTCAACCTCGTCGGGGCGGACATCGTCGAAGTGGCGCCCGCCTACGACCACGCGGAGTTGACCGGCATCGCCGCGGCCTACCTGGCGTACGAGTTCGTCGCGCTGCTGGCCCGGGCTCGGTGCCGCCGATGACCGTCGCACCGATTCGATGGCCCGACGGGGCCCGCTGCGCGGCGTCGTTCTCCTTCGACGTGGACGCCGAGTCGGCGATGCTGGGCGTGGACGCCTCACACGCCGACCGAATGTCGGCGATCAGCCATCAGGCCTACGGCCCACTCACCGGGGTGCCCCGGCTGCTGAAAATCCTTGCCAAGCATGACATCACGTCGACGTTCTTCGTTCCCGGCTACACCGCGGTGCGCTATCCGGACGTGGTTCGCTCGATCGTCGCCCACGGTCACGAGATCGCCCACCACGGCTACCTGCACGAGCCGATGCGCGGCAAGACCGAGCAGCAGGAAGCCGACATCCTCGACCGTGGATTGGACGCGCTCGAGTTGGTGACCGGCTCACGTCCCATCGGGTATCGCGCGCCGATGTGGGAGCTGAACTGGCACTCGCCGAAGCTGCTTCGTGCCAGGGGATTCCTCTACGACAGCAGCCTGATGGACACCGATCACCCCTACGAGTTGGAAGTGGCGGATGGCGGACCATTGGTGGAGATCCCGATCCAGTGGGCGCTCGACGACTGGGAGCAGTACTGCTACGTGCCGGAGTTCAGCGGCTCAGGTCTGATCGAAAGTCCTGTCAAGGCAATCGAGATGTGGCGTCTGGAGTTCGACGCGATGCGCGCCGAGGGTGCGGCCTACGTGCTGACCAACCATCCCTTCCTGTCCGGGCGGCCGTCGAGGGCACAGGCGCTGGACTCGCTCATCGAATACGTGCGCTCCCACGACGACGTGTGGGTCACCAGCCTGCAACAGATCGCGAACCACGTACGCGGCCTCGGCCTCACACCGCGCTCCGTTGAGCGGCCCAACCCCGCGGACTTCTAGCGCGCTGCAAGCGCTTTTCGAGTTCGGCAGACGCCCTGCTCGCGGATCCGGCACACCGCGCACGGCGTCCAAAACCGACTCTGGCCTGGATATACTCGCCGCGGGCCGGATTGCGGAGGCGCGGCAATGCAAACGCATATACCGGCGATCCGATTACCCAGGTTCGACGCATTCAACTTGCAGCTTTTGATTATTGATTCCCAAGATCAGTCACCGCTCGATCGTGCCCCGCCGGTCCAGATAGGCGCGCCCGCGCGGCGAAATTCGATACCCGACATCGAGGCTGATGGTCAGGCCGAGCCCCTTGAGCTGGCGCACCCGTCGCTTGAACTTCGGTGTGTCGAGGCCGATGCGCGCGGCGAGGTCCGGAGCGCGAACCGCCTCGTTGGCGGCGATCAGCTCCAGATATTCGTGGGTCCACGGCGACCCGTCGCCTGCCCTGTCCCAGCGCTTAAGTCGCGCGCTGATGGCGTCGACGTCGGAGTCGCCGAGTCGGTCGTCGGCGGCCAGCTCGGGGCGTTCGTCGGGCGCAAGGTAGGACACCTCGATCACGTAGGTGTGCCTCGGCCCATTTTTTGTCCTCCTCTCGTCCGGGCGGTGCCTGCGGTCCAGGTCGGCTTGTGCGGACTTGGCGTCGGGATAGCCCGCGGCACGCGCCTGCGCTGCGGTCACGCGATAGCTGCCGGGATACTGGGTGACCGCATCGACGCGGATGGTGCCCGCCGATGTCCGTTGTGTGCCACCCGCCTTGGCACGGGGGACATCCCACCGGCGCAACACAAGCGTGATCTTTCCGTTCGCGATTCCCTCGGCCGTGTCGCGGTTCAGCAGCACGGGTGTGACCCTACGATCTCCCGGTGGCTGACCGCTATGGCACGGATGTGCTTGCCAACAATCCGCACAGAAAACCCCGGTCCACCGAGTGCCCGGTCGAGATCGGCATGGTCGTGGAGGATGCGCAGACTGGTTACGTGGGCGCAGTGGTCCGGATCGAGTACGGCCGAATGGAACTCGAGGACTCCCGCGGCCGTCGCAAGCCGTTTCCCGTCGGTCCCGGATACCTGATCGACGGCAAGCCGGTCATCCTGACCGCGCCGCGACGAGCCGCCCCGACCGCGGGGACCCGGACCGCGTCCGGCTCCGTCGCAGTACCGGGCGCGAAGGCGAAGGTCGCCCTGTCCAGCCGCATCTACGTCGAAGGCCGCCACGACGCCGAACTGGTCGAGCAGGTGTGGGGAGATGATCTGCGGATCGAGGGCGTGGTCGTCGAATACCTCGGCGGGGTCGACGATCTGGCCGCCATCGTCGACGAGTTCGGCCCCGGGCCGGGCCGCCGGCTGGGCGTTTTGGTCGACCATCTGGTCGCCGGGTCGAAGGAGGCCCGCATCGCCAGCCAGACAGAACGAGCGCTGCGGCGGGGCCCCGGCGGCGCGCACACGCTCGTCGTCGGCCATCCGTTCATCGATATCTGGCAGGCGGTCAAGCCCGAAAGGCTCGGCATCTCGGCGTGGCCTGCGGTTCCGCGGGGCGTCGACTGGAAGCACGGCGTGTGCAGTGCGCTGGGGTGGCCGCATGCGAGGCAGGCGGACATCGCCAGGGCGTGGCAGCGGATCCGTGGCCGGGTGCGCGATTGGAACGACCTCGAGCCCGCACTCATCGGCCGGGTCGAGGAACTGATCGACTTCGTGACGCAGCAGCAGACTTTGTGACGGCTCAGCCGTCGAAGTCGTAGCGCCGTGGTAAGCAGAGAGCGTGTCCGACGGTCTATTCGACGTCCCCGGTGAGCCGACCTCGACCGGAGGCGCAGCAGGCCCCGTCGGCGCCTCGAGCCCGCTCGCGGTGCGGATGCGGCCCGCGTCCCTCGACGAAGTCGTCGGCCAGGACCACCTTCTTGCGCCGAACTCGCCGATGCGCCGCCTGGTCGAGGGGTCGGGTGCGGCGTCGGTCATCCTCTACGGCCCGCCGGGCACGGGCAAGACGACGCTGGCGTCGCTGATCTCGCAGGCCACCGGCCGCCGGTTCGAGGCGCTGTCGGCGCTCTCGGCCGGGGTGAAGGAGGTGCGCGCCGTCATCGACGTGGCACGGCGAGCGGCCGCCTACGGCGAGCAGACGGTGCTGTTCATCGACGAGGTGCACCGGTTCTCCAAGACCCAGCAGGACGCGCTGCTGTCCGCCGTCGAGAACCGGGTGGTGCTCCTGGTGGCCGCGACGACGGAGAATCCGTCGTTCTCGGTCGTCGCGCCGCTGCTGTCCCGGTCGCTGATTCTGCAGTTGCAACCGCTGACCGCCGACGGCGTCCGTGCCGTCGTGACTCGCGCCATCGAGGACCCGCGCGGACTGGCGGGCAAGGTCGAGGTCGCCGATGACGCGGTCGAGTTGCTGGTGGCGCTGTCGGCCGGCGA
Organism: uncultured Actinomycetota bacterium; assembly: GCA_963716505.1. Lineage (GTDB taxonomy): Bacteria > Actinomycetota > Actinomycetes > Mycobacteriales > Mycobacteriaceae > Mycobacterium. The sequence continues at coordinate 106,040 of CAVQTL010000002.1, forward strand.
TGCCAGGCGGGCGCTGACAGCGCTGGAGGTGGCGGCCGAGGCGGGCGAGACGGTCACGGTCGAGACCATCGAGCAGTCGCTGGACAAGGCCGCGGTCCGCTACGACCGCGACGGCGACCAGCACTACGACGTCGTCAGCGCGTTCATCAAGTCCGTTCGCGGTTCCGACGTCGACGCCGCCCTGCACTACCTGGCCCGCATGCTGGTCGCGGGGGAGGACCCCCGGTTCGTCGCGCGGCGGTTGATGATCCTGGCCAGCGAGGACATCGGGATGGCCGATCCGACCGCACTGCAGACCGCCGTTGCCGCCGCGCAGACCGTGCAACTGATAGGTATGCCGGAGGCGCAACTCACGCTGGCGCACGCGACCGTGCACCTGGCCACGGCGCCGAAGTCCAACGCCGTGACGACGGCGCTTGGCGCGGCGATGAGCGACGTCAGAGAGGGCAAGGCGGGCCTGGTTCCGCCGGCTCTGCGCGACGGGCACTACTCCGGCGCCGAGGGGCTCGGCAACGCGGTCGGCTACAAGTACAGCCATGACGACCCCGACGGCGTTGTCCCGCAACAGTATCCGCCCGATGGGCTGGTCGGTGTGGACTACTACCAGCCGACCAACCATGGCGCCGAACGGGAGATCGTGGGCAGGTTGGACAAGCTGCGCGCGATCATCCGCAGGAAGCGCTGACCGGCTACTGAACTCATCGAACGTGAACGTACTGCGAAATGACGGGCGAGAATTCGCAGCCAGCGCACGTTGGACGAAACTAGCACCACTTGACACATCGGAAACCATCTCCTACGTTGGTAGTCAATCAATCGATTGATCAAGTAAAAGGTTGACTATTGGGGAGTGATGACGATGCCGCCGCGCGGATGGACCGCGCCTTCATGGCGCTTGCCGACCCGGTTCGCCGGGCCATCGTCGCGCGACTGTCCCGCGGACCCGCGACGGTCAACGAACTGGCCGCGCCGTTCGACATCACCAAACAGGCGGTGTCCAAGCACATTCAGGTGCTCGAGCAGGCGGGACTGGTCACCCGGACCCGCGATGCGCAGCGCAGGCCGGTCCATCTCGACGCGGCTGCGCTGGAGGGGCTGACCGCATGGATCGACCGATATCGGCTTGAAGCCGAACGCAATTACCGCCGGCTGGACGCACTGCTGGCGGGAATGACCGACACAACCGAGAAGGGAAACCAACGATGACGAACGCACTCAGCCTGCAGGCCCCGGTCGACACCCTGGCCATGGAGTTCACCCGCGAGTTCGACGCACCGGTGCAGGCGCTGTTCCGCGCGCACGCCGAGGCCGAACTGGTCAAGCAGTGGCTGGGCCCGCACGGCCTCGAGATGCGGATCGAGGAGTGGGACTTCAAAACTCATGGCGGGTACCGCTATGTCCACTCGAACGAAGACGGCGACTTCCGTTTCAACGGAACGTTTCACACGGTGCGGGAGAACGAGTTCATCATCCAGACCTTCGAGTTCGAGGGCGCACCGGACATGGTGAACATCGAGTTCATGTGGTTCGAGGACCTCGGCGGCGGCCGCAGCCGACTGCGCGGCCGGTCCATCTGCCCGAACACCGAAGCGCGCGACGCGCTGCTGTCGTCGGGCATGGAGGGCGGCATGACCGAGAGCTACGAGAAGCTCGACGTGTTGCTGAAGTCGCTCTGACGGTCGGACGGAAAGCCAAGCCTGGAAACGGTCCGAACATGAGCGTGCCCGGCGGCCAGGGGTGCCGCCGGGTACGCTTACAGCGAGGTTCGGTTAGCGGAACAAGCTCGAGCGCCTGCGTCCTCCCAAGACGCCGGTACGCCTGCGTCCCATCATTGCGGAGACAAGGGCCACGCCGAGTGCCGCGACGATGACCTGCACCAGCAGCTCCAACCAGTCGATGCCGTTCGTCATGGTCGGAATGCCGAGCGCGCGAGCAATCGCGGTGCCGAGAAAGGCTCCGACAATGCCGATCAGAACCGTGGCGAGCATGCCGATGGGCTGCTTGCCCGGTACCAGCAGGCGGCCGAGTACACCGACCACGATGCCGATCAGAATTGCGGTGATAACGCCGGTGATGGTCATTTCTCCTCCAAGGAGCCGTAGCGGGTTGGAGATGAAATACCCTCGCCGTCGACGAAATAAACGCCCGCGTCAATCGATCGGCAGCAGGCCGGCGATCACGCCATCTCGGGCAGACGCAGATGGGCGAGCGAAAGGTCGAACTCGCCGACGTCCAGGATGTCTGCACCCAGCTCGCGGGTTCGCGCGTTGCGGAGCTCTCTCGCGTTCTCCTCATTGCGGACCATGGCTTCGCGGCTGTCGAACGTTGCCGACGACACGCCTCTGCCGGTCGCACGGTTCACCATGAAGCTGGCACTGCAGAAGCCGTCGAGGTTCTCGAGTGCGGGCAGGACATCGGTCCGATAGAAGTCGATGGACCGGTCGACCTGATCGCGCGGCATCTTGATCCACGTCGCCCGCACACATGCGCCGTCAGCGGAGCGGTGTTCGCGGTGCATCGCTCCGATCTCCCACTGGTCGACGGTGGCGTCGCCGCCGCCGAACCGCACACTCGCCTGGTCGCGGAGCGGCTTCGCGCGATCCCTGCTGACGCGCATCGCGTCTTCTGTTTCCCAGGCGCTGGTGGCAATGCACTTACCGGACTCCCGGTCCACCAATAGAGAAAGCCCGACGTAGCCGTCCATGGCCTTCAGCGCCGGCATGACCTCGCTGCGGACGAACGCGATTCCGTCGTCGATGGACGAGGGTTGCGCCTGGATAGTGGTAGAGCGTGCGTACACGGTCCACCCCCTTTTCTCTCGGGCGGCGCCCCGGCGGCGCCACCCACCATCGATTAGCTTCCTCCCACCGAGCAGCCGCTTCAAGGTCCGTAGCCTGGAGTGATGGATTCCGACGTGTTCGAAATCGACTCATCGCGGCGACGGATCGTCGATCTCACCGAGAAGGTGCGGAAGTTTTGTGCTGCCCACGACGACGGGTTGTGCAACGTGTTCGTCCCACACGCGACGGCAGGCGTGGCGATCATCGAGACCGGTGCCGGTTCCGACGACGACCTCGTCGACACGCTGGAAAACCTGCTCCCGCGCGACGATCGTTACCGGCACGCGCACGGCTCGCCGGGTCACGGCGCCGACCATGTCCTGCCCGCCCTTGTCGCTCCGTCGGTGACGGTGCCGGTGCAGGATGGACAACCTCTACTGGGAACCTGGCAGAGTGTCGTCCTCGTTGACTTGAACAGGGACAATCCGCGCCGCTCGGTGCGCTTGAGCTTCCTAAACGGCTAGTTAAGGCGCAACAAACCAGCCCGGTACTGTAGTGCGGTCGGGTTGAGCGGACGAGGCCGAGAACAAAGAGGACGACAGGGTGCAGACACACGAGATCAGGAAGCGATTCCTCGATCACTTCGTGAACGCGGGTCACACGGAGGTGCCGAGCGCTTCTGTGATCCTCGACGACCCCAACCTGCTGTTCGTCAACGCGGGCATGGTTCAGTTCGTCCCCTACTTCCTTGGTCAGCGCACCGCCCCGTGGAACCGCGCGACCAGCATCCAGAAATGCATTCGCACTCCCGACATCGACGAAGTCGGCATCACCACCCGGCACAACACCTTCTTCCAAATGGCGGGGAACTTCTCGTTCGGCGACTACTTCAAGAAGGGCGCCATCGAGCTGGCGTGGTCGCTGCTGACCAATCCCGTCGATCAGGGTGGCTACGGCTTCGATCCCGAAAGACTGTGGGCGACGGTCTATCTCGACGACGACGAGGCCGCAGATTTGTGGGTGGAGGTCACCGGCATACCCGCAGAGCGGATCCAGCGCCGCGGTATGGCCGACAACTACTGGTCGATGGGCATTCCCGGTCCGTGCGGTCCGTCGTCGGAGATCTATTACGACCGCGGCCCGGAGTACGGCATCGAGGGCGGGCCCGAGGCCGACGAGGACCGCTACATCGAGATCTGGAATCTCGTGTTCATGCAGAACGAGCGCGGCCAGGGCACGTCCAAGGAGGATTTCGAGATCCTCGGGCCGCTGCCGCGCAAGAACATCGACACCGGAATGGGTATCGAGCGGATCGCCTGCCTGCTGCAGGGCGTCGACAACGTCTACGAGACAGACCTTTTGCGCCCGGCGATCGACCTCGTCGCGGGCATCGCGCCCCGCGGGTATGGCAAGGGCAGCCACGAAGACGATGTCCGGTACCGGATCATCGCCGACCACAGCCGCACCGCGGCGATCATCATCGCCGACGGCGTCAGCCCCGGCAATGATGGTCGTGGCTATGTGCTGCGCCGCCTACTGCGCCGCGTGATCAGGTCGGCAAAGCTGCTGGGGATCAACGAGCCGATCGTCGGCGACATCATGGCCACCGTGCGCGATGCCATGGGGCCGTCATACCCCGAGCTGGTCAACGATTTCGACCGGATCCAGCGCATCGCGGTGGCAGAAGAGACGGCGTTCAACCGGACGCTGGCGTCGGGCTCGCGGCTCTTCGACGAGGCCGCCAGCGCGACGAAGCAGTCGGGCGCCTCGGTGCTGTCGGGTTCTGACGCGTTCACCCTGCACGACACCTACGGCTTCCCGCTCGAGCTGACCCTGGAAATGGCTGCCGAAGCCGGGCTGAGCGTCGACGAAGAGGGCTTTCGCGGCCTGATGGCCGAGCAGCGGCAGCGCGCGAAGGCCGACGCGGCCGCCCGCAAGCAGGCTCACACGGATCTGTCGGCGTACCGCGAACTGGTCGATACAGGCCCGACCGAGTTCACCGGGTTTGACGAACTATCAACCGAGGCAAGAATTCTCGGCATTTTCGTCGACGGCAAGCGGGTGCCGGTCGTGGCGCATGACGGTCAGCAGGGCGAGCGCGTCGAGCTGATCCTGGACCGCACACCGTTCTACGCCGAGTCCGGTGGCCAGATCGCCGACGAAGGCAGCATCACCGGAACGGCCGCCTCCGCGACGGCGAAGGCAGCCGTCAGCGATGTGCAGAAGATCGCCAAGACGCTGTGGGCGCACCGCATCAACGTGGAGTCCGGCGAGTTCGTCGAGGGCGATACGGTCGTGGCGGCCGTCGACCCGCGCTGGCGCCACGGCGCTACGCAGGGGCACTCCGGCACGCACATGGTGCATGCGGCGCTGCGACAGATATTGGGCCCCAACGCCGTTCAGGCAGGTTCCCTGAACCGTCCGGGCTATCTGCGATTCGACTTCAATTGGCAGGGCCCGTTGAGCGAGGATCAGCGGACCCAGATCGAAGAGGTCACCAACGAGGCCGTCGAGGCCGATTACGCGGTGCACAGCTTCACCACTGACCTCGAGAAGGCCAAGTCGATGGGCGCGATGGCGCTGTTCGGCGAGGCCTATCCGGAGGAGGTGCGGGTGGTAGAGATCGGCGGCCCGTTCTCGCTTGAACTGTGCGGCGGCACCCATGTCCGAAATTCGGCGCAGATCGGCCCGGTCACCATTCTCGGAGAGTCCTCCATCGGTTCCGGAGTACGGCGGGTCGAGGCCTACGTCGGGCTTGACTCGTTCCGCCACCTCGCCAAGGAACGTGCGCTGATGGCGGGACTTGCGTCGTCGCTGAAGGTTCCTTCGGAAGAGGTTCCTGCGCGGGTGGCCCAGCTGGTCGATCGTCTGAAGACTGCCGAGAAGGAACTCGACCGGATGCGGCTCGCCAACGCGCGGGGTGCCGCGGTGAATGCCGCAGCGGGCGCCGAGCAGGTCGGTAAGGTCCGTGTCGTGGCGCAGCGGATGGCTGGTGGAACATCGGCCTCGGATCTGCGCAGCCTCGTCGGCGATATTCGCGGCAAGATCGGCTCCGAACCGGCGGTCATCGCGCTGATCGCCGAGGGGGAGGACGACACCGTGCCGTTCGTGGTTGCCGTCAACCCGGCCGCCCAAGATCTCGGCCTCAAGGCAAACGAACTTGTCAAGGAGCTCGGTGCCGCGGTGAACGGCCGCGGCGGCGGCAAGGCCGACATGGCACAGGGCTCTGGCAAGGGAGCCGCAGGCATCGACGCGGCGCTGGCCGCCCTTCGCGTGGAGATAGGCCGGAGCTAGCCAGGTGGCGAACCCAGAACACCGTCTGCCGGATCGGCCCGGAGGCGACGATCCCGGACGGGGGCGACGGTTGGGCATCGACGTGGGAAGCGTTCGCATCGGTGTCGCGGTGAGCGATCCGGACGGCATCCTCGCTACGCCGGTGGAGACCGTCCGCCGCGACAGGACGGACCGCCACCTGCGACGGCTCAGCCAGCTCGTCGACGAATTGGAGGCCGTTGAGGTGGTGGTCGGACTGCCACGTACGCTCGCCGATCGGACCGGTCCGTCCGCGGAGGACGCCATCGGCCTCGCCGAGGATCTGGCACGACGTGTCGCGCCGACCCCGGTGCGAATGGCTGACGAGCGGTTGACCACTGTGACGGCGCAACGCTCGCTGCGTGAAGCCGGTGTTCGGGCAAGGGGCCAGAAGGCGATGATCGACCAGGCCGCGGCCGTCGGAATCCTGCAGAGCTGGCTGGATCAACGGCGGGCCACACTCAACGAGGTCGGCAATGCCTGACGCCTGGGATCGCGAACGCCCACAGCCTGTGGCGGTCGGCCCGCCGCGGCGTCGACTCAGCCGTGCAGACCGGATACGCGAAGCTCGTCGCCGCCGCAGGCGCCGGGCGGTGCGCGGTGTCACGCTCTGCGTCTTCATTGTGATAATTGTTGGCGCCGTCTTCCTCGGTTCGCGGCTGTGGCACACCGTGTTCGGCGGGAGTTCCGACTTCTCGGGCGAGGGTAAGTCGGACGTCGTCATCCAGATCCACGACGGCGACTCCACGACGGCCATCGGCAAGACGCTCGAAGACCACGAGGTGGTTGCGACGTCGAAAGCTTTCGTCAACGCCGCCCAAGGCAGCGCCGCCATTCAGGCCATCCAGCCCGGCTTCTACAAGATGCGCACAGAGATACCGGCGGCGGATGCCGTTGCGCGGCTGAGCGATGCGCAGAACCGGGTGGGCAAGCTCGTCATCCCCGAAGGCCGCCAACTCGACGACATCCAGGACGTCAAGACCAACGATGTCACCGACGGCATCTTCACGTTGATATCGAACGCCACCTGTGTCGACCTCGACGGCGACCGTCACTGTGTGTCGGCCGATGACCTTCGCGAGGCGGCTGGCAGTGCATCGCCGGCGGAGTTGTCGGTGCCGGACTGGGCGACCAAACCGGTCCAGGCCATGGGTGATGACCATCGCAGGCTCGAAGGTCTGATCGCACCGGGTTCATGGGATGTGGACCCGTCCGCCTCACCGAAGGACATCCTGTCCACGCTCATCGCCACCAGCGCCTATCAGTACGCGCAGGGTGGGCTCTTGGACACCGCCAAGTCGCTGAGCATGACGCCCTACCAGATCCTGACGGTGGCGTCGCTGGTGCAGCGGGAGTCCAAACCCCAGGACTTCAACAAGGTGGCTCGGGTCATCTACAACCGCTTGGTCGCACCGGATCACCGCAGGCTGGAGTTCGACTCCACGGTGAACTACTCATTGGATCGCCAGGAGGTTGCCACCACCGACGCCGACCGTGCGAAGGCGACCCCGTGGAACACCTATGTGCGCGACGGACTTCCGGCCACTCCGATCTGCTCGCCGGGTTCGGAGGCGCTCGCCGCCGCTGAACACCCAGCGGACGGGGATTGGTTGTACTTCGTCACCATCGACCTGCAGGGCACCACACTTTTCACCCGGGATTACCCACAGCACCTGGCGAACATCGAACTCGCGAAGCGCAACGGTGTCCTCGACAGCGCCCGCTAACGCACGCAAGGCGGCTGTGCTCGGCTCGCCGATTGCTCACTCGCGTTCACCGCAGTTGCATCTGGCGGCCTACCGGGCACTGGGTCTGGACGACTGGACATACGATCGCATTGAGTGCACGGCCGACGAATTACCGGCCGTTGTACGAGATTTCGGCCCGGAATGGGTAGGCGCTTCGGTGACGATGCCCAACAAGTTCGCCGCTTTGAGGTTCGCCGACGAGCGCACCCCCCGATCGGAGTTGGTAGGAACGGCCAACACCCTGGTGCGGACGTCGACCGGATGGCGCGCCGACAACACTGATATCGACGGGGTGACCGGTGCGCTGGGCGAGGTATCGGGCCACGCGATCGTCGTGGGTTCCGGCGGCACCGCACCGGCCGTCGTGGTCGGTCTGGTCGAACTCGGCGTGCAGCGCATCACGGTGGTGGCACGTGACCGTGAAAAGGTCGCCGCGGTGGTCGATCTCGCAGGCAAGGTGGGTGTAGATGCCCGCTGGTGTGACATCAACGGCTCCGACGTGACCCAGGTGGTCGCGTCCGCGGATGCGGTGGTGAACACCGTCCCGGCGGATGCCGCCGCACGGTACGCCGCGGTGCTGTCGTCCACACCGGTACTGCTCGACGCGATCTACGACCCGTGGCCAACGCCGCTCGCCGTGGCGGTCGCGGCGGAAGGCGGCCGAGTGATCAGCGGCCTGCAGATGCTGCTTCACCAGGCCTACGCACAGGTCGAACAGTTCACCGGCCTACCCGCGCCGAAAGAGGCGATGAGAGCGGCACTTCTGGGCGATTAGCCTCGATACATGGGGGCGGCGGTGGTCGGCGCATTCGTGTCGGCATGGTTTGTGGTGCTGAGCGTGTACGACATCCGTGAGCGGCGGTTGCCCAATTGGTTGACGATGCCTGGTGCGGTCGCAATTCTCGCGGTGGCCGCGGCGGCGGGCCGCGGCGGTCCGGCGCTGTTGGGCGCGATCGGTCTCGCCGGCCTGTATCTCGTCGTCCACCTGATATCGCCCGCTGCGATGGGGGCCGGTGACGTGAAGCTCGCGGCGGGCGTTGGGGGATTGACGGGCGCGTTCGGGTTCGACGTGTGGGCGCTGGCCGCGATCACCGCTCCGCTGCTGACCGCGATATGGGCATGCGTTTGTATCGTCCGTCGCTCCGAATCTGCTGTGCCGCATGGACCGTCGATGTGCTTGGCGACCCTCTCGGCCGCGGCGCTTGTCATTCTGCATCCTTGAATTCAACCCGCTTGAGCTGCGCAAACGCCGTCGACGCCCGGTCCCTGGGACTTAGACTTCGGCGGTGTTCTCGGAGACGCGCTACGCGATGAACGGGGACTTGCGTGTCGCCTATCGCGCCTCACGCGAAGGTTCTCGCGATATCGTGTCCGTCCCGAACTGGCTCACGTGCTGCGAGGTTCTTCCGGAGCTACCGTCCTTTCAGGGTTGGGTCCAGGCGCTGTCGTCGCTCGGTCGGCTCATCTACTTTGATCAGCCGGGCACGGGAGCATCCGATCCCGTCACGCCCGGGGCGCTGCCGACCTTGGAGCAATGGTCCGACAGCATCACCGCGGTGCTCGACGATCTCGGGAGTAGCGAAGCGGTTGTCCTCGCGTTCGACGGCTCGTTCGCGGCGGGGGCGTTGTTCGCGGCAACACATCCGTCTCGCACCACCGCGCTCGTCGTGCTCGACGGTTTCGCCGATGCGGGCGGCACCCCACTCGTTCAAGACGAAACCCGAGGTGCGATCGCCCGCACCTGGGGCACGGGGGAATGGCAGCATCTCTGCAATCCGGACATGCCGTGGAACGAGGAGATCCGCGCGACGTGGGCTCGAATGGAACGCCTGGCGGTCAGCCCGCGGACCCTCGCCGTCATGGGGCCTCTCGTGACCGAATTGGACGTGCGGGCGGTCCTTCCGGCAGTCCGCGTGCCGACTCTCGTTGTCCACCACGCCGACTCGGTCATCCCGCCCGCGAAGGGTGAGTACATCGCCGAGCACATACCCGACGCGAAGTACGTCGAGGTTCCGGGCCGCAACTGGTACCACCAAGTTGAACCCGGCTGGCGCGTGTCCTTCCAGGAGATCGCCGAGTTCCTCACCGGGCATCAGGCCGAGGTGGCCGATGATCGGGTGCTCGCCACTGTGCTGTTCACCGACATCGTGGACTCGACGCGCCGCGCCGCAGAGATCGGCGACCGCAACTGGCATGCGCTGCTTGACGCACACGACGCCGTGGTGCGGGCGCAGCTCGCCCGGTTTCGGGGCCGCGAGGTGAACACCTCCGGCGACGGCTTCCTGGCGACGTTCGACGGCCCGCAGCGGGCGATCCGCTGCGCGATGGCGGTCCGCGACGCAGTGAAGTCGCTGGGCATCGAGGTACGGGCGGGGTTGCACACCGGCGAATGCGAACTCCGTGGCGATGACATCGGCGGGATCGCTGTGCACATCGGCGCACGGGTGAGCGCACTGGCAGGGCCGAACGAGGTGCTGGTGTCCAGCACGCTGCGCGATCTCGTGATCGGGTCCGGACTCGAATTCGACGACCGCGGTGCGCATCAGCTCAAGGGTGTGCCCGGCGAGTGGCGCCTCTTCGCGGTGACGTCCGCGTAGCGGGTCTGGTTCCGAACGCCAGGGTGTGCGAGAGTGCGCCACGGCACACTCAGTTCTTCTCGTCGTCTTTGTAGAGTTCGGCGAGTAGTTCGTTCGGGTGATGTGCAAGGTTGACTTCGAATGGGCCGGTGCCGTCGCTGTAGGCCAGCCTGCCGGTGTCGGTGACTTTCGTCTGAAGGAGACCTTTGCTGATGAGGGTGTGGTCGGGTCCGCAGTCGAAGTAGAGGCAGTCGGCGTCGGTTCGTCCGCCGGCGGCCCAGGGCGGCTGGTGGTTGACTTCGCAGTGGTAGCCGGGTTGGGTGCAGCCCGGCCTTGTACAGCCGCGATCGCGGGCGTAGCAGATTATGCGTTGGTCGGCTGAAGCGATGCGTTTGGTGCGGCCGAGGTACAGCGGCCGGTTGCTGTGGTCGTCGAACACTGCCAGGTAGTGAATTGCGTTGGTGGCCATGCGGAGCAGATCGCGCATCGGCAATGAGGAACCGCCGCCGGTGCGCGCCGGTGGTGGCATTGGAATCGACGGATCGTTGACGGCATGTGCGGCTTGGTCGAGTTCGGCCAGCGTTGTGGTGATGATGACGGTGACCGGCAGTCCGCGATGCTGCCCGTAGGCGCCCGAGGAGATACCCGCTCTCATGCCGAGTTTGAGTGCGTCGTGTAGGCGTTGGCGAGCGTTGCGCGGGTCGGGCGTCACTTCGACGTGCCCGGTTTCGGCATTCTCGGCGTGCTCGGCCACTGGGTCTGAGTCGGGTGTCGTCGCGACGTCCTCAGCGTCGGAGTCTGGGCCGGGGTTGTCGAGGTCGTCTGCATTCGAATCTGATTCACCGTTGTCGACGTGGTCGGGACGGGTGTCCTTCGCGGGTTCAGGGTCGGCGGGCCGGTGGCGGCCGGGTCGCACGGCTGCGTTGCCTGATTCGATGTAGCCGCGCAGTTCGGGGTCGACCCAGCCGGATAGGTAGCTCATACCGTCGGCGCGTTGCCGGCCAAGTGTCAGTCCGCTGTAGCGTCTGCGGTCCTGCTCGTCGAAGACGGTGTCGAGGTTGAGGTGCTCGGCGATGTCCTTGCCGAGATTTTTGACGAACGAGGCGTCTTCATTTGTTGCGTTGCGCACCAGGATGCGCTCGCAGGTGTCTTTCTTGTGGGCCAGCGCCGCGGGCAGCAGGTCGATGCCGGTGCAGACCGCCTCGATGTGGTCGTCGCCGACATGGCCGGCTTCCACGGCGGCAGCCAGCTGCGGTAGTTCGGCCGGCAATACGGGTCCGGTCAGGGTGCGTCGCGGGCGGATGCGGGCGGCGAGCTTGCTGCGGCGAGCGACTTCGGCGGTGGTGATGCGCAGCCGCTGCCACAGCAGCTTGGAGATGACGGTGCCCGCGGGCAGGTCGGGGTCGGCGGGCCCGTCGGGGGGTTCGAGGAGCTCCCCGAAGATCCGGTACATCAGGCCGCGGTTGACCCGGTGCTGGGTCTCCAACCGTTCGGCCACCTCGACACGAAACGCGTTACCCACCGAATCCGAGGAGGCGCCGCGTAGCCGGGCGTACGCCGCGTCGGCCGCATCCAGTGCGGCGCGGATCTCGTCTCGTTGCGAATCCATGCCTCCACGCTATTCGAACACATGTGCGAACACGACGACAATGTCGCCCGCCTGTGGATGAACTTCGCAACTGTGGATAACTTGCGGATTTCCGCAGGAAAAGAGCGTCGTGGGAAGATGGAACGCGTGTTGCGATGGACCACTGCTGGTGAATCCCACGGCCGCGCGTTGGTGGCCGTGGTCGAGGGCATGGTCGCCGGGGTCGAGGTCACGTCCGGAGAGATCGCCGGGGAGCTCGCCCGCCGCAGGCTGGGTTACGGCCGCGGCGCTCGGATGAAGTTCGAGCAGGACCAGGTCACGATGCTCGCCGGGGTGCGGCACGGCATCACGCTCGGCGGCCCGGTCGCTATCGAGATCGGCAATACGGAATGGCCGAAGTGGGAAACCGTGATGGCGTCCGACCCGGTCGACCCCGCCGAGCTCGCGAACGTCGCCCGCAACGAGCCGCTCACCCGCCCGCGGCCCGGTCACGCCGATTACGCCGGCATGCTCAAGTACGGCTTCGACGACGCGCGGCCGGTGCTGGAACGCGCCAGCGCCCGCGAAACCGCGGCCCGCGTCGCGGCGGGGACCATCGCACGGGCATTCCTGCGGCAGGCGCTCGGCATCGAGGTGCTATCGCACGTCATCTCCATCGGTGCATCGGCGCCGTACGACGGCCCGCCGCCGCAGGCCTCCGATCTGGCTGCCATCGACGCCAGTCCGGTGCGCGCGTTCGACAAGGACGCGGAAACCAGGATGATCACCGAGATCGAGGCCGCCAAGGCGGACGGAGACACACTCGGTGGCATCGTCGAGGTCGTCGCGAACGGCCTGCCGATCGGTCTCGGCTCGTTCACGAGTGGTGACAACCGCCTCGACAGCCAGCTGGCTGGTGCGGTGATGGGCATCCAGGCCATCAAGGGCGTCGAGATCGGCGACGGCTTCGAAACCGCGCGCCGCCGCGGCAGCGTCGCGCACGACGAGATGTATCCCGGGCCCGGCGGCGTGATGCGCTCGACGAACCGGGCGGGCGGGCTGGAAGGCGGCATGACCAACGGCCAGCCGCTGCGCGTGCGGGCGGCGATGAAGCCGATCTCCACGGTGCCGAGGGCGCTGGCCACCGTCGACATGGCCACCGGCGACGAAGCGGTCGCCATCCACCAGCGTTCCGACGTATGTGCGGTGCCCGCCGCCGGAGTCGTCGTCGAGACGATGGTGGCGCTGGTGCTGGCCCGGGCCGCGCTGGAGAAGTTCGGCGGCGACTCGCTCGGCGAGACCCGGGCCAACCTCGAGACGTATCTACGATCGGTGGCTGCGCGCGAGCCGGCTCAACGGGCACAGGTGTCGGGCTGATGGCACCCAAGGCGATATTGATCGGGATGCCCGGCTCGGGCAAGTCAACGATCGGTCGGCGGCTGGCCAAGTCGCTCGGCGTCTCCCTGCTGGACACCGACTCGGTGATCGAGCAGACCGCCGGCCGCACCATCCCCGAAATCTTCACCGACGACGGCGAGCCGGGGTTTCGCCGGATCGAGGAACAAGTCATCAGGGACACCTTGGCGTCGCATGACGGCGTGCTGTCGCTCGGCGGCGGCGCCATCACGAGCCCCGGTGTGCGCGAAGCACTTTCCGGGCACACCGTCGTTTATCTCGAGATCAGCGTTGCCGAGGGCGTGCGCCGCACGGGCGGCACCACCGTGCGGCCACTGCTGGCAGGCGGCGATCGCGCCGAGAAGTTCAGGACGTTGATGACCCAGCGGGTCCCGCTGTACCGACGGACAGCGACAATCCGCGTCAACACCAACCGGCGAAATCCCGGCGCGGTGGTGCGCTACATTGTTTCCCGTCTGGAGAACCCGGGCGCCGACGACACCCCACCAAAACCGAGGCGGCGCCGTCGCCCTTCCTGGCGCCGCACACCCGTATCGCTGACGCCAAAGCCGTCCGAACCTTCCACTCCCGCGAGCCCGGCTGACGTGGCGCGCCGCACCGAGGCTCGCCATGACTGATCCCGTCACGGTCGAGGTGAAGACCCAGCCGCCCTATCCCGTCGTCATCGGGACCGGCTTGATGGCGGAATTGGGCGGCTTCCTCGAGGGCAGGCACAAGGTCGCGATCCTGCACCAGCCAGTGCTGGCGCAGACCGCAGAAGCGATCCGTGACCACCTGTCGGACAAGGGCATCGACGCACATCGCATCGAGATCCCGGATGCCGAGGCGGGCAAGGAATTGCCAGTCGTCGGCTTCATCTGGGAAGTGTTGGGCCGCATCGGTGTCGGCCGCAGGGACGCCGTCGTCAGCCTCGGCGGGGGAGCGGCGACCGACGTCGCGGGATTCGCCGCCGCCACCTGGCTGCGCGGAATCGACATCGTGCATGTGCCGACGACGTTGCTCGGCATGGTGGACGCCGCCGTCGGCGGAAAAACCGGCATCAACACCGAGGCAGGCAAGAACCTCGTCGGCGCATTCCATCAGCCCGCTGCGGTGCTCATCGACCTGGCAACGCTGGAAACGTTGCCGCGCAACGAAATCGTCGCGGGTATGGCGGAGATCGTGAAGGCCGGCTTCATCGCCGACCCGGTGATCCTGGACCTCATCGAAGCCGACCCCGAAGCGTCGCTCGACCCGACAGGCAAGGTGCTGCCGGAACTGATCCGCCGCGCGGTGGTGGTCAAGGCTGAGGTGGTCGCCGCCGACGAGAAGGAATCGCAGCTGCGCGAAATCCTGAACTACGGGCACACTTTGGCGCACGCCATCGAGCGCCGCGAGCGTTACCAGTGGCGCCACGGTGCCGCCGTGTCGGTAGGGCTGGTGTTCGCCGCAGAATTGGGCCGACTGGCCGGCCGTCTCGATGACGGAACCGCCGACCGGCACCGGGCCATCCTCAGCGCGCTCGGCCTCCCGGTCAGCTATGACGCCGACGCCCTGCCGCAGCTGATCGATCGCATGGCCGGCGACAAGAAGACCCGCTCTGGAGTGCTGCGCTTCGTCGTCCTCGACGGTCTCGCCAAACCGGGACGGCTGGAAGGCCCCGACCCGGCTCTGCTCGCGGCGGCCTACGCGGAGGTGGCACGGCAACCGAGCTCGGCCTGAAAGTAGTTGTCCTGAGCGCGATCGCCACCGGCGTCATAGTCGGACTCGGCGTGCAGGGTTACCTGCTCGCGCTGCGATACCTCGCCGCGCCGGGCTAGGTCTGTTCCTGGCGCCGCTCGGTCGGTGTCTCGTCGGCGGGCGCGTCCGGGTGCCGAACAGCGGCGAACACGTCGGTGTCCGCGCGGTCCTCGGCGGCCGCGAGGCCGTGGTGCTGACGCGGAGCGTCGTCGGCATGCCGGTCGATGAGCCAGTGCCCGAGTGCAACCCCGGCGATCGCCGCGAGGAAGGTCAGCAGCGCGGTGAACGCCGCGAAGGTGGTGAGCTCATTGACGAGCCCACCGACATAGAGGCCTTTGTAGAACAGCGAGATCAGCCACGCGATCGCGCCGCTGACGATTCCGGCGAACAGCCCGGCCAGTAGCCACGTCATCGCCAGGTCTTCGCGGCGGTCGGGGTCGGGGTTATCCCGGGCGTCCGCACGGCCGTCGAAGTAACCCCAGATGAACACGGCGATCGCGAAGAGGACGACAAGCGTGATGCTGATCAATCCCGCCTTGGTCTCCCACGCGTTAATCGCAGCGCCCTGCACTAGACGGATGAAAATCATCAGGGCGGCGAACACAAGTCCGCGCAGCAACCACTTACTCATGGGGCATCACCTTAGCGAGTAGCGTCAAGACCTGTGACTATATCCCAGCGTCGAGACCGGCTCCGGCAGCGGCTGAGGTCTGACGGGCTGGATGCAATGTTGGTAACGCGCCTGGTCAACGTGCGTTATCTAGCCGGTTTCACCGGTTCCAACGCGGCGCTGCTGATCCTCGCGGACGACGACACTCCGGTGCTTGCCACCGACGGGCGGTACCGCACCCAGGCGGCGCAGCAGGTCCCGGATGCCGAAATCGTGATCGAGCGGGCCTGCGGGCAGTTTCTGGCCGGACGGGCCGCGGCGGCCGGTGTGCGACGCCTCGGCTTCGAGAGCCATGTCGTCACCGTCGAGGGGTTCGACGCTCTCGTGAAAGAGGCGTGCGACACCGAGCTGGTCCGCGCGGCAGGCACGGTCGAGGCGCTCCGCGAAATCAAGGACGCCGGCGAGATCGCGCTGTTGCGACTGGCGTGCGAGGCGGCCGACGCCGCCCTGGCCGATCTGGTCGAAGGCGGCGGTCTGCGGCCGGGGCGCACCGAGCGCGAGGTGGGCCGCGAGCTGGAGTCGTTGATGTTGGACCACGGTGCGGACGGGGTGTCGTTCGAGACCATCGTGGCGACCGGCGCCAACTCCGCGATCCCGCACCATCGGCCGACCGATGCCGTTCTTGCGGCGGGTGATTTCGTCAAGATCGACTTCGGTGCGCTGGTGTGTGGATACCACTCGGACATGACACGCACCTTTGTGCTGGCGCCCGCTGCGCAGTGGCAGGTCGACCTGTACGAACTGGTCGCCGCCGCCCAGCGGGCCGGACGGGAGGCAGTGGAACCCGGTGTCGCGTTGCGTGACGTGGACGCGGCGTCGCGGCAGGTGATCGCCGACGCGGGGTATGCCGAGAACTTCACCCACGGCCTCGGGCACGGCGTCGGTCTGGAGATCCACGAAGCGCCGGGAATCAGCGCGTCAGCCGCCGGTACACTGCTTGCTGGTTCTGCGGTGACCGTGGAGCCCGGTGTCTACTTGCCCGATCGCGGCGGTGTCCGCATCGAGGACACGCTGGTCGTGTGCGAGGCGGCAGCGGAGCCGCATGGCGGGCGACATCAGACATCAGACCTGCTTACCCAGTTCCCCAAGGAACTGGCCATTCTCAGTTGAGAGACGTTGAGAGACTAGGAGTAGTACCGCCGTGGCATCGACCGCCGACTTCAAGAACGGACTCGTCCTGAACATCGATGGGCAACTGTGGTCCATCATCGAGTTCCAGCACGTCAAGCCGGGCAAGGGCCCCGCGTTCGTCCGCACCAAGCTGAAGAATGTGTTGTCGGGCAAGGTCGTCGACAAGACGTACAACGCTGGGGTGAAGGTCGAGACGGCAACCGTCGACCGCCGTGACACCACCTACCTGTACCGCGACGGTTCGGACTTCGTGTTCATGGACAGCCAGGACTACGAGCAGCACCATCTGCCGGAGTCGTTGGTCGGGGACGACGCGCGCTTCCTGCTGGAGAGCCTGCCGGTGCAGGTGGCCTTCCACAACGGCTCACCGCTGTACATCGAACTGCCGGTCACCGTGGAGCTTCAGGTCACCCACACCGAGCCCGGGCTTCAGGGCGACCGGTCCAGTGCAGGCACGAAGCCGGCGACGGTGGAGACCGGCGCCGAGATTCAGGTGCCGCTGTTCATCAACACCGGTGACAAGCTCAAGGTCGATTCGCGCGACGGCAGCTATCTCGGCCGAGTGAATTGACCATGCCGAAGCCGGATAGGGGTCGGCATCAGGCGCGCAAGCGGGCTGTCGACCTGCTGTTCGAGGCGGAAGCCCGCGGCATCACGCCTGCGGAAGCCGCCGAATCGCGAGAGACGTTGGCGCAGACACAATCCGACGTGTCTTCGTTGAACCCGTACACGGTGACGGTGGCTCAGGGTGTGACGCAGCACGGCGCGCACATCGACGATCTCATCTCGGCGCATCTGCAGGGGTGGACACTGGACCGCCTACCCGCCGTCGATCGGGCGATCCTGCGGGTGGCGGTGTGGGAACTACTGCACGCCGACGACGTCCCCGAACCGGTCGCCGTCGACGAGGCAGTCGAATTGGCGAAGTATTTGTCCACCGATGAGTCGCCGGGTTTCGTCAATGGCGTGCTGGGCCAGGTGATGTTGGTAACGCCGCAGATTCGGGCCGCCTCCGCGGCCATCCAGGGCGGATCAGAGAATTCCTGACTAGATCGGCTTCCGTTGCGCCCTTAGGCTTGCGCGATGGCCACACCGCAGGACTGGGCGCCCTACTACGGCCTTGAAGACGCCGCCAACGTGTACCTGCGGGATCCCATTGTGGCGCTTGACCAACTGCGCGGCATCGTCGACTTCGCGTCTATCCAGTCGTTCTTCATGTCGCGGCGACTGACCGAGGAGTCGTGGGGCGAAGCGCTGGCGCAAGAGGCGGTGTTGACCGACGGTCGCAGGCTGATCATGTGGCGCGCCGACGACGATATGTCGACGGGCGAAGAGCCTCAGCGTCAGGTGCTCAACGCGTCGGTGCGGACGATCCTGCTGTCGACGATCACCGACCACATCCTGACGACCGAATTCGATGTGCTGAACGACGGCACCCGGCGGCTGTCGGAGGTCCGACTGCGGATGTACACCCAACTCGTCACGCGAAGCCACGACAAGTCCGCCACCGACACCGACTACTTTTGTGAGTCGTTCCGCTTCGACAAGTCGGTGGACAACGGCGGACTGGCGCAGATGGAGCGGCTGCTGCAGTTCGGCCGGGTGCTGTCGCGCTGCATGTAGCTCACGCTCTCGAATAGTCCGGCAGCTCAATCGAATCCGCGACGGTGAACCACAGCTTGGCGGCGATGGGCCGGAACGGCCAGCGCTGCATCCATTTCATCACTGCGATATTGACGGCGATGTCGGATGCCGAGTTGGGTGCGTAGCGGTCGACACGATTGGGAATGTCCTGGCACTTGTCGACGTAGGGACGCATTTTCGTCTGGTACCGCTGCAGCGCGTCGTGGATATGTTGTGCGTCAAAGGAATCCGCGGAGCCGAGTTCGCCGGCGAGTAGGTAGGCGCCAACGAGCGCCAGGCTGGTGCCCATGCCGCTGAGCGGTGATGCGCAGTACCCGGCGTCACCGACAAGTGCGACGCGGCCCGATGTCCAGGCCGGCATGCGCACCTGGAGGAAGGAGTCGAAGTAGAAGTCGTCGGCTTCCTGCGCGGCGGTCAACAGCGCGTCGCACTGCCATCCTGCACCCGCGAAGCGGTCGACGAGTAATCTGGCGCTGCTGGTCGAGGTCACGGCGGTCGTAGCTGATCGGCTCTGACGCAAAAGCCAGTCCTGCCTTGGCCATTGCGGGGTCGTGGGTGGGTCGCATGGATGCGTTGAGGCCGCCGGGCGCCAGGTACATGAGGTACCAGCCGTCCAAGCCGACGTGGTCGGGTGCGCTGAACCATGCGTTGTAGCCGCCGAGCGGTGTGACGAACTGATCTTCTGGTCCGAACACCATGCTGCGCACCGCCGAGTGTGGCCCGTCGGCACCGACGACCAGGTCGGCACGCAGCTGGGTGCCGTCGGCAAGGGTGACGTCGACGCCGTCGTCGTCCTGCTTGATCGCCGAAATCCTAGTGTTGAAGCGGTAGTCGACGGTGTCCTTGGTGGCTTGGTACAGCACGTCGACGAGATCACCGCGGAGGATCTCGAGCTTGGACACCAGCCCATTGCCGTCGAACGCGGTCACCGGCATCTCGGCGCGGCGGCTTCCGTCGGACCTCACCCACGCCACGCCGTGTTGCTCGAGAGCGTGCTCGCGCATTTGCGGCATCAGGCCCATCCGCTCGACGACGTCGCCGCCGGCGCCGCGGAGGTCGACGGTCTGACCGCCGGGACGGATGCCGGGTGCGATCTCGACGACGATCACGCGGTAGCCGTTCTTGGTGAGCCAGAGTGCGAGTGATGGTCCGGCGATGCCTGCGCCGCTGATCAACACGGTCGGTTGTGCCACGGCAACCAGGGTAGGGCCCGGCGGAGTCGTCGCAGGCTACGCACCGCTGCGTGCTGTCCCAGCAAGGTGGAGTACTGCGCTACGCATGCCTTGGGCGTTCTCTCGGGTAAGGCTCAGGTTGCGACGTTCACGGAATAGGTACCACCCCAACCAATGGGCCTCTCGAGGGGGAGGCCCATTGGTCTGTCTCGGACTAGATCTGCAGCGCTTGGTACGTCCGCCGCACGAATTTCGGTTGCACGCCTTGCAGTTTGGCCAGCGACGTATTGCCCGCAACCGCCTCACCGGCATCGGCCGACATATCCGGGTGATTCTGAATGAGGTACAGCAGAATGAGATCCGCCGACGGATCGGCCAGCCACCACGTGCCGTATGCACCCGGCCACGTGAACGAGCCCTTGCCGCCGGGGCCGAACAACTGCCGCGACTTCGCCGGGTCAGTGACCACAGACAGGTTCAGGCCAAACCCGCGACCGATCCAATAGGGCATGCCCAAGAAGGGATACTGCCGTTGCTGATCGGTCAGCTGGTCGGTCCGCATCTCTTTGGCCGACTCGTCGGACAGCACCCGCACTCCGTCGAGCACTCCGCCGGCAAGCAGCATCCGAACGAAGCGCAGATAGTCGTCGGCCGTCGACCACAGGCCTGCGCCGCCGCTGCACAGCGGCGGGTCCGCAATCGGTGCGGGACCCATCGAGTTGTGGTGCAGAGTGCCGTCCTCGCCGAGTTGGTACATCGTCGCCGCGCGCTGCCGTCCGGTCGGTCCGACACTGAAGCCGGTGTCGGGCATGCCGAGCGGGCCGAAGATGCGCTCGGACAGCACATCGGCCAGGGGCTTGTCCTCAATACGCGACAACGCGATGCCGAGCACATCGGTCGAGACGCTGTACGTCAGCCGCGCGCCGGGCTGATGCGCCAGCGGAAGCTTGGCCAGGTCCGCCAGCCACCCGTCCTGGTCCTGACGGTGTGACAGCTTCCCGTATGCCCGGGCCAGCCGCCCCGGCACCGAGAACGCGTACGCGAAACCGCCGCGATGGGTCATCAGGTCGTCGATGGTGATCGGCCGCTCGGCGGGAACGGTGTCGTCCAGCGAGCCGTGCAGGTCCGTCATGACGCGTAGCTCCGACAGCTCCGGCAGCCACTTCGCGACCGGATCGGTCAGCGCGAGCCTGCCCTCGTCGACCAGCGTCATCGCCGCGGCGACGGTCACCGGCTTGGTCATGGACGCGATGCGGAACATGGTGTCGCGCCGCATCGGCAGGCGGGCCTCGACGTCGCGATAGCCGAGTTCGTTGACCTGCAACACCTCGCCGGCCTGCCATACCAGCGTGACAGCCCCGGCGAGCAGGCCCGCGTCGATCGCTTCAGTAATGGATGCACGGTTGCCGTCGAGATTCATCGGCGCCAGGCTACCGAGCGGGCTTCGGTGTCGCTGACGGCCCCTTCGGCAACGGGTGCTAAGCTGCCCGGCAGTTCGACGTCCTTTAACGATCCGTCCAGAGAGGCGGAGAAGGAGGTCAGGGCCCTTGGGTGCCACCGACTCTTCAGACACCGACCGGGAATTGATGACCGCGGCGGACGTCGGTCGGACCGTTTCCCGCATCGCTCACGAGATCATCGAGAAGACCGCTCTTGACGGTCCCGACGCGCCACGCGTCATCCTCCTCGGCATTCCCACCCGCGGCGTTGCGTTGGCCGCCCGGCTCGCCGAGAGAATCCGGGAGTTCGCAGGCGTCGACGTTCCGCACGGCGCCCTCGACATCACGCTCTATCGCGACGACCTCAACTTCAAGCCGCCGCGGCCGCTCGAGGAAACCTCTATCCCCGACAGCGGCATCGACGGCACGGTGGTCGTGCTCGTCGACGACGTGCTGTATTCGGGCCGCACCGTGCGCGCCGCGCTCGACGCGCTGCGCGATGTGGGGCGACCGCGCGCAGTGCAGCTTGCGGTTTTCGTCGACCGCGGCCACCGCGAATTCCCGCTGCGGGCCGACTACGTCGGCAAGAACGTGCCGACCTCGCGCAGCGACAACATCAAGGTGCGCCTGACCGAGCATGACGGGCACGACGGCGTCACCATCGCATCGCACGGAGGTCCTGTCCGATGAGCGCTTGCGCAAAGAGAAGAAGGCACCGATGAGTCCACGGCATCTGCTTTCGGCGTCGGATCTGACGCGCGACGAGGCGACCGCGATCCTCGACGATGCCGACCGATTCGCTGAGTCGCTACTGGGCCGCGAGGTCAAGAAGCTGCCCACGCTGCGCGGCCGCACGATCATCACGATGTTCTACGAGAACTCCACCCGCACCCGGGTGTCGTTCGAGGTCGCGGGCAAGTGGATGAGCGGCGACGTCATCAACGTCAGCTCGTCCGGGTCGTCGGTCGCCAAGGGGGAGTCCCTGCGGGACACCGCGCTCACGCTGCGCGCTGCCGGAGCCGACGCGCTGATCATCCGCCACTCCGCATCCGGGGCCGCACAACAGCTCGCGGAGTGGACGGCCACCGAGGACGGTGGGCCGTCGGTGATCAACGCAGGCGACGGCACCCACGAACATCCCACCCAGGCCCTGCTCGATGCGCTGACCATCCGCCAGCGCCTCGGCGGCATCGAGGGCAAGCGGGTGGTCATCGTCGGCGACGTCCTGCACAGCCGAGTGGCCCGGTCGAACGTCCTGCTTCTGCACACACTCGGCGCCGAGGTGGTGCTGGTGGCGCCGCCGACGCTGCTGCCCGTCGGGGTATCGGGTTGGCCGGTCACCGTTTCCCACGACCTCGACGCTGAACTGCCCGTCGCCGATGCGGTGCTGATGCTGCGGGTCCAGGCCGAGCGGATGACCGGCGGCTTCTTCCCGTCGGCCCGCGAGTACTCGGTGCGCTACGGACTGTCGGAGAAGCGGCAGGCGCTGCTGCCCGGCAACGCGGTGGTGCTGCACCCCGGACCAATGCTGCGCGGTATGGAGATCTCGTCGTCTGTTGCCGACTCAACGCAATCGGCTGTGCTGCAACAGGTTTCCAACGGTGTTCATATCAGGATGGCGGTGCTGTTCCACCTGCTGGTTGGCGCCGATCTGGGGGTACCTCCCGCTAGCGGGGGAGAGGCGATCAGCGCATGAGCGCAGTTCTCATCAGGGGCGTGCTCCTCTACGGCGAGGGTGACCAGGTCGACGTGCTCATCGACGACGGCCAGATCACCGACATCGGCGCGGATCTGACGATCCCCGAAGACGCAGACGTCGTCGACGCCACCGGTCAGGTGCTGCTGCCCGGCTTCGTCGACTTGCACACACACCTGCGCGAGCCCGGACGTGAATACGCCGAAGACATCGAAACCGGCTCGGCCGCAGCGGCTTTGGGTGGCTATACCGCGGTTTTCGCGATGGCCAACACCAACCCGGTCGCAGACAGCCCGGTGGTCACCGACCACGTGTGGCACCGCGGCCAGCAGGTCGGGCTGGTCGATGTCCACCCGGTCGGTGCGGTCACCATGGGTCTGGCTGGAACGCAGTTGACCGAGATGGGAATGATGGCCGCCGGCGCGGCCCAGGTCCGCATGTTCTCCGACGACGGCATCTGCGTCCACGACCCGCTGGTCATGCGCCGCGCCCTCGAGTACGCCACCGGGCTCGGGGTGCTGGTCGCTCAGCACGCCGAGGAGCCGCGGTTGACGGTCGGCGCCGTCGCACACGAGGGCCCGAACGCCGCCCGCTTGGGCCTGTCCGGTTGGCCGCGCGCCGCCGAGGAGTCCATCGTGGCCCGCGACGCGCTGCTGGCCCGCGATGCCGGGGCGCGGGTGCACATCTGTCACGCCTCGACCGCAGGCACCGTCGAGATCATCAGATGGGCGAAAGAACAAGGCATTTCGATCACCGCCGAGGTGACTCCCCATCATCTGCTGCTCGACGACGACCGGCTGGCCACCTACGACGGCCGGAACCGCGTCAACCCGCCACTGCGGGAGTCCAGTGACGCCGAGGCGCTGCGTCAGGCACTCGTCGACGGCGTCATCGACTGCGTGGCCACCGACCACGCTCCGCACGCCGAGCACGAGAAGATGTGCGAGTTCGCCAACGCCCGACCCGGCATGCTGGGCCTGGAGACGGCGCTGTCGGTGGTCGTCGAGACGATGGTGCGACCCGGGCTGCTCACCTGGCGCGACGTCGCCCGGGTGATGAGCGAGAACCCGGCCGGCATCGTCGGGCTACCCGATCAGGGCAGGCCGCTGGAGGTAGGGGAGCCCGCCAACCTCACCGTCGTCGACCCCGACGCGACATGGACTGTGACAGGCGCCGAGCTGGCTAGCCGCTCAGACAACACCCCCTACGAGTCGATGACGTTGCCCGGCGCTGTGACGTTGACGCTCCTTCGTGGCAAGGTCACCGCGCGGGATGGAAAATCTCCCGCATGAATACCGGCACGCTCGTTGGGTCGCTGATCGTCGCCGCCGTGCTCGCGGTGGTGATCGGGCTGGTGGTCCAGGCGATCGTGCGCGGATGGCGGCACCGGGCCGAGCGGCAGGTGGCACTGATCGGGACGCTGCCGTCGATACCGGACACCGTCGGACCGGTTCTCGTGCCTGCGATGAAGGGCCTCTATGTCGGCAGCACGCTCGCGCCGAGCTGGCAGGACCGCATCGCCGTCGGCGACCTCGGCTATCGCACCAAGGCCGTTTTGACCCGCTATCCCGAGGGCATCATGCTGCAGCGCAGCGGTGGCCATCCGATCTGGATCCCCGATGAGTCGATCACCGCGATTCGCACCGAACGCGGCATCGCCGGCAAGGCCCTCACTCATCAGGGCATCCTGGCCATCCGGTGGCGGCTGCCGTCGGGCACCGAGATCGATACCGGGTTTCGCGGCGAGAACCGCGCGGATTACACGCAATGGCTTACCGAGGAGGCGGCATGAGTAGAGCAGTCCTCGTCCTCGACGACGGCAGGATCTTCACGGGTACACCGTTCGGGGCACTCGGCGAGACGCTCGGCGAGGCGGTGTTCTCCACCGGTATGTCGGGTTACCAGGAGACGCTGACCGACCCCAGCTATCACCGCCAGATCGTGATCGCCACCGCGCCGCAGATCGGCAACACCGGCTGGAATCACGAGGATGCGGAGAGCCGCGGCGACAAGATCTGGGTCGCAGGCTATGCCGTGCGTGACCCGTCGCCGATGGCGTCGAACTGGCGGGCTACCGGAACCCTGGACGACGAACTCGTCAGGCAGGGTGTCGTCGGGATCGCGGGCATCGACACCCGCGCGGTGGTACGGCATCTGCGCAGTTTGGGTTCGATGAAGGCGGGGGTGTTCAGTGGAGCCGCATTGGCCGACCCCGACGAGCTTCTTGACCGGGTCCGCAGCCAGCCGTCGATGCTCGGTGCCGACCTGGCGGGTCAAGTCAGCACCGACGACACCTACGTCGTCGAAACCGAAGGACCGCAACGGTTCACCGTCGCCGCGATCGACCTGGGCATCAAGACCAACACACCGCGCAACTTCGCACGGCGCGGCATCCGCAGCCACGTGCTGCCGTCCTCGGTGACCTTCGACCGGATCGCCGACCTCAAGCCTGACGGTGTCTTCCTGTCCAACGGGCCGGGAGACCCCGCGACCGCAGACCACATCGTCGGCGTCACCCGCGAGGTGCTCGGCGCCGGAATCCCGTTGTTCGGAATCTGTTTCGGCAACCAGATCCTCGGCCGCGCCCTCGGCCGCTCGACATACAAGATGGTGTTCGGGCATCGCGGCATCAACGTGCCGGTCATCGATCACGCCACCGGCCGCGTCGCCGTCACCGCGCAGAACCACGGTTTTGCGCTGGAAGGCGAGGCGGGTGAGCGGTTCGACACCCCGTTCGGTGCCGCGGAGGTGAGCCACACCTGCGCCAACGACGGAGTGGTGGAGGGCATCAGACTCGTTGACGGACGGGCGTTCTCGGTGCAGTACCACCCGGAGGCGGCGGCGGGGCCGCACGATGCCGAGTACCTGTTCGACCAGTTCGTCGACCTGATGGCGGGGGAAAAATGACCGCGAGCGACCGCTGTTGTACATACTTTCGCGGCGTGTCGCGTACAGACACGGCCGCTCGCGGGGCAGGGCGGGCCGAATAATGCCGAAACGGACTGACCTGAACCATGTGCTGGTGATCGGCTCCGGACCGATCATCATCGGACAGGCGTGCGAGTTCGACTACTCCGGCACACAGGCCTGCCGGGTGCTTCGCGCCGAGGGACTGCAGGTCAGCCTCGTGAACTCCAACCCCGCGACGATCATGACCGACCCCGAGTTCGCCGATAACACCT
This sequence comes from uncultured Actinomycetota bacterium, assembly GCA_963716505.1. Taxonomy (GTDB): domain Bacteria; phylum Actinomycetota; class Actinomycetes; order Mycobacteriales; family Mycobacteriaceae; genus Mycobacterium. The sequence goes on from CAVQTL010000002.1 coordinate 132,092, forward strand.
ACGTCGAACCGATCACGCCTGCGTTCGTCGAGCGGGTCATCGCACAACAGGCCGAGCGCGGCAACAAGATCGACGCCCTGCTGGCGACTCTCGGCGGGCAGACCGCGCTGAACACCGCAGTCGCACTGTATGAGAACGGTGTGCTCGACCGCTACGGCGTCGAGCTCATCGGCGCCGATTTCGAAGCGATTCAGCGCGGTGAGGACCGGCAGCGGTTCAAGGACATCGTCGCCAAGGTCGGCGGCGAATCCGCGAAGTCGCGGGTGTGTTTCACCATGGACGAGGTCCGCGAGACCGTCGCCGAACTGGGCCTGCCCGTGGTGGTCCGCCCGTCGTTCACCATGGGCGGCCTCGGTTCCGGCATGGCCTACTCGGCCGAGGACGTCGAGAGGATGGCGGGCGACGGCCTCACCGCGTCCCCGTCGGCCAACGTGCTGATCGAGGAATCCATCTACGGCTGGAAGGAATTCGAGCTCGAGTTGATGCGCGACGGCCGCGACAACGTGGTCGTGGTCTGCTCGATCGAGAACTTCGACCCGATGGGTGTGCACACCGGCGACTCGGTGACCGTCGCCCCGGCCATGACGCTCACCGACCGCGAATACCAGCGGATGCGAGACCTCGGCATCGCCGTGCTGCGCGAGGTCGGCGTCGACACCGGTGGCTGCAACATCCAGTTCGCGATCAACCCCGCCGACGGCAGGCTGGTCGTCATCGAGATGAACCCGCGGGTGTCGAGGTCATCGGCGCTGGCGTCCAAGGCGACCGGGTTCCCGATCGCCAAGATCGCCGCCAAGCTGGCGATCGGCTACACCCTCGACGAGATCCTCAACGACATCACCAAGGAAACCCCGGCCTGTTTCGAACCGACGCTGGACTACGTCGTCGTCAAGGCGCCGCGGTTCGCCTTCGAGAAGTTCCCCGGCGCCGATCCCACTCTGACCACCACGATGAAGTCCGTCGGCGAGGCGATGTCGTTGGGCCGCAACTTCATCGAAGCGCTCGGCAAGGTGATGCGGTCCCTGGAAACCGATCGTGCCGGGTTCTGGACCGGCCCCGACCCCGACGTGAGCACACAAGAGCTGCTGGACCGGCTCAAGACCCCGACCGACGGTCGGCTCTACGACATCGAGCTGGCGCTGCGGCTCGGCGCGAGTGTGGACGAGGTCGCCGCGGCCTCCGGCGTCGACCCGTGGTTCGTGGCGCAGATCAACGGGCTGGTGGCACTGCGCACCGAACTGCTGGACGCCCCTGTGCTCGACGAGGTGCTGCTGAGGCGCAGCAAGCACAGCGGCCTTTCCGACCGCCAAATCGCGGCGCTGCGGCCGGAACTGGCAGGCGAGGTCGGGGTCCGGGCACTGCGGCGACGGCTGGGCATCCACCCCGTGTACAAGACGGTGGACACCTGCGCGGCCGAGTTCGAGGCGAAGACGCCGTACCACTACAGCAGCTACGAGCTCGACCCCGCCGCCGAGACAGAGGTCGCGCCGCAGACCGAGAAACCGAAGGTGCTCATCCTGGGATCAGGACCGAACCGGATCGGCCAGGGCATCGAATTCGACTACAGCTGCGTGCACGCCGCGACCACGTTGTCCGACGCCGGGTTCGAGACGGTGATGGTCAACTGCAACCCCGAGACCGTTTCGACGGACTACGACACCGCCGACCGGTTGTACTTCGAGCCACTGACCTTCGAGGACGTCCTCGAGGTGTTCTACGCCGAATCGGCCTCCGGTGCGGGGGGTCCCGGCGTTGCCGGAGTCATCGTGCAGCTGGGCGGGCAGACGCCGCTCGGCCTGGCGGAGCGCCTCGAGAAGGCGGGCGTACCGATCGTCGGCACCAGCCCGAAGGCCATCGACCTGGCCGAGGACCGCGGCGCGTTCGGCGAAGTGCTCAACATTGCCGGTCTCCCCGCGCCGCGGTTCGGCACCGCCACCAGTTTCGAGCAGGCCCGCCGGATCGCCGCCGACATCGGTTATCCCGTGCTGGTCCGGCCGTCGTACGTGCTGGGTGGACGCGGCATGGAGATCGTGTACGACGAGGACACCCTGAAGGGCTACATCACCCGCGCCACCGAACTCTCACCCGAACACCCCGTGCTCGTGGACCGGTTCCTCGAGGACGCAATCGAGATCGACGTCGACGCTCTGTGCGACGGCACCGAGGTGTACATCGGCGGGATCATGGAGCACATCGAGGAGGCCGGTATCCACTCCGGCGACTCGGCTTGCGCGCTGCCGCCGGTGACGTTGGGCCGCAGCGACATCGAGTCGGTACGCAGGGCGACCGAGGCCATCGCGCACGGCATCGGCGTCGTCGGCCTGCTCAACGTGCAGTACGCACTGAAAGACGACGTGCTCTACGTGCTGGAAGCCAACCCGAGGGCCAGCCGCACCGTGCCGTTCGTTTCCAAGGCCACCGCGGTGCCGCTGGCCAAGGCGTGCGCGCGAATCATGCTGGGCGCCAGCATCGCCAAGCTGCGCGAGGAAGGCGTGCTCGCAGCGACCGGTGACGGGGCCAACACGCCGCGCAGCGCTCCGGTGGCGGTGAAGGAGGCGGTGCTGCCGTTCCACCGCTTCCGCAAGGCCGACGGCTCCAACATCGATTCGCTTCTCGGTCCGGAGATGAAGTCGACCGGCGAGGTGATGGGGATCGACCACGACTTCGGCACCGCGTTCGCCAAGAGCCAGACCGCCGCTTATGGTTCGCTGCCGACCGAGGGCACCGTGTTCGTGTCGGTCGCCAACCGGGACAAGCGGTCGCTGGTCTTCCCGGTCAAGCGGCTCGCCGACCTCGGATTCCGCGTGCTGGCCACTGGGGGGACCGCGGAAATGCTGCGCCGCAACGGAATTCCATGCGACGAGGTCCGCAAGCACTTCGAGCCGCCGGGTGACGGCAGGCCCGCCGCATCCGCCGTCGACGCCATCAAGGCCGGCGACGTCGACATGGTGATCAACACGCCGTACGGAAACTCCGGGCCCGCGCATCGACGGATACGAGATCCGGTCGGCCGCGGTGGCGATGAACATCCCATGTGTCACCACGGTGCAGGGTGCCTCTGCGGCGGTGCAGGGCATCGAGGCCGGTATCCGCGGCGACATCGGCGTGATGTCGCTGCAAGAACTGCACAGCGCGATGGGGCCGGCTTGACGACTTCCGCGCCCGCATTCGGTCGGCGACTCGCCGACGCGGTGTCACGGCGTGGTCCGCTCTGCCCTGGCATCGATCCCCACCCCGAACTGCTCGCCGACTGGGGCCTGTCGACTGACGCGGACGGGCTGCGCAGGTTCTGTGACATCTGTGTCGACGTGTTCGCCGATTTCGCGATCGTCAAGCCGCAGGTGGCGTTCTTCGAGGCCTACGGCGCTGCAGGCTATTCGGTCTTGGAGCACACCATCGCCGCGTTGCGCGGCGCGGGGGTGCTGGTGCTGGCCGATGCCAAACGCGGCGACATCGGCTCCACCATGGCCGCCTACGCGGCCGCGTGGTGCGGGGAGTCTCCGCTCGCCGCCGACGCCGTCACCGCATCGCCCTATCTCGGATTCGGCTCACTGCAACCGCTTTTGGACAGCGCCGCGGCGAACGGGCGCGGCGTGTTCGTGCTCGCCGCCACGTCGAACCCGGAGGGTGCGAGCCTGCAAGGCGCCCGAACGGACGGCCGGACGGTTGCGCAGTCGATCGTCGATGCGGCAGCCGCCGTCAACGCCGCATCGCCCGAGCCGGGGTCGGTGGGTGTCGTCGTGGGTGCGACGCTCTCGTCGCCGCCCGATGTCGGCGCGCTGGGTGGTCCCGTTCTGGTGCCCGGTGTCGGCGCGCAAGGCGGGCGGCCGGATGCGCTGCGCGGCTTCGGCGGCGCACGGCCCGGTCAACTGCTGCCCGCGGTGTCGCGAGAGATCTTGCGTGCCGGACCTGACGTCGGGGTGCTGCGGGCGGCGGCCGAGAAGATGCGAGATGCGGTCGCCTATCTGGCTTGACCGCCGCGCCTCGACCGTGGTTACAGCGGAATCCACTGATTGAGGAACCAGAATCCCCACCCTGCGCCGTTACCCGCGGGCATCGGCGTGACCTGCTGGCCGTTCCAGTTGAACGGCTGGTGATCGTTACGCCCCTGGTCCATGCCGCGGTGCTGCCAGTCGACCGGGGCGGGCCCGCGGTTGTTGTCGCGGTTGTCGCCAGGGCGACCGTTGTTCCAATGCTGGTCCTGGCAGGCGGGCGCACCCGGTGCGTTGCATGGTTGGCCGGGCTGTGCCGCCGCGGTGCCGAGTCCGACGCCGAAAAGGCCTGCGAGTCCGACTCCGGCCGCGAGCGTCGATGCGTAAATGGCCCGTTTAACGGTCATCAATTAACTCCAGTCATCGTTTGTGGGCGCGTGTTCGCCTCACGCCTGCGACGCTAGGGCGGGCGATTGGGCACGCCCTGTGGTGCGCTTAGGCGTGCGCTGTGGAGTCGGTAACGCTTCGAAAACCGCTTGCGCTCAATGAGATTACGACGCGTGCCCGCCGCGTTTGCCGCTGCGTCTGATCAGCAGGACAGTCAAGGCGATTCCGCCGACACCGACGAGTGCGATCAGCGTCAGGCCGGTCAGGTCACCGCGGTTGCGGGTTTGGTAGATGACGCGTTGATACGCGGTGTCGGCATCCGCCGCTCTCGAATACGTAGTCACCGTCGATCGACGCGGGCTCGCGGATGTCGTTGGTCCACCGCGTCAGGAACGCACCGTCGCCGACGAAGTCGTCGAGCGCGGGCGAGACGTCGGTGCCCTCTATTCTTCCGGCGAACTCGAGTGTCGGCGTATTGCCCGCCACCGGAAGCGATGTCGGATCCATCCGATGGTCGGCTAAGACATAGAGGTCGACGGTCTGTGGCGTGCGCGCCGATCGGGACAGCCGCATCGGGTAGATCACCCTGTTCGAGGCGAACAACAACCTCAGCGGCTGCAGGTCGCCGGTCAGTGACTCGCCGTCGGCGGCGGGAGCGAGTTTGACGGCGACGATCTCCCACTGGTCGGCGACATACGGTGCAAGGTTCGCATCGATGCCGTCGGGCTGGGGAAAGCCGTTGTCCGTCAACCACTTGGCCAGCGCAGTGGGGTCCTGCGCGGCCAGCCGGGTGACATCGAACGGCCCGATCCGCTGACGGCCGAGCACGTTGACACCGGCTCCTGGTGGTGGCCCCGCCATGGCGCCCTCCGACGGTCCGCCCGCGGCCAGCCAGTCGAACGTCGGCCACCACGAGTCGCGGTAGGAGATGCGAGGAGCCGTCAGCCGGTCGAGTTCGGTGAACGCCTCGGCTTCGCCCAACGAGACCTGCGCCGCCGACGGCACCGGCATCACCCATGCGGCGCTGTCGGAACTTCCCGTGACGCGCAGCGACATCAAGATGTCCTCCCGGGAGCCGTCCCATGCGATCAGCGCCCGCTCGTCGACGACCGACGCCCCCTTCTGACTGGGGATGTAGGCGCCGCAGCCGCACGCCCACGCCGGCGCGGCGACGCTCGTCGTCAGTCCGGCGAGGAGCAGCACGACGACCACGCCGACCGCCCGGCATACGCGAAACACACCATGAAGCTATGCCGAAGACGGGCCTACTACGCAATGTCGTTGTCGATGGTCGTCGGCAATGACAGATCGACGCAAACGCGTCACGACACGCCCGAAACTCGGTGACCAGGCAAAATTTTCTTTTTTTGAAGGTTCACAGACACGCCGAGCCGCCCAGCCGGCCGTCCAGATGACCCCCAGGGACCCGAAAATCGTCCAAAAACCCCTCATACGCAGGTATTTCTGCGCAAATCACGGCAATCACAGTGTTCCCACCCGTTTCGTCGGCTCTTGCCGACGGCTGCGAGCATCCTGGGCTTTTGACCCTCAAACCAGGGGGTGGGGTTAGCTTTCGTCAGGTTGCGTGGGTACGGTCGTCGCTGCTGGCTGGTGTTGTGACCAGTCAAGACAAAACAATGATGGAGACGAGACGGAGGAACCCGTGGCCCTTCCCCAGTTGACCGACGAACAGCGCGCGGCAGCGTTGGAGAAGGCTGCTGCCGCACGTCGAGCACGTGCCGAACTCAAAGATCGGCTCAAGCGCGGCGGCACCAACCTCAGGCAGGTGCTGAAGGATGCCGAGACCAACGAGGTCTTCGGCAAGATGAAGGTTTCTGCGCTCCTGGAGGCCCTGCCCAAGGTCGGCAAGGTCAAGGCGCAGGAAATCATGACCGAGCTCGAGATCGCCCCGACCCGCCGTCTGCGCGGCCTCGGCGATCGTCAGCGCAAGGCCCTGCTGGAGAAGTTCGACCAGTAGCGAGTCAGTGAGCGAAGGCGGAGGGCCGGGCAACCCCAAGGCTCCGGTCGTGGTGCTGTCCGGTCCGTCTGCCGTCGGGAAGTCGACGATCGTGCGCTGTTTGCGCGAACGAATTCCCGATCTGCACTTCAGCGTTTCCGTGACCACCAGGGCACCACGCCCCGGTGAGGTCGACGGTGTCGACTACTCGTTCATCTCGTCTGAACAGTTCCAGCAGCTGATAGACGACGGCGCACTGCTCGAGTGGGCCGAAATTCACGGCGGGTTGCACCGGTCGGGGACGCCCGCACAGCCAATCCGAGACGCCACTTCGGCCGGCCGTCCTGTGCTCATCGAAGTCGATCTGGCCGGCGCACGGGCCGTCAAGCAGGCAATGCCCGAAGTCCTTTCGGTCTTTCTCGCACCGCCGAGCTGGGAAGCGCTGGAAAGCCGGCTCGCCGGTCGCGGCACCGAGACAGCGGAGGTAATGGACCGCCGGCTGGCCACGGCTCGAGCCGAATTGGCCGCCAAGGACGACTTCGACCGCGTCGTCGTGAACAGTCAATTGGAGTCTGCCTGCGCTGAATTGGTATCCTTGCTGGTGGCCCTCAGATAAGCCAAGCGCCGGGCACGGCGCGACGCGGCCCGCAAGCCACTCGAGCATTTCATCAAAACGCCAGGAGAATTTTTCGTGAGCACCCCGCACGCCGACGCGCCACTGGCCGCCGTCGAGGACCTCGACTCGCGCCACAGCGGCTACGACACACCGCTTGGCATCACCAACCCGCCCATCGATGAGCTGCTCGACCGCGCATCGAGCAAGTACGCGCTGGTGATCTACGCCGCCAAGCGCGCACGGCAGATCAACGACTACTACAACCAGCTCGGCGACGGGATCCTCGAGTACGTCGGCCCGCTGGTCGAGCCCGGCCTGCAGGAGAAGCCGCTCTCGATCGCGCTGCGCGAGATCCACGGAGATCTGCTCGAGCACACCGAGGGCGAGGGCTAGGCCTCCGCGCTTATGGAGCGCAAGCGGATCATCGTCGGCGTATCCGGAGGCATCGCCGCGTACAAGGCGTGCACGGTGGTCCGCCAGCTCACCGAGGCCGGCCACGTCGTCCGCGTCGTTCCCACCGAGTCCGCACTGCGCTTCGTCGGCGCTGCGACCTTCGAGGCGCTCTCCGGCAACCCCGTCCACACCGGCGTCTGGGATGACGTCCACGAGGTTCCGCACGTCCGCATCGGGCAGGAAGCCGACCTCGTCCTCGTCGCGCCCGCCACCGCGGACCTACTCGCGCGCGCCGTGGCGGGCCGGGCCGACGACCTGTTGACCGCGACGCTGCTGACCGCCCGATGTCCGGTGCTGTTCGCGCCCGCGATGCACACCGAGATGTGGTTTCACCCCGCCACCGTCGACAACGTCGCCACGCTGCGCCGCCGCGGCGCAGTCGTTCTCGAGCCCGCATCGGGTCGGCTCACCGGCGCCGACAGCGGTGCCGGACGCCTACCCGAAGCCGAAGAGATCACCACGCTGGCCAACCTGCTCCTCGAGCGCGCCGACGCGCTGCCGTACGACCTTGCCGGCGTCAAGGTGCTCGTCTCGGCGGGCGGCACCCGCGAGCCACTCGACCCGGTGCGCTTCATCGGCAATCGGTCGTCCGGCAAGCAGGGCTATGCGGTGGCCCGCGTGGCCGCACAGCGCGGCGCCGACGTCACGCTGATCGCGGGCAACACCGCGGGGCTGATCGATCCGGCAGGCGTCGACGTGGTGCACATCGGTTCGGCGGCCCAGCTGCGCGACGCGGTGTCCAAGCATGCACCCGACGCACAGGTTCTCGTGATGGCCGCGGCCGTCGCCGACTTCCGGCCCTCGCACGTGGAGACCAACAAGATCAAGAAGGGGGCATCGGAGCCCACCGCGATCGAGCTCACCCGAACCGACGACGTGCTTGCGGGTACCGTGCGCGCGCGCACCGACGGCCAGCTACCGAACATGCGGGCGATCGTCGGCTTCGCCGCCGAGACCGGCGACGCGAACGGCGACGTGCTGTTCCACGCCCGCGCCAAGCTCGCCCGCAAGGGCTGCGACCTGCTCGTCGTCAACGCCGTCGGCGAGAACCGCGCATTCGAGGTGGACAGCAACGACGGATGGCTGCTCGCATCCGACGGCACCGAGGTGGCCATGGAGCACGGTTCGAAAACTCTGATGGCCAGCCGTATCGTGGACGCGATCGTGGCCTTCCTGCACAACAGCGGCGGGTGACCCGGGACGTACACATCCGCATGCGCGTAAGGGTTGCGCGCGACGCGGGCGCACGCTTGGGTGCACGAGTGATGGAGCCGCTACGGCGGCGACATGAGGCGACGTTATAATTTGACTAACTAACTTTCTTTTGAGAGAGCTGTAGCGAGAGGATTGAACCGTGAGCGAAGGTCGGCTGTTCACCAGTGAGTCGGTGACCGAAGGGCACCCCGACAAGATCTGCGACGCGATCAGCGACTCGGTGCTCGACGCACTGCTGGCCGACGATCCGAAGTCGCGGGTCGCGGTCGAGACGCTGGTCACCACCGGCCAGGTGCACGTCGTCGGCGAGGTGACGACCACCGCGAAGGAGGCGTTCGCCGACATCACCAACACGGTGCGCGCCCGCATCCTCGAGATCGGCTATGACTCGTCGGAGAAGGGCTTCGACGGCTCGACATGCGGTGTGAACATCGGCATCGGGGCCCAGTCGCCCGACATCGCCCAGGGCGTCGACACCGCTCACGAGACGCGTGTCGAGGGTGCGGGCGACCCACTCGACCTGCAGGGCGCGGGTGACCAGGGCCTGATGTTCGGCTACGCCATCAAGGACACCCCCGAACTGATGCCGCTGCCGATCGCGCTGGCGCATCGGCTCTCGCGCAGGCTGACCGAGGTCCGCAAGAGCGGCGTGCTCGACTACCTGCGCCCCGACGGCAAGACCCAGGTCACCGTGCAATACGACGGCCACACCCCGGTCCGGTTGGACACCGTGGTGCTGTCCACCCAGCACGCCGACGGCATCGACCTGGAGGCGACGCTCACCCCGGACATCCGCGAGAAGGTCGTCAACACCGTTCTCAACGACCTCGCGCACGACTCCATGGACACCTCCGACACCCGCCTGCTGGTCAACCCGACCGGAAAGTTCGTGCTCGGCGGCCCGATGGGAGACGCGGGCCTGACCGGCCGCAAAATCATCGTCGACACCTACGGCGGCTGGGCGCGCCACGGCGGCGGGGCGTTCTCCGGCAAGGATCCGTCCAAGGTGGACCGTTCGGCGGCATACGCGATGCGCTGGGTGGCAAAGAACGTCGTCGCAGCAGGCCTGGCCGAGCGGATCGAGGTCCAGGTGGCCTACGCGATCGGCAAAGCCGCCCCGGTCGGGCTGTTCGTCGAGACATTCGGCACCGAGACCGTGGACCCGGCCCGGATCGAGAAGGCCATCACGTCGGTGTTCGACCTGCGGCCCGGCGCGATCGTCCGCGACCTGAACCTGCTGCGCCCGATATACGCGCAGACCGCCGCCTACGGCCACTTCGGCCGCACGGACGTGGATCTGCCGTGGGAGCAGCTCAACAAGGTCGACGAGCTGAAGGCTTCGGTCTAACCTTCCCCGCCGAGCCAACCTTCCCCGCCGAGCCAACCTTCCCCGCCGAGCCAACCGTCCCCGCCGAGCCAACCTTCCCCGCCGAGCAGACGTGAAACTGCCCATTTCGTGCCGAAACTAGGCAGTTTTGCGGCTGCTCGCGCCGAGAGGTGATGGTGCTCTTACGCGACGCCGGTGACCCGGTAGAGCTCACAGGGCTCGGCGATGCCCTTCAGCGTGTGGGTGCCGCGGCCGTCCAGAGTGATTCCGGAGCCGGCGAGGAGATTGCTGACGGCGGACGAGACGAGCACCTCCGAGTTACCGGCTAAGCCCTGTATTCGTGCCGCTTGATGCACGGTCACCCCGGCTACGTCGTCGCCGCGTGTCTCGATCTCGCCGGTGTGTAGCCCGGCGCGTATCTCGATCCCTACGTCAGATCGGATGCGTTCGTTCAGAGTCCACGCGCAACGGACCGCGCGGCTCGGGCTGTCGAATGTCGCAAGCAGTCCGTCACCCGTGCTCTTGACCCAGCGCCCGCCACAGACGCCGATCTCGATGCGGCATAAGTCGTCGTGGTGGTCCAGAACGTCGCGCCAGGCCGCATCGCCCGCCCGCTCGGCGTTCACGGTCGACCCGACGATGTCCGTGAAGAGAACTGTTGCCAGCCTTCGTGAGTGGTCCGCATTCGGGCGCGTGCCGGTGAGGAACTCCTGCATCGCGTCGAGGTAGACATCCCGCGCTCCGAACCAGACCGCGTGGTCGTCGGTGGGTAGTTCCACGAATCGGGCGCCCACGATGTGCTCTGCCAGATACCGGCCGCTCTGGATCGGGATGGCACGATCCCCACGCGCGTGCATAACGAGCGTGGGTGCGTAGATGGATGGCAGCACGTGACGGATGTCGATTTCTGCCAAAAGCATGCTGAACGGGACGAAACTCCGGCGCGATATCGAGGCGTGTTCGTAACGGATCGCCCAACGCCGGAACCCTGCCTGTCGCCGCATCGATGGCGCGAAAAGCCGCACCGCGAGTTCGCCAGTCCCCCAGACCAACCCACTGAGCCGAATGGACCGACGCAGGGCCCGCGGGGTCGGCACCCAAGGATGGTCGTCACGGCGAATGAAGGTTGCCGACGCGCCGCTGAGGATCAGGCCCTCGGTGCGCTCCGGATATGTGGCGGCGAAGAAGGCGGCCAGCGTGCCGCCCTCCGACCAGCCGGCGACGATGGCGCGATCCACGGATTCTGCGCGCATGACCGCAACGAGATCCTGCACCCGCGCATCGAGTGATGGCGGCGGAATGCCTCTGTCCGACACGCCTGTACCACGCTTGTCGAAATGGATCACGCGGCACATGGATCCGAAACGTTCGAGAAAGTCGGCCGCTTCCGCGTTCTCCCAGATGACGTCGATGTTCTGAGAGGCTCCGGGAACTCCGATCACCGTCCGCTTGCCCGAGCCCCAGCGTTGGTAGCCGATGCGAACCCCGTCTGCATCTGCGTACCGGGTCTCGGGCCGGGCGAGAGTCACATCGCGGACTCTAGACGCGCGGTTGCAGGGTGGACTTGTTATCGCCGAACGGAAAACACAGGTTCGACGAGCTGAACGCGGACTTCTAGCTATCGATTGTCATTTCGGGGTCATCCCGTCTGACCGAAATCGGGCGTGCGGTAACAAATTAAGCCCTGTATAGACCAGGATGAAGCTCATGGAGCACGTGACTTTCGTCCCGACGGTCGACCAGCTGAACTACACCTTCGGCGGCGCGTCCCCTGTGGCGCGCATCCGGCCGGGAACCGTGTTGACGCTCTGGACCGAGGATGCCTACGGCGGACGCATCACCAGCAGCGATGACGTCGCAAGCACGGCGCTGGACACCGAGGATCTCAACCCGCAGACCGGCCCGTTCTGGATCGAGGGCGCCGAGCCTGGTGACACCCTGGCGATCCATCTGGTCGATCTGACGCCGGCCCGGACGTGGGGCGCGTCCAGCCTGATCCCGTTTTTCGGCGGCCTCACCAGCATCCCCGTCAGCCCGACGCTGCAGGACCCCCTTCCGGAACGCACCTACATCTACGACTACGACGCCGGAACCCACACGGTCGGATTCTCAGCCAAATCCACCGACTTCCAGATCCGCATACCCGCCAATCCCATGCTCGGTACCGTCGGTGTCGCGCCGGGCCGGCGCGAAGTCCGCACGTCCCTGGTACCGGATTCCTTCGGCGGCAACATGGATACACCCGAAATGACCGCAGGCACAACGTGTTATCTGCGGGTCAACGTTGAAGGTGCGCTGTTCTCCCTTGGTGACGGGCACTACCGGCAGGGCGAAGGTGAATCGTGCGGCACCGCGGTCGAAGGGGCGATGCACGTTACGGCGGTCGTCGACCTGGTCAAGGGCGGCGGTCCGGCCTGGCCCAGGCTCGAGTCCGACACCCACCTGATGTGCGTCGGTTCCGGCAGACCGCTGGAAGAGGCCTGGCGAACCAGCCAGGTCGAGATGATCGGCTGGTTCGGTGAGTTGTACGGCCTAGACCGGCTCGATGCCTATCAGTTGCTCACCCAGATTTCACAGATGCCGATCGCCAACGTGGTCGACCCGAATTACAGCGTCGTCACCAAAATCGACAAACGACTGCTTCCGCCGGCGCCGGCGTACGGCGGGATACACGACGAGATCTGCAGCGTCGCACGGTCGTTGGGAACAATTTCATACTGAATCGACACCACGGAAGACGAGGCGGACCATGGAACTAGGACTGGCGGGCAAGCGATTCCTTGTCACGGGCGGCACCCGCGGTATCGGACGCGCGGTCGTCGAGGCGCTGCTTGCCGAGGGCGCCGCGGTCGCCTTCTGCGCACGTAGCCCCGATTCCGTCATCGCGACGCAGTCGGAGCTGACCGCCACCGGAGCCACCGCGATCGGCACCGCGGTCGACGTAGGCGACACCGCCGCGCTGACCAGTTGGGTAAGCGCCAGCGCAGAGGCGCTTGGTGGTATCGACGGCGTCGTGGCGAACGTCAGCGCACTGGCGATCCCGGAGAGTGCGGAAAACTGGCGAACGAGCTTTGCAGTCGATCTGATGGGGACGGTCGGTCTTGTCGAGGCGGCGTTGCCGTATCTCCTGGAAGCCGACGGCGGATCGATCGTCACCATCTCGAGCGTGTCCGGCCGCGAGATCGACTTCGCCTCGGGGCCATACGGCACGATGAAGGCCGCGATCATTCACTACACCCAAGGCTTGGCCTACAACTTCGCGGCGAAGGGAGTGCGCGCGAATTCCGTCAGCCCCGGCAACACGTACTTTCCCGGCGGAGTGTGGCCGTCGATCGAAGAGAACGATCCGGAACTGTTCGCAACCGCACTCGCACTCAACCCGACAGGCCGAATGGCGAGGCCCGAGGAGATCGCCAACGCCGTTGTGTTCCTGAGCAGTTCGGCTGCGAGCTTCATCACGGGTACGAATCTCGTCGCCGACGGAGCGCTCACCCGCGGGGTACAGCTCTAGGCGAAGTCGTAATCGGCCAGCGGGTAGCGGCGGCTGCGCCAGTACGCGTGCAGCGTGGTCGCCGGGCGCAGCGGCACGTCGCCGTTCTTGTCGAAGTAGTAGCTGTTGGCCAGCGAGCAGCTGTCCTGCCAGAAGATCTGGCGGTGCCGTTTGCGCATCATCTCGGCGAAGTAGCGGTCGTTGGCCTCCCGCGTCACCACGACGCGGGTGGCACGGCGGCGCCGTGCGTGCTTGAGGCAGCGCACGATGTGGTGGCTCTGCGACTCGATGAGCGCAAAGTACGACGAGCCGACGTAACCGTACGGCCCGAACACGGTGAAGAAGTTCGGGAAGCCCGGGATGCTGACACCTTCGTAGGCCTGCAACCGGTGATCGTCCCAGTACCGGGCCAACGTCTTTCCCTGCGCCCCGGTGACCGAGTAGGTCAGCACGTCGTCGGGGTCCATCACCTTGAAACCCGTTGCCAGGATCAGCACGTCGACGTCGTGAGACTCCCCGTCGGTGGTCGCAACGCCGGAGCCGGTGATCTTCTCGATCGGATCGGTGACCAGGCTGACGTTGTCGCGGTTGAACGTCGCCAGATATGTGTTGTGAAAGCCGGGCCGCTTGCAGCCCACCGCGTAGCGCGGTGTGAGCTTGTCGCGCACGACGGGGTCCTTGACCTCGCGGCGGAGGTAGGCCTTAGCGAATGCGGGCGCGCGCTTGGCCAAAGGGTTCACCGTGAAGTACTGCGCGGCGAGCGGGAAGGTCAGCTCGACGTAGGCCTGACTCATCAGGCGCTGAACGGTCTTACCTCCGGGAATGCGCATCGCGCGGCGTGCGGCGGGGGACAGCGGCGCGTCCGGCTTCGGGAAGCACCAGATCGGTGTGCGCTGAAAGACGTTGAGGTGCTTGACGATCGGCGCGATCTCGGGAATCACCTGTACGGCCGAGGCGCCCGTGCCGATGATTGCGACGCGCTTGTCGGCGAGGTCCTGACTGTGGTCCCAGCGCGCGGTGTGCATCGTCAGCCCGGCGAACGAGTCCACACCGTCGATGTCGGGCAGTTTCGGAGTGGTCAGCACGCCGCCGGCGTTGATCAGGAAGCGCGCGGTGATGCGGTCACCGGCGTCGGTCTCGATGTGCCACAGGTCTGCTTCGTCGTCGAATGCGGCGTCGAGCACATTGGTGTTGAACCGCATCTTCGGCCGCAGGCCGTACTTGTCGACGCAATGTTCGGCGTAGGCCTTCAGCTCCGCACCGGGTGCATAGGTCCGCGTCCAGTCGGGACTCTGCTCGAAGGAGAACTGGTAGGAGAACGACGGAATATCAACGGCGATACCAGGATAGGTGTTCCAGTGCCACGCCCCGCCGGGGCCGTCAGCGGCCTCGATCACCAGATAGTCGCCGATGCCCGACCTGTCGAGCTGGACGGCGGTACCGATTCCGGAGAATCCGGCACCGACGATTACGGTGTCGTAATCGGGCGCTGTCTTCATCTCCCCGTGCTCCTCACGTCCGCGGGCCTAGTCTTCCGGCCAGCGACCGTCCGCCCTGGCAGCGTCGATCTCGCGCTGCCCGGATTCTCGCATGCGCCCGGCCTCGATCAGGCGTTGCACCCGTTCGACATTGGACGTCGACCACGGGCTGCGCGGCTTGCGCCGGCTGAAACGCTGGATGCGCGAAACCTCGTCGTACTTGCGTGCCATGCTGTCGATCCATCCGAAGCACAACGCGACCTCGACGGCCTCGCCGTAGGACATGCCCGGCTCAGGAGCGTTCTTGTTGAGCAGCCGCAGCCAGATGTCCGACGCCTGATCGTGGTTGCGCGCCAACCAGCCCTCCCATTCGCGCGGCGTGCGAACGTCGAGCACCTCCCGCTCGGTCATCCGCGCTGCATCGCGGTCGCCGGGACGCGGTTGGTCTTGAGGTCTGCCATAGCCTCACATTAGCGCCCGGGTTTGGCCCCCGGTCAGGCCTCGGAACTGTTCCCACGATGCTCGCTCGACCCAGCTCGTCAGCAGCTTCCCGTCCTCGCGCACGGACCAGACCGCGGTGCCTGTCAAGTCAGAGGTCTGTGTACCTTCAGCAGAATGGCGTCCACCGATGCCGGGCATGCCGGCTTCTCGTCGGTCACGAACCCGCAGCGGCTAACTCGAGCACTGTGGCTGGCGGCCGTGGTCGTCGCCGCCTGCTACGGTGTTTTCCTCGTCGTCATCGCGCTGCGCCTGCCGTCGGGCGCCGAGCTGGCGGGCCAGTTCTGGTCGCAGCCCGCGGTCAAGGCCACACCTGCGGTCCTGCTGGCCGCCGCCGCGTTCACCCACCCGGTCGCCAGGGAACGGCGCTGGCTGATCGGCGCCCTGGTGGGCTCCGCCGCGGGCGATTTCCTACTTGCCATGCCCTGGTGGGAGCCGTCGTTCGTGCTGGGGCTGGCCGCGTTCCTCGTCGCCCATCTGTGCTTCCTTGCTGCCCTGCTCCCGCTGTGTTCCTCCTCGGCGCCGCGGCTGACCGCGGCTGCGGTGGTAGTGGCGGCGTGCGTCGCGCTGCTCATCTGGTTCTGGCCCAGGCTCATCGCCGAAGGCATGGCAGTTCCGGTGACCGTCTACATCGCGGTGCTCGGCGCGATGGTGTGCGTTGCGCTACTGGCCCGGCTGCCCACGCCGTGGACGGCGCTTGGCGCGGTGTGTTTCGCGGTATCGGACGCCATGATCGGCATCAACAAGTTCGTATTGGGGTCCGAGGCTTTCGCGGTCCCGATCTGGTGGGTGTACGCCACGTCGCTGATACTCATCACCGCGGGCCTCTTCTTCGGCCGGACGTCCGATCCGTCTGCTAGACGGTAGGTGTGACCAACCGCCGGCAGGCCGAGCACGAGCCGATCGCCCGGGTGTTGCCAATGCTGTCGGTGCCACACCTGGACCGCGAGTTCGACTATCTCGTCACCGCCGAGCAGTCCGATGACGCGCAGCCCGGTGTGCGGGTCCGGGTGCGCTTCCACGGTCGCCTGGTCGACGCGTTCGTTCTCGAGAGGCGCTCGGAGACAGACCATGTCGGCAAGCTGGGTTGGCTGGACCGGGTCATCTCGGCCGAACGGGTGCTGACGCCCGATGTCCGCAGGCTCGTCGACGCCGTCGCCGCGCGCTACGCGGGCACCAGGGCCGACGTGCTCCGGCTGGCGATCCCGCCGCGGCACGCCAAGGTCGAAAAGGAAGCGCCCGCCGACCCCGCGCCGGTGTCCGTCGTCCCCGTTGACACTGAGCGGTGGGCCGAATACGGCAGGGGTGAGCAGTTTTTCGCCGCGATTCGCGACGGCCGCGCCGCCAGGGCGGTCTGGCAGGCCCTGCCCGGCGAGCGGTGGGCCGACCGGCTGGCCGAAGTCGCGGCGGCAACGATCGGGGCCGGACGTGGGGTGCTGGCGATCGTGCCCGACCAGCGCGACGTGGACACACTTCACGAGGCCAGCGTCCGGTTCGTCGACGAAAGCCGGGTGGTGGCACTGTCCGCGGGCCTCGGCCCCGCCCAGCGGTACCGGCGTTGGCTGTCGGTATTGCGTGGTTCGGCGCGGCTGGTCATCGGAACGCGCAGCGCGGTCTTCGCTCCGGTCGCCGATCTCGGACTGGTGCTGGTTTGGGACGACGGCGACGACACCCTGTCCGAGCCGCGCGCGCCGTATCCGCACGCCCGTGAGGTCGGGATGCTTCGTGCACACCAGTTACGTTGTGCCGCAATGATCGGCGGATACTCCCGCACTGCCGAGGCGCAGGCCATGGTGCGCAGCCGGTGGGCGCACGACCTGGTGGCGGCCAGGCCGGTGGTGCGGTCCCGGGCACCGCGGGTGATCGCGCTGGAGGACAGCGAATACACCCACGAGCGCGACCCTGCCGCGCACAGCGCCCGGCTGCCGTCGATGGCGCTGCAGGCCGCGCGGTCGGCGCTGGATGCCGGGCGCCCCGTTCTCGTCCAGGTGCCGCGCAGGGGCTACGTGCCCGCGCTGGCCTGCGGGCGTTGTCGCACCATCGCCCGGTGCAGGCACTGCACCGGCCCGCTGTCGCTGCCCGACCGGGACGCGGCGGGTGCGGTGTGCCGATGGTGCGGCCGCGGGGAAGCCGCGCTGCGCTGCGCCCGATGCGGGTCCGACGCCGTTCGCGCCGTCGTGGTCGGCGCCCACCGCACCGCCGAAGAACTCGGCCGGGCGTTCCCCGGCACCGCCGTGGTCACCTCCGGCGGCGACACCGTGGTTTCGGCGGTGCCCGGCGATCCCGCCCTCGTCGTCGCCACGCCGGGGGCCGAGCCGGTGGCGACGGGTGGTTACGGCGCCGCACTGCTTCTCGACGCATGGGCGTTGCTGGGCCGCCAGGATCTGCGCGCGGCCGAGGACTCGCTGCGCCGCTGGATGGCCGCATCCACCCTGGTTCGCAGCGGCAGCGACGGCGGGGTGGTCGCCGCCGTCGCCGAATCGACGGTGCCGACCGTGCAAGCGCTGATCCGTTGGGATCCGGTCGGGCATGCCGAGGCGGAGCTCGACGCCCGCGACGAGGTCGGTCTGCCGCCTGCAGTGCACATGGCGGCCGTCGACGGCGAGCCCGCGGCCGTGGTCGCACTGCTGGAAACGGCTGAACTACCCGGCTCTGCGGAGCTGCTCGGGCCCGTCGACCTGCCGTCCGGGGCTCGCCGACCCCCCGGCACCCCCGCCGCCAGCGCGGTGAATCGGATGCTGGTGCGGGTGCCGCGCGCCGACGGCCTCGCGCTTGCCGCTGCGCTGCGGCGGGCCGCCGGGGTGCTCAGCGCCAGGCACGATCAGCAGCCGGTTCGGGTGCAAATGGACCCGTTGCACATAGGGTAGGGCGAGAAACCGGCGCCGGAGCGCGACAGGAGGTGGCATGCGACGGGTAATCGGTTGGTCGATTCCGTTGGTGCTCATCATGATTGGGCTCCTGTGGCCGCTGGTGTTCAAGGGCAGCCATGAGGAGCTGCCGGCCGATGACCCGGTGGTCTTCAGCAATTTCAAGGCCGACTTCCGCGTCAACGCCGACGGCAGCATGGATGCCGTCGAGACCATCACCGCCGACTTCCCGAGCGGGCGTCACGGCCTCTTCCAGTTCTGGGACACCGCCAATCCGAACCACCCCTTCGTGCGGCAGGTACCCGATATTCAGTCGGTGGAGATCGACGGTGTGGCGGCCCCGTACCGGATGCTGTGGGAAGACGGCAAGCGGTTCCGGGTGGCCAAGATCGGTGACCCCGACGAGTACCTCAGTTTCGGCACGCACGTCTTCGAGATCCGTTACACGGTGCCCGGTGTGCTCGACCCGGGCGATACCGGCAGCGACCAGAGATTCGCCAAATCCATCGGTACCGACGCCGCCGCGCAGTCGGTGTTCTTCTGGAACGTCGTCCCGGGCTCCTGGAACAACCGGATGCGCCAGGTCGACATCTCGGTCACGCTGCCAAGCGATGTCACCGGCGCACAGTGTTCGGTGGGCTTCGGGGTCGGTGAACCTTGTCGCGACCTCACCATCACCGGCAACAAGGTTGCGCTCTCGGCCTCGTATCTGGGGTCGCGAACGCCGGTGACGCTTCGGGCGGGTGTCGACGTGCCGACCCCGTCACGCGCAGAGCTGCTGTGGCCCTACACCTGGGATCGGATCTTCGGTTCGTCGCTGAGCGAGACGGCATTGATCATGACGCTCACCGTGGTCTTCGCCCTCGGCGGCTTTCTCTGGTACCGCAGCACCGTTGAGCCGTCGCCCGGGTTCCCGCTGCAATACGCGCCGCCGGCCGGCCTCGGGCCGGTGCAGACCGAGTACATCCGTACCGAAGCCGTCCCGAAGAACGCCCTCACCGCGACACTGTTCTATCTGGCCGAGCGCAAGCTGATCGACCTGAAGCAGATCAACGATGAGCACTGGCGAATCCGCGGTCTGGCCGACCAGCGCGATTGGGAGCAGCTCGATCCCGTCAGCCGCAAGGTCGGCACCGCGCTCAAGGTGAACAAGTCGGGCCAGGAGTTCGAGGCGAAGAAGACCGTCAAGTCCGGTGAGAAGCTGAACAAGGCGAAGACCGACATCGCCAAGGCCGTGCAGAAGTGGGCCTTCGACAGCGGCCTGATGGTCAAGCGCAAGAAGGAGCTGTGGGTGCGGACGGCCAATGTGATCGCGATGTTGATCGCGGTGTGTTGCTTCTTCCTGTGGTTCGGCATTCCGTTCACCGCGGTGGGCCTGCCGTTCGCCGCGTTCTTCCTGTTCACCGCGCGATCGTGGGTCGCCGGCGTCGGCACCCGTCGCACCGATGCCGGACGCGAACTGTGGTCGGCGGCAGGGGGATTCCACCGCATGCTGGCCACCGACTCAGCCGAGTCGCGGTTCGATTTCTCCGCCCGCAGAGACCTCTACACCGCCTATGTCCCGTTCGCGGTGGCGGCGGGAGCGGCGGCCATGTGGGCGAAGAAGTACGAGACGGCAACGGGTACGGTTGCACCGCAACCTAATTGGTACAACTCGTCGTCGACGTCCACGTCGGGAGGCTGGGGCTTCACCGGCGGATCCGGCGGCGCGAACTTCGACAGTTTCGAGTCGGCCCTGTCGTCGTCGATCGGCGCTTACACCGCATCGCAGTCATCGTCGTCGTCCGGCGGCGGAAGCTCCGGCGGCGGAAGCAGCGGTGGGAGCAGCGGCGGCGGTGGCGGTGGCGGCGGCGGCAGGAGGAGGCGGTTCATGGTGAGACTGCTGCTGATCATCGTTCTCGTGCTGGCGGTGCTGGTGCTGGTGGGTTTCATCCTGGGCTACAACAAGATTCGCAGCGCGGATATCCGCGTCGCCGAAGCACTGTCCGGAATCGACGTCGAGTTGACGCGTCGCGCGTCGCTTATTCCGAG
Source organism: uncultured Actinomycetota bacterium (assembly GCA_963716505.1). Lineage (GTDB taxonomy): Bacteria > Actinomycetota > Actinomycetes > Mycobacteriales > Mycobacteriaceae > Mycobacterium. Next base: position 152,343 of record CAVQTL010000002.1, read on the forward strand.
CCTGGTGCACACCGTGCAGACGTTCGCCGCCCACGAGAAGGACATCCTCGACCACGTCACCGATGCCCGAGCAGCGCTGACGACAGCGACGTCGGGAAAGTCCGTTGCGCAGCGCAGCACGGCCGAGAAGGACCTCGACTCCGCGCTGGCGCCGGTGCTGGCGCTCGTCGAAAGCTATCCGCAACTGAACTCGTCGAACAACTTCGGCAACCTGCAGGACAATCTCGCAGACACCGAGAACAAGCTGGCCTTCGCCCGGCAGTACTACAACGACGCGGTCGCCACGCTGAACCGCCTCATGAGCACCATGCCGTGGATGTTCGTCGCGCCGCTGAGTGGTGTGTCTGAGCGCGAGTACTACCAGACGCCGCGTTAGCCATGCGAATCGTCTTCGCCGGTACTCCCGAGCCCGCCCTGCCGTCCCTGCGCCGGCTCATCGACTCTCCGCGCCACGAGGTGGTCGCGGTGCTCACTCGCCCCGATGCCGCAGCAGGCCGACGGGCCAAGCCGTCGCCATCGCCGGTAGCGAAACTGGCGCTCGAGCGCGGCATCCCGGTGCTGCGCCCGGACCGGCCCAACTCCGACGAATTCGTCGCCGAGTTGGCCGAATTGGCGCCCGAGGCATGCGCGGTCGTGGCGTATGGGGCGTTGCTCCGCGACGGTCTGCTTGCCGTGCCTGCGCTCGGCTGGATCAACCTGCACTTCTCGCTGCTGCCCGCATGGCGCGGTGCGGCCCCGGTCCAGGCGGCGATCGCGGCTGGCGACGCAGTGACCGGCGCCACCACGTTCCAGATCGAACCCGCGCTGGACTCCGGGCCCGTATACGGTGTCGTCACCGAGACGGTTCGGCCCACCGACACCGCGGCCGATCTCCTTGACCGGCTGTCGATTTCGGGTGCCGCGCTGTTGGAGACGACGCTGGACGGCATCGCCGACGGATCGTTGTCGCCGGTACCGCAACCGTCCGACGGCGTCACCGTCGCACCGAAGGTCACGGTCGACGATGCCAGGGTGCGCTGGGACCTGCCCGCCCATGTCGTCGAACGGCGAATCCGCGCGGTCACACCGAACCCCGGAGCCTGGACCCTCGTCGGCGAGCTGAGGATCAAACTCGGACCGGTGACGGTCGACGAAGCGGCACCGAACCCGCTGCCGCCGGCAGCGATTCGGGCAGACCGCACCGGCGTGCGGGTCGGGACGGCGTCGCAACCCGTGCTGCTTGGCACGGTTCAGCCGCCCGGCAAGAAGCAGATGGATGCGGCGGCGTGGGCGCGCGGTGCCCGGCTCGACGAATCCGCAACGGCGTCATGACGAAGCCCCGAAGGCCGCGCCGTACGCCGCTCGACCCGGCCCGCCGGGCTGCGTTCGACGTCCTGCGGGCGGTCTCGGACCGCGACGCCTACGCCAATCTCGTGCTGCCGTCGCTGCTACGCGAACGCGGCATCACCGGCCGTGACGCCGCTTTCGCCACCGAACTGGCCTACGGTACGTGCCGCGCCCTCGGGCTTCTCGACGCCGTCATCACCGAAGCCGCGGGACGCCCGCCGGACCGCATCAGCCCGGTGCTGCTCGACCTGCTCCGGCTGGGCACCTATCAGCTGCTCCGCATGCGGGTCGACGCGCACGCCGCGGTATCGACCACCGTCGAGCAGGCCGGGATCGAATTCGATTCCGCGCGAGCGGGTTTCGTCAACGGCGTGCTGCGCACCATCGCCGCGCGCGAACCGCAGTCGTGGATCGACGAGCTGGCCCCGTCCGCTGAGTCCGACCCCGTCGGGCACATGGCGTTCGTGCACGCCCATCCACGCTGGATCGCCCAGGCGTTCGCGGATGCGCTCGGCGCCCGAGCGGGCGAGCTGGATGCGCTGCTGACCGCAGACGACGACCGCCCACTGGTTCATCTCGCGGCTCGCCCTGGAGTGCTCACCGCGGATGCGCTGGCACAGGTTGTCGACGGAACCGTCGGTCGTTTCTCGCCGTACGCGGTCTACCTGTCCGGCGGTGACCCCGGCCAGCTGGACGCCGTGCGCGACGGCCAGGCGCTGGTTCAAGACGAGGGCAGCCAGCTGGTGGCGAGGGCGATGACGCTCGCGCCGGTCGACGATGACGGCGGTCGCTGGCTGGACCTGTGTGCAGGGCCGGGGGGCAAGACCGCGCTGCTGGCGGCCATCGGCGTGCACACCGGCGCCGGCGTCACCGCGATCGAGCCGAATGAGCGGCGCGCCGAGTTCGTCGAGCAGAACACCCGTGGACTGGCCGTCGACGTGGTGCGAGTCGACGGCCGCGACCCCGGCCTCGAGCCGGGATTCGACCGCGTGCTGGTGGACGCGCCGTGCACCGGGCTCGGTGCGCTGCGCCGACGCCCCGAGGCGCGCTGGCGGCGTCAGCCCTCAGACGTGCCCGCGCTGGCGCGGCTGCAGCGCGAGCTGCTGGCCTCGGCGATCAACCTGACCCGGCCCGGCGGTGTCGTGCTGTACGCGACCTGTTCACCGCATCTGTCCGAGACCGTCGGGGTGGTGGCCGATGCGCTGCGCCGCCATCCGGTGACGGCGCTCGACGCCCGACCGCTGTTCGAGGGCGTCGACGACCTCGGCGACGGCCCGTACGTGCAGCTCTGGCCACACCGCCACGGCACCGACGCGATGTTCTCTGCCGCGCTCAAAGTCCGATGAGCGCTTGCGCGAAGAGCAAAAGATAGGGTGAGCGCCATGTCACGACACCGCGCACGCGAGGAGCGCAAAAGGCCCATGATTGCGCCGTCGATCCTGGCCGCCGACTTCGCCCGGCTGGCAGACGAGGTCGCCGCAGTGAAGGGCGCCGACTGGGTGCACGTCGACGTGATGGACAACCACTTCGTGCCGAACCTGACCCTCGGTCTGCCCGTGGTGGAGGCCTTGTTGCCGACGACCGACATCCCGATGGACTGCCATCTGATGATCGATGACCCGGACAGGTGGGCGCCGCCCTACGCCGAGGCGGGCGCCTACAACGTCACCATCCACGCCGAGGCGACCGACAACCCCGTCGGCGTCGCCCGCGACATCCGCGCCGCAGGCGCCAAGGCGGGCATCTCGGTCAAACCGGGCACCCCGCTGGAGCCGTACCTGGAGATCCTGCCCGAGTTCGACACGCTGCTGATCATGTCTGTCGAACCGGGATTCGGCGGACAGAAGTTCATCCCTGAGGTGCTGCCGAAGGTCGCCATCGCACGCAGGCTGGTGGACGCAGGCGAGCTAACGATCCTCGTCGAGATCGACGGTGGCATCAACGCCGAGACGATCGAGGACGCCGCCGAGGCGGGCGTGGACTGTTTTGTCGCGGGCTCGGCCGTCTACAGTGCCGACGACCCGGCGGTCGCCGTCGAGGCGCTGCGCAGGCAGGCCGCCACCGCGTCAAAACACCTCCGGCTATGAGCTTCGACCCCGCGATGCGGCTTGCCGTCGATCAGGCCGAACTGGTCAAGGGCGGTACCTATCCCAATCCGCCTGTCGGCGCAGTCATCCTGGATCGCGATGGCGAGACCGTCGGCGTCGGCGCAACCGAGCCGACCGGCGGTCCACACGCGGAAGTGGTGGCGCTGCGGCGGGCGGGTGCGCGGGCAGCGGGCGGCACGGCCGTGGTCACCCTCGAGCCGTGCAACCACCACGGCCGAACGGGACCATGCGTCGATGCCGTTGTCGCCGCGGGCATTTCGACGGTTGTCTACGCCGTGAACGACCCCAATGCGGCCGCTGCGGGGGGAGCGGCCCGGCTTTCCGAATCGGGTGTGAAGGTGGTCGCAGGCGTGCTGGCCGACGACGTCGCCGGTGGACCTCTGCGCGAGTGGTTACACAAGCAGCGCACTGGGCTTCCGCATGTCACCTGGAAGTTCGCCACCAGTATCGATGGCCGCAGCGCGGCGGCCGACGGTAGCAGTCAGTGGATCACCAGCGAGGCCGCCCGCGCCGACGTACATCGCCGCCGCGCGGCCTGCGAGGCGATTGTCGTCGGCACCGGAACCGTTTTCATCGACGACCCCAAGCTGACCGCGCGGCTCCCCGACGGCAGCCTCGCCGACCGGCAGCCGCTGCGTGTCGTGGTGGGGGAGCGCGAAATCTCTTCCGACGCCAACGTGCTGAACGACGACACCCGCACGATGGTGATCCGCACCAGAGACCCGCACGAGGTGATCAAGGCGCTGTCGGATCGCACAGACGTCCTGATCGAGGGTGGGCCGACGCTGGCGGGCGCGTTCCTGCGGGCGGGCGTGATCGACCGGATACTGGCCTACGTCGCGCCAATCCTGTTGGGCGGCCCGATAACCGCAATCGACGATGTCGGGGTGCTGTCCATCGCGCACGCGCAACGGTGGCGGTTCGACCGGATCGAGCCCATCGGTCCGGACGTCTTGCTCAGTCTGGTTCCGCAGTAGCCGGCTCGTCGCCGATGTCCAGCGGCCGGTGCTCGATCAGGTCGCGGATCCCACCGGCGCCGAGGCGTTCCCGGAACGTCGCCACGGAATAGCCGATGACTGTCGCTTCGGTGCGTGCGCGCGCCGTCGCCGAACGCGGCATGTGGAACAGGGGACCGAGCTCGCCGAAGTAGTCGCCGGGCTCTGCAACCCAGAGCAATTCCTCGCCGCCCCCGGCCAATTCGCGCACGATGTCGACCTCACCCTCGGACACCACGTAGATGCAATCGCCCATCGTGCCCTCCTCGAACAGCACCTCGCCCGCTTCCAGCCGGGCTCTCGCGGGCGGCCGGTTTGATTCCGCGAAGTCCGGCACGAGTTCCACCACGCGATCGGCCAGCGGGAGAATTCGGCTGTCGTGGGTCGCGACGACGACCATCCGGTCTCCCGACGCGAGCTCGCGGATCAGCCGCAGCACCTCCTCGACCTGTATGAAGTCCAGATGCGCGGTCGGCTCGTCGGCGACGATCAGCGGCGGGTCCAACGCGATCGCCCGCGCGACCGCCACGCGTTGTTGCTGACCGCCGCTGAGATCACTCGGCCGGTGGGTCATCCGGTCCTCCAGCCCGACGCGGGCCAGCAGCTGTTCAGCCTTCTTGTGCGCAGCGTGCCGCGGCATGCCCGCCGAGCGCAGCGGCACCATCACGTTCTCGAGCGCGGTGAGGCTGGGCACCAGGTTGAACGCCTGGAACACGATGCCAACGGTCTCGCGCCGGTATGTCGACAACGCCTTGGCGTCGAGCGACGTGACGTCGACATCGCCGAACTTGATGGCGCCCGAGGTCGGTTTCAGAATTCCGCCGAGACACGACAGCAGCGTGGTTTTCCCACAACCGCTGGGGCCCAACAGGATTACCAATGAGCCAGCGGCGACGTCCAGGTTGAATCCGTCCAGCGGACGCACAGCGTAGCCGCCGCTGGAGTACTCGACCACCAGATCCTGAACGCTGAGATCGCCCATGGCTCAGGGACCTCCGAACGCCATGGCGGGATCGACGGACACCGCGCGATGCAGCCCGGAGCCGCTGGCGATCAATCCGAAGACGACCGCGATCACGGGCAGGATGATGTAGGCGTAGGACGGGACGATGACCTGCATCGGGAAGATCGGTCCGAGCAGCGCCGAAAGCACGACGCCGACGACGACGGCCGACAGTGCCACCACGATCGCCTGCAGGGCCAGTCCGGCGGCGATCGAACCCGTCGGGACGCCGATCGCCTTGTACACCGCGAAGTCTCGCAGGCGTTCCAGCGCGGACAGATAGATCACGGACCCGACGATCAGGGCCGCGACGACCCAGAGCAGGATCGCCACGATCGTGATGGAGTTGACCGCAACCTTCAGCGGCCGAAGCAGATCGGCGATCGCGCCGTCCCGGTCGATGGCCCTATAACCCGGGGGCACCTGTTCGAGCGTGCCCCGAATCCCGATCGACGCGACCAACGGTTGGCCGCCGTACACCAGCTGTTGGGCACCCTCCGTGGTGAGGAAGATGTTGGGCAGGTTGGCCAGTGCCGTGGAGTTCTCCACGATCCCCACGATGCGCAGCCTGCGCGACGCGATCTGGATGTCCTCACCCTCGTTGCGGTCGAGCGTGCTCGAAACCGCGACCTCGTCGGGGTTCGCGGGCGGACGGCCCTCCGACATGACAGGCATGCCAGGGCCGCGTTCCGGCGCACCGAACAGGTCGGCGTTGCGTGTCGCGTCGCCAAGCGTCACCGTGCCGCCGGCATACACCAGCGGGGCCGCCGCCTGCACGCCCGGCGAAGCGGCGATCCGGCGGAGGTCGGTCGGCGCGAACGGCGTCGCCCCGACGAACGGGCCGGACGCACCGTCCTTGACGAGGAACACGTCGACGCCGAGCGCGTCGACGGTCTTTTGCGCTTCGGCCCGGAACCCGTTGGCCAGCCCGGTAAGCACCAGTGTCATGGCGAAGATGATCGCGGTGGACAGGACCGCGATGACGAAGCGTCGTTTTCGCCACTGCATGTCGCGCAGCGCGGCTAGCAGCATGAACCAGACGTTACCGACGGCCGGGCGTTTGCGGGTCGGGTTTACCTACGTCTGGATCAGGTCGGCTGATTGGTGGGGCTGGTAAACGGCGCGACCGACCAGTTCGACAACGCCGACGGCCCCAGGATGCGGTGCCGCGTCTGGCCTGCCGTGTAGAAGGTGAACTTGCTGGCGCGGTAGCACTGTTCGAAGCAGTCGAACGCCTGGCCGTCGGCGTCGAAGCTGACGCCGCGCACCCGCACGATGGGATCTCCCGGCGTCAGCGCGAGTTGCTCGGCCTCCCAGCTGCTTGGCGCATCGACCTCGAATGCCTGCTCGGTGTATTCGTCGGTGATTCCGTAGCGCTCTGCGATGAAGCGGTACAGCGATTCACCGCGCTCGAGGCGCTCCTGGTCGATCGCGGGCACCCGGCTGAGCGGCAGCACTGCGCGTTCGAGGATCCTGTCGGTGTCGCCGATGCTGCGCCTGCGCCAGATCTCCCAGACGGGCTGACCCGCGTCGACGCCGAGGGCGGTCGCGATGGTGGTGCTCGGCAGGCCGACGCCGACGGTGATCAGCGATGTGGTCAGCCCGGGCAACCCGCCGCCCTCGTCGATCAGGGTGTCCAGCAATTCGCCGGGACGAGTCGGATCGCTGGCGATCCGTGATTCGGCGACGAACGTGCCCAGGCCCTGTTTGCGTTGGATCCTCCCGGCCCGCTCGAGCTCGTCGAGTGCCCGTCGTACGGACATCATGCTGACCTCGGCGATGCCCGCCAGTTCGGTCGTCGACGGGAGCCGGTCACCGGGCTGCAGGTCGCGCTCGGCCATAATGTGCAGCACCAGGTCATAGACGTGCTGATAGCGCAGTTTGCGATCGGTGTTGGCGGCCATCCGTCCCCCTTCATAGCCAGAATCTACGGAAACATCGTCGAAACCGCACAGCAATGGTCAACAGTCATCCTACTGTGTATGCACACCTCTGTCGGGAAGGGTTGACGATGATCGAGATGGATCGGCGCAATTTCATGCGGACGTCCGCGGTGGTGGCACTGGCGCTGGGCGGTACGGCCGCTCTGGCGTCGTGTGCCCCCGAGACCGCGAGCAGCACTGTTCTCAGGGTCGGTTCGACAACCGACATCGACGCTCTTAACCCGTTCACCCTGTTCTCCACCCAGGCCTATGACGTCATGCAGCTCGTCTACGACAGGCTGATGGCGTACGACGCCGACTTCGGGATCAAGCCGGCGTTGGCGACCGGCGTCGAGACCGCGGATGGCGGCAAGACGTTCACCTACACGCTGCGGGACGGCGTCAAGTGGCAGGACGGCAAGGACTTCACCGCCGACGACGTCGTCTTCACCTTCACGATGGTGCGTGACAACGACTACGGCACCTATGGCACGTACCTGAAAGATCTCACCGACATCAAAAAGGTCGGCGACAACCAAGTGGTGCTGACGTATTCGCAGCCGCAGACCCTCGATCCCGGCGTCATCATGCCGATCGCACCGAAGCATCTGTGGGAGGGCATCGCCAAGGACGATCTGACGGACTATGCCAACGAAAAGCCGGTCGGCACCGGTCCGTTCAACTTCGAATCCTGGGAGGAAGGCAAGGTCGTCACCGTCACCCGCAACGACTCCTGGTGGGGCGACAAGCCGGCCGCCGAGAAGGTCACCTGGACCAAGTACGGCAGCGACGACATCGTCACCCAGGCATTGCGGTCCGGTGAGCTCGACATCGTGCCCGAGGTGCCGCCCACCATCTACACCGCCCTCAAGGGCGCGCAGGACGTCGCGACGACGGAAATGGAGGCCTTCTCGTTCCACATGATCGGGTTCAACTGCTCGACGGAGCCCAACTCGAAGGGCAACCCGTTGCTGCGCGACCAGGTGGTGCGGCAGGCTCTGAGCTGCGCGGTGAGTCGCGCGCAACTCGTCGAGCTTGCGCTGGCCGGCTACGGCCAATCCGGCGTTGACCTGATCCCGCCCGCGTTCGGTGACTTTCACTGGACGCCAGCGCCCGACGCCGTCCTGGACAACAATGTGGACAAAGCCAAGCAGCTGCTCGATGGCGCGGGCTACACCGATCGCGGCGACGGGACACGTGTGTCCAAAGACGGTAAGCCACTGGACTTCCGGATCCTGGCCATCGCCGACACCGCGGTCGACGTGAAGGCCGCTGAATTGTTCATCACGGCGGCCAAAGCTGTCGGTATCAACCTCAAGCTGTCGACCACCGACGCCGACACCATGGGCGCGACGGTGTTCAATACCGACGGCCCGGACTGGGACGTGATGGTCTGGGGCTGGGACTCCGGCCTGTACGACCCGTCGTATCTGCTGAGTGTCGCGATCACCGACCAGATCGGCGGCAACAACGACACGTTCTGGTCCAATCCGCGCTTCGACGAGTTGTACGCGCAGCAGAACGCCACCGTCGACCACGCCGCGCGGGTCAAACTCGTGCTCGAGATGCAGGCCCTTCACTACGCCTCGTGCCCGTACATCGTGATGTGGTACCAGAAGAAGCTGGCCGGGACCCGGACCAACACGTGGTCGGGGTGGCATGCGATGAACGGTGGTATGACGCTCAACTTCTCCAGGGCCAACTATCTCGACGTGAAGCCGGCCTGAGGACGCCAGGACGTCGATGGCTCGATACCTCGGGCAGAAACTCACGTACCTGGTGCTCACGCTCGCAGCGGTACTCGTAACGAACTTCGTGTTGTTCCACCTCATGCCTGGGGACCCCGTTACCCATATCGCGCGGGGGCAGCATCTCGATGCGGCAGGCGTCGCGCGCCTCCGCGCGTTCTACGGACTCGACCGGTCGATGTTCGAACAGTTCGTCACGTATGTCGGGCATCTCTTTCGTGGCGACTTCGGCTACTCGTACACGTATCAGACGGCGGTCGGCCCGATCGTCGTCAAGGCGCTCGGTAACACCCTGATCCTGGTCACGGTGTCCACCGTGCTGGTCATCGGCCTCGGCATCGTGATCGGTGTGTTCGCGGCATCGCGGCGCGGAACTCGCACCGACGGTGGGTTGGTGATTGGGTCGCTGGTGTTCTGGAGCCTGCCGACGTTCTGGGTGGGCATGCTGCTGATCTTCCTGTTCGCCGTGACGCTGGGCTGGCTGCCGATCGCCGGGATGTACACCGCCGACGCCCTGTATCCCACGGTTTTCACCCGGTTCGCCGATCTGGCACGGCATCTCGTGCTGCCGACCATCGCGATGGTGCTTGTCGACGTCGCCCAGTTCGTGCTGATCACCCGAAGTTCGCTGCTGGCGACGCTGTCGGAGGACTTCATGACGACCGCGCGGGCCAAGGGCCTGCACCCGCGCCGTGTGCTGTGGCGCCACGGCGTGCGCAACGCGCTGCTGCCCGTGGTGACCGCCACGACGCTGTACGCCAGCGCGACCGTCGGAGGCACCATCCAGGTCGAGACCGTGTTCTCTTGGCCGGGTATGGGACAGCTGATCTATCTGTCGGTGGTTCGCCGCGACTATCCGGTGATGGAGGCCTGCTTCCTGATCTTCGCCGTCGTCGTGGTCCTGGCGAACTTCGCGAGCGACGTCACCTACCGACTTCTCGATCCACGGGTGAGGCTGACATGACCGGACCCATGATGGACCCCAACCTGGAACCGGACGCCGTCATCGAACCGCCCGCGCACGGCTGGCGTGGCGTCGCAGGTCAGGTGTGGCGCGACCGGATGGGGCGCACCGGCATCATCACCGTCGTCGCCATCGTGCTGATCGCGATCATCGGACCGCTGCTGGCTCCCTACGACAGGGGCGCGGTGGCAGAGTCACGCGCGGGAATCCTTCAGGCGCCCAGTGCAGTTCACTGGCTCGGCACCGATGAGCTTGGCCGGGACGTGTTCCGCCAGCTGCTCGCGGGCACCTCGGTGTCACTTCAGATCGGGTTGATCGCCACGATCATCACCGTGCTCATCGGCACGCTGGTCGGCGTTCTCGCCGGCTGGTTCACGGGATTCATTGATGCGGTCCTGATGCGCATAACCGACTTCTTCCTGGTGCTGCCGAGCCTGCCGCTGATGATCGCTCTCGGCGCCATCATCGGGCAGAGCCTGCCGATGATCGTGTTGGTCATCGCCATTACCAGCTGGCCGAGCACGGCGCGGATCGTCCGTTCGCAGGCACTGGCTTTGCGCGAACGTGAAGTCGTAGCCCGGGCCCGCACCGTCGGGTTGTCATCACCGGCGATCCTGTGGCGGCACATCCTGCCCGGCGTGCTCGCGCTGGTGATCGCCAATGCCGTGCTCGTGATCGCCGGCTCCATCCTCGCGGAGGCGACGCTGTCGTTCCTCGGTCTCGGTGACCCGACGAGGACGTCGTGGGGTCAGATCCTGCACAACGCGTTCGTCACCGGCGCGGTCGGCAATGGCTGCTGGTGGTACTTCCTGCCGCCCGGCGTCGGCATCGTGATCGTGGTGCTCGCCTTCTCGCTGGTCGGGCAGAGCCTCGAGCGCATTCTGAATCCGAAGCTGGCGGTCACCGCATGAGCCTGCTCGAAATTCGCAACCTGTCGGTCACGTACACCGTCGGTGAGACCCCGGTGCGGGCCGTCGACGGGGTCGACCTCGACGTCGCGGCGGGCGAAGTGGTCGGTCTTGCCGGTGAATCCGGTTGCGGAAAGAGCACATTGGCCCTCGCAGTGACACAGCTGCTTCCTGTCGGGGCAACGCTCGATGCCGACCGGCTCACGTTCGGCGGAACGGACCTGCGCACAGTCGGCGAAGCCGAGTTGAGGTCGTTGCGGTGGCGACGGCTGTCGATGGTGTCGCAGGGCGCCATGAACGGATTCAACCCGGTGATGACGATCGGCGCCCAGATCGCGGAGGCGATCCGCGCCCACGAGCCGGACGCCGGCCGTCGTTCGGTGCGGGACCGGATTGCCGAACTGCTAAACCAGGTCGGCATCGTCCCTGGTAGGGCCGTGGACTACCCGCATCAATTCTCCGGCGGGATGAAACAGCGCGCGATGATCGCGATGGCGCTGGCTTGCAGGCCGGAACTGGTGATTGCCGACGAGCCGACGACCGCGCTGGACGTGATGACCCAGGCGCAGATCCTCGATCTCATCCGCAGGCTTGCCGACGAACTCGGGCTGGCGATGCTGATCATCTCCCACGACCTGACCGTGCTCGCCGAACTGTGCGATCGGGCTGCGGTGATGTACGCCGGTCGCATCGTCGAATACGGCTCCGCCACAGCGATATTCGCTGATGAAGTCCGGCAGGTCGAGGGTGACGGTGCCGCGCACCCGTACACCCAAAGGCTGTTGGACTGCTATCCGAGGCTCGGCGCGGGGCACGCGTCGATCAGCGGGATCCCCGGCAGTCCGCCCGATCTGGCCGCGCCGCCGTCGGGCTGCCGGTTCCACGAGCGGTGCGCGGTGATGGTGCCGGAGTGTGTCACCGACGATCCGCGGCTGCGACCGGTGCCCGGCTCGCCGGCTCATGACGCGGCCTGCCACCTCGTCGGCGCGGTTAAGGAGCGCACGTCATGACCGCACCGGTGATCGCCGAGATCCGGGATCTGCACGTGCATTTCCCGGTCCACCATGGTCGTCGGCGGGTGATCACCCGTGCCGTCGACGGCGTCGACCTGGAAATCCGCGAGCGCGAGATCGTCGCTCTGGTCGGTGAATCCGGCTGTGGCAAAACCACCATCGCGCGCACGATCATGCGACTGGAGGACGCGACGGCAGGCGCGGTGTCGATCGGCGGCGTCGACGTCACGCGTGTCCGCGGGCGCGCGCTGCGGCGGCTGCGCCGCGACTTCCAGATGATCTTCCAGGACCCCTTCGAGAGTCTGGCCGCGAACGCGACTGCGCTGGAAGTCGTTTCCGAGGGGCTGGCCATCCATCGCGCGGAGCTCGATGCGGCAGCCAGGCGAGCCGCCGCGCTGGCCGCGCTCGAGACCTGCGGATTGCGGCCCGCATCGTCGATCGCGGGACGTCGGCTGTTCCAGCTCTCGGGCGGCCAGCGGCAGCGGGTGGCCATCGCCGCGGCACTGGCCGTGCAGCCCAGGCTGCTGGTGGCCGACGAACCCGTTTCGATGCTCGATGTCTCGTTGCGCGCGGGGATCATCCGGGTCCTGCTCGATCTTCGCGAAGAGCGGGATATCTCGATGCTCTTCATCACCCACGACCTTGCGCTCGCAGGCGTTTTCGCCGACCGGGTCGCCGTCCTGTATCTGGGCAGGGTGGTCGAGCTTGGTGCCGCCGCGGACGTCATCGGAATGCCCCGGCATCCCTACACCCGTGCGCTCGTCGACGTGATGCCGACCGCGGGCGTGACGCGGCGGGGACCCCGCGCATTGCTCACCGGTGAACCGCCGAACGCCACGTTGACCACGCCCGGCTGCCGGTTCGCTGCCCGCTGCCCGCTGCACCGCGAGCTCGGCAGGCCCGACCGTTGCCTCACAGAAGACCCCGTGCTGCACCTGTCTACCGCAGATGCCAGCACCGATCACGCTGTGGCGTGCCACTTCTCGGACTCCACAGCACCGACACAACAGGAGGATCAGCCATGACCGTTAGTCGTGACGAAGCGACCGAGCTGCTCGACGCGATGGTCCGCATCGACTCGGTGACACCGTGGCTCATCCCTGGCGGTGCCGGAGAGGGCGAGGTCGCGCGATACATGCGCGACTGGTTCACCGACCTCGGGCTCGAGGTCACGCTGGAGGATGTGGAGCCCGGTCGGCCGAATGTGCTGGCGTGGCTTCGCGGTTCGACGCCTGGCCCGACGCTGTGTCTGACGGCGCACAGTGACACAGTCGGCTACGCGGGCTGGCCCGACCGAGCGCTGAATCCCGTCATCGAGGGTGACCGCATGATCGGCCTCGGTGTCGCCGACGACAAGGGCGGTTGCGCGGCGGCGATGCTTGCCGCGCGTGAGCTGGTGCGCTCCGGCGCCCAGCTGGCGGGCAATCTGCTTGTCGCGCTGGCGATCGACGAGGAGGGCGTCAGCATCGGCATGGAGCACCTTGTCGCCAACCACGCCGACGAGATCGATATGGCGATCAATCTGGAACCCGAGGGCTCGCAGGTGATCTTCGGTGAACATCAGGGCTTCGGCTGGATCGACATCGTGGTGCGCGGGGTGCCTGCACACGGATCGGCGCCGGACAAGGGTGTCGACGCGATCGTGCACATGGCCGAGGTGATCACCCGATTGCACCGGCTCGACGAGACGACATGGAAGCCCAACCCGGATCCGAAGAATGGCCGAACGGTCTTCCACACCGGCACGATCAAGGGCGGCACCGACTACGCCACCTATCCGAACGAGGTCGTTCTCGGCATCGAGATCGGCACCCAGCCGGGGGAGCGGCTGGCCGATCGGGTCGCTGAGATCGAGGCGATCTTCACCGAGGTCAAGCTGATCGAGCCGCGGTTCGACGGTGAGGTCAGGGTGCGGCTGAATCGCGACCCGTTCACCGGCGAGGGCAACGAGGCACTGTTGACCGCCATCGGCGACGCCACCGAGGCGGTGAACGGTGTTCGGTCACCGGTCACCGGTCTCAACGCGTGGACCGACGCCGCGCTGATGCAGGAAGCGGGCATTCCCACCGTGCTGTTCGGGCCCGAGGGAGGCAACTACCACGCCGCAGACGAATGGGTGTCGATCCCAGACGTCATCGCGACCGCCGAGATCCTGCGTCAAACTGTGGTCGCACTGCTTGGCGCCCCTGTGTCGTCAGCGCATTGACATGACTGCGACTGGAGCAAAAGAGAATCCGATGTCCTTCGCAGACGCGTTCGCCGACCGCACGGTCGCCACCCGCGAACTGTTCGAGCGCGCCAAACACACGATCCCCGGCGGCGCGGGATCCACCGCGCGTCTACCGCGCAACGGATGGAGGCCCTATCCGCTGTTCATGGCGGAGGGCACCGGGTCCCGGCTCACCGATGTCGACGGCAACACCTACGTCGACTATCTCCTCGGGCTTGGCCCGATGATCCTCGGCCACCGCCATCCGGTCGTGACAGCCGCTGTCGCGCAGGCGATCAACGATCTCGGCACCTGCTTCGGGCTGCCCTACGAGTTGGAGGTCGAGGCCGCCGAGAAAGTGGTGGCCGCGGTGCCGGGTGTCGAGCAGGTGCGGTTCACCAACTCGGGATCCGAGGCAGTCGGGACCGCGGTGCGGCTGGCGAGGGCGACGACCGGACGGCGTGTCATCGTCCGCTTCGAGGGGCACTACCACGGTTGGCAGGACACGGTTTACTGGTCGAATCATGTCGATCCGGCGCTGGCGGGACCTGCCGAGCACCCCCGTCCGATTGCGATGGGGCCCGGCGTGCCAGGCGAGTTGGAGGGCACACTGGAAGTGCTGACCTGGAACGATCCGGAGAGTTTCGTGGCGCTGATGGACGCCCGCGGTGACGAGATCGCTGCCGTCCTCACCGAGCCCGCGGTCTTCAACACCGGGTGCATCCTGCCCGAACCCGGCTATCTGGAACTCCTGCGCGCCGAGACCCGCAAGTACGGTGCGCTGCTGATCTTCGACGAAGTGATCACGGGGTTTCGCTTCGCGCGTGGCGGCGCCCAGGAATGGTTCGGTGTGACACCCGACCTGACGACCTACGCGAAGGGACTGGGTGGCGGCTTTCCGGTGGCGGCCGTCGGCGGGACGGCGGACGCGATGCGGCTGATCGCCGAAGGGGTGTATTCGCACTCGGGTACGTACAACGCCAATGTGGTGCAGTGCGCCGCGGTCGCGGCGACCATGGATGTGCTGGCCGAGCCGGGTCTGTACGAACGGCAGCGTGCGCTGGGCTACCGGCTTGCCGACGGTCTTGCCGCGCTCGCGGCCGAACGTGGGCTGGACGCTTATGTCGAGGGGCTGGGCACGGTGTTTCAGCTGTGGTTCGCCAACGGACCGATTCACAACTGGCGGGATGCCGCGGAGCGCGCCGACGAAGCGATGTTCACCCGGTGGTATGAGGAGATGGTGGTCCGCGGAGTGCTGTTCCACCCGTTGCAGTTCGAGAACATGTTCGTCTCCCTCGTGCACGACGACAGGGACATCGACGACACGCTCAATGCGGCCGCCGATGCTCTCACCGTGGTGGCCCGGACCCGTAGATGACGGTGCAGGGGTCGGTCGTTGTCGGGGTTGACCTCGGCACGTCGGCGTTGAAGGCGGTCGCCGTCGGCGAGGACGGTGTCGTGCTGGCCGTCGCCCGCAGCGAGTACCCGACCGCAAGGCCCGAACCGGGCGCAGCGGAACAGGATCCGCAGCTTTGGTTCGCGGCGCTGGAGGCGGCGCTGACCGACCTGTCTCATATGGTGCCCGCCGATTCGTGGAGTGGGATGGGGCTCAGCGCGATGCTGCCAACACTCGTCGAATGCGATCAACACGGCGGCCCACTCGCACCGGCCATCACGTGGGAGGACGCCAGGGCCGAACCCGAGGCCTCCGCCCTGCGGAAAGCCTTCGGTGACGAGACGTTGTACCGCATCACGGGACAACGGGTCGACGGTCGGTATCTGGGGCCGATGCACATGCGGATGCACCGGCTCGGACACGGGGGCGCCATCGTCGCAGGGGCGAAGGACGTCCTGTTCGCACACCTGACTGGCGAGCTGCTCACCGATCCGAGCACCGCGGCAGGCACCGGCGTCTACGACATCGAGGCAGGCTCGTGGAACGCCGGACTCATTGAGGCGGCGCAGATTCCGGCGCTACCCGTCGTCGCCCCCGCGGCGACGACCCGTCCACTCCTGTCGCAATGGCGGACGCGGCTGGGGCTTCCCGCGGAATTTCCAATCGTCCTCGGTGCGGCGGACTCGGTGCTCGGCGCGCTGGGTGTCGGTGCCACGAGGCACGGTGACGTGGCGATGATCTCGGGCACCAGCGCCATCGTGCTCGGCATCTCGGATGCGCCCACCCGCGACAGCGACCGTCGCTATCTGGTCACGCCGTTGACCGGAGTCGGCTGGGGCCTCGAAATGGACCTGCTGGCAATGGGATCGGCGTTCGACGGCATCGCCCGTCTGCTGGGTCTGCCCAACCCCGAGGCGTTACTCGAGTCGGCGGCGGTGGTGGGGCTGGACGACGCGCCGCTCTTCCTGCCGTATCTGACGCCCGGCGAGCAGGGTGCGCTGTGGGACCCGGACCTGGCGGGCAGCGTGCACGGGCTGAATCTCGGCATGGGGGCAGGGCACATCGCTCGGGCATTGTTGACCGGGTTGGTGGTCGAACTGAGGCGATGCATCGAGATCCTGGAAACGAGTACCGGACAGCGCGGCCCGCTCCTGCTGGGCGGGCGAAGCGCGGTGAGCCCGCTGATGTGGCAGGACATCGCCGATGCCACCGGCCGTGAAGTGCGGGTCGACCTCAACGTCAGCGATCACTCGGCTGTCGGCGCGGCGATGTTCGCCGCCGATAGCCTCGGGGTGTCGATATCGTCCACTGGCGATGCCGTCAACGTTGCGCCACGCGGCGACATGTACGGCTGGTGGACCGAGAGCCTGGCGCGCCATGATTCGCTGCGGCTGCGGCTCGGCCATCGGTGAGCATGGCGCGCGTCGTGGTGCTCGATGACCGGCGGTTCGGCGAACTCGCCGCGGACACGCTGTTGTCGCGCTTACCCGGTGTTCGGCCGCGGCTCGGCGTTGCGACCGGGAGCACGCCGATGCGGCTCTACGCTGCGCTCGCGCACCGGTCGCGCGCGGGCGAAATCGACCTCGCCGACGGTGTTTTGGTGTCGCTCGACGAGTACGTCGGCCTCGGGACCGCCAACCCGCGCAGTTACGCCGCGTATGTCCGCACGGTGATCGCGGAACCACTTCGGGTATCGCCCGAGAATGTCGTCGTGCCCGACGGTCTCGCGGACGATCCGGACGACGAGGCCGCTGCGTTCGAGGCCCGCATCGCGGCCCTGGGCGGCGTCGACGTGCAGATCCTCGGCATCGGCGGCAACGGCCACCTCGCATTCAACGAGCCCGGCTCGGCGTTCGATTCACCGACGCGGGTCATCACTCTCACTGACGAAACCCGTTGCGACAACGCCGTGTTCTTCGGCGGACGAACCGCCGATGTGCCGCGCCGGGCGATCACCCAGGGCCTGGCCACCATCAGCCGGGCGCGGTCAATCCTGCTGTTGGCCAGGGGCTCCCACAAGGCGGAACCGCTGAGGGCCGCCCTGCGGCGACCGCCCACGCCCGATGTGCCCGGCTCGGTGCTGCAGGGGCACGGCGACGTCACCGTAGTCGCCGACCGTGCGGCCGCTGCCCTGCTGACGGATCGCTAGTGTCCTGAGTCGTTGTTTCGCTGGCAGCCCGTGGCAAGTTGGATTCGGTCCGCCCGCAAATTTCGCGCAGTACGGCCACGTTCGGTGAGGGACCCGGCGCTCTTGAGCCCACGACCCTGCTGCATGCGAAGTTTGACTCACGACGCTAGTCGATGGACACCTCGCGCCCCTCGATCGCGTCGCGCACGCCTGCCGGTCCGAGGCGCTCGCGGAACGCCTTTCCGGTGTAGCCGATCACCTCGGCGTCGGTGCGGGCCCGAACGGTGGCCGAGCGGGGCAGCCCGAACAGCGTACCGATCTCGCCGAAGTAGTCGCCTGCGGTCGCGACGCGCAGCAGTTCCTCACCGCCACCGGCCAATTCGCGGAAGATCTCGAGTTCGCCTTTGCTGACGATGTAGATCAGATTGCCGATCGAGCCCTGCTCGAACAGCACCGAGCCGGGCGTGAGGCGGATCGTCTCGGGCGGACCGTCCGTCGACGCAACGTGCGGTACCAGTTCCACCACGCGATCGGCCAACGGGAGCATGCGGGTGTCGTGGGTTGCCACGACGACGAGACGTTCTCCTGATGCGAGTTCGCGGATCAGCCGCAGGACCTCTTCGACCTGAATGAAGTCCAGGTGCGCGGTGGGCTCGTCGGCCAGGATCAGCGGCGGGTCCAGCGCGATCGCACGGGCGACGGCGACGCGCTGTTGCTGCCCGCCGCTGAGGTCGCCTGGCCGGTGTCGCATCCGGTCCTTCAGTCCCACCCGCTCCAGCAGTTCCTCGGCGCGCCTGCGAGATTCCCTGCTGTGCACTCCCGCCGCGTCCATCGGCACCATCACGTTCTCGAGTGCAGTCAGGCTGGCCAGCAGGTTGAACGCCTGGAACACGATGCCGACAGTGCTACGCCGGTACATCGTCAGCTCGTTTGCGTCGAGCTTGGTGACGTCGACGTCGCCGAGTGCGATGCGACCCGAAGTCGGCCGAAGGATTCCGCCGAGGCACGAGAGCAGGGTGGTCTTACCGCAGCCGCTCGGGCCGAGCAGCAGTGCCAGCGAGCCGGCCTTCACCTCGAGGTTGAGTCCGTCGATCGGGCGCACCGCGTACCCACCGCTGGAGTACTCGACGACCAGATCGTCGATGTGAAGATCACCCATGCTCACGGCCCCCCGAATGCGAGCGCGGGATCGATCGTCACCGCTCGGCGCATACCGGCGACGCTCGCGAGCAGACCGATCACCACCCCGACGACGGGCAACAGCAGGAAGGCCGACGTCGGGATCTGCACCCGCATCGGGAACACCGGCGCCAGCACCAACGACAGCACGCCGCCCAACAGCGCGGCCACCACCGCGACGATGACGGCCTGTAGACACAGCCCTGCCAGCACCGAACGCGTCGACGCGCCAACTGCCTTGAGCACAGCGAAGTCTCGCGTGCGCTCCAACGCGGACAGATAGATGACGGAGCCGACGATCAGCGCGGCGACGATCCACAGCAGCACGGCAATCATCGTGATGGCCGAAACCGCCGCCTTCATCGGCCGCATCAGATCGTCGATCGCGCCCGCGCGGTCGATGGTGCGAAACCCGTCGGGTACCTCGGCCGGTGTACCGCGGATGCCCGCGGATGTCACGATCGGCTGGCCGCTGTAACCCATCTGCTGAGCGCCCGCGACCGTCAGGAAAACGTTCGGCTGGCCGGCGAGAGCGGTGGAGTCGTCGACGATGCCGACGATTTTCACTGAGCTCGAACCGATTTCAAGATCGTCTCCGACCTCGCTGCCGAGGATGCTCGAGACCGCCGCCTCGTCGGGACCCGAAGGGGCACGGCCGGCCGAAACCGTCGGCATTCCCGGCCCCTGCGCGGGTGCGCCGAAAACGTTGACGTTTCGCGTCGAGTCGCCGTCGGGCACGGTTGTCGCCGTGTAGACGAGCGGCACCGCGGCCGTCACGCCGGGGATCCGCGCGGCCATCGCGACTTCGGTTTCGGGAAACGGTGGTGAGCCGATGAACGGGCCTGCCGGGCCCGACTTGACGAGGTAGGTGTCGAAGCCGAGCGCATCGACGGTGTTGTCGGCTTCGGTCCGAAAGCCGTTGGAGAGTCCCGTGAGAACGAGCGTCATGGCGAACACCAGGCTGGTGCCGATGATCGCGATGACGAAGCGGCGTCGTCGCCACTGCAGGTCGCGCAGCGTCACCCGCAACATGTGGTGAAACTACCGAGTGGGCGTCGGTTCGCGTGGAAGTTTGCCGAACCGAAACAAAATGTGACGAAAACTACTGTGAAATACCGACTGTCGTGGGACCGGATCTGTCAGTGAAGGCCGGTAGACTCGGACGCGAGCTGGGCATTAGGCCTGGCACATCGCGCTTTCACCGACGAGCTGCGCGCAGGTGAGCACGAACAAAGGAACGAGCATGACTGCATTGCAGGACTGGCTCAACATTCGCCCATTCGACCCGAGAACCCACGTGAAGGCTGTCATCTGTGCGCTGCGCGGCGACGCTGCCGAGGACGCGTCTGACATCGACATCGAGCCGGTGTTGATCCAGCCAGGCGTCGAGCGCTGCTGACGCACTAGTCCGCTGACCGGTGCCGGCCCGACGGCGGCCCTGGCGCGTCGATCATCTGGGTGGGGGAGTCGTCAGCATCGACATCGACAACGGCTGGCTCGTCGGCGTGCTCGTGGCGCCCACTGATGAGCAGCGCCAGCACCGCGCCGACGATGCAGACGATCGCGGTGATGCCGAACATCTCGCCGTATTGCATGGCGAACGCGGTCTTGTACTTCGCGGCTTCCGCGGCGAGCTTCGCGGCCAGATTGTCGGCCGTCGAGGCGGCGGGCAGTGACTGCAGTATCTGGTTGAACCGGTACAGGCCCCACGCGCTCAGCGCCGCGATGCCCACCAGCATGCCGATCATCCGGGCCACCACAACCGCGGACGACGCGATGCCGTGCTGGGCGGACGGCACCACCCGCAGGGTCGCCGACGTCAGGGGGCCGATCACAAGGCCAAGACCGAGCCCGGCGATCGCCAGGTCGGTATCGAGCACGGGCAGCGTGATGAAGCCCAGGTTGTGGCGGGCGGCCAGCAGATCGACGGGCCATTGCGCAATCAGGTAGTAGCCGCCCGCGGCGATCAACAGACCGACACAGGCCACGGCGCGGTCGCCGATCTTGGTGGCGATCCAACCGCCGAGCAGCGCGCCGATGGGCAGCGCGATCAAGAAACGCAGCAGGAGGAACGCCGCCTCGTTCTGGTCCTGGCCGAGGACGCCCTGGCCGAACAACTCGACATTGACGAGCGTCACCATCAGCGCGGCGCCCGCGGTCAGCGATGCGCCGAGGGCGGCCAGGAACGGGCGGAAGTGCACGCCTGCGGGCTCGATCAGCCGGGTCTTGGCGACGCGTTCCCACACGAAGAACGCCACCGCCGCGACCAGTGCCCCGATCAGCAGCGGCGGGCCATAGGACGGCAGCACCTGCTTGCCGTCCGGGGCCGGGTTGTACATGCCGACGACGATCAGTCCGAGCGTGATCGCCAGCAGCACGCCGCCGGTGATGTCGACCTTTTCCGGGTGTTCGCTCTTTATCCGTTTTGGCAGGCTGAAGTGGATCATCACCATCGCGATCACCGCGAGCGGCACGTTGACCCAGAACACGGCTTGCCAGTGGTGGAACAAAAAGACCATCGCGATGCCGTACATCGGACCGAGCACGCTGCCCAGCTCCTGTGCCGCGCCGATGCCGCCGAGCACACCTGCCCGGTTGCGGGCCGCCCACAGGTCGGCCGCCAGCGCCAGCGTCACCGGCAACAGCGCACCGCTGGCGGCGCCCTGGACGACGCGTCCGATGACGAGGACCGTCAGGTCGGTCGACAGCGCCGTGATGACCGAGCCGATCGCGAAGCCCGCGAGGCTGACCTGAAGCAGCGTCTTGCGGCCGAACCGGTCCGACGCCCGGCCCAGTAGCGGCATCGCGGCGATGTAGCCGAGCAGATAGCCGGTGACGATCGGCGTGACGCGCTGGATCTGGTTTATCGCGATCCCGACATCGGACATGATGTCGCGGATGATCGTGACCACGACATACGTGTCGAGGGCGCCGAGCAGCACCGCGAGGGCACCCGCGCTGATCGCGATTCTGCGGCTCCGGCTGGTATACACCGGTGCTGCGACGGTCATCAAACGGCAGGCTTGGTGACGGTGACTGGCTTGTCCCAATCAGACAGCGTCATCTGAACACTGTTGCCCGACGAGGGCTCCAACTTGGCCTGCACCAACTTGTGATCGCCATCCTTCTCGATCCACGCCGTGCCGGGAATCGGCCCGGTGGCCGCGATCGGCGGCGCGATCTCGTTCACGGCGTCGGCGCTGACCTGACCGGTCACCTTCACGGTTTCGACGCCGTTGATGGTCTCGGTGCTTTCGGACTTCGGATCGCTGAAGTTGGCGAGCACATTCGCCAGACCCTTGTCCGGATTCAAGATGGCGGAGATGTCGTACACGTCGGCCGCCGGGCCGAGGTCGATGAAGCTGTCACCGGAAAGCGCGGCGTAGAGGTTCGAGTCGATCACGACGAACTTGGCGTCCACATCGCTGCCCTGAAACGTCAGCTTGGTGTTGCCCTGCGCGGCGACGGTGGGGTCTTGGGTCAGGTCGCCACTAAGGGTCTTGATGGGGAAGTCTTGGATCTCACCTTCCACCGTCAGCTCGAGGTGCACGCTCTGGAGGGCGCGCGTTGCGGTGTTGGAGTCCTTGAGCAGCGTGGCGGCGTCGGGCAGCGAATCGGATGACTTCTCCGACGAGGACGAACAACCTGCAATGAGTACTACTGCTGCGAAAAGTGCGGTGAGAATTGGCCAAAGAGATCGGACTGCGTTTTTTGGGCGCGTCTGCATGAGTGCATCGTAGAGGGTGTAGCTGCGTACCCTGTTTGGCGTGTTCACCGGAATCGTCGAAGAGCTTGGCGAAGTCGTCGGCAAGGAAGACCTCGCTGACGCGGCACGGTTCGTCATCCGCGGGCCCGTCGTCACCGCGGACGCCGGACACGGCGACTCCATCTCGGTCAACGGCGTCTGCCTGACGGTGGTGGAGGTGCAGGCAGGCGGCCAATTCACCGCCGATGTGATGAAGGAGACGCTGGACCGCTCGAGCCTGGGCAGTGTCGGCGTCGGCAGCCATGTGAACCTCGAACGGGCCGCGACACTGAACAGCCGGCTGGGCGGCCACATCGTGCAGGGCCACGTCGACGGCACCGGACATGTGATTGCGCGCACACCTTCAGAGCACTGGGAGGTGGTGCGGATCGCGCTGCCGACCGCGCTGTCGCGCTACGTCGTGGAAAAGGGCTCGATCACCGTCGACGGTGTCTCGCTGACCGTCTCGGGCCTCAGTCACGACTGGTTCGAGGTGTCCCTGATCCCCACCACCCTGCAGCTGACCACCCTCGGCCGGGCCATGGTCGGTACAGATGTGAATCTAGAGGTGGACGTCATCGCCAAGTACGTCGAACGGCTCATGCAAGACAAAGAGTGAATCCACAGCGCAGCGGAATCAGCGGGCGCGATAATTACTGCGGGCCGGGTCTACCAGAAGGAAGTATCCGATGAAGAAGCTGGCAGCAGCGCTTTTGACGGTCGCCGCGGCGGCGGTCGTGCCGATTGCCGTGGCGCCGGTGGCGCAGGCAGAAATATGCGCAGGTGCATCGGGACGGCATTTCGCGGCGGGTGGTTGCACCCACGTTGCCGGTGATGTGGCGGCCGGCGTGGCCATCGCGCATGCGATGAACCCCTACGTTCCTGGCGAGGTGCCGTGCTACACCGTCGAGGGTGTGCCGTATTACACGCCTCCAGGCCAGCCCTGCTGAAGCAGGCGAGCAATAATCGCCCCTTCGTCGTGGTTCATACTGGATACGGCGACGATGGTTCCGGCCGGAACCGGCAAGGGTGGCGATGATGACGAGGTTGGACTCCGTCGAACGGGCGGTTGCCGACATCGCGGCGGGGAAGGCCGTCGTCGTCATCGACGACGAGGACCGCGAGAACGAGGGCGACCTCATCTTCGCCGCCGAGAAGGCCACCCCCGAACTCGTCGCGTTCATGGTCCGCTACACCTCGGGTTACCTGTGTGTGCCGCTGGACGGTGCGATCTGCGACAAGCTCGGATTGCTGCCGATGTATGCGGTGAACCAGGACAAGCACGGCACCGCCTACACCGTCACGGTGGATGCAAAGGAGGGTGTCGGCACCGGGATCTCGGCGTCGGATCGCGCCACCACCATGCGGCTGCTCGCCGACCCGACCAGCGTTGCCGACGACTTCACCCGGCCCGGTCACGTCGTTCCGCTGCGCGCCAAGGGCGGCGGGGTGCTGCGGCGGCCCGGTCACACCGAGGCCGCAGTCGATCTCGCCAGGCTGGCCGGACTGCAGCCGGCGGGAGCCATCTGCGAGATCGTCAGCCAGAAGGACGAGGGCGCGATGGCGCAGACCGATGAACTTCGGGTCTTCGCCGACGAGCACAACCTCGCGCTGATTTCGATCGCCGACCTCATCGAGTGGCGCCGCAAGCACGAGAAGCACATCGAACGCGTGGCCGAGGCCCGCATCCCGACGCGGCACGGTGAGTTCCGCGCGGTCGGCTACACGAGCATCTACGAAGACGTCGAGCACGTCGCTCTGGTCAGGGGCGATATCGCCGGACCGCACGCCGACGGCCATGACGTGCTGGTTCGTGTCCACTCCGAGTGCCTGACCGGCGACGTGTTCGGATCCCGCCGCTGCGACTGCGGCCCGCAACTGGACGCCGCGCTGGCGATGGTGGCGCGGGAGGGCCGGGGCGTGGTGCTGTACATGCGCGGTCACGAAGGGCGTGGCATCGGGCTGATGCACAAGCTGCAGGCCTATCAATTGCAGGACGCAGGCGACGACACCGTCGACGCCAACCTCAAGCTCGGCCTGCCCGCCGACGCCCGCGATTACGGCATCGGCGCGCAGATCCTCGTCGACCTCGGCGTGCGGTCGATGCGCCTGCTGACCAACAACCCGGCAAAGCGGGTTGGGTTGGACGGCTACGGACTGCACATCATCGAGCGCGTGCCGCTGCCGGTGCGGGCCAACGCAGAGAACATCCGCTATCTGATGACCAAGCGCGACCGCATGGGCCACGACCTGAGCGGGCTCGACGACTACGACGAAGTGCTTCCCGGCGAATTCGGCGGCGCGCTTTGAGCGGAGGCGCGGGAGTTCCTGACCTGCCACAGCTCGACGCGTCTGACCTGACGTTGGCGATCGTGGCCAGCACCTGGCATGAGACGGTCTGCGATGCGCTGCTCGACGGGGCGCGCAAGGTCGCCGCCGACGCGGGCATCGACAACCCGACGGTGGTGCGGGTGCTTGGCGCGATCGAGATCCCGGTGGTGGCGCAGGCGCTGGCGGCCAGCCATGACGCCGTCGTCGCGCTCGGTGTGGTGATCCGTGGCGAGACACCGCATTTCGACTACGTATGTGATGCGGTCACTGCGGGCCTGACGCGGGTATCGCTGGATCTGTCCACCCCGGTCGCCAACGGCGTGCTGACCACGAACACTGAGCAGCAGGCGCTGGCCAGGGCGGGCCTGCCCGACTCGACTGAGGACAAGGGCGCACAGGCTGCCGCCGCCGCGTTGTCCACCGCGCTGACGCTGCGCGACCTGCGCAAGCGGTCATGAGCGCCCGAAGACGACCGCGAGTGAGGATCGCAGCGAGGAACGAGCGAGGACCGGAGCGAGCGGGGAGTCGAGGCATCAGGCACTGGGACCTCGAGGTACGGCCGCATCTGACTCCGTATTTCGCGTACGGCGCGGCTGCGTTGATACTGGCCGTTCACGTGACTGTAGGTGTACTGCTGAAGATTTCGTCGACCGGGGTCATTTTCCAGACCGCCGACCAGGTGGCGATCGCGCTGCTCGGTGCTGTCATCGCCGGTGCGGTGCTGCTGTTCGCGCGGCCACGGTTGCGCGTCGGTGCGCCCGGTGTCGCGGTGCGAAACCTGTTCGGCTACCGACTGATTCCGTGGTCCGATGTCGTCGGTGTGACGTTTCCGCGTGGTGCTCGGTGGGCTCGGGTGGACCTCCCCGACGATGAGTACATCCCGGTGATGGCGATCCAGGCCGTCGACAAAGAGCGTGCCGTCGAGGCGATGGACGACGTGCGCGGCCTGCTCGCCCGCTACCGGCCTGACCTCACCGCACACTGAGCTCAGGAATCCTTGGATCCAGTGCCCACACGGCCGGGTGATGAGTTTCGCGAACCCCGACAGTCATCTTTCTTGGAGGCTCGCAGAAAGGCCGAACACATGACCAATTCCGACCACATCCATATCCGCGACATGATCGTCCGGTGGGCCGACGCGGTAGCCAGCGGTGACCGGCAGGGCATCCTGGCCAACCATGCCGATGACCTCGTGATGATCGACTTTCCGAATACCGTCCGGGGGCTTGCTGCCTACGATCGCACCTGGCAGTTCTTCGACGACTCGCGACGCGGGCTGTCACATTTGCTCCGCGCGATATCGAAGTCACCTCCGGTGATGACGTCGCGTTCGCGCATTGCGACATCCACTGTGACGGGACGACGGCGGGATCTTTCGACCTTCGGCTGACCGTCTGCTTGAAGAAGCTGGACGAACAGTGGGTGGTGGCCCACGAGCATCACTCGGTACCCACCAAGGATGAGGTCCTGATCGGTCCGGACGTCGACCGCGAAACGACCCGTACAAGCGACCTCACCGCACGCTGAGCGACATCGCGACTTCGTCGCGGGCGTTGGTGCCGTCGCCCGCCACCGCGGGCGAATCCGAGGCTCTCGTACACGCCCCTCGCGACGGCGTTGTCCACCGCCACGCGCAGCGTGACCACGCGCGCTTGCCGGTCGCGCGCCCAGTCCACCGCCGCGGCCACCAGCGGCCGGGCCAACCCGTGGCCGCGGGCCGCCGGGTCGAGCCAAAGTGAGTAGAGGTAAACGGTTTCGGCGTTTTCCTGCTGCGCACCGATCAGGCCGACGGGACGCTCGTTCAGCAGCGCGGCGAACTGTGCGTGGTCGCGCAGCCGCCTGCGCCACTGCGCGGCGGTGAAGGTGGACTCCTGGCGGTACTGAGGGTCGTCGGCACCGAGGGAGTCTGTCAGCGCGCGCAGCCGGACAGCGGCGAACAGCCGCCAGTCCGATTCCGCCAGCCGGGTGACCCGCGCGGTCACCGAGGGTCGCCCATCACCAGCCCCTCGCGGCGCGGGTCCGCCCCGCCGGTCCACCCCGGGGAGCCGCGCACGATCGCCGACAACCCGCTGGACTGGTCGGCGAGGTCGACCTGGTGGCCGAGCTTGCGCAGGCCCTGCACCAGCGGGTCGTGGTCACCGTTGTCGGCCGTGTCGATGTTGGGGTGTTCGCCACCGACGTTGGTCTTCGGTGAGTTGGCCGCGCCGAAGTCCACCATGCCCACCGCCTGCTGCGGATCCATACCCCAATCGACCATTCCCACAACGGTTTTCACGACGAACTGAATGATCACCGCGCCGCCGGGCGACCCGAGCGTGGCAAACAACGGGCCACGGCCTTCGCCGGACTTGTCGAATATCAGCGTGGGGGCCATCGTGCTGCGCGGGCGCTTGCCCGGCCCGACCCGATTCGGCACCGGCACTCCGTCGGGACCGGCAGGCTCGGCGGAGAAGTCGGTCAGCTGGTTGTTCAGGATGAAGCCGTCCACCATGTGGAACGAACCGAACTGCGACTCGACGGTCGTGGTCAGCGCGGCGGCATTGCCCTGCGAGTCGACGACGCTGATCTGGCTGGTGCCGTGCTCGGGGACGGGCACCGGCGTCGACGGCGGCGCCCCGAACTCGCCGGGCTTCGCCGTGCCCATGCTGCGTTGCTCGGAGACGAGTGCGGCCCGCTGCGCGAGGTAGTCGCTGTTCAGCAACGTGTTCGGGGTCCCACCTGGCAGCGGCACGAAATCGGTGTCGGCGACGTACTTGTCGCGGTCGGCGTATGCCAGCCGCTCGGCTTCCGAGATCAGGTGCACGCCCATCACGGACGGCTTGCCGCCGTTGAGGTCCATGTCGGTGGGTTGGTGCTCGTTCATCGCGAAGTGCTCGAGAATACCCAGGGCGGCGGCCACCGCGATGCCGCCTGACGAGGGCGGCGGCATGCCGCAGATCTCCTTGCCGCGGTACGGCATGCAGATGGGTTCGCGTTGCTTGGCGGTGTAGCCGGCCAGATCCTGCGTCGTCATCAGGCTGGGCGTGCGACCGCCAGAGGTATCGGCCGCCGCGGCGACGATCGCCTTGGCGATATCGCCGGTGTAGAACGACTGCGGGTCGGATGCGATGACACCCAATGTCTTTGAGTACGCCGGGTTGGCGAGTTTGGTATCGGCGGTCTTGGGGCTGCCGTCGGGATTGAGGAAGTACGCGGCGGCCTGCGGATCGACCCTCAGCTGTGGCGCAGCGTCGGCGATTGCGGAGGCCAGCCGAGGGCTGATGTCGAAGCCGTCATCGGCGAGCGTCACGGCAGGAGCGAAGAGGTCGCGCCACGCGGTCTTGCCGTGCTGGTTGTGGACGTCGATCAGCAGCCGGAGGATGCCCGGCACCCCGATGGAGCGGCCGGACCCGCGCGCGTCGGGCTTGGGCTCGGTGCGATCGGTGTCGGAGATCCAGCGCAGGTAATTCTCGGTAGCCGCGGCGGGGGCGGTCTCCCGCCCGTCGTAGGCCTGCACGGAGTTCGCCTTGGCGTCGAAGTAGAGCAGGAACCCGCCGCCGCCGATCCCGGACGACTGCGGCTCGACCAGGCCCAGCACCGCCTGGGCGGCGACCAGGGCATCGGCCGCGGTACCGCCGTCCTTCAGCACCTCGCAGGCCTCCTGCGTGGCCAGCGGATTGGCCGTCGCGACCGCATAGTGCGCGGTGTGAACGGCGGTCATGTCCTTGCGGTAGCCGGTGGCGACCTCGGGGTTGGTGGAGATATTGCGAGACGTGGTGGGCGCAGCTGCTGGGGCTGCCTCGGAGGTTTTCGGCGCGGGCGTTCCGTTCTCGACGACTGCGCAGGGACCGGCCGCGGCAGGCGGCGGGTTCTCCTCGGCACCGCATCCGGCCAGCACCAGGACGACCCCCGCCAGCAGGGCCGTCAGCTTTTGCAACGACGGGGTCCGCATCACTCGACGGTAGATCATCAGGCGCGTCTGCCACCGGCAGTAACCTGGAATCCGTGCCCGATCCAGCGACGTACCGACCGGCGCCAGGGTCGATCCCCGTCGAACCCGGCGTTTACCGGTTTCGCGATCCGCACAGCCGCGTCATCTACGTCGGCAAGGCCAAGAGCCTGCGCAGCCGGCTGAACTCCTACTTCGCCGATATCTCCGGGCTGGCACCGCGGACACGCCAGATGGTGATGGCCGCGGGCAGCGTCGAGTGGACGGTGGTCAACACCGAAGTAGAGGCGCTGCAGCTGGAATACAACTGGATCAAGGAATTCGACCCGCGGTTCAACATTCGTTACCGCGACGACAAGTCCTATCCGGTGCTGGCCGTGACGCTCAACGAGGAGTATCCGCGGTTGATGGTCTACCGCGGGCCGCGCCGCAAGGGTGTCCGGTATTTCGGGCCCTACTCGCATGCCTGGGCCATCCGCGAGACGCTCGATCTGCTCACCCGGGTGTTTCCAGCCCGCACGTGTTCGGCGGGAGTTTTCAAGCGGCACAAGCAGATCGATCGCCCATGCCTGCTGGGTTACATCGACAAGTGCTCGGCACCGTGCATCGGGCGTGTCTCCGCAGAAGAACACCGGAGGATCGTTCTCGACTTCTGCGACTTCCTGTCCGGCAAGACGGACCGGCTGGCGCGGGATATGGAACGCGAGATGAACGAGGCCGCCGCGCGACTCGACTTCGAGCGCGCGGCGCGGCTGCGGGACAATATCTCCGCCCTCAAACGGGCCCTGGAGAAGCAGACGGTCGTGTTCGGCGACGGCACCGACGCAGATGTGGTGGCGTTCGCCGACGACGAGCTCGAGGCCGCCGTGCAGGTGTTCCATGTTCGCGGCGGGCGGGTGCGCGGTCAGCGCGGCTGGATCGTCGAAAAGTCCGGTGATCCCCAGGATTCCGGGCAAGCTCACCTGGTCGAGCAGTTTCTCACTCAGTTCTACGGGGACCAGGCGGAGTTGAACGGCGCGGCCGACGAGTCGACCAACCCGGTGCCACGTCAGATCCTGGTTCCGGTGCTGCCGCCCAATTCCGACGAACTGGAGACCTGGCTGTGCGGCCTGCGCGGGTCGCGGGTGGCTCTGCGGGTGCCGATGCGCGGCGACAAGCGGGCGCTGGCCGAAACGGTCAAACGCAATGCGCTAGATGCGCTGACACAGCACAAGCTGAAGCGCGCCGGTGATTTTACCGCGAGATCTGCTGCCTTGCAGAGCATTCAGGAGGCACTTGGGCTGGCAGATGCGCCGTTGCGCATCGAATGCGTCGACATCAGCCACGTCCAGGGCACCGACGTGGTGGCGTCACTCGTGGTGTTCGAGGACGGCCTGCCGCGCAAGTCCGACTACCGCCATTACGCGATCCGGGAGGCGGCAGGTGGCGGCCGCTCAGATGACGTGGCGTCCATCGCCGAGGTGACGCGGCGGCGGTTCATGCGACACGTGTCCGACCTGGAGAACACCAATGTGTTTACCGCGGAAGGGAAGTCGCGCAAGTTCGCCTATCCGCCGAACCTCTACGTCGTCGACGGCGGCGCCCCACAGGTCAACGCGGCGGCGGCGGTTCTCGATGAGCTCGGGGTCACCGACGTCGCCGTCATCGGGCTGGCCAAGCGGTTGGAGGAGGTCTGGGTGCCGTCGGAGCCCGACCCGGTGATCATGCCCCGCAACAGCGAAGGGCTGTTCCTGCTGCAGCGGGTGCGCGACGAAGCACACCGGTTCGCGATCACCTACCACCGGAGCAAACGGTCCAAGCGAATGACGGCGTCGGCGCTGGACTCGGTGCACGGCCTAGGGGAGCACAGGCGAAAAGCGCTGGTCACGCACTTCGGGTCGGTGGCCCGACTCAGGCAGGCCAGCGTCGAGGAGATCACCGCGGTGCCCGGTATCGGTGTCGCGACCGCGAAGGCCGTGCTGGAGGCGCTTGGCGCAGCCCCCGATTCGTCAGCGCCCGCCCCGGTTATCGGCAATGATCAGAGCAGGGCATCAGGATGACGGATCAGGGCACAGGCGAGGATGTGCGGGGGCAGGACGCTTCCCGCGACACGGGCACGGAATCGGGGATCGACGTCGTCCTGGTGACCGGGCTCTCCGGGGCGGGTCGCGGCACCGCGGCCAAGGTCCTCGAGGACCTCGGCTGGTACGTGGCCGACAACCTGCCGCCCGAGCTGATCGCCCGCATGGTTGACCTCGGGTTGGCCGCGGGCTCGCGGATCACCCAGCTCGCCGTGGTGATGGACGTGCGGTCGCGTGGCTTCACCGGCGACTTGGATTGGGTGCGTAAGGATCTGGCGACGCGCGACATCGCGCCGCGGGTGTTGTTCCTGGAGGCGTCCGACGACATTCTGGTGCGCCGCTACGAACAGAACCGTCGCAGTCACCCGCTACAGGGCAACCAGACTCTGGCCGAGGGCATCGCCGCCGAGCGCGCCATGCTGGCACCGGTACGGGCGACGGCGGACCTGATCATCGACACCTCCACGCTGCCCGTCCCGGCGCTGCGCGAAGCCATCGAAGGTGCCTTCGGCGGTGAGACGGTCGCCTACACCAGCGTGACCGTGGAGTCATTCGGCTACAAGTACGGGCTCCCGATGGATGCGGATACGGTGATGGACGTCCGGTTCCTGCCGAACCCGCACTGGGTGGACGAGCTGAGACGGCACACCGGGCAGCATCCCGCCGTGCGCGAGTACGTGCTCGGGCAGCCGGGGGCGGCGGAGTTCCTCGACACCTACCATCGACTGCTGGACCTCGTCATCGAGGGATATCGCCGGGAGGGGAAGCGCTACATGACCGTTGCCATTGGCTGCACGGGCGGGAAGCATCGCAGCGTTGCGATGGCCGAGGCGTTGGCAGGACGACTGCAGGGTGGTGACCAACTCAGCGTGCGAGTACTGCACCGGGATCTGGGCCGCGAATGAGTTCGCGCATCGTCGCACTGGGCGGCGGCCACGGGCTCTACGCCACGTTGTCGGCCGCCCGCAGGCTCACCCCGCACGTCACCGCCGTGGTCACGGTTGCCGACGACGGCGGCTCCTCCGGCCGGCTGCGCAGCGAGCTCGATGTGGTGCCGCCGGGTGATCTGCGAATGGCGTTGGCGGCGTTGGCATCCGACAGCCCGCAAGGGCGACTGTGGGCAACGATCCTTCAGCACAGGTTTGGCGGAAGCGGTGCGCTGGCCGGCCACCCCATCGGTAACCTGCTGCTGGCCGGCCTCAACGAGGTGCTCGCGGATCCCGTTCCGGCACTTGATGAATTGGGCCGGATTCTCGGCGTCAAGGGTCGGGTGCTGCCGATGTGCCCGATCGCACTGCAGATCGAGGCGGACGTCGCAGGCCTGGAGTCAGATCCGAGGATGAGTCGCGTGATCCGTGGTCAGGTGGCGATCGCCACCACGCCGGGCAAGGTCCGACGGGTGCGGCTGCTGCCGAGCGACCCGCCGGCCACCCGACAGGCCGTGGACGCGATCATGAGCGCCGATCTGGTCGTGCTGGGGCCCGGCTCGTGGTTCACCAGCGTCATACCGCATGTCCTGGTGCCGGAGCTGGCGTCGGCGCTGCAGGCCACCTCGGCCCGGCGTGCGCTGGTGCTCAACCTGGCCGCCGAGCCGGGGGAGACCGCCGGCTTCTCCGTCGAGCGGCACATCCATGTGTTGGCCCAGCATGCGCCGGGATTCATGGTGGACGAGATCATCGTCGATGCAGCTCGGGTGCCCAGCGAACGGGAAAGGGAGCAACTGAGCCGCACCGCGACCATATTGGGTGCCGGAGTTCAGTTTGCTGAGGTGTCCAGACCTGGTACACCTTTACATGACCCGGCGAGGTTGGCCGCGGCGTTGGAGGGGGTCCGCCTGCGGGGAACGGAACCTGACGGGACCCTCCAGCCGCCGACGGTTCCCACAGCCGCCCGGATAGTTAACGGACCGAGAGGTGACGACCCGTGGCGATGACAGCCGAGGTCAAGGACGAGCTGAGCCGGCTGGTCGTCAATGCGGTCAGTGCACGCCGTGCCGAGGTGGCGTCGTTGCTGCGGTTCGCCGGCGGTCTGCACATCGTCTCGGGCCGCGTCGTGGTCGAGGCCGAGGTGGATCTCGGCATCATCGCGCGCAGGCTGCGCAAGGACATTTTCGATCTGTACGGTTATAACGCCGTCGTTCATGTGTTGTCCGCCAGTGGAATTCGCAAGAGCACCCGGTACGTGGTGCGGGTCGCCAACGACGGTGAGGCGCTGGCCCGCCAGACCGGACTGCTCGATCTTCGTGGTCGCCCGGTGCGCGGACTACCCGCACAGGTCGTCGGCGGCAGTGTCGCCGATGCGGAGGCCGCCTGGCGCGGCGCCTTCCTGGCCCACGGCTCGCTGACGGAACCGGGTCGATCGTCCGCACTGGAGGTCAGCTGCCCCGGCCCGGAGGCGGCGCTGGCACTGGTTGGCGCGGCCCGACGGCTCGGCGTCAGCGCGAAGGCACGCGAGGTGCGTGGCGCCGATCGCGTCGTGGTGCGGGACGGGGAGGCGATTGGCGCGTTGCTGACCCGGATGGGGGCCCAGGACACCAGGCTGACGTGGGAAGAGCGCCGGATGCGGCGTGAGGTGCGGGCAACAGCCAACCGGCTGGCCAACTTCGACGATGCGAACCTGCGGCGGTCGGCGAGGGCCGCGGTGGCGGCGGCCGCCCGCGTCGAACGGGCGCTGGAGATTCTCGGCGACACCGTTCCGGATCACCTGGCCGCTGCGGGCAAGCTACGCGTCGAACACCGCCAGGCGTCGTTGGAGGAACTCGGTCGGCTGGCCGATCCGGCGATGACGAAAGATGCTGTCGCGGGCCGCATTCGGCGGCTGCTGTCGATGGCCGATCGCAAGGCCAAGCAAGAGGGCCTTCCCGACACCGAGTCGGCCGTCACCCCGGATCTGCTCGACGACGCCTGATTTTCTCCCGCGAGCAGACGCAAAAGTTCCCTTTCCAACACGAAAATGGGCACTTTTGCGTCTGCTGGCGCAGGGCTGTGTGGCATCCTTCGGTCGTGTCGGCTCCATCGGGGGTTGTGACGTTTCTGTTCACCGATATCGAGGGTTCGACCCGTCGGTGGGAGTCCGACGCGGACGCGATGCGCTCGGCGCTGGCCGCGCATGACAAGGTGTTGCGGTCCGCGATCGAGACGCACGACGGGTTTCTTGTTCAAGCACACCGGGGACGGTGTGGTCGCCGCGTTCGCGTCGCCGAGGTCTGCGGTCGATGCGGCGATGGCGGCGCAACGGGAGTTGCAGTTGCCGGTGCGGATGGGAATTGCGACCGGCGAGGCGACGCATCAGGACGGCGATTACTTCGGAACGGTGCTGAACCGCGCCGCACGGGTGATGGCGGCCGGGCACGGCGGTCAGATTCTGGTCGCCGAATCGACCGCGGCGTTGGTCAGTGGACTGGACTCTGCTCGATCTGGGGCCGCGGCGACTACGTGATGTGCCGAACCCGGTCGGGCTGTTTCAGGTGCAGGGCACCGGACCTGCGTGAGGAGTTTCCGCCACTGCGGGCGCTCGACACCAGCCCGGGCAATCTGCGACCCGCGACGACGAGCTTCATCGGGCGCGATTCGGAGGTCGGTGAGATCAAAGACGGCGCTGCGCGCACATCGACTCGTCACCTTGACCGGCGTCGGTGGGGTGGGTAAAACCCGGCTTGCACTTGAGGTGGCCGCGCAGCTGACTGACGAATTCCCGGACGGAGTGTGGCTTTTCGAACTGGCGGCAGTAACCGATCCGGCTGCCGTTCCCGATGCGGTCGCCGCGGTGCTCGGCATCACCCAACAGCCGGGCAAGACCCTGACAGAGTCGGTGGCCGCCGCGCTTGAGGGCAGGGTCCGGCTCCTGGTGTTCGACAATTGCGAGCATCTGCTCGATGCCGCGGCGGATCTGGTCGAAGCCATCCTCGGACAGTCGGCGACGGTAAGGATCTTGGCAACCAGTCGTGAAGGACTCGGGCGTTGCCGACGAGCAGGTGTGGCGGGTGCTCGATCGCTGGATGCCGAGTGCGGCCGTCGACCTGTTCGTCGAACGCGCTCAGCAGCTGTCGCGCAAGGCTTTTCGGCCGACACGACGGACGTGGTCGCGGAGATTTGCCGTCGCCTCGACGGAATTCCGTTGGCCGTCGAGCTGGCGGCATCCCGGATGGCGTCGATGACGCGCCAGCGAGGTGCGCGACCGTCTCGATCATCGGTTCCGGCTGCTGGTGGGGTCACGCCGCGGACTGGAACGCCACCAGACACTGCGCCACGCCGTGCAGTGGTCGTACGACCTGCTCGACGATCCGGAGAAGAAGCTGCTGGAACGGTGTTCGGTGTTCGCCGGCGGATTCGACCTCGAAAGTGCCTGTGCGGTATCGGGTTCGATGACGACTTCACCACACTCGATCTGCTGGACGCTTTGGTCCGCAAGTCATTGGTCATCGCCGATCGGTCGTCGGGCCACACCCGATTTTCAATGCTGGAGACGATCCGCCAGTTCGCCGAGGAGCAACTCGCCACTCGCGGCGAGGCGACCGAGGCGCGCACCGCACATGCGCAGCTACTTCGCGGCCAGATGCGGAGGCGACGTCTGGCGCTTTGGGACAGTCCACGGCAGCGGCAGGCCTACGACTGGTTCACGACCGAAATGTCCAATCTGCGCACCGCGTTTCGATGGGCCGCCGACAGCGGTGACTTCGACTGCGCCACCGCGATGGTCACCCGGGCTGGTTGGCTCGGGGTCATCGATCGAGAACTTCGAGCCCGCGACGTGGGCCGAGGAACTCGTGGAACCGACCCGCGCCGCCGGACACCTGCGATTCGTGTCGGTGTGTGCGATGGCGTCGTTGTGCTACATGTTCGGTCGCGCCGACGACGGCTCTGGCCTACAGCGATGCCGGTGAGCGCGCAATCCTGGACGGTCCGGATGCAGTGCCGTTCAGCCCTGAACAGCTGTGGCTGGGTGCCGTCTACTCATCGGTCGGGGAGTCCGACCGCTATGTGGACTTCTACCGCGGCCAACTCGCACGCACGAGCGACCCGCACCATCTGGCCAGGGGATGTGTCGTCGTCGCACTTCTGTCTGCAGGCCGCGACGAAGAGGCGCTCGCGGCGTCCGAAGGTTTGGTCGAGGCAGCCGAGACAACCCGTAATCCATACGCGATCTCGTTTGCCCTGATGGCCCGCGGCATGGCGCAGAGCGCGGTCGATCCCGTCAGCGCACAGGATGCGCTGCGCAGGGGACTTGTCGTCGCGCAGGAGAGCGGCAATCGCGCGAACGTGTCGTATCTCGCGATGACGATTGCCATGACCTTGAACCGGATCGACGGTGACACCGGAGAGTCGTTGGTGGCACTGGACAATATTGCGGTCGCCATCCGCAACTATCACGACTCCGGCAACGTCACACAGATGCGGGCGGCGCTGGGCATCCTGATGACGTTTCTCGATCGTCGTCGTGACTACGAGCCGGCCGCCGTGGTGGCCGGATTCGCCGCCGTCAGCCCGACCGCCGCGGCATCGGTAGCGGAGTTCAGTACTGCGATCGCGCACCTTCGCGAAGTGCTCGGTGCGCAGACCTACGCGATGCTGGCCCAGGAGGGCGCGGCTATGACCATGGCGGCGCGGTCGCCTTCGCCTACGACCAAATCGACCGAGTTCGTGGAGAGCTCCGGCAACTACCGTGAAGACATGGCGAAACTGAAAGTCGGCGCGGCCTATCCGGATCCACCGTTCAACGGCATGCCGCACGACGGTGGGTTGGACATCGACCTGATGACCGCGGTCGCCGGCAAGCTCAACATGGCTGTCGAGTTCGTCCCGTACGAAGGAGCCGATTTCAACGGCATCTTCGACGCGCTCAACGGCAAAGACTTCGACTGCGTCGCCGCGGGAACCACAGTCACCCCGGAACGAGAGACGAAGGCCGCGTTCGCCCCGCCCTACCTGATCTCGGGCCAGTCGCTGGCGGTCGACACCCGCCGGCTGCCCAACGTCGGTTCGGTCGACGATCTCGAGGGTCTGACGATCGGCGTGCAGCAGGGCAACACCAGCGGGCCGATCGCCGAGCGGCTCGTCGCCGACGGCAAGGCCGCCCGGGTCAGGGTCTACGACTACGGCAGCATCCGCGCCGCGCTCGATGACCTCACCACCGGCGGCTGCGACGTGTTCATGAAGCTCGCCCCCGTGCTCACCGAGCTCGTCAAGCCGATCGGCGACGTCGAGGTCGTGCAGCGCGGCATATCCACCGAGAACATCGCGATCGCGGTTGGCCTCGGCGACCAGGAACTCCTGGCCAGAATCACCGTTGCCCAGGCCGAGCTCGAAGAGGACGGCACGCTGCAGCGAATCCGCCGGAAATGGCTGGGTAACCCGTACACCGACCAGAGCCTCGGAATGCTCTGACCAGCCTGCGCGTGATGCCTCTCACACCACTACGCTGGCCGGTGAGCATCAAGGCAAAAAAAGGGAGAGACAAGTGACCATCCGGGTAGGCGTTAACGGCTTCGGCCGCATCGGACGCAACTTCTACCGGGCCCTCGCGGCGCAGAAGGCCGAGGGCAAGAGCACCGACATCGAGGTCGTCGCGGTCAACGACCTGACCGACAACGCCAGCCTGGCGCACCTGCTCAAGTTCGACTCGATCCTG
Organism: uncultured Actinomycetota bacterium; assembly: GCA_963716505.1. Lineage (GTDB taxonomy): Bacteria > Actinomycetota > Actinomycetes > Mycobacteriales > Mycobacteriaceae > Mycobacterium. Next base: position 189,933 of record CAVQTL010000002.1, read on the forward strand.
GGCCGCTACCCCGAGGACATCAGCCTCGAGGGTGACGACACGATCGTCATCGGCAGCACCAAGATCAAGGCGCTCGAGGTCAAGGAAGGCCCCGCCGCCCTGCCCTGGGGTGACCTGGGTGTCGACGTCGTCGTCGAGTCCACCGGCATCTTCACGGCCCGCGCCAAGGCGCAGGGCCATCTCGACGCCGGCGCCAAGAAGGTCGTCATCTCCGCGCCTGCCAGCGATGAGGACATCACGATCGTGCTCGGCGTCAACGACGACAAGTACGACGGCAGCCAGAACATCATCTCCAACGCGTCGTGCACCACGAACTGCCTCGGCCCGCTGGCCAAGGTGCTCAACGACGAGTTCGGCATCGTCAAGGGCCTGATGACGACGATCCACGCCTACACGCAGGACCAGAACCTGCAGGACGGCCCGCACAAGGATCTGCGCCGCGCCCGCGCCGCCGCGCTGAACATCGTGCCGACCTCCACCGGCGCCGCCAAGGCGATCGGCCTGGTGCTGCCCGAGCTGAAGGGCAAGCTCGACGGCTACGCGCTGCGCGTGCCGATCCCGACGGGGTCGTGCACGGACCTGACCGCCGAGCTGAAGAAGTCGGCCACCGCCGACGAGATCAACGCCGCATTCAAGGCCGCCGCGGACGGCCCGATGAAGGGCATCCTCAAGTACTACGACGCGCCGATCGTGTCGAGCGACATCGTCACCGACCCGCACAGCTCGATCTTCGACTCGGGCCTGACCAAGGTGATCGACAACCAGGCCAAGACCGTGTCCTGGTACGACAACGAGTGGGGCTACTCCAACCGGCTCGTGGACCTGGTCGCGCTGGTCGGCAAGTCGCTCTAGACAGATGGCCGTCAAGACGCTCGACGACCTACTCGCAGAAGGGGTTTCGGGCCGGGGCGTGCTGGTTCGCTCCGACCTGAACGTCCCGCTCGACGACGACCGCACCATCACCGACCCCGGCCGGATCATCGCGTCGGTGCCCACGCTGAAGGCGCTGTCCGACGCAGGCGCGAAGGTCGTCGTCACGGCTCACCTCGGCAGGCCAAAGGACGGCCCCGACCCGAAGTTCTCGCTCGCCCCTGTCGCGAAGGCGCTGGGGGAGCAGCTGGGCCGTCACGTCCAGCTGGCCGGTGACGTGGTGGGCTCCGATGCGCTCGCCCGCGCCGAGGGGCTCACCGACGGCGACATCCTGCTGCTGGAGAACATCCGCTTCGACCCGCGCGAAACGAGCAAGGACGACAACGAGCGGCTGGCGCTGGCCAGGCCAGCTGGCCGAACTCGTCGCCGCGGCGGACGGATCGCCTGGGGCGTTCGTATCCGATGGCTTCGGTGTGGTGCACCGCAAGCAGGCCTCGGTCTACGACGTCGCGACACTGCTCCCGCATTACGCGGGCACGCTGGTGGCCGCCGAGATCAAGGTGCTCGAGCAGCTGACCAGCTCGACCGAGCGGCCGTATGCCGTGGTGCTCGGCGGCTCGAAGGTCTCCGACAAGCTGGCGGTCATCGAGTCGCTCGCGGAGAAGGCCGACAGCCTCGTCATCGGCGGCGGGATGTGCTTCACCTTCCTTGCCTCACAAGGGGTTTCAGTCGGCACCTCGCTGCTCGAGGAGAGCATGATCGACACCTGCAGCAAGCTGCTGGACACCTATGGCGACGTGATTCATCTGCCCGTGGACATCGTGGTGGCCGAGAAGTTCGCGGCAGACTCTCCGCCGGAACGTGTGCCCGCAGACCAGATTCCCGAAGGGAAGATGGGCCTGGACATCGGGCCGGGCTCGGTGAAGCGGTTCACCAACCTGCTGTCCAACGCGAAGACCATCTTCTGGAACGGCCCGATGGGTGTGTTCGAGTTCCCCGCGTTCGCCGACGGCACCAAGGGCGTCGCGGAGGCCATCGTCGGCGCAACCGAGAAGGGCGCGTTCAGCGTCGTCGGCGGCGGCGACTCGGCCGCCGCGGTACGTCAGCTCGGCCTGCCCGAGGACGGCTTCTCTCACATTTCCACCGGTGGCGGGGCTTCGCTGGAATACCTTGAGGGCAAGACGCTCCCCGGCATTGAGGTCCTGGGAAAGCCTTGAACCTCCTGAAAGGGTTGATATGAGCCGCAAGCCGCTGATCGCCGGCAACTGGAAGATGAACCTCAACCACTTCGAAGCGATCGCGCTGGTGCAGAAGATCGCCTTCTCGCTTCCGGACAAGTATTTCGACAAGGTCGACGTCGCGGTGATCCCCCCGTTCACCGATCTGCGCAGCGTGCAGACCCTGGTCGACGGCGACAAGCTGCGGCTCACCTACGGCGCGCAAGACGTCTCACAGAACGATTCCGGCGCCTACACCGGCGACATCAGCGGTGCGTTCCTCGCCAAGCTGGGCTGCACATACGTCGTCGTCGGGCACTCCGAGCGGCGCACCTACCACGCCGAGGACGACGCCCTTGTCGCCGCGAAGGCCGCCGCGGCCTTCAAATACGAGCTCACCCCGATCATCTGCATCGGCGAGCAGCTCGAGGTCCGCGAGGCAGGCAACCACGTCGAGCACAACGTCGAGATGCTGCGCGGCTCCCTTGCCGGGTTGTCGGCCGAGCAGATCGGCGCGGCCGTCATCGCCTACGAACCGGTGTGGGCGATCGGCACCGGCCGTGTCGCCAGCGCGGCCGACGCGCAGGAGGTCTGCAAGGCGATCCGCGATGAACTCGGCAAGCTGGCCAGCCCGGAGCTGGCGGCAGGCATCCGGGTGCTCTACGGCGGATCGGTGAACGCCAAGAACGTGGGCGAGATCGTGGCCCAGGAGGACGTCGACGGCGCGCTGGTCGGGGGCGCGTCGCTCGACGGCGAGCAGTTCGCGACTCTTTCTGCCATCGCCGCTGGTGGGCCGCTTCCGTAGACGTTGCCGAGGCGATTCGCGCCTGATCATCCTCGGCCTGTAATCTTGCGGCCATGGAATTGGGCCTTCAGATCACGCTGGTGGTCACCAGTGTCATGGTGATCATTCTCGTGCTGCTGCACCGCGCCAAGGGTGGCGGCCTGTCCACCCTGTTCGGCGGCGGCGTTCAGTCCAGCCTGTCCGGGTCGACGGTGGTGGAGAAGAACCTCGACCGGTTGACGCTGTTCGTCACCGGTATCTGGATCGTCTGCATCGTCGGCGTCGCCCTCCAGATCAAGTACGGCGCGTAGCAGCCAAAACCCACGTCGCACGGCGTGGTCAGGTCAAGGAATACCGCGAACGGTTCGACGGTGTGTCCTCGACCAGCCTCCACACCCGTACCCGGCCAGCGTCTGTTTCCGCGACCCAGATGAGGGTTTGCCGAGACTCCTCGTCGTCAGGCAGCGCGAGGTGTGAACCCGTTGTGTGTCCGAGGACTGCGACGCTGCCGCCGGTGACTTCGATCCGCTGCGGATGGATGACGTAGTCCGGGAAGCTCTCGAAGTACCCGCGCCAAGCCGCCGTGTTCGCCTTTCTGCCGATCACCGGTTGCTCGTCGAAGACCTCCAATCGATGGTCGTCGGACATCGTTGCGGCCAGGCCGTCCAGGTCGGTTTGGTTGATGCAGTCGATGAAGCGAATGGCGACCGCGACGGCGGGCAACGGCACTTTCATGACCGGAATTCGCCTTTCGGTATCCGTCGAGCACCCTTCTGGCTTTTGTGCTTCAGTAATGTATTGCCCGCCTCGGGGGCCGCCCACACGAGAGGTCACATGAACCATCCGCAAGGGCCGCAACCGTACCCACACAACCGACCTCCGCAGCGCCCCTATCCGCCGCCGCCACCGCAGCACCGGTACCGACCGCCACCTCCTCCGCAGCAGTACCGCGGTCAGCCGCCACCGCCACCTCCTCCGCAGCAGTACCGCGGTCAGCCGCCGCCACCGCAGCAGCATTACCAACATCCGCAGTACGGCCAACCACCCGCACCCCAGCAACCCGGGCCGCAGCCGAGTCCGTACGGCCAGCCCGGCGACGGCATCGTGGTCAACACCCAGTTCTTTCCGCTCGCCTGGCTGCTGTTCTTCTTCAAGCCGAAGATCGCCGTTGACGGCCAGGAAGTGCCGGTATCCGGCTGGGGCCGCACCCATCTGCCCGCCCGTCCCGGCCAGCATCAGGTGCACGTTCACGTGCCGTACTTCTTGCCGCCGAAGCTGGGCCAGGCCGAAGCGACGGTAGATGTGCGTCCGGGTCAGGCCGCCGAACTCGAGTACAAGGCGCCGTTGTGGGCGTTCAGCGCGGGCTCGCTCGGTGTGGGTCCGCAGAAGTACAACGGTGTCGGCATCACCATCGCGCTGGTCCTTCTTCCGTTCGTCCTGCTGTTCTTGTTCATCCTTTTCTTTGTCGTTTTGGCGGCGATCTGACCAACGCCGTTCCCGCACTGCGGGCAGCTATTCGGTCGCCGATACTTGGCTGATGGCTGACGGACCCGATATCTCGCTGGCGCCGATCGGCTCCGTGCGCCGCACCAAGGTCGGGCGCGAAGCCACCGAGCCCATGCGTGAGGACATCCGGCTCCTCGGCACCATCCTCGGCGACACCGTGCGGGAGCAGAACGGGGAAGAGGTCTTCGACCTCGTCGAGCGGGCCCGCGTCGAGTCGTTCCGGGTGCGCCGCTCGGAGATCGACCGGGCCGAGCTCGCCGGGATGTTCGAGGGCATCGACATCCACCAGGCCATTCCCGTCATCCGTGCCTTCACCCATTTCGCGTTGCTCGCCAACGTCGCCGAAGACATCCATCGGGAGCGGCGCCGCGCCATTCACGTCGCTGCGGGCGAGCCGCCGCAGGACAGCAGCCTGGCCGCCACCTACCTCAAGCTCGACTCGGCCGACCTCGACGCCGCGACCGTGGCCGAGACCCTGACCGGTGCACTGGTGTCCCCGGTGATCACCGCACATCCCACCGAGACTCGTCGCCGCACGGTGTTCGACACCCAGCACCGCATCACAGAGTTGATGCGGCTCCGCTCGCACGCCCACACCCACACTGCGGATGGTCGTGACATCGAAACCGAACTGCGCCGCAACATTCTGACTCTCTGGCAGACCGCGCTGATTCGGTTGTCCCGGTTGAAGATTCAAGACGAGATCGAAACCGGTCTGCGGTACTACCCGGCTGCGTTTCTCGATGTCATCCCGAGGGTGAACGCCGAAGTACGCGCAGCACTGCGGGCCCGCTGGCCGGATGCGCACCTGCTCGGCGAGCCGATCCTGCGGCCCGGATCGTGGATCGGCGGGGACCGCGACGGCAATCCGAACGTCACCGCGGACGTTGTCCGGCTGGCCACCTCGCGAGCGGCGTACACCGCGCTCGCGCACTACTTCGGCGAGATCACCGCGCTGGAGGAAGAGCTGTCGATGTCGGCGCGGCTGGTCAAGGTCAGCGGCGAATTGTCGACGCTGGCCGATGCGTGCCACGAGCCCGCGCGTGCCGACGAGCCGTACCGGCGTGCACTGCGGGTCATTCACGGCAGGCTCACCGCGACCGCACAGCAGATCCTCGACGACCAACCCGAGCACGAGCTCGACCTCGGGCTCAAGGCTTACGAAACGCCTGCGGAGCTACTGGCAGACCTCGACGTCGTCGACGGGTCGCTGCGGGCCAACGGCAGCGCGGTGCTGGCCGACGACCGGTTGGCGCGATTGCGGGAAGCCGTACGCACCTTTGGTTTTCATCTGTCCGGCCTGGATCTTCGACAGAACTCCGATGTGCACGAGGAGGTCGTCGCGGAGCTCTTGGCGTGGGCCGGTGTGCACCCCGACTACCGGTCACTGCCCGAACCCGACCGCGTCGAGCTTCTGGTGACCGAGCTCGGCACGCGGCGGCCGCTGATCGGCGATGGCGCCGAACTCTCCGAGCTGGCACGCAAGGAACTCGACATCTGCGCCGCCGCCGCCCGCGCCGTGCATGTGTTCGGCCCGCATGCGGTGCCCAACTACGTCATCTCGATGTGCCAGTCGGTTTCCGACATGCTCGAGGCGGCGGTGTTGTTGAAGGAGTCCGGCCTGCTCGATGCGTCCGGTCTGGACGCATACAGCCCGGTCAGCATCGTGCCGTTGTTCGAGACGATCGATGACCTGCAGCGCGGCTCGTCGATTCTCGAAGCGGCCCTTGACCTTCCGCTGTACAGGTCGCTGGTGGCCTCGCGCGGCGACAGCCAGGAGGTCATGCTCGGCTATTCAGACTCCAACAAGGACGGCGGCTATCTGGCGGCAAACTGGGCGCTGTACCGCGCCGAGCTGGACCTTGTCGAGTCCGCTCGTAAGACCGGAATCCGGTTGCGGCTCTTCCACGGTCGCGGCGGCACCGTGGGCCGCGGCGGCGGCCCCAGCTACGACGCCATCCTTGCGCAGCCGCCGGGAGCGGTGAAGGGGTCGCTGCGGCTCACCGAGCAGGGCGAGGTCATCGCCGCGAAGTACGCGGAACCGCGGATCGCGCACCGCAACCTGGAGACCCTGCTTGCCGCGACGCTGGAGGCGTCGCTGCTCGACGTCGAGGGGCTCGGGGACGAGGCCGGACCCGCCTACGAGGTGCTCGACGACCTGGCCGCGCGCGCACACCGCGCATACGCCGAATTGGTCCACGAGACACCCGGTTTCGTCGACTACTTCAAGGCGTCCACTCCTGTCGGTGAGATCGGCGCGCTGAACATCGGCAGCAGGCCGACGTCGCGCAAGCCCACCACGTCGATATCCGACCTGCGGGCGATCCCGTGGGTGCTGGCCTGGAGCCAGTCGCGCGTCATGCTGCCCGGCTGGTACGGCACCGGGACCGCGTTCGAGGAATTCGTCGCGGACGGCGGCCCGGGCGAGGATAGCCGGCTGGAGGTACTGCAGGATCTGTACCGGCGCTGGCCGTTCTTCCGCACCGTGCTGTCGAATATGGCTCAGGTGCTTGCGAAGTCGGACATGGGTCTAGCGGCCCGGTACGCGGAGTTGGTCGACGACGAGGCGCTGCGCCTGCGGGTGTTCGACAAGATCGTCGCCGAGCACGAACGCACCATCCGGATACACGGGTTGATCACCGGGCACGACGACCTGCTCGCCGACAACCCCGCCCTGGCCCGCTCGGTGTTCAACCGGTTCCCGTACCTGGAGCCGCTGAACCACCTTCAGGTCGAGCTGTTGCGCCGGTACCGGTCCGGCGACGACGACGAACTCGTTCAGCGCGGCATCCTGCTGACGATGAGCGGGCTTGCCACCGCGTTGAGAAACAGCGGGTAGCGCCGGATCGGCCGGTATTCCTGGCCAAATAAGCCAAGAATGATGTGCCGGGCTCTGCCTGTCGGCAGCCATGGCCGAAAACCCTTTAGGAGTCGCGATTTGCCAAGAACCGTTGACAGTTAGCACGGCCAGATGTGATAGTTCGGGACAACAAAATGAAAACACTGTTTTCAGGTGTGGGTGCCTGACGCCGGTGGAAACGGAGGCAAGCGTGGCCGACAGTCCCGACGCCCAGGCGTGGCTGCCGTTTTCCATTGCCGAAGCGGCCCTTTCCGGCGCTACGAGCGAGGGCGCCGACCTGTCGGGCGCCTGGTCTCATCTGCTCGAACGGCTGAAAGAGGCCGAGCAGCTGGTGGTTTCGGCTCCCGTCAACCGCAATCGCATCGACTACGCGTCGGGCATGCGGCATCTCATGGTGTTACTCGCGGTCGGTATCGACGAGGCGCTCCGGGTCGATCCGGATCCGATTCTCGCGGTCGGGCGAACCAGTATGAACGACGTCCTGACCTGGGGCATGGAGTGTCCCGACTGCATCTACCTGCGCGCCACGATGCGCCGCGGCGAGACGTACCGGCTGTTCGGAAACCGCGGCACTGCTCGATATGTCGGCTTGCAGACGATGGATGGCATCGTGTCGACAACCAATTGCTTGGTCGACGAACTTGAGGTGGATGCCGACGGGAACTTCGAGGCGATCTTGTCCGCCGACGAGCACGCCGGAAACTGGCTTTGTATCGCGGGCGACCATCCCACGTTGTCGGTGCGGCACTTCTTCTACGACTGGGACACCGAGGTCCCGTCATCGCTGCAGATCGAACGGATCGGCGAGGATGTCCAGGCCGAGGACCGCTCCGTTGATCTCGATATCGCGGTCACGCGGGAGTTGTACGCCTTGGGTGACTTCGTCCTCGCCAATCTGAAGTTCTTCCTGGACTTCAACTCCGGGCCGCCGGTCAACGGTTTCATGCCGCCGATCGACCGCACCGCGATCGGGGCGGCGGCGGAAAACCGGCCCGTCATCGGCCGATTCGAGTTGGCGCCCGACGAGGCGTTGATCTTGGAAGTCGATCCCCCCGAAGGCGTCTACTGGAGCTACTCGATCGGCAACCAGTGGTGGGAGACAATCCACTACGGGCGTCGTCAGTCCAGCCTCAACGCGCATCAAGCGTCGATCGACTCCGATGGAATCCTGCGTGTCGTCATCTGTTCGGAAGACCCCGGCGTCGCGAACTGGCTCGACGCCGCGGGACACAGCAGCGGGTCGATGATCCTGCGCTGTGTGCGCACGGAGACTGCACCCGTCCCCACCGCGCGGGTGGTGAAGTTCGATGAGATCTCCTCGGCGCTGCCGAAGGAAACCAAGACTGTCACCGCACAGGAACGGGCCTCGATCATCGAGGCGCGCCGCCGCGCCGTGTTTGAGAGGTTCTCCGCATGACGTTTTCCGCCGAGGAACTCTCCGATGGTGCGCGCGCGGCAACCGGTCTGGACGATTTCGGTTCGCCCTATTACCGGGAAGGACTGGAGCGGACCGTCGAGGCGCTCAACACCGAAGCCGACCTCAACGAGATGGGCAACGTCATCCAGCACGCGACCATCAGCAATGCGCTGATCCAGCGGCTGCGGATCGTGGACACCTACAAACAGCACCCGGAGATCGACGACGAGGTGGTCGGCGGCCCGGTGTTCGTCATCGGACTGCCCCGCACGGGCACCACCGCCCTGAGCCAGCTGGTGGCCAGCGATCCACAGTTTCGCTCGCTGCGACAGTGGGAGTCCCAGGCCTGCACGCCGCCGCCGGAGCAGGCCACCCAGCACACCGACCCGCGGATCGCACAGGCGGCTGAGGGGATCGCGATGATGGACGAACTGTTCCCGCGCATGCGCACGATGATCAACTCGGAGCCGGAAGCGGCCACCGAGTGCCAGGACTTGATGGGAATGAGCTTCCGCACCTTCCACTTCGACGGTGTGGTCCGCGTGCCCGGCTATCTCGCCTGGCTGATGCAGTGCGATATGCGGGAGACGTACACCTTCCACCGCCAGGTGCTCAAGCTCCTTCAGTGGCATTGCCCGCCGACCCTGTGGCATCTGAGAACGCCCGTGCACATGTTCGCTCTCGACGCTCTCGTCGAGGCGTACCCGAACGCCAAATTTCTGTGGAGCCACCGTGATCCGGCCAAAGTTCTGGCATCGGTGTGCAGTCTGATCGCCTACGTCCGCAGCTGGAGCAGCGATCGCAACGACCCGGAGGAACTCGGCGCCGAGCAATTGGAATGCTGGGCCGAAGGGGTACGGCGCGCGATGGACTTCCGGAAACGGCTCGGCGACGACCGCTTCGTCGACGTGTCCTTCGCCGACCTTCAGGTCGATCCGGTCAGTGCCCTGGAGAAGAGCTACGCACAGCTGGGCCTTGACTTCACCCAAGCCGCCCGTATCGCCGTCCGGCGGTGGGCCGATGAGCACAAGCCGGGTTCCCGCGGCTCCCACGCCTACGAGCTCGCCGACTACGGCCTGACACCCGAGCGGGTGCGCGAGCCGTTCACCGAATATCTCGCCGCCTACGACGCGACGGCTTGAAGCGGCGATGGTCAAGACGCAAGCGGGCGCGCGAGCGGTGCCGCGACGAACCAAGAAGCTTGACCCGAGCCCCGCGGTGCGCCTCGCGATCCTTGCGGCTGCGTCGAAAATCGTTCGGGAGGAGGGGGTCCGAAGCCTGAGCGTCGCCCAGGTACTGAGTCGTGCGCACCTGAGCACCCGGGCGTTCTACCGGCACTTCGACTCGAAGGACCAATTGGTTTCGGCCGTCTTCGTCGATATGGCGCGGGTTGAGGCGCTGCGACTGCGACGAGCGATGTCGGCGTGCGCCGGCCCCGTCGAAGCGGTGGTGGCCTGGATCGACGGTCGGCTCGACCTGGCCTTCGACGAGAAGATCCGCTCTGATCTGCGCAAGATGTCTCTGGAGGCCCAGACTCAGATGTTCGCCGCGCCCGAGTTGGTGAGCGATGCATACGCCGAGATCCTCAAACCCCTTGTGGAACAACTCGTGCGGGGCGAACAGCTCGGAATCTTCCCCGGCATCGACCCTGTGACCGACGCGCAATCCATTCAGGGCACGGTATGGGCGGTTGTCGAACGTCAGTGGGCAACGGGTGACGGCAACCGCGCTGACATTCGGCGACACGCCATCCGGTTTTGCCTCGGCGGGCTCGGAGTCGCGCACAAGCACGGAGAGTAGGGACGATTGTGGATCTCGGATTGGTCGGCGCCGCAGCGGTTGTCACCGGCGGGAGCAAGGGCATGGGGCTCGCGATAGCCGAAACCCTTGCCGCCGAAGGCGCGCGCGTCGCGGTGATGGCCAGAAGCGCGGCCGCACTCGATGCAGCGGTGGAAACGCTGCGTGCCGCGGGTGCACCGGACGCCGTCGGACTCAGCGTCGACATGTCGGACGCCGAATCGATCGCTGCCGGTTTCGATTCCGTCGCGCAACGGTGGGGTGAACTCAACAGCCTTGTCCATACCATCGGCCCGGGTGACGGCTACTTCGAGGAGATGACCGACGACCAGTGGGAAGAAACCTTCGCGCTGGGCACCATGTCCGGGGTGCGATCGATCCGCGCCGCCCTGCCCCTGCTGCGGGCGGCCCGGTGGGCCCGGATCGTCACGCTGTCGGCCCATTCGATTCAGCGACAGAACCCACGGATCGTCGCCTACACCGCATCCAAGGCGGCATTGAGCAGCGTCACGAAGAACCTCTCCAAAAGCCTTGCCAAGGACGGCATCCTGGTCAACTGTGTCTGCCCGGGCACCATTGTCACGGCGAGCTTCACGGAGGTCCTGAAGGACATCCTGGCGGCCGACGGTTTGGATGCCTCCGATCCCAAGGACGTCATGACGTGGATCGACAACAACTTTCACCAGCCGTGTGACCTCGGACGCGCCGGCCTGCCCGAGGAGATCGCCTCCATCACCACCTATCTGGCGTCGAAGCGCAACGGCTACGTCACCGGGGCGACGGTGAACGTCGACGGCGGTTCGGATTTCGTCTGAGGTGGCCGTCACCGCTGCACGTAGTCGACCGGGCACCGGTCGGCCGACCGCGCCACCCCACCGATCTGTTCGGACACCGGGCGCGGGTAGGAGGTCCAGCGCGGGGTCATCCGGTAGTGGCCGAGCAGGCGAGTCATCGCCGACGTCATCGCCGCCAGGGAGAACGGCTGCGCCGGGCAGGTGTGCCTGCCGTGCCCGAATGCCGTAACCAGCATCGGCGACGGCAACGCGTCCTGATCGGCGAGCCGGTACCGATGCCAGCGTGCGGGGTCCCAGCGCTGCAGGCCGGGTGCGGCCGAAGTGTTCAGCAGCGGCAGCAGGGTGGCGATGGTCCAACCGGCGGGCACCCGATACGTCACATCGCCGGTGTCGAGGTCGACCGGAGCCAGCACCGCCCGCGACATGATCGAACGCTGAGCCAGCCGCGTGCTCTCCAGCGCGCAGCGCTGTGCCAGGTCGCCGTCGCCGCCGACCACCGCCTCCAGTTCCGCCGGGTGCTCGAGGAGGTCGACCATTGCCCAGCCGAGTGCGGCCATCAGATTGGACATCGACGCGATGTGGATCAGCGCGACATCCAGCCCGATACCGCGGACCCGGTCAGCCCCCGTCTCCGAGGACCAGGCGTCGACGATCCGGCCGAACAGCGCGGTGTCGGCCACCGCGCCGGAGTCGCACCGGTGCACGGCTTGTTCCACCACCGCGACGACCGTTTCCAACGCCGACCGTTCTGCCCGCTTGTCCGACGCGGCGACGGCGGCCATCGCGTCGGGGTGCACGAACGCGTCGGAGCCGTCCAGGGTGTCGAACGCCGACACCAGCCGTTCGAAGGCGTCTCCCTGCGCCGATCCGGGTCCCGCCCACGAGGCCAGTCCCATCCGGTGCCCGAGCCTGCGGGTGAGGCCGAAAAGGTCTATCGCGCCATCCGGACCCAGTTCGGCCACCGTCTGGTTCAGCGCCACGTGCAGGTTGGCGAGGTATGAGGCGACGTCGTCGCGGCGAAACAGACGATGTCGGCAGGACGCGCCTGCCTACGAAGATCTCATCGGGCAGCTTGCGCCGCAGCATCAGGTAGTCGGCGACGCCCTTGCTCGCCGCTTCCTCGGGCAGCGCGTAGAACGACTCGACACCCGTGGGGGAGAAGGTGAACAGATAGTGGTCGTCGCCGCTGTTGACGGCGAACGTGTCGCCGTGCCGGGCGCGGGCCGCCGCGATCGCGGCGACCGCGTCGTCGACGGGGACGTCCCACGGCAGCCCGGTGCCATCGGCGACCGGAGGCGAAGGCGCCGGGACGCTGGCCGGCACTAGAGCCGGGTCGTTCGGCGCACCGCGTTGATGGCGCCTCGCACAGCGGATTCGGTCGCCGCGAGCGGCGCCACCGCGGCCTCGCCGATGCCGACGATGCGTTCCACGCGGTCGACGATTCCCTCGAGGCGGTCGACCACCGCGTTCAGCCGTGGCGCCAACTCGTTGATCCGGCTGATCGTGTCGTTGAACCGTTCCAGCGTCGCGTCGAGGTTGCCCGTCGAATTGTTGAGATCCACCAGGGTCTCGGCGAGCCCGACGAGGATGGTGTCGACCTGCTCGACCGTGACATCGGCGTTCAGCGCCGCCTGCGCGAGTTTCTGAATTCGCTCGCGCCCGGTGCGGGCACCGGTCCTGCTGACACCCTTGTCTGCCATGAGGGTCATTTGACCATAACGGGCGGACGAGAGGAGCACCAAATAAGGCACGGAACCGTGGTGGCCGACTTACCGTCTGACCTGCATGCAGCGCAGACAGTGCCAGGGCCACCCTTGGTGGGCCACCGATCGTGACACGGAGCGTCAGCTCAGCGACTACACCGCCGGTTTCGCCGACGGCGAGTCGGACAGCGCGGACGCGTCGTTGAGCACCGAATAGGCGAGCCGCCCTCGCGATGGACCTCGACTGTGCCCGCCGTGCTAGCCACGGAAGGACAACAGGTTCTCGAGACCGCGCTTGTTGGTCTCGTTGGCGATGACCAACCGCTGAATCTCGGAGGTGCCCTCCCAGATCCGGTCGACCCGCAGCTCCCGCCACAACCGCTCGACCGGATAGTCGCGGATGTACCCGCGCCCGCCGAAGATCTGGACGGCCCGGTCGACGACCCGGTTCGACGCCTCAGACGCCGCCAACTTCACCGTCGAAGCCTTGGCGTGCAACGTCTTTCGCTGGTCGGCGTCCTGTGGGTCGGCCTGGTCGAACTCCCATGCCACCTGGTGGGTGAAGGCCCGGTTGGTGGTGATGTCGACGACGGAGTCGGCGATCATCCCCTGGATCAGTTGCCGGTTGATCAGCGGTTCGCCGCCCTGCACGCGCTCGCGGGCCCAGTCGACGGCGAGTGTCAGCGCGCGCTCGGCGGCACCGATGGTCCGCGCGCCGATCATCAGCCGCTCCTCGGTGAACCAGTCGCGGGTCAGCTCGAGCCCGGCGCCGACGCCGCCCAGCACCGCGTCGGCAGGTACCCGGACATCGGTGAAGGCGAACTCGGGGTGCTCGTAGACGAAGGTGTGGGTGTAGCGCGGAACGTTGGTGATCTTCACGCCGGGCGTGTCGGCGTCGACGAGGAACATCGTCGGGGCGTGGTCCGGTTCGACATTCGCCAGCACGATGAGATAGTCGGCGACGTCGCCGACGGTCACGAACCACTTCTCGCCGTTGATCACGTATCCGCCGTCGCCGTCCGGTGATGCGGTCGTCGTCGCCGCCGAGAAGTCCGATCCGGCTGCGGCTTCCGAGATCGCGACTGCGTCGCGGCGGTCGCCGCGGGCACCGGGGATCAGATATCGCTCACGTTGCTCCGGGGTGGCGTGCGTCAGCGGGTTGGCCGGCCGCCACACGCAGTCCCACAGGGCGTTGGTGAGCTTGCCGAGTTCGTCCTGCACCACGACCTGTTCGAGGACACTCAGGCCCGCACCGCCGAACTCGGTCGGTGTGTTGATGGCCTGCAGTCCTGAGTCGAGGACGGCGGCCTTGATCGACGCGTGTGATTCGGGTGTGAGTCCGTTGTTCCGCTCGCACTCGTCCTCGAACGGGATGATCTTCTCGGTGAGGGTGCGGGCCCTGTTCTTGAGATCGAGCAGAAGAGGCGAGTAGCCGAATTCCATGATTTGTCAGTTCCTTTCAGACGTATAGGTTGATGTCGGTTTCCAGTCGGGGCACCGGGTGTCCGGAGCCCCATGCGTCGGCGCCCATTATCCGACCGGGAGATCGAGAAAGGCGGTGCCTCGTTTGATCAGCTCGTTGGCGACGATGACGCGCTGGATCTCCGAGGTGCCTTCCCAGATCCGGTCGACGCGCACCTCGCGATACATCCGCTCGATGGGGTAGGACCGGTCGTATCCCCGGCCGCCGAAGATCTGCAGGCAGCGGTCGACGACCCGGCCTGCCGCCTCGCTCGCGGAGAGCTTGGCGATGGAGGCCTTGGCGTGCAACGTCTTCCGGTCGACGCCGTTGTCGGCCTCCCATGCCACCTGGTGGGTGTAGGCACGGTTCACCGCGATATCGACGGCGCAGTCCGCCAGCATCGCCTGGATCATCTGGAAGTCGCTGATCGGCTGGCCGAACTGCTTTCGCTGGATCGCCCAGTCGCGCGCGAGCTTCAGCGCGCGTTCTGCGACGCCGACGGTGCGGGCGGCGATCATCAGGCGCTCGTCGGTGAACCAGTCCTTGGTCAGCTCGAAACCCTGGCCGACCTCACCGAGCACGGAGTCGGTCGGCACGAACACGTCCGCGAAGACGAACTCGGGATGGCCGTTGACGGCGGAGTGCATGAAGTGCGGTGTGCGGCTGAGCTTGACACCGGGTGTGTCCTTTTCGACAAAGAACAGAGTGGACGCGTTGTCCGGCAGCACATTCGCCTGCACGAGCAGGAAGTCGGCGACATCACCGCAGGTGACAAACCACTTCTCGCCGTTGAGCAGCCAGCCGCCCTCGACCGGAGTTGCGGTGGTGGCGATCGCCCCTGCATCGGAGCCGGAGTCCGGTTCCGTGGTCGCGAACGCGTCGAACCGCTCGCCGCGCAGAATCGGCAGCAGATAGCGCTGCCGCTGCTCCTCGGATGCCAACGCCAGCACGTTCGACGGGCGCCACGGGATGTCCCAGAGGCAGTTCGTCACCTTGCCGAACTCCTCTTCGACGATGACCTGCTCGAGGAGGGTGAGGCCGGCGCCGCCCCATTCCTTGGGCATGTTGATCCCGTAGACACCCGCGTCCATCGCCGCGTGGGTGAGTTTCTCGACGGTCTCCTTCGGCAGCGGACCTCCTGCCTGCTCGGCCTCGTCCTCGTAGTCCATCAGCAGTTCCGCGTACGCGGCGGCGCGTGCCTTCAGCTCCTGCTGGGCGGGGGTGTATGCGAAGTCCATCTGTTTCTCCTACTGGTGCTTGACGATTCGGGCGTCCAGAGCGGTTGCTCCTGACGGGGTGACGAGCAGCGGGTTGATTTCGAGCTCGGCGATCTCGGGATGAGCAGCGGCGTATTCACTCAGGCGTGCGACTGCCCGCGCGGCCGAGGCGATATCCACCGCAGGCCTGCCGCGGTGCTCGCGGAGCAGGGCAGCGGTGCGTAACCGCTCGAGCATGCGGGTGGCGCCCGGCTCGTCGACCGGGGCGAGCGCCACCTGCACATCGCGCAACACCTCGGTCGCCGTACCGCCCATACCGACGAGCACCGTCGGCCCGAAACGCGGATCCCAGCGGGCGCCGACGATCAACTCGACGCCGCCCTTCAGGTCGGCCATCTCCTCGACCGAGAACGACGGTGGTTCGAGCCTTTCGACGAGCCGGGCGTGTGCGTCGAGAACCGCATCGCGGGACGGGAGGCCGACCACGACGCCGCCCGCGTCGGACTTGTGGAGCAGACCAAGCGCCTTAAGGACGAACGGTCCCTGCAGTTCATCTGCGGCAGAGGCGAGCTCGTCGCCGGTCCGCACTTCGCGTGCCGGGACGAAATCGATTCCGGCGGCGGCGAAAGCATTGCGCGATGCCATGTAATCCGTATCGGCGACCGGTTGTGCGGGCACAGGCA
Source organism: uncultured Actinomycetota bacterium (assembly GCA_963716505.1). Taxonomy (GTDB): domain Bacteria; phylum Actinomycetota; class Actinomycetes; order Mycobacteriales; family Mycobacteriaceae; genus Mycobacterium. The sequence goes on from CAVQTL010000002.1 coordinate 206,243, forward strand.
GCGGCGCCAGCGTGGCCGTCGGCGCCGATTCGGTGACCGCGGCCAGCGCCGTCGCGGCATCCTCGATGGCCGCGAACACCGGCACGGAGCCCTCGCGCAGGATCTGGCACGCGGGTGCATCGGGGTAAATCGACTGCACCGCCGTCGGTTTCGCACCGACGGCGTCGGCCGCGATTTGCTTGGCGGCCGCGCATTCGGCTGGGCCGAGACCCGTGAGGCCGTCCTCGCCGCTGGAGTAGCCGCCGAAGTAGCCGGTCATCAGGATCGCGTCCACCTCGTCGCAATCCTGCAGCACGGCGAAGGCCCGCGCATAGCTGTCGGGATCCATCTCGCCTGCACCGGCCAGGTCGACGGGGTTGCCGACCTGCGACTGTGACCACAGCGCCTCCCGCAGCCGGGCCTGGGTGCCGTCGCTGAGTTCGGGAACGTCGAGCCCCGTGGATTCGGCCACGTCGCAGGCGATGACGCCGTGTCCGCCGCCGTCGGTCAGCACCGCGACCCGTCGTCCCCGCGGAACCGCCTGCTGCCGCAGTGCCAGCAGCACGTCGGCGAGTTCGCGTGGTGTGTGCACCAGGATCGCGCCCGCCAGTGCGCATGCTGCGGTGATCACCGCCGAGTCGCTGGTCAGCGAGCCGGTATGGGACTGCGCGCCACGGGCGGCCGCGCTGCTCGCACCTGCGGCCAGCACCACCACCGGGGTTCCCGACCGCGCAGCGGCGGCCGCCGCGTCGACGAAGCCGCGGCCGTCGCGGAAGTCCTCGATGTAGACCGCGATCGCCGCTGTCGCGGGATCGGCAGTGCAGGCGTCGATCAACTCGACGAGGCTGACATCTGCTTGATTGCCCAGTGAGATGAACCTCGAGATGCCAAGACCGCGCGCGGTGAACAACCGGTCCAGCTCGATGGCGAGGTTCCCGCTCTGGCTCAGCACGGCGACATCGCCCGGCGCGAACTGATTCGACGACAGGTACGTCGCGGTGGTGTTGTCCACCAGGCCAAGGCAATTGGGACCGACCAGTACCGCGCCGGCGTCGCGGACACGGGCGATGAGTGCTTCCTCGCGGGCCCGTCCCTGCGCGCCCGCCTCGCCAAGACCCGCGGTGATCGCGACGATCGCGCGCGCACCCTTGGCGAGCACGCCGTCGACGGCGTCCTCGAATCCGGCTTCCGGGACCGCGATGACGGCCAGGTCCACCGGGCCGTCCAGTTCGGCGACCGACCCATGAGTCCGATGCCCGAGGATCACGCCGCCGCTGCGGTTCACCAATTGCACCCTATGGCGGTGAGTACCGCGAAGTGCCTGCAGCGCAACGGCATTTCCCCACTTGGCAGGGTCGGTGCTGGCGCCGACGACCGCGATCGACGTCGGGTCGAACAACGCCGCCAGATCACGGCTCACTTCTGTACCCGCAGGGCTCGCGCCGGGCATGAACTCACGGCGTCATGGGCGAGGTTGTGCTCGGATGCGGGCACGGTGCCGTCGCCGAGCAGTTCGGCGTAACCCGAGTCGTCAAGGTCGACGAGGTCGGGCGCGGCCATCTGGCACAGGCCGTAGCCCTGACATACGTCCGTGTCGAGAAGAAGTTTCATGACATCTCCAATTGGTTGGTGTTCATCCGCGCCTCGAGCACCGCGATCGCCTCGGCGAGACGGCGCCGGCGCTCTGCCGTGCGGTAGTAGGCGCTGCCGGGCAGCCCGATCAGCATCCGGTCGTGATCCAGCACCACGTGTGCGACGGCGAGCGCCAGCTCGGGGTCTCCGTCGCGACCGCCGTCGGCCACCTCGAGCGCGAGCTGTGCGGCTCGATCGAGGTAGCGCAGCCAGCGTCTGCTGGTACCCCGCAGGACGAGGTGGGTGACGCGATTGCGCTCATGCGACACCGTCGACTCCTCCTGCAGGTAGGCCAGCAGTTCGGGCAGCGACCGCTCCGGCTCTGGGGTAAGGCCCAGCCAGGCGGTGGTCGCCCGCGAGTGCCTGTGCACTAGGTCCTCCTGACCCTTGACATGTGATGCGGAACACTGGCACAGTAACAAACTAATCAGTTAGTCAGCTAGTCCCTAATCCGAACTTCGGAAGAAAGACGCATCACACCGATGACCGAGACGCCCGTAAAGACAGTCGAAAAGACCAGGCCACGCCGCCCGCGCGTCGAACTCGAACCGCTGGAGCCGGGGCTGGCCTCGCGCTACTACACCGACCCGCAGGTGGCAGACCTCGAACAGACGCGGATCTTCGACCGCACATGGCAGCTGGTCGGACACGTCACCGACCTGCCCAACCCGGGCTCGCGCATCGTCGGCACCGTTGGCCGCAAAGAGGTCGTCGTCGTTCGCACCGAGGACGGTGGCATCCGCGCGCACCTCAACACCTGCAGGCATCGCGGCACCCGCCTGGTTTCCGAGCCCGGCGAAGAGAAGGCGCTGCGGTGCCCGTATCACGGCTGGACCTACCACCTCGACGGAACGCTCGTCGGCGCGCCCGAGAACCGCACCATCCCTTGCCTCGACAAGTCGAAGCTGTCGTTGTTCGCCGCGCGGGCGGAGGTGTTCTGCGGCCTGATCTTCGTCAACCTCGATCTCGCAGCGGAGCCGCTCGCGCCACAGCTCGAGGGTGTCCGGCCACTGCTCGAGCGCTACCTCGGCGGTGAGATGGAGGCGTTCGGCGACGCCCGCATCCACGTCAACCAGCCCGAGCACAAGCAGCAGTCCAACTGGAAGGTGGCCGTCGACAACTACCTCGAGGGCTACCACGTGCCGGTCGCACATCCGGGGCTCATGCGGCTGCTCGACTACAAGCAGTACTCGGTGGAGACGACCGACGCCTACGTCGTCTACGACGCGCCGTTGCGGGAGAAGGCATCCGACAACTGGGCCGAGCGGTCCTACCAGCGCTACGTCCGCCCGATGCCCGGCCTGATCGACGAGGACAAGCGCATCTTCCGCTATATCGCGATCTACCCGAACACGGTGATCGATCTCTATCCCGACCACGTGCTGCTGTGGAAGATGAACCCCCGCGGCGTGGACCAGGTCGATGTCCCAGGCACGTATCTGCGTCGCAAGGACTGCGACCTGCGCACCCGAGTCGCGCAGAAGCTGAATCTGTACGTCAGCCAGATCACCAACCACGAGGACGAAGACCTGGTCGAGCGGATGCAGATCGGGTTGGGCAACACCGACTTTCGGCCCGGCCCGCTGTCGCTTCGCGAAAGGGGAGTGGCGTGGTTCGCCGCTCGCATCCGCGCCGACCTGGGCCCGTTGAGCGCGGAAAGCGATCTGGACGAGGAGCCGGCCCGATGATGGCCACCGAGTCGCGGCGCACCCGCGCCGAGATCGCCGCCGGGACCAGGGACGCGATCCTCAACGCCGCATGCGAGATCATTGGCGAGGAAGGCTTCGAGAAGATCCGGATGCGGATGGTCGCCGAGCGGGCCGGCGTGTCCACGGCAGCGCTGCACTATCACTTCGACAACCGCGAGAAGCTCTTCGCCGAGGCGCTGCGCTACTCGTTCGAGCACACCGGCCGCGACGTATACCAGACCCCCTCCGAAAACGACACGGCGACAAAGCGGCTGGCCCGGATCGTCACCGCGTCCCTGCCGACGACGGAAAGCCTGCGCCGCGAGTGGGCGATGTACCAGGAGCTGTGGTGCCGCGCGAACCGCGAAGCCGAGGCCCGTTCGGTGGCCATCGAACTGCACGGGGCGCAGCAGGGCTGGATCGAGGAGACCCTCGCCGACGGCATCGCGTCGGGAGAGTTCGCCAAGTGCGACACGGTGGCGCTCGCCGGTTTGATCAGCTCGCTGTGCGACGGATTCGGCGTGCAGCTGATGTTCGGAAACCCGTCGCTATCCATCGATACCGCCCGTTCCACCATCTGGGCGCAGGCGGCGGCCGTGCTCGGTATCGCCGATGAGTTCCCCAAGGAGACCCGCCCATGAGAATGGTCGCCACCCCCGACTTCAGCCGCAGGCGTTTCCTGTTCGGCAGCGCGGCCGTCGCGGCCGTACTCGTTGCACCCGGTTGTGCATATATGACACCGAAGCCGAACCCGGCGGCGACCAAGCCTGTCGAACCCAAGATCGACGGCGATCTCGTCTACTTCAACTGGGCGGACTACGTCGACCCGAGCGTATTCGAGGGCTTTCCAGAAGGAATACGGCGTCAAGGTCATTCAGTCCAACTTCGACTCGATGGAGAGCATGCAGGCCAAGCTGTCGGCGGGCAACCGCTACGACATCATCTTCCCCTCCGCGCAGTGGGTGCAGAAACTGGTGGCCGCCAACCAGTTACGGGCCATCGACCCGTCGACGCTGAAGAACGCGCCGCTGATCTTCGACCACTACCCGTACTTCGCCAACCCCTGGTATGACCAGCGCTCCGCGCACTCCATCCCGTTCTCGATGTACAAGACCGGCATCGCCTGGCGCAAGGACAAGCTCGGCGAGACTCTCTCCGGAAGCTGGTCGGACCTGTGGAACGAGACGGCCAAGGGCCGCACCTTCGTCCTCGACGACCGCGACGAGGTGCTCGGCATGCTCTCGCTACTGCAGGGCTACGAGCTCAACACGGCCAGCACCGACGAGCTCGACTCGATCATCGACAAGTTCCGTTCGCTGCGGCCGTACCTGCGCGGGTTCAGCAGCGACGACTACAACAACCTGCTGGCCGGTGACGCCTGGATGCACCAGACATGGAGCGGTGACATGGCCGCGCTGCTGTGGCAGGCGCCCGACGCGTCGATCTACGGGTTCGAGGCGCCGAAAGAGGGCGCGCCGGTCAACTCCGACACCTACGCGATCCCGGTCAACGCGCAACATCCCGGCACCGCACTGCTTTTCATCGACTACATGCTGCGACCGGAGAACGTCGAGAAGAACATCAACTACATCGGTTATCCGATGCCCGTGCACGGCACCGAGGCCGTCTACCAGGAGATCGTCGCCGACTATCCGGCGTGCACCGTCACCGTCGGCGACTTGTCGCGCAACCTCTATTTCACCAACGACAGCGTGGCCAAGACCCAGGCCCGCGATGCCGCCTACACGGAAATGAAGGTCGGGGTATGACGACGACGCTCGAGCGGCCACAGGCGCCGCCGGAAGTCCTGCCGGAACGGCGGCCACGCCGTGAGCGGTTGTGGACGTGGATGCTGGTGCCCGGCACCGTCTGGATGTCGGTCTTCTTCGTCTCCGCACTGCTGTTACTCATCGCGCTGACCTTCGGAACCACTGACGCTCTTGGCAATCCGCGCTTCGGCAGCACATTCGACAATATCGTCGGCATCTTCAACCCGACGTACCTGAGGGTGATCGTCCGCAGCCTGGTGTACGCCGTCGGCGCATCCGCGATCTGCCTGCTGATCGCCTACCCGGTGGCGTACGCCATCGCCCGACACGGCGGGCGCTACAAGAACGCTCTGGTGGCGTTGCTTGTGGTGCCGTTCTTTGCCAACTATCTGGTGCGGATGTACGGGTGGCAGACCCTGCTGTCCGACGAGAGCGCGGTGATGACGTGGCTGCGGGGGATCGGCGTCCCCGCCGGCTTTCACGTCCTCGACACCTCGGGTGCCGTGATCGGTGGACTCGTCTACGGCTACGTCGTGTTCATGATCCTGCCGATCTACGCGTCGCTCGAACGGATGGACGGCTCGCTGATCGAGGCGGGACGTGACCTGTACGGTACGTCGCTGCGGACCTTCTTCGCGGTGACGGTGCCCGCGTCGAAGTCCGGTGCATATGCCGGCCTGGCGCTGGTATTCCTGCCTGCGATGGGCGATTTCATCAGCGCACAGCTGCTCGGCGGGCCGGACAACCTGATGATCGGCAACCTCATCCAGGACAAGTTCTTCGCAGGCCAGAACTGGCCGTTGGGTGCCGCCCTGACGATGGCGCTGATGGTCCTCTTGTTGATCTGCATGTTCGCCTACCTGCGCCAGACGGCGCGCGACAGCAAGGAGGCGAGCCGATGAGGGGTTCGGGGATGAACCGCAAGCCGCGCTTCGCCATCGCGGTGACGGTGCTGTTCTTCATACTGCTCTATCTCCCGATCGTCGCGGTGGTGCTGTTCTCGTTCAACAACAAGAAGTCGCTCACCGTCTTCGAGGGTTGGTCGCTGCGCTGGTACCAGGCGTTCTTCAACGACGCGGAGCTGACCAGATCGCTGCAGACCAGCCTCGAAGTGGCCGCGGTCGCGATGGTCGGTTCGGTCATCATCGGCGTGCTGCTGGCGTTCGGCCTGGTCCGGGCCCGCACCCGACTCGGCCGGGCGGCCAACATCATCATGCTGATCCCTCTGATCACGCCGGAGATCGTCACCGGCGTCGCGTCACTGATGTTGTTCAAGGGCGTCGGCCTGCAGCCGTCGCTGACCACCCTGATGATCGCCCAGACCACCTTCTCCATCTCCTACGTCACTGTCATCCTGCGGGCGCGGGTCGCCGAGCTCAACCCAGAGGTCGAGCAGGCCGCAATGGATCTGGGCGCCAGCCGAATTCAGGCTCTGCGGCTGGTCACGCTGCCCGCTTTGATGCCCGCCATCACCTCTGCGGCGATCCTGATCTTCACGATCGTGTTCGACGACTTCGTGCTCGCGTTCTTCACCAGCGGTGTGGACCCGCAGCCGCTGTCGGTGCGCATCTACTCGGCGATCCGCTTCGGCATCCAGCCCTCGATCAACGCCGTCGGCACGCTGATGCTTGTCGGTTCGCTGGTGCTGATCGCCATCGCCCTACTCGTCCCGCGCTTCTTCGGCAGGCGCGGCAATGGACTCGATATCTTCGGAGGTACAGCCTAAATGTCCACGCCCACATCAACTCTGACCGCGATCGAAACCATCGATCGATCCGTCGCGACGGCGCCGTGCGCCGTCTCGCTGCGCAACATCACCAAGTCCTACGGCGACAGCGCGGTGGTGCGCGACCTGAACCTCGACATCGCGGCGGGCGAGTTCTTCTCCCTGCTCGGCCCGTCGGGCTGCGGCAAGACCACAACGCTACGGATGATCGGTGGCTTCGCCGACCCGACGCATGGCGAAGTCTCGCTGCACGGCAACGACGTGACCGATCTGCCGCCGAACCGGCGCGACGTGAACACGGTGTTCCAGAGCTATGCGCTCTTCGAACACCTCTCGATCTGGGAGAACGTGGCGTTCGGGCTGCGTCGCCGCAAGGTGGCGAAGTCCGAGATGAAGCGACGCGTCGGCGAGATGCTGGAGCTCGTCCAGCTCACCGGCCGCGACAAGGACAAGCCGAGCGCGCTGTCCGGCGGGCAGCGGCAACGGGTCGCCTTGGCGCGCGCACTGGTCAACCGCCCGTCGGTGCTGCTGCTCGACGAGCCGCTTGCCGCATTGGATCTCAAGCTGCGCAAGGCGATGCAGGTCGAGCTCAAGCGCATTCAGCGCGAGGTCGGGATCACGTTCGTGTTCGTCACGCACGACCAGGAGGAAGCGCTGACGATGTCGGACCGCATCGCCGTCATGAGCGCCGGCACAGTGCACCAGTGCGGCACTCCCGAGGACATCTACGAACGCCCCGCCACGCGCTGCGTCGCGGAGTTCATCGGCACCGCCAACCTGATGTCGGGGACCTACGCGGGCAGCGGGATCACCCTGCCCGGCGGCGTCGATTTGCCGACCGGCGCCCTCGACGGCTGCGGCGTCGGCGACGAGGTGTCGGTGGCCGTGCGCCCCGAGAAGATATGGCTGTCCGACCTCACGCCGGAGATGGTGCAGACCGACGGCATCCTCAAGGCCACCATCTACGCAGGGGCCACCACGACCTACCTGTTCGAGATCGCCCCAGGGGTGGAGATCTCGGTGCTGGAGCAGAACCTGCACGCGGCGCGGACCGAGGAACGCTGGGTCGACGGCGAGCGTGTCCGCATCGGCTGGCATCCCGAGCACAGCCTCGCACCGTTGATCTGAAATAGGAGAAATCAGAATGTCTTACGACGTCGTCGTACTCGGCGCCGGTCTTGCCGGCCTGTCCGCCGCACGAGATCTCGCGCGGGGCGGCGCCGATGTCCTCGTCCTCGAAGCCCGCGGCCGGGCGGGCGGCCGGGTCGAGCAGGCCACGCTCGACGACGGCCGCATCGTCCAGCTCGGCGGTGAGGTGGTCGGAAACGGACACACCGCGTACCAGGAACTGGTCGCCGAGCTCGGCCTCACCTTGATTCCGAGCTACGTCGCCGAACCGGGTGAGCTCACCTACGTCCTGCACGAGGACCTGCACATCGGCGACGACCCGTCGTGGTTCTCCGACGACGACCACCGCAGCATGCTTCATGTGGAGCGCGAGTTCGCCTCGCTGGCAGCAACAGTCGACCCGGACGACCCGTGGTCGCATCACGACGCGGTCGCACTCGACTCGATGCCGGTGATGGGCTGGCTGGGCAGCATCGGAGCGACGCCCAATGTGCGTCGTGCGCTCGAGGCGGGACAGCTGGGCCTCAGTTCCGGCTCATTCGAACGGACCTCGCTGCTTGCGCTGCTGCGCAAGTCGGCCAGCATGCCGAGCAAGGGCCTCTACTCCTACGACGAATGGGAGAACCTGAGAGTCGCCGAGGGGTCGGCCACCGTCGCCCTGCGGATGGCCGCCGAACTCGACGGCCGCATCCGGTTGAAGTCGCCGGTGCGGGCCGTCAAGGTGGCGCCAGGCAGCTCGTCCGTGCAGTTGGCGTCGGGCGAGATCGTGCACGCAGGAGCAGTGGTCAGCGCACTGCCCGCGGGCCCGTTGCGGGATATCACCGTGGAGGGCGTCTCCGACGCCCGCCTCGAGTCACTGCACCGGCAGCGGCATGCGCTGGCGGCGAAGTTCGTTGCGGCATACAGCCACCCGTTCTGGCGTGACCGCGGACAGAACGGCCTCACCGAGTCCGAGGGCATCCTCGGCTCGTCCTGGCCGCAGAACGAGGGTGTGCTTTCGTGCCTCGTTCCGCCGGAGCGGTTCGCGGCCTACCTGTCCGCCTCGGCGAGGCACCGGCGGGAGGAGGCGCTCGCCGAACTCGCCAGCTGGTTCGGGGCGGAGGCGGCCAAGCCGTTGGCGACGTTCGAGCGGCTGTGGGGGACCGATCCGTGGACGCAGGGATACGTGACGCAGTGGCGGCCGGGCGACGTGCACCGGGTCGGCCCGCTGCACGGCACCCACGAACCGCCGTTCTACGTGTGCGGTTCCGACCAATGGGTGGCCGGCTACATGGAAGGCGCCGTGCGCACCGGCCGCAACGCTGCCAGGGAAGCGTTGGCCCGCGGCTAGACGGTTCAGGAGCCGAGCTTGCTCGCCGCGTCCTCGTCGAGCAGCCACACCGTCGCCTCGCGGCCCTTCGCTCCCGCGGCGGGCACGTCGTCGGGATCGGCGCCACCGACCGCAGCGGCGACCGCATCGGCCTTGTCGGCACCGGCCACCACCAGCCAGACCTCGCGCGACCGCTGAACAGCGGGCAGCGTCAAGGTGATTCGCTTCGGCGGCGGCTTGGGGGAGTCGGTGACACCGACCACCTGGCGAGCGGTTTCACGGACCGCAGGGGTGTGCGGGAACAACGAGTTGATGTGGCCCTCGCCGCCCATGCCGAGCAGATGGACGTCGAATTCGGGTGCGGGCCCGCCATCGTCGGCGATGGCTGCCAGCACGTGTTCGTACGCCAATGCCGCGGCGTCGATGTCGTCGCCGAACTCGCCGTCGCTTGCGGGCATCGCATGCACGTTGGCCGCAGGGATGTCGATGTGGTCCAGCAGCGCCTCGCGCGCCTGCTTCTCGTTGCGGTCGTCGTCGTCTTCGGGGACATAGCGTTCGTCGCCCCAGAACAACCGGACCTTCGACCAGTCGATCGCGCCGCCGTTGTCCCGCACGTGCTCCAGCAGGCCGATGCCCGTGCCGCCGCCGGTCAGCACGATCAGCGCCAGGCCCCTGGCCGCGATGGCATCGGTGATCGCACCGATCAGCCGGTCCCCGACAGCGGTGACGAGTGCCGCCTTGTCCGAATACTTCTCGATGCTGCTATTCACACGTACTGCACCTTGTCGATGCCCTCGAGGGCCTGGAAGTAGATCTCGTCGGCGTCGAGCCTGCGCAGGTCTTCGGCCAGACATTCCTTGGCGTCTCTGCGCGCAAGCGGAATCAGCGCCTCCGGCCTGCCTGTGCGCGTCAGCGTCGCGGTCACGCCCGTCTGCGGTCGGCTCAGTGTCACCGTCTCGCTGGGTCTCTCCAGCTCGACTTTCAGATCACCGACCGCCCGCCGCACCGGAGCGTCGATTCGGCTTGCCAACCAGCCAGCCAGAATGTCCAGCGCGGGCTCGTTCTTCAGACCCGACACCAGCGCCGATTTGATCGGCTCGAACGGTGCCTGGTCAATCGCCGTCGCCAGCAGTGCACGCCAGTAGGTGATGCGGCTCCACGCCAGATCGGTGTCGCCCGCGGTGTAGCCCTTGAGCCTGCTCTTGATCGCCGCCAACGGGTCGCTGCTATTGGTCGCATCTGTGATGCGGCGAATCGCCAACTGGCCCAGGGGATCCTGTGCCGGCTCGGCCGGAGCGCCCGCGGGCCACCAGGCCACCACCGGCGTGTCCGGCAACAGGAACGGCAGCACCACGCTGCTCGCGTGGTCGGCGAGTTCGCCGGCGAGCCGCAGCACCACGACCTCGCCGGCACCCGCGTCGGCACCGACCCGGATTTCGGCGTCGAGCCGCGGATCGGCGGCCTTGCGGTCGCCCGCCAGCACCGCGATCACCCGGCAGGGATGCTCGCGGCTGGCGAAGTTGGCCGCCTCGACGGAGTCTTCGAGAATGTTCGTCGGAGTCGGGGGCGATGACCAGCGTCAGCACCCGGCCCATCGTGACCGCGCCGCCCTCTTCCCGGAGGCTGATGATCTTCTTGTTGATGTCGTTGGTGCTGGCGTCAGGCAGATTGACGATCATTTCGGCTCGACTCCTTGTCGCTCCGCTCCTCGCTCCTTCGTCGCTGCGATGCTCACTCGTCGTCGCCTTCGCGTCATGGCCGCCTCCATTCTCTGCCCATTCGGCGGATCATCTCGAATGCCGACTCCGGCCCCCAGGTCCCCGACTCATAAGGGTCGGGCTTGCCGTGCCCGGCCCAATAGTCGAGCACGGGATCCAGTATCTCCCAGGAGTATTCGACTTCCCTGTTGACCGGAAAGAGCGACGGTTCGCCGAGCAGCATGTCGAGGATCAGCCGCTCGTAGGCCTCGGGGGAGTCCTCGGCGAACGCCGCGCCGTAGGAGAAGTCCATGTTGACGTCACGGACCTCCATCTGGCTGCCGGGCACCTTGGAGCCGAAGCGGGTCGTGATGCCCTCGTCCGGCTGAACCCGGATCACCAACGCGTTCTTGCCGAGTTCCTCGGTCATCGTGGTGTCGAAGGGAAGGTGCGGAGCGCGCTTGAACACCAACGCGATCTCGGTCACCCTGCGCCCAAGCCGCTTTCCGGTTCTCAAGAAGAACGGCACGCCCGCCCAGCGTCGGGTGTCGATCTCCAGCGTGATGGCCGCGTACGTCTCGGTCTTGGAGTCCTTGGAGAAGCCTTCCTCCTCGAGAAGGCCGGGCACCTTTTCGTTGCCCTGCCAGCCGGCGGTGTACTGCCCGCGCGCGGTGGTCTGGTCCAGCGGTTGCATCGGCTGGGTCGCCGAAAGCACCTTGATCTTCTCGGCCTGCAGTTCGTGCGGGCTGAAGTTGACCGGCTCCTCCATTGCGGTGAGCGCCATCAATTGGATCAGGTGGTTCTGAATCACGTCACGGGCCGCGCCTACCCCGTCGTAGTAGCCGCCGCGGCCGCCGAGGCCGATGTCCTCGGCCATGGTGATCTGGACGCTGTCGACGAAATTGGCGTTCCAAATCGGCTCGTACAGCGCGTTGGCGAAGCGCAACGCGAGGATGTTCTGAACGGTTTCCTTGCCGAGGTAGTGGTCGATGCGGAACACCGACTCCTCGGGGAACACGCTGTTGACGACGCCGTTGAGCTCTTGTGCGCTCTGCAGGTCGTGACCGAACGGCTTCTCGATCACCACCCGGCTCCAGCGCCCCTGCTGCGGCCGGGCCAGCCCGGTCTTCTGCAGCTGCTCGCACACCATCTGAAACGCCTTGGGCGGGATCGACAGGTAGAAGGCGTGGTTGCCGCCGGTACCGCGCTCGACGTCGAGCTTCTCCAGCTGCTCGGCCAGCCGCTGGAACGCCTTCTCGTCGTCGAAGGTGCCCTGTACGAAGCGGATTCCCTCGGCCAGCCGGTCCCAGACCTCCTGGCGGTACGGAGTCCGCGCGTGCGATCTCACCGAATCGCAGACGAGCTTGCCGAAGTCCTCGTGGTCCCAATCCCGTCGGGCGAACCCGACCAAGGCGAAGTTGGCAGGCAGCAGCCCGCGGTTGGCCAGGTCGTAGATGGCAGGCATCAGCTTCTTGGTCGCAAGATCGCCGGTGACGCCGAAGATGACCACTCCGCATGGACCAGGTATCCGGGGCATGCGCTTATCGCGCTTGTCCCGCAGCGGGTTACGCCAACCCGACGGAGCGACGGAAGTCTCGGCGGACTTGTTCTCCGCGCTCATTTCTTCGCGGTGTCGAGCTGACCCTGCGTGGCTTCGAGCAGTTCGAGCCATGACTTCTCGAACTTCTCGACGCCCTCGTCCTCGAGGACCTTGAACACATCGGGCAGGTCGATGCCCACCGCAGTCAGCTCGTCGAACACCCCTTGGGCGGCGTCGCCGGTACCGGTGACCGTGTCGCCGGTGATGACGCCGTGATCGGCAACCGCGTCGATGGTCTTCTCCGGCATGGTGTTCACCGTGTTCGGCGCCACCAGCTCGGTGACGTAGAGAGTGTCGGAGTAGTCCGGGTTCTTCACGCCCGTGGACGCCCAAAGCGGCCGCTGCACCCGAGCTCCGTCAGCCTTGAGCGGCTCGAAGCGCTCACCGCCGACGAACACCTCTTCGTACGCCGCGTACGCCAGCCGGGCGTTGGCCACGCCGGCCTGTCCGCGCAGCGAAAGTGCCCCGTCGCTGCCGATCTTCTCCAGCCGCTTGTCGATCTCGGTGTCCACCCGGGAGACGAAGAACGATGCGACCGAATGGATCTTGGACACGTCGTGGCCTGCCGCCTTGGCAGCCTCCAGACCGGCCAGGTAGGCATCCATCACCAGGCGGTGGCGCTCGACGGAGAAGATCAGCGTCACGTTGACCGAAATACCTTCGGCGATAACCGATGTGATCGCGGGTAGCCCGGCCATCGTGGCAGGGATCTTGATCAACAGGTTGGGCCGGTCGACGATCTTCCACAGCTCGATCGCCTGCAGGATCGTCTTGTCGGTGTCATGGGCAAGGCGCGGATCGACCTCGATCGACACCCGGCCGTCGACGCCGTCGGACTGCTCGTACTGTTTGGCCAGCACGTCGCAGGCGTTGCGGACGTCGTCGGTGGTGACGGTGCGGATCGTGGCGTCCACGTCGGCGCCGCGTTCGGCGAGTTCGGACACCTGCCCGTCGTATGCGGTGCCCTTCGACAGGGCTGCCTGGAAGATGCTCGGGTTGGTGGTGACGCCGACCACGCTCTTGGTGTCGATCAGCTCCTGCAGATTGCCGGTCTGCAGCCGGTCGCGCGACAGGTCGTCGAGCCATACGGAGACGCCCGCGGCGGACAGCGCGGCGAGGTTGGGATTCTGAGCCATGCTTGGTCCTTCTCTCTAATCAGTTGTCCAGTGATCGTTCCGCGGCGGCCACGACGGCTTCGGGGGTGAACCCGAACTCGCGGAACAACGTCTTGTCATCGGCGGATTCGCCGTAGTGCTCGATCGAGACGATCTCGCCGGTGTCGCCGACGAGCTTGTACCAGCTCTGCGCGACGGCGGCCTCCACGGCAACTCGTGCCGACACCGCAGGCGGCAGCACCTTATCGCGGTACTCGGCGGGCTGGGCCTCGAACCATTCGACGCATGGCATGGACACCACGGTGGCCGTGATGTCCTTGTCCGCCAATATCTTCTGCGCGTCCACCGCGAGCTGGAGCTCAGACCCGGTGCCGATCAACACGACATCGGGCAGCTCGTCGGGGACGCCGCCGAGCACATAGCCGCCCTTGGCCACGCCCTTCGCTGTCGGTGCCCTCGAGCACCGGAATGCCTTGGCGGGTGAGGATGAACCCGACCGGGCCGCTGCCGTCGCCGCGCGCCAGGATGGCGCGCCACGCATAGGCGGTCTCGTTGGGGTCGCCGGGGCGCACCACCGACAGGTTGGGAATCGCCCGCAGCGCCGCGAGATGCTCGATGGGCTGGTGCGTCGGCCCGTCCTCGCCGAGCCCGATGGAGTCGTGGGTCCAGATGTAGATGGTGTCGATCTTCATCAACGACGCCAGCCGCACCGCGGGCCGCATGTAGTCGGAGAACTGCAGGAAGGTTCCGCCGAACGCGCGGGTCGGCCCGTGCAGCACGATGCCGGACAGGATCGAGCCCATGGCGTGTTCGCGGATGCCGAAATGCAGCACCCGTCCGTACCAGTCCGCGGTGAAGTCCTCGGTCGAAATGCACGGCGGCCCGAACGACTTCACACCCTTGATCGTCGTGTTGTTGCTGCCGGCCAGATCGGCTGAGCCGCCCCACAACTCGGGCAGCTTCGGCGCGACGTCGTTGAGCACCTGACCGAACGCGGCACGGGTGGCCAACGCCTTGGAGCCGGGCTCCCAATGAGATGATGTCGGCGTCCCACCCCTCGGGCAGCTCCTGGGCCAAGAGGCGATCGAGCAGCTTCTTGCGCTCGGGTTCCCGTTCGGCCCATGCGTCGAACTGCGGCTGCCACTTCTCGTGAGCTTCCTTGCCGCGGGCCACCAATTTGCGGGTGTGCTCGATGACCTCGTCGCGCACCTCGAACGTCTTGTCGGGGTCGAAGCCGAGGACGCGCTTGGTGGCGGCGACCTCCTCGTCGCCGAGCGCCGAGCCGTGCGCGCCGCCGGTGTTCATCTTGGTGGGGGCGGGATAGCCGATGATCGTTCGAACGGAGATGAACGACGGCTTGTCGGTGACCTTCTTCGCCTCGGCGATGGCCTCCTCGATGCCGACGACGTTCTCGCCGCCTTCGACTTCCTGGACGTGCCAGCCGTAGGCGCGGTACCGGGCGGGCACATCTTCGGACAGCGCGATGTTGGTGTCGTGTTCGATCGAAATCTGGTTGTGGTCGTAGAACACGATCAGGTTGTCGAGCTGCTGGGTGCCCGCCAGCGACGACGCCTCGCTGGTCACTCCCTCCTCCATGTCGCCGTCGGAGGCGATCACATAGATGTAGTGGTCGAACGGGCTCTCGCCGGGCGGGGTGTCGGGGTCGAACAGGCCGCGCTCGTAGCGTGAGGCCATCGCCATGCCGACCGCCGAGGCCAAGCCCTGGCCCAAGGGGCCGGTGGTGATCTCCACGCCCCTGGTGTGCCGGAACTCGGGGTGGCCCGGTGTCTTGCTCTTCCACGTCCGGAGTGACTCGATGTCGGACAGCTCGAGACCGAAGCCGCCCAGGTACAGCTGGATGTAAAGCGTCAGGCTGGAGTGCCCGCAGGACAGCACGAACCGGTCACGTCCCAGCCAGTGCACGTCGCCGGGATCGTGGCGCATCTGGCGCTGAAACAGTGAGTAGGCGAGGGGCGCGAGGCTCATCGCCGTGCCGGGGTGACCGTTGCCGACCTTCTGCACGGCATCGGCCGCCAGCACCCGGACGGTGTCGACGGCTTCCGAGTCCACGTCGGTCCAGTCGTCCGGATGGTTCGGGCGAGTAAGGGCCGAGATTTCTTCGACTGTTGTCACCAGTTGACTCCTCAAATCGGCAACCCTGATCCACCACATACCCTAGTGCGGCCGTGGCGATCGCCGCAGGCTGCGTCGCGCATCATTAGCTGTTCATTTACCGAATCGACCCAGCTAGGTTCTGCAGACCCCCGCGGTCTACCATCGTCTGTAGTAGAAGCCCCACTGCGTGCCCTTTTGATGGAGTTATTTGCGTGAGCATTCGCGAAGGCCACCTCAGCGATGAGGCGCCGAGCCGAATCCGCGCGACGCTCCTTGGCTACCTCGCGCTGACCAAGCCGCGGGTGATCGAGCTTCTGCTGGTCACCACGATTCCTGCGATGCTGCTGGCCGACCGCGGAACTGTGAATCCGCTGCTGATCCTGAACACGCTGGTGGGTGGACTGCTGGCGGCCGCGGGCGCCAACACGCTGAACTGCGTCGCCGACGCCGACATCGACAAGTTGATGAAGCGCACGGAGCGGCGGCCGCTGGCACGGGACAGCGTTCCCCGCAGCCATGCGCTGATCTTCGGCCTGGTGCTGTCGGTGGCCTCGTTCTTCTGGCTGTGGTGGACGACGAACATGCTGTCCGCGCACCTGGCGGGCGCGACGATCGCGTTCTACGTCCTCGTCTACACGCTGCTGCTGAAGCGCCGGACGTCGCAGAACGTGGTGTGGGGCGGCGCGGCCGGGTGCATGCCGGTGATGATCGGCTGGTCGGCGGTGACGGGCACGATCGGCTGGCCTGCGCTGGTGATGTTCGCGATCATCTTCTTCTGGACGCCGCCGCACACCTGGGCGCTGGCGATGCGCTACAAGGAGGACTACCGGGCGGCCGGCGTGCCGATGCTGCCAGCGGTCGCGACGGAGCGACAGGTCACCAAGCAGATCCTGATCTACACGTGGCTGACCGTGCTGGCCACGTTGACGCTGGCGCTGGCGACCGGATGGCTCTACGCGTCGGTGGCGTTGGTCGCGGGCACCTGGTTCCTGGCGATGGCCCACCAGTTGTACGCCGGGGTGCGCCGCGGCGAGCAGGTCAAGCCGCTGCGACTGTTCCTGCAGTCGAACAACTATCTGGCCGTCGTGTTCTGCGCGCTGGCCGTCGACTCGGCGCTGGACCTGCCGACGCTGCTGGGTCGCTAATCGGCGGTTCGGTCAGTTTCGGCTTCGGGCCGCAGTATCGTCGGCCCATGTCCGATGCCCTTGTCAGCCCCGACAACTTCGTCCGCGCGGAGACCGACCTCTACTTCGGCAACATCGTCAAAGACGACGGCTTCGGAAAGCTGCACGACAACCGTGAGCTAAGCCCCCTGGACAACCAGTTGGTGGTGCGGCAGAACAGGGACACCCTCTATTCTGCTGGCGTCTTCGACCTCGACGCCGGGCCCGTCACGGTCACGCTGCCCGACTCCGGCAAGCGGTTCATGTCGATGCAGGTGATCGATCAGGACGAGTACACCCACGACGTCATCTACACCAAGGGTCTGCACACCTTCACCCGCGAACAGATCGGAACGCGCTACGTCGCCCTCCCGGTGCGCATCCTGGTCGACCCCAACGATCCAGCTGACATCGCCGAAGTGCACGCATTGCAGGATGCGTTCGTCGTCAAGCAAGACAAGACCGGCAGCTTCGAGGTGCCGAAGTGGGATCCGGTGAGCCAGAAGACGGTTCGCGATGCGCTGATAGCGCTGTCGAACACGTTGCCCGACACCAGGGGCACATTCGGCACCAAGGAGGACACCGATCCGGTCCGGCACCTGATCGGGGCGGCCAACGCCTGGGGCGGCAACCCGGAGAAGGACGCGCTTTACCTCACAGTCGTCCCGCCGAAGAACGACGGCGCAACGGCGCACCGGTTGACCGTCGGCGACGTCCCGGTAAACGGATTCTGGTCGGTCACCGTCTACAACAAGGACGGCTACTTCTCTGCCAACCCGCAGAACGCGTACTCGTTCAACAACGTCACCGCCCAGAAGGGCCCCGACGGAAACACGACCATTCAGTTCGGCGGTTGCGACGGCAACGTGCCCAACTGTCTGCCGATCACGCCGGGATGGAACTACACCGTCCGGCTGTACCGGCCGCAGCAGCAGATTCTCGACGGTTCGTGGACCTTCCCGGAGGCCCAGCCGGTCTAGGGAACCAGCACGATGGAGCCGACGGTCTTGCGTCCCTGCAGGTCGCGGTGAGCTCGCTCGGCGTCCTCAAGACGATATTGCTCACTCACCGTCACATTGATGGTTCCTGAGGCGATCGCGTCGAGCAATTCTCCTGCCCGCCATGAGAATTCATCAGCGCTTCGGGTGTAGTGAGCCAGCGTCGGGCGAGTCAGGAACACCGAGCCGGCGGCATTGAGCCGCTGCGGATCCACCGGAGCGACCGGTCCGCTGGACGCGCCGAACAATGCAAGTGTGCCGCGCACGGCGAGGCTCGCCAGGCTGGCGTCGAACGTCGATGCGCCGACGCCGTCGTAGACCGCCGCAACCCCGCCGTCGGTCAGGTCCTTGATCTTGGCGCCGAACTCCTCGGGATCCTCCGGGTAGTCGAGCACCTCCGCCGCGCCCGCCTGCCTGCTCAAGTCGGCCTTCTCCGGCGTCGACACGGTGCTGATCACCCGGACCGCCTGGCTGGTGGCCCACTGCGTCAGGATGAGACCGACCCCGCCTGCACCGGCGTGCACCAGCACGCTGTCGCCCTGCTGCACCGGATAGACCGACTTGAGCAGGTAGTGCGCCGTCATACCCTTCAGCAGCGACGCCGCCGCCACATCCGAACCCACGCCGTCGGGCACGTATGCACAGAAATCGGCTGGCGCCGTGCAGTATTCGGCGTAGGAACCGTCGGCCTGCGCCGTCACCACCCGATTGCCGACACCCAGCGCCGCCACATCGGCACCGACCGCCTCGATCGTCCCGCATACTTCGACGCCAAGGACGAACGGCAGCTGTCGCTTGTAGAGACCAGATCGGAAGTAGGTGTCGATGAAGTTGATGCCGATCGCCTCGGCCTTGATCAGCACCTCACCCGGTCCGGGGGAGGGGGTGGGCTTCTCGACGTACTGCAGAACTTCGGGTCCGCCGGTTTCGGTGACTTCAATGGCTTGCATGGTGTCTATCATCCCCACGACATGAAACTCGCTCGCCCCGACATCCGTCATCCCCGGATCGTGCTCGCCGGCTGCCCCGCGCTGCCGGAGGGCGACGGCGACGACGCCGAGCTCGTTGCCGCCCTGCGACAGCGCGGCCTGCACGCCCGCTGGCTGTCCTGGGACGACCCGGAGGCACTGAACGCCGACCTCGTCATCCTGCGGGCGACCTGGGACTACATCGACCGCCTGGACGACTTCCTTGGCTGGAGTACCCGGGTCGCCAACCTGCTGAACCCGCCTGCCGTGGTCGCGTGGAACACCGACAAGCGCTACCTGGCCGACCTCATCGACGCGGGGGTGCCGACCCTGCCGAGCAACTTCTTCGCGCCCGGTGAGCGGGTGCGCGTGCCCAAGGGGGAGGTGGTGGTGAAGCCGGCCATCGGGGCAGGATCGGTTGGCGCGCAGCGCTTTACCGACGCCCGCTCCGCTCGCGAGCACGCCGCGGCGCTGCACGACGCGGGCGACACCGTCCTCGTCCAGCCCTACGATCCCAGGGTGGAGAACGGCGAGACGGCGTTGGTGTTTCTCGGCGGTGAGCAGTCGCATGCGTTCACCAAGGGGCCGATGCTGCCCCCGGCCGGTGAGCGGCCGGTGTTCGACCCATCCGGCACCTATGCCGAGGAGTCGCTGACCGCTGCCGAACCGGACTTCGAACTGTGGGATGTCGGCCACGCCGCTCTGGATGCGGCGGCCGCCCATCTGAACATCAGCGCCACCGACCTGCTGTACGCCCGTGTCGACGTGATCGGCGGCCCGGACAATCCGCTGCTACTCGAACTGGAGTTGGTCGAGCCGTCACTGGGCTGGCGTCAGCTGGACCGATCCACGCGAGACCTTCAACAACGCAGGTTCGCGGTCGGCGTGGAGTCAGCTCTGGACCGGTTCGGGCTCGGTCCGTTCTCGCATCGACGCCCATAGCGCCGAGGTGGCCGCCGTGCACGCGGCCGCCCCCGCGACGTGGATCGCCACCAGCGCGGCGGGCACACCGGAGTAGAACTGCACCGTCCCCACGAGTCCCTGGGCCGCCA
This sequence comes from uncultured Actinomycetota bacterium, assembly GCA_963716505.1. Taxonomy (GTDB): domain Bacteria; phylum Actinomycetota; class Actinomycetes; order Mycobacteriales; family Mycobacteriaceae; genus Mycobacterium. The sequence goes on from CAVQTL010000002.1 coordinate 226,182, forward strand.
CGATGACCAAGAGCACACCCAACCGCACCAGAACGGGCCGCGGCGCCCGGACCGCCGTCAGCGCGAAGCCGAGCGCGACCAGCAGCGAGAGATAGGCCACCAGCAGCGAGGTGTGCACATGCACCAGCGTGGTGATCTCCACCTCCAGCCGCGGCACGACGCGGTCGGTGCTCTTGTCGCCGGCGTGCGGGCCCGCCGCGGTCACCAGGGTCCCGGAGATCAACTGCGCCGCCAGCACCACCGCGGTCACAATCGTCAACTGCCGCAACGGCTTCGGTACGCGAACCGTCGGTATGCCGTCGTCCGGCTCGCCGATCTTCACGTACAGCAGCACGGCAAGCCACACCATCGCCATCGATACCAGCAGGTGAATCGCCACCGTCCACCACAGCAGGCCGGTGAGCACGGTGATGCCCCCGATCACCGCCTGCATCACCGTCGACGCCGGCATCAGCCAGGCGTACACCAGGACCTCCCGCCGACGACGGGCGCGGGTGACCGCCAGCACCGCCAGCGCCGCGGTCAGCACGACGAGGAAGGTGATCATCCGGTTGCCGAACTCCACGGCCTGGTGGATGCCGGGCACTTCGGCGTGCGGCACCGGGGTGAAGCTGCCGGGGAAGCACTGCGGCCAGGTCGGGCAGCCCAGCCCCGACGCGGTGACCCGGACGATGGCACCCGTGACGGCGATACCGCCCTGGGTCAGGACGACCGCGGCAGCGATCAGGCGCTGCGCGCGCACGCTTGGCATCGGCAGGACGTCCACCAAGCGCATGAGAAATCGTCCGACGACCACGGCCCGATCGTAGAGGATCGGAACTACAGGCCGTAGTAGGCCAGGCAAGGGGCTACGGGCGCGAACGTTCCTTACCAGTCGAAAAATCCGCGAAACTTCGACTGGTAAGGAACGTTCGGCGGGAAATCATCGCGGCAAAACCGTGAAGGCCTCAGGTGAAGCGGAACCAGCGCAGAGCGCACAACGCTGAAACCGCGCCCAAGAAGGCGAGCACGGCGATGCCGAACCAGTCCACCGACAACGACATCGCCTGCGTCAGTGCCTCGGTCAGCGCGCCCGACGGCGTGAGCCGGGCCGTCCACCGCACTGCCTCCGGCACGGCCTGACCTTCAAGGGCGAGTGCACCAAACCCGGCGAAGACGAACCACAGCAGGTTGGCGACGGCCAGCACGATCTCGGCGCGCAGCGTGCCGCCGAGCAACAGCCCCATTGCCGCGAACGCGGCGGTGCCCAGCGCGATGATGACCGCCCCGAGCATCAGCCCCACGATGTGCGGCCGCCAGCCCAGCGCAAAGCCGATGCCGCCCAACACTATTGACTGCAGAAAGACGACGGCGACCACGGCCAGCGACTTGCCTGCGATGATGCCCCACACGGGAAGCGCCGTCGCGCCGATCCGTTTGAGCGCACCGTAGCGACGGTCGAACGCGACGGCGATCGCCTGCCCGGTGAACGCCGTCGAGATCACCGCCAGCGACATGATCGCCGGGACGAACGTCGCCGCCCGGTTCGGTCCGAACGAGCCGAACGGCAGCAGCGTCAACCCGATCAACAGCGTGATCGGGATGAACAGGGTGAGCAGCTGCTGTTCGCCGTTGCGCAACAACAGTTTCAATTCGAGCGCGAACTGCGCGGCCAGCATCTTCGGTACCGTCGCCGGACGGGGATCGGGCGTGAACGTCCCTGACGCAAAGCGATTCACGACCGCAGCTCCCGCCCGGTCAGGTCGAGGAAGACATCTTCGAGGCTGCGCTGCTCCACCCGTATGTCGGTGGCCAGCACGTCGAGGCGAGCGCACCACGCGGTCACCGTCGCCAGCACCTGCGGGTCGATGTGGCCCTCCACCAGGTATTCACCCGCGGAGGCCTCGGTGGCCTTGTAGCTTTCGGGCAGCGCCGAGATCAGCAGCGACAGGTCCAGCATCCGCGGAGCCCTGAACCGCAGCTGGTTCTCTGCTCCGTTGTGCATCAGCTCGGCAGGCGTGCCGCTCGCCACCGCGACACCGCGGTCGATGATCACCAGCCGGTCGGCGAGCTCCTCGGCCTCTTTCAGCTGATGAGTGGTCAACACGACCGTCACACCGTCGCTGCGCAGCGCATCGATCAACTCCCACACCACGATTCGCGCATGGGCGTCCATGCCTGCGGTCGGCTCGTCGAGGAACACCAGCTCGGGGCGGCCGACCACCGCGCACGCCAGCGCCAGGCGCTGCTGCTGGCCGCCGGACAGCCGGCGATACGTCGTCTTCGCCGCCTCTGTCAGGCCGAGGGTCTCCATCAACCACTTCGGGTCGAGTGGGTTGGCGCTGTAGGACGCAACAAGATTGAGCATCTCGCCCGCCTGCGCCGCCGGGTATGCGCCGCCGCCCTGCAGCATGACGCCGATGCGTTCACGGACCTTCGCATTGTCGGTGATCGGATTCAGGCCAAGGATTTCGATGGTTCCGGCGTCCGGTTTGATGAAGCCTTCACACATCTCGACCGTGGTCGTCTTGCCCGCGCCGTTGGGGCCGAGCAGCGCGAACACCTCAGCGGATTGCACGTCGAGGTCGAGATCGGAGACCGCGGTCGTCGACCCGTACCGTTTGCACACCCCGCGCAGGCGCACGGGGGTGGCCGACGAGCTGCCGGCGGCAGCGGAGCCGGAGGTCACGGGGATTCAGCGTAGGCGTCAGCCTTCGCCGCCTGCGGCTGCGGTAGCGATGGCCCGACCGAGACGGGCTCCGCAACCGGCGCGACAGCGCGACCCGGGCCGGGGTCAGGCAGCTTCCGCCACGGCAGCCGGTAGTAGGTGATCATGATGAGCAGCGCCACGATCACGGTGCTGGCCGCGGTCGCCAGCAGGATCTGGAAGACGGTGAAGCGGTCTCCGTTGGCGGTCGGCCCGAAGATCCCGACCACGAGAGTGACGACGATGGCGGTCGTGCGGAACGAGCGCCGCGTCGCCCACGCCGCCAGCGGGATGACGGCCCACAGCACGTACCAGGGCTGGACCACGGGGAAGAGCAGGACGGTCACGCCGAGCGCAACGCCGAGGCCGCCGACGGGATGCAGGCGGCCCCGAAGCACCGCCAACAGCAGCCAGGTCACCAGGATCGCGATGATGAACACGCCGATGCCACGGGTCAGCCCCAGCACCGCGGTGGTGTGATCGCCGAGCCCGAGCAGGATGCCCACCTGTCCGGTGCCCAGCGCCAACAACGTCGGCAGAGACATCCAGCTGCGCACCACGTTGGCGGTGCCCAGCGTGAAGAGCCAGCCGAAGCCCAGTCCGCTGGCCCAGCCGATCACCGCCATCACGGCGACCGATATCGCCGTCAGTGATCCGCCGGCGATGACGAAGGCCTTGAAGGTGCCGCCCCACCGGCAGGCCAGGGCCATCCCGACGAAGCCAACCGCCAGCAGCCCCGGCAGCTTGACCTGTGAGGACAGCGTGATCAGCACGACACCGAGGATCAGCATCGCCATCGGTCGCCACCGGGCCCATTCGGCGCGAGATTGCGGCCAGGCCAACGGTTTCGGCAGCAGCGGGGTATCGGCGTACACACCGCGCAGCGCGAACTCAGTGCCGGCGAGCATCAGGCCCAGCATCAGCGCCTCGTTGTGGATGCCTGCCACCAGATGCATGATCAGCAGCGGGTTGGCCGCCCCCAGCCACAGCGCGCTGACCTCGGCGACGCCGCAGCGGCGTGCGAGCCGCGGCACCGCCCACACGATGAGGCCGACACCGAGCAGCACCACAAGCCGGTGGAACAGCACAGCGAAGACGATGTTCTCGCCCGTCAGCGCCGAAATGCCCTGGCCGATCCACAAAAACAACGGGCCGTAGGGCGCCGGGGTCTCGCGCCACATCGTCGGCACCGACAGGGTGAAGACGTGGTCGAGACCCAACCCGGTGGCGGGGCCGACCTTGTAGGGGTCGAGGCCGTTGATCGCGATCTCGCTCTGCGCCAGATAGGAGTAGACGTCCCTGCTGTACATCGGCGGTGCGATGAGCAGCGGAACCACCCACAGCAGCAGCGTGCGGTCGAGTTGGCTGCGGGTCATCCGTCGCTCGCCGAGCGCGAAGCGGCCGAGCATCAACCACGCCAGCGTCATCATCACCGCGCCGGTGGTGGTCATGGTCAGCGAGACGGTCTGAATGCGCGAAGGAAGGTTGAGGAGCCGAACGCCGAACGTCGGATCCTGCACGACGGGACGGGCGCCGACGCCGAGGGCGCCGATGGCCATCAACACCGTGCCGGTCGCCCCGAACAGCCGGGTCCGGCGTAGCGCGATCAGCTCGGCATCGTTGAGCGGCGACCCGACCGTCCGTTCATCCCCGTGCCAGCCGGCAATCGAGGTGGACAGAGACCATAGGCGCGCAGCCATCACTGCAGCGTAGCGGTCAGAGCGCGACGATCACTTTGCCGGTGTTACCGCCGCTGAACAACAGGTTCAGCGCGTCAGGGGCCGTCTCAAGGCCCTCGACGATGTGCTCGGACGACTTGATCTTGCCCTCGGCGATCCAGCCGGCCACCTCCAGCTGCGCGGCCGGGAAGCGGTCGAGGTAGTCGATGATGATGAAGCCCTCCATGCGCCCGCGGCGCACCAGCAGGCTGAGGTAGTTGCTCGGCCCGGGCGGCAGGGCCGTCGCTGTTGTAGTCGAGATCGCGCCGCACAGCACGACGCGACCGCGCATCGCCAGGTTCGCGAGGCAGTCGTTGAGGATCGACCCGCCGACGTTGTCGAAGTACAGATCGATGCCGTCCGGGCAGGCCTCGCGAAGCCGCTGCGGCGACGTTGTCGTTCTTGTAGTCGATCGCCTCGTCGAAGCCGAGTTCGTCGACGATGTACGCGCATTTCTCGGCGCCGCCCGCGATGCCGACGACCTTCTTCGCGCCCTTGATCTTCGCGATCTGGCCCGCTGCGGAGCCGGTAGCGCCGGCCGCGCCCGAGATGACAACGACATCGCCGTCCTTCACCTGACCGACATCGATCAGGCCGAAATAGGCGGTCATGCCGGTGACACCCAGGATTCCGATGGCGATGCCGGGGGAGACGCCGTCGGGCAGCACCTGCATCGCTCGCTCGCCGGTGTCGGTGATCACATATTCCTGCCAGCCGGTCATGCCGAACAGCAGTTGGCCGGGCGAATAGGCATCGGTGCGGCTTTCGATCACCTCGCCGACGCCGCCGCTGCGGATCACCTCGCCGATCTGGATCGGCGGCAGATAGCTGGGGATGTCGTCCATCCACGTGCGGATCGTCGGGTCGATCGACAGGAAACGGACCTTGACCAGCGCCTCGCCGTCCTTCAGGTCGGGCAGCTGCTCGGTCTCCAGCCGGGTGGTGCTCTCGTCTACCAGGCCGGTGGGTCGTTGGGCCAGGACCAGACGCCGATTCTGCTCGCTCACGTGGTGATAGTAGGTCGGTAGCGCGTACCGCCTTAGGGTCGCCTTGGTAGACCCACATTCGGAATTCCGTCACAATGGTGTTGTGAAATTCAGTCCGGAGGCCGGAGCCGCTACGGCGGCGACATCCGGCGGCGACCGCCACACGCGTGGCGCGATCGTCCAGCTCTTGCTGGAGGCCGGACCCATCACCGCAGGCGAGATCGGCGAGCAGACTCGGCATCTCCGCAGCAGGCGTGCGCAGGCACTTAGACGCCCTGTTGGAGGCCGGCGACGCGCAGTCCAGCGCGGCCGCCGCGTGGCAGCACAGCGGCCGTGGCAGGCCCGCCCGCCGCTACCGGTTGACCGCCGCGGGACGCGCCAAGCTCGGCCACGCCTACGACGACCTGGCGGCCGCAGCCATGCGCCAACTCCGTGAAATCGGCGGCGACGACGCCGTCCGCACCTTCGCGCGGCGCCGCATCGACACCATCCTGGCGGGAGTAACCGAGGGACCCGATGACGTTGAATCCACTGTCGATCGTGTGGCAGGTGCACTGACCGAGGCCGGGTACGCCGCTACCGCCACCCCGGTGAGCGGACCCCTCCACGGGATAGAGCTCTGCCAGCATCACTGTCCGGTGTCGCACGTCGCCGAGGAGTTTCCGGAGTTGTGCGAGACGGAGCGGGAAGCGTTCGCCGAGGTGCTTGGTACTCACGTGCAGCGGTTGGCCACGATCGTCAACGGAGACTGCGCCTGCACCACGCACGTACCGCTCAACCAGGAACAGCAACCAGCCCTTCGGCGCACAGCCCCGCGCCGAAGCCACCACGACCAAGCAAGGAGCGTCCACATGACGACCACCACGCCCGAGGCCTTGACCCAGGAACAGACCATCGAGTCGCTGGGTCGCTACGGCTATGGCTGGGCCGACTCCGACGTTGCGGGCGCCAGCGCGCAGCGCGGGCTGTCGGAGGCCGTTGTGCGCGACATCTCGGCCAAGAAGAGCGAGCCCGAGTGGATGCTGGCGACCCGGCTGAGGGCGCTGCGCACATTCGACAAGAAGCCGATGCCGAATTGGGGCAGCAACCTCGAGGGCATTCACTTCGACAACATCAAGTACTTCGTGCGCTCCAGCGAGAAGCAGGCTGCGACGTGGGATGACCTTCCCGCCGACATCAAGAACACCTACGACAAGCTCGGTATCCCCGAGGCGGAGAAGCAGCGGCTGGTCTCCGGTGTGGCCGCACAATACGAGAGCGAAGTTGTTTACCATTCGATCCGGGAAGACCTTGAGGCACAAGGGGTTATCTTCCTCGACACCGATACCGCTTTGAAGGAGCATCCGGAGCTGTTCAAGAAGTACTTCGGCACGGTCATCCCGGCAGGTGACAACAAGTTCTCGGCGCTGAATACCGCTGTGTGGTCGGGTGGTTCGTTCATCTACGTGCCGCCGGGCGTGCATGTCGACATTCCGCTGCAGGCCTACTTCCGGATCAACACCGAGAACATGGGCCAGTTCGAACGGACGCTGATCATCGTCGACGAGGGCGCCTATGTGCACTACGTCGAGGGCTGCACCGCTCCGATCTACAAGAGCGACTCACTGCACTCCGCAGTGGTCGAGATCATCGTGAAGCCCGGCGGCCGTTGCCGTTACACGACCATTCAGAACTGGTCGAACAACGTCTACAACCTGGTCACAAAGCGCGCCCGCGCCGAGGCCGGGGCCACGATGGAGTGGGTCGACGGCAACATCGGGTCGAAGGTAACGATGAAGTACCCCGCCGTGTGGATGACCGGTGAGCATGCCAAGGGCGAGGTGCTGTCGGTCGCGTTCGCCGGCGAGGGCCAGCACCAGGACACCGGCGCCAAGATGCTGCACCTGGCGCCGAACACGTCGAGCAACATCGTGTCCAAGTCGGTGGCCCGCGGCGGCGGCCGGGCGTCCTACCGCGGCCTGGTTCAGATCAACAAGGGCGCACACGGATCGCGCTCCAGCGTGAAATGCGATGCGCTGCTCGTCGATACGATCAGCCGCAGCGACACCTATCCGTATGTCGACATCCGTGAGGACGACGTCACGATGGGCCACGAAGCCACCGTGTCCAAGGTCAGCGAGGACCAGCTGTTCTACCTGATGAGCCGCGGCATGACCGAGGACGAGGCCATGGCGATGGTAGTTCGCGGCTTCGTCGAGCCGATCGCCAAGGAACTGCCGATGGAGTATGCGCTGGAGCTCAACCGCCTGATCGAGCTGCAGATGGAAGGCGCGGTCGGATAGTGGCGCAGGATTTGACAGCGACTCTGGAGAGGCAGGACCAAGGGCGAGATCTTCACGTCATTCGATGTCGACGCCTTCGAGGTGCCGCACGGGCGTGACGAGATCTGGCGCTTCACACCGCTGAAGCGACTGCGCGGACTGCACGACGGGTCCGCGCCCGCGACCGGCAGCGCCGCCATCGCGGTCTCCGAGTGCGCCGGCGTCACCGTCGAAACCGTGCGGCGCGGCGACGAGCGCCTCGGCAAGGCCGGCGTACCCGCCGACCGCGTTGCCGCGCAGGCATTCTCGTCGTTCAACAGCGCGACGATCGTCACCATCCCGAAGGATGTGGTGTGCGAGCAGCCGATCGAGATCGACGTGACCGGTCCGGGGGAGGGCGCGACGGCCTACGGCCACCTGCAGGTGCGGGTCGGCGAACTCGGTGAGGCGGTCGTCGTCATCGATCAGAACGGCAGCGGAACCTACGCCGACAACATCGAGTTCGTCGTGGGCGACTCCGCTCGGCTGACCGTGGTGTCGATCGCCGACTGGGCGGACGATGCGGTGCACGTCAGCAGCCACCACGCCGTGCTGGGCAAGGACGCGGTGTTGAGGCACGTCGCGGTCACCCTCGGCGGCGACGTGGTGCGACTCACCGCCCGTACCCGGTTCGACGCCCCCGGCGGGGATGCCGAGTTGCTCGGCCTCTACTTCGCCGACGACGGCCAGCACTTCGAATCGCGGCTGCTCGTCGACCACGCCCAGCCGAACTGCCGCTCGCATGTCACCTACAAGGGTGCGCTGCAAGGAGATCCGGACTCGTCGCGGCCCGATGCGCACACCGTGTGGGTGGGCGACGTGTTGATCCGGGCGGAGGCCACCGGAACCGACACCTTCGAGACCAACCGCAACCTGGTCCTCACCGACGGCGCCCGCGCCGACTCGGTGCCGAACCTGGAGATCGAGACCGGCGAGATCGCCGGGGCCGGACACGCAAGCGCCACCGGACGTTTCGACGACGAGCAGCTGTTCTATCTGCAGGCCCGCGGGATCCCGGAAGACCAGGCCCGCCGCCTCGTCGTCCGCGGCTTCTTCGGCGAGCTGATTCAGCAGATCGCCGTACCCGCCGTGCGTGAACGCCTCACCGAAGCCATCGAACACGAACTAGCGATTACGGAATCGAGGACAACCACCTCATGACCACATTGGAAATCAAGGACCTTCACGTCAGCGTCGTGTCCAAAGAGGACGGGACCGACATCCCGATCCTGAAGGGCGTCGACCTCACCGTGAAGTCGGGGGAGACGCACGCCCTGATGGGCCCGAATGGGTCCGGCAAGTCGACGCTGTCATATGCGATCGCGGGCCATCCGAAGTACACGGTGACGTCCGGCTCGATCACGCTGGACGGTGAGGACGTGCTGGCGATGAGCATCGACGAGCGCGCCCGCGCAGGCCTGTTCCTGGCCATGCAGTACCCGATCGAGGTGCCAGGGGTGTCGATGTCGAACTTCCTGCGCACCGCGGCCACCGCCGTGCGGGGCGAGGCGCCGAAGCTGCGGCACTGGATCAAAGAGGTCAAGGGCGCCATGGAGGGGCTCGACATCGATCCGTCCTTCTCCGAACGCAGTGTCAACGAAGGCTTCTCGGGTGGTGAGAAGAAGCGGCACGAGATCCTGCAACTCGAAGTGCTCAAGCCGAAGATCGCGATTCTGGACGAGACCGACTCAGGCCTCGACGTCGACGCGCTGCGAGTGGTCAGCGACGGCGTCAACCGCTACGCCGAAGATGCGCACGGTGGCCTGTTGCTGATCACGCACTACACCCGCATCCTGCGCTACATCCAGCCGCAGTTCGTCCACGTGTTCATCGGCGGTCGCATCGTGGAGTCGGGTGGACCCGAGCTCGCCGACGAACTCGACGCGAACGGATACGAGCGCTTCACCCAGCAGGCGGCTTCGGCAGGAGCGTAGTGATGACTACGTCGGTGACCCCGCTTGACATCGCCAGGATTCGGGCTGATTTCCCGATCCTCAAACGGGTGATGCGTGGCGGAAACCAGCTGGCCTATCTCGACTCCGGGGCCACGTCGCAGCGCCCGCTTCAGGTCCTCGACGCCGAGCGGGACTTCCTCATCACCTCGAACGGTGCCGTGCACCGCGGTGCGCACCAGCTGATGGAGGAGTCCACCGACGCCTACGAGCAGGGCCGCGCCGACATCGCGGCGTTCGTCGGCGCCGACGCGAGCGAGCTGGTGTTCACCAAGAACGCCACCGAGGGCATCAACCTGGTCGCCTACGTGCTGGGGGACAGCCGCTTCGAGCATGCGGTCGGGCCCCGGCGACGTCATCGTCACCACCGAGCTGGAACACCACGCGAACCTGGTGCCGTGGCAGGAACTGGCCCGCCGCACGGGAGCGACGTTGAAGTGGTTCTCGGTCGGCCCCGAAGGCCGTATCGACATCGACTCGCTGGAGCTGGACCGCAACGTCAAAGTCGTTGCCTTCAGCCACCATTCGAATGTCACCGGCGCGGTCGCACCCGTCGCGCAGCTGGTGGAGCGGGCGCAGGCGGTCGGCGCGCTGACGCTCCTCGACTCCTGCCAGTCGGTGCCGCACCAGCCGGTCGACCTGCATGCTCTCGGTGTCGACTACGCCGCGTTCTCCGGCCATAAGATGCTGGGCCCCAACGGCATCGGCGTGCTCTACGGCCGTCAGGAACTGCTGGACGCGATGCCGCCGTTCATCACCGGCGGCTCGATGATCGAGACGGTCACCATGGAGGAGACCACCTTCGCGCCCGCGCCGCAGCGGTTCGAGGCAGGCACCCCGATGACGTCCCAAGTGGTCGGGCTGGCCGCGGCCGCCCGCTATCTGCGCGCGATCGGAATGGACGCCGTCGAGGCACACGAAGCCGAATTGGTCGCCGCCGCACTGGAAGGGCTGGCCAGCGTGCCCGCAGTCCGCATCGTCGGGCCCACCTCCCTGGTCGGTCGTGGGTCTCCGGTCAGCTTCGTCGTCGACGGCGTCCACGCCCACGACGTCGGCCAGATTCTCGACGACGAAGGCGTGGCCGTGCGGGTGGGACATCACTGCGCGTGGCCGCTGCACCGCAAGTTCGGTATCGCGGCGACCGCGCGGGCATCGTTCGCCGTGTACAACACACTTGACGAGGTGGACCGGCTGGTGGCCGGCGTGCAGCGTGCCATCGAGTTCTTCGGCAGGGACTGAGGTTTCGCGCCGTGAGAATGGAGCAGATGTACCAGGAGGTGATCCTGGACCACTACAAGCATCCGCATCATCGCGGTCTGCGAGAGCCGTTCGGCGCCGAGGTCCGTCATATCAACCCGACGTGCGGCGACGAGGTCACGCTGCGGGTTGAGCTGTCCGACGACGGCGAGCAGGTGGTTGATGTCTCGTATGACGGGCTGGGCTGCTCCATCAGCCAGGCCGCGACATCCGTTCTCACCGACCTGGTGATCGGTGAGAACGTCGGCGATGCGTTGAAGACCGTCGCGGCGTTCAACGAGATGATTTCGTCCCGCGGCAACGTGGAGGGCGACGAAGATGTGATCGGCGACGGCATCGCCTTCGCCGGGGTGGCCAAGTATCCGGCGCGGATCAAGTGTGCGCTGCTGGGCTGGATGGCCTTCAAAGACGCAGTGGCGCAAGCCAGTGAGGAGATGCCGGATGAGCGAGACCGCAGTGCCTAACGAGGAATTCCTCGCCGATCTCGAGGAGGCGATGCGCGACGTCGTCGACCCCGAGCTCGGCATCAATGTCGTCGACCTCGGTCTGGTCTACGGCGTGAACGTCGAGGAGGGCGACGCAGGCAAGGTGGCGCTGATCGACATGACGTTGACGTCGGCGGCGTGCCCGCTCACCGATGTGATCGAGGATCAGTCGCGCACCGCGCTGGTGGGCGCCGGGCTGGTCAACGAGATCAAGATCAACTGGGTGTGGAACCCGCCGTGGGGCCCCGACAAGATCACCGAGGACGGCCGCGAACAGCTTCGCGCGTTGGGCTTTACGGTCTAGCCGCCGTTGCGGCGGCCGATGATCAGGTCCTTGATCTCGGCCAGTTGCTCATCGACCGAGCGGAACCGCGCGTTGGTTTCTTGGAATCCGGCGTCCACGCGAGTTTCGAGTGAGGTCAGACGTCCTTCGACACCATCAAGTCGTGCTTC
>CAVQTL010000003.1:0-227056 GCA_963716505.1 uncultured Actinomycetota bacterium
CCGACCGGGTGCGGGTCACCCGCCTGACGATCGCCGTCGATGTCGGTCGGGCCGTGAACGTCGACGGCGTGCGCAACCAGGTCGAGGGCGGCGCCATCCAGGCCACCAGTTGGGCGTTGTTCGAGCAGGTCCGGTTCGACAGGCACTCGATCACCAGCACCGACTGGGAGTCCTACCCGATCGCGCGGTTCGGCGAGGTGCCCCACGTCGAGGTCCACCTGTTGCACCGTCCCGACGAGCCGCCGCTCGGCGCGGGTGAGGCGACTCAGGGACCGGTGCCTGCCGCGATCGGCAACGCGCTCGCCGATGCCCTCGGTGTGCGGGTCCGGACGCTGCCGTTCACGCACGACAACATCGTGGCGGCCATCGACGCACAGTCCTGACCGGTCACGCTTTCAGGCGGGCCGCCATCCAGTCGGCCGTGCGGTACCGGTGTGCGGCAACCACATTGGCGCATCCGTGGTTGCCGTCCTCGAGCAGCAGGAACTCGCTCCCTTCGACCTCACGGTGTAGCCGCTCGGCCTGTTGCCACGGGATCAGCCGGTCCTTCTTTCCTGCGACGACCAACGTCGGGCACCGCAAGGCGGCGGTCCGACCGTCCATCGTGAGCGTGAGCGCCAAGGCGCGGGCGTCGTCCTCGTCCTTGGAGCGCGATCGGACCGTGAACGTCTCCCGGGTCAGGGCGGGCAGGATGTCCCAGTTCTCGCCGAAGCTGTAGGGGCCACACAGGCTGACGCACGCCTTGATCCGCTCGTCGCCGCTGGCGAATCGGGGTGCGTAGTACCCGCCGAGGCTCACTCCCCAGACGCCGATGCGATCGGCGTCGATGTCGTCGCGGGCGGCAAGGGCGTCGACGAATGCCCGGCCCGGCACCTCCCAGTCCGCACGGATCGGCAGGTCGTACTCGGCCTCCCCCTGCCCGGGGCCGTCGACGCTGAAGGTGGCGAGGCCGCGTTCCAGAAAGAGCTGCTCGGTGGCCCGCAGCTCCTCCTTGGTCGAGTCGAGGCCCGGCACACAGATCACCGTCGGATGGGGCGACGGGCGCTGGGGCTTGCGCAGGATCCCGTAGATCGTCGAGCCTTCGAACGGCATCTCGATGCGTTCACCGGGCGGGTCCAGGTGTGGCAGCGCCGCATCGAGGCACCGCACGGCGGCTTGGTGGGCGGCACGCATCTGCACCAGGTCGCGGACATAGACGAACTTCGCGAAGTGATACACGAGGGCCGCGGTGCTCAGGTGCGCGCCCGCGGACCGCAGGCGGCCCTGCTCGATCGCCTCGGTCCCGAGGTCCTCGTGGACGCGCGCCGCGGCCGACCACGCGGCGCACCAGTCGTCCCAGGACTCCAGGCCGCCCATGACGCGATCGAAGTCGGCCGCCGGGACACCGTTGGCGGTGAACCGGGGACCCCAGTGCGAACGGGCGGAGGCGACGTATTCGTCCATGCTTCAGACCCCTTCAGTCTTGCCATTGCAATCGATTGCGTAGGCTCCTACCGTAGCAGGGGAGAACTCCTGGACGGAAGGACGACTGTGCCCCCACCCTCTTCGAACCAGCCGGTCAGCGACGTCAGCGACGTTGTAGTGGTCGGCGGCGGGCACAACGCGCTCGTCTGCGCGGCCTACCTCGCCGAGGCCGGGCTGTCCGTCACCGTGCTCGAAGGGCGCGAGGTGATCGGCGGCAACACCGTCACCGAAGAGCTCACCCTGCCCGGGTGGCATCACGACTCGTGCTCGACGGCGCACGTGGTGCTGCAGTCCAACCCGTTGATCCGCGACGACGAGCTGGGGCTGATCGCACGCTACGGGCTGCAGTACATCGTCACCGACCCTGCGGTGGTCTTCCCGCTGGCCGACGGCGACCTGCTGACCGTCCACCCGGATCTGGCAGGCACCGCCGCCGAGTTCGCCCGCTACTCCCGCGCCGACGCGGACGCCCTTGTCACCATGATCGAGGACTGGAACGCCGGTCAACGAACCGCGCACGCCCATCTGTCCGCAGGCCTTCCGCTTCCCGACAAGCCGTGGTCGCACAGTTACGAACAGCTGCGGTGCCGCAGCGCATGGGACGTGATCGCCTCGACGTTCCACCACCCGGTGGTGCGCCAGGTGATGGCCTGGATGGCGTTCGCCACCATCCAGCCACCGCAGCGACCCGGCACCGGCGCGCTGCCTGCCGCGATCATGGCCGGCCGGCTGGCCTACGGCTGGGCCACCCCCGTCGGCGGCTCCGGCGCGTTGCCGAACGCCCTCGCGGCCCACATCACCGACCACGGCGGCACCGTCGAGACGTCGGCGTGGGTGCGGTCGTTCCTCGTCGAGCACGGCCGCTGCGTCGGGGTGTGCACCGACGACGGGCGCGAATTCCGGGCCGGCCGTGCCGTCGTCGCGGGAAGCCACCTCCGCGAGCTACGCGGGATGCTCCCGACCGCCTCGACAGTCGCCGACGACGCCGCGCGATGCTGGCGGCCTGGAATCCCTTTGTTCGCAGTGCATTTCGCCCTTCGCGCCGATCCCCACTACCGAACGACGGGCGGTCCCGTCACCTCGGCCGCCGGGGGTCTCGGCAGCCCCGAGGGCTTGCTCCGCCAGGTCGCAGGCCTGCCGTCGGGCCGCTTGGAGACCGAGGACCCGTGGCTGCTGATGATGTCGTCGACCGCGGTCGATCCCGAGCGGGCGCCCGGCGGCACGTTCAAGTTCCTGACCGCCGCGCCGATGCTCCACAACGGCGGTCCATGGTCGGACGCCGATGCGATGGCATACGCGCAGGTGCTACTCGGCATCGCGCGCCGCCACCTCGACGGGATCGACGACGCCGATATCCTGGCCATCAGACCCGAATCACCCACATCGCTTGCCGCGCACAATCTTTCGAATATCGGCGGCTCCTGTCACGGTGGCGAGTTCGCGCTCGACGACGGCACGGTCATCCCCGGCTGGCTCGACTACCGCACCGATGTCGAGGGCCTGTACCTGACCGGCTCGACGTCGCACCCTGGCGGTTCGGTGTCGGGGCGGCCAGGGCGCAACACGGCGCGCACCGTCCTGACCGACCTCGGCCTGACACCGACGATGTCCAGCCCCTGACCGCTCGGCGAGGCCGCGAGCGTGGGTTGTGTCACGCTTTCCGGGCAGAGCGTGACACAAGCCCACACTCGACGCAGAGGTCAGCCGGACGACGTGCAGGCCATGGTTCTTGTCGGAGAAGAAGATGTTGCCGCGCGCATCGACCAAGACGTCCTCGGACTGGGTGACCAAGGTCTTGGGCAGCAGCCCGCGGCGCTCGGTGGGATCGTCCGGCAGATACCAGGCGATCTCGCGCGGGAGGTAGGCGTCGCTGATGTCGTAGACCCGCAGCCCGGCGTTGAACCACGTCATGAACATCAGGTTGTCGTCGGCGAACAGCTCGGGCCCTTGGGGATGGTGCTGGTTGTGCGGTCCGAAGCGCCCACCACGCGTGCTGAAGTTCGGGTACGCCGCGCCCGCGGCGGGCTCGGGGATCGGCAGCAGCGACATCAGCCGCGGGTTGCGCTCATCGCTGACGTCGACGATGCCCGCGAAGTTGTACGGCTCCTGCTGCCGTTCCGCGATCGCTTCGGTGTTGACCAGCAACAGGTTTCGCGCCGGAACGGGGATCACGGTGTGCAATGCGATCATGCTGGAGAACGCGGCGCCGATGTCCAGTCGGGAGACGAGTTTCGGTCGCTCGATGTCCGAGATGTCGAGGATCACGAGCCCGGCGGCTCCGTAGCTCAGGTAGGCGCGATCACCAAGGACGTACGGCGGTCCGTGCAACGAGATGCGCCGAGGTGGGGCTGGCGCCCGCGGCGACGAACTGCTCGGGCAGGAACCACATCGCCACCTCCTCGGGACGCCCGCGATCTGCGATGTCGAGGATCACGTAGATGTTGCCTTCGAACCCGCGACGCCCCGCCGTCACATGGAGATAGCGACCGCCCGTGAAGTGGTTGCGGTGCACGCCGTGCGCACCGGTGCGCCACTGGCTGAGCAGCCGCGGAGCGACCGGATCGGTCACGTCGAAGAGCCGGATGCCTTCGTCCGCGTTGTGTGCGGGATCGCCGCCCCAGGCCGGCGGACGATGCTCCATGCCCTGGACCAACAGCCCGTCGGCGACCTGGACCTGCCAGGTCGCGGCATGGTCAGGACCCTCGATCGCGCCGACCAGGCGCGGGTCGGCGGGTTCGGTCACGTCGAAGATCGACAGCCGCGGTTCCCAGAAATGCGTCGCATAGAGGTACCAGCGGTCGTCGACGACCTGCATGGCCAGCTTGAAGACCGGTTTACCGCCGACATCGTGGTATCCGATGAAATCGACACCGTCGCAGGTGAATCCGGGCGCCGCTGCGCTCACCAAGCCGCCTCGGCCATCAGATCGGCCAACTCCGGCAACGGCTCGAGACAGAAGACGCCGCCGGTGCCGCGATCGGTGACCCAGATCAGGCCGTGCTCGTCGACGAAGAGGTCGTTGGCCTGCGGCACGGCCGACCCTGCAGGCGCCTCGCTGACCCAGTGCGCGACCTCTCGCGGATCGTCCGGGTCCGATAGGTCGTAGACGCGCAGGCCTGCGCTGAAGTAGGTGGCGAACACCAGCCTGCTACTGCGGTACGACCCGTCCCGGTTCTCGTGCAGATTGTGGGGCCCGAACCGTTGGGGCAGCTCGTCGAACGGCCCGGCGGGGGCGGGCAACGTCCGGAGGTATCGAGGCGATGACGGGTCCGCGATGTCGATCAGGTGAATCCGTCGCTCCGCGCCGTGGGGGCCGTCGTGTTGCTGCTCGTCGGTGGCGACAACGAGCCCGCGACCTGCCAGGGGCAGGCAGGTGTGGGTCGCCCCACCTCCCCACGCCAGGCGTGACACCTCCTGGGGCGCAGTCGGATCGGACGTGTCGAGCACGACCAGGTTCGCATCGTCGTAGCCCAGGTAGGTGTAGGTCCCCTCGGCCAGCCCGTGGTGCGCCGCGACCCGATGACCGTCGGGCCAGTCGGCAGCCTCACCCCCGTCGGTCCACTGTCCCGGCCACCACCAGCGGCCTGCGAGCTCGGGACGTTCGGGTTCGTTCAGGTCGATGGTCATCCAGATGCGGTCGGTGAACCCGGCGGGCGTACCCGACATGTGGGCGTAGCGTCCGCCTTCCCAGACGATGCGGTGGATGCCCTTACCCCCGGACTCCCAGAACGCGATCTGCTTCGGCTCGAAGGGATCGTCGAGGCGGTAGACCGCGACGCCGGCCGAGTGCGGGCCCAACGGCGTCTTGGGTCGGTACGGGAATCGCTCGTGGTTGACGAGCAGGAGTCCGTCCGCGATCTGCACCTTGTGCGTGTGGGTGTTGGCAGGCGCATCCCACTGCGCCACCAGTTCGGGACGATCCGGAGCGGATACGTCGAGGATCGACGTGCCCGCCCCGGAAGTCCCCGCGTGTCCGACATACAGGGCGTCGCCATGACGCATGACCTGCATGCCGTCGCCTCGCCCGCCCAGGTCGTGCTGGCCGAGGAGCCGAAGCCCGTTGGCCGAGGCGGTCTCCGTCGTCACTGAGCCAAGTCGGCGGGGTCGGGCCGCAGGGGCAGGTTGAGCGCCTTCTGGGCACGCCACAGCGGGACCAGATTGACGTACTCGTGCCAATCGGTGCCCGGTGGGATCACCTTCAGTTCCATCTGTTCGTTGACGAACTGGTCCATATCCGCGATGTCGAAGCCTCCGTCACCGGTGTGATAGCTCGCGGACTGCTCATCGGCGTACACGTCGCGGTACGGCTGCGGGAGCTCAAAGCCTTTGGCGGCCATCAGGTTCAGCACTTCGTCCTTGTTGTTGATGTCGTTGATGAACTGGCGCGCCCGCAGCGTTGCGGTCAGGAAGGCGGCAGCGGTCTCGGGGCTCTCCGTCAGGATTTCGTTTGCGGCCCAACCGTTCTGCGGTGCCCGACCAAGTTCCTGGAAGAGGAACTTGCCACCCGCGTCCTCCAACAGCGACCTGTGCCGAATCTGAAGGCTCGCGCCGTCGACCGTGCCTGCGATCACCGACTGCAGACGCTCGTTGGACTGACCTCCGGTGCTCACCAGATTGACGTCCGTGTCGGGGTTGAGGCCGTTGTCGGTGAGGAGCTTTCGGATCAGGAAGTCGTTGCGGCTGCCGAACTGTCCGCCGGTGATCGTCTTGCCCTTGAGGTCCTCGGCGTTGTTGATCCCCTCGCGCACGCCGAGGATGTTCGCCTCACCTCCGAGGTAGACCGACAGGTAGCGCACTCCCGCATTCGACTTGTTCGCCGCCGCGATCGTGGTGTCGGTGTCGTACAGCGCGAAGTCCACCGATCCGCCGATCAGCGCGGGCAGCGGGTCCTCGACCGTCACGATCTCGACCTCGTCGATCCCGACGTCCTTGAAGTAGCCCTTCTCCTGCGCCACCAGGATGTCCACGTGGAACAGGTAGTACGGGTTGTCCACGGCCACAATGACCTTCTTCTTCACCTGCGACGTGTCGATCGTGGCGTCGACCTCGTCGGCGTTGGTCGGAAGGCTTGCGGACGTCTCGCCGCCGGCCGCGGAATCGTCGCCGCCCCGCAGGCCGTGAGCATCGTCGCGACCGCCAAACCGGCGCCGAACAATGCGAGCAATCGTTTGCTTCTCCTCATCTACGTCTCCTTGTCATGTGATCTTCGGGGTGTCTACGCACGTGAGAAGTCGCGCCAGGGTGCGGCCCGGCGTTCGATCCACCGCATTCCCTGCACGAGCCCCACCGAGATGACTGCGAGCAGCAGCAAGGTGGCATACATCATCGGCGCATCGAACTGGTCGCCCGCCCGATCGAGCAGGAATCCAAGACCCTTTCCTCCGCCGCCGAGCAGCTCGCCGATGAGCATCCCGACCAGCCCGCGGGCGATGCCTTGGTTGATGCCACTGACGACGAACGGGAGCGTGAACGGCAAGATCACCTTGACGTACAGCTGGGCCTCGCTCGTACCGAAGACACGACCGGCCCGCACGAGCGACGGGTCGACGGTCTTCACCCCCTCCATGCAGTTGACCATTATCGGGAAGACCGCCGACAGCACGATGATGGTGAGCTGCATGGAATTACCGAAGCCGAGGACGAGGATCAGAAGGGGAATGAGCGCGACGCGCGGCAACGCCGTCATCGCCCACACGTAGGGAGACAGGATCAGGTCGATGATCCGCACGCCGCCCATCAACAGCCCGAGCGGGATGCCGATCGCCCCGGCGATCAACATGCCGATCGTAAAGTTCCGCAAGCTGTGGAGCAGTTGCGGACCGATGATGCCATCGACGAAACCGTGGTACATCGCCGAGAACATGTCCGTGGCCTTTGGGAAGAACAGCGGGTTGATGATCTCGGACAGTGCGAGCAGCTGCCAGCCCACGAAGAACAGCGTCAGGTTGACCAACGTGATGATGAGGCTTCGGAACGGCGCCCACCTGCTGCGTGTGATCGACTCGGTGACGGCGGTGGACGCGGTGCTCGTTGGCAATGTGGGCGCGCTCATCGGTCCCCTCCAGCATGTTTCGCTCCCAGAGCCTGAGCCTGGAGCTGGTTCCAGATGTGCTCGCGCAACTCGCCGAACCGCGGGCTGCCTCTGACACCCTCATCGAATCGGGATCTGGGCAAGTCGACGTCGACGATCTCCAGCACGCGGCCCGGCCGGTTCGACACCACGACCACTCGGTCCGCCAGCGTCAGCGCCTCGTCGATCGAGTGGGTGATGAAGAAGACCGTTTGGCCCGTCTCGGCGATGATCTTCTCGAACTCGGCCTGCATCGCCTCGCGCGTCATCGCATCGACCGCACCGAAGGGCTCGTCCATCAACAAGATCTCCGGTTCCGACACCAGAGCGCGTGCGATCCCGACCCTTTGACGCATACCGCCCGAGAGCTCATAGGGAAATGACTTCTCGAAGCCGGTGAGCCCGACGAGCTCGAGGGCGCGGCCGATGCGCTCGCGCGACTCCGCCTTCGAAGGGCGGGGGTGCCTGTTCTCCAGCGCGAACATGACGTTCTTGTACACAGTGCGCCATGGCAGCACCGCGTAGTCCTGGAAGACCATGGCCCGGTCCGGGCCGGGTCCGTGAACGATCTGCCCATCGACCCGGATCGTGCCCTCCAGGGGTTTCATGAATCCGGCGATCATGTTGATCAGCGTGGTCTTGCCGCAGCCGGACGGGCCGACGATGGCGAGGAACTCGCCGCGGTACACGTCCAGGAACACGTCACGCAGGGCAATGAGCCGAGTCTTCTGCCGCTTGTTCTCATATCCGGCACTCACGCCACGAATCTCTATCAGCGGTGCTTCGGTGGCCGGCGAGTCGCCGACACTCGGTCGCGGGTGGCGGGTCACCGAGGGAACAGCCTGACTCATGTACTCCCAACCTCTGTCTGTGCACGACGACCGTAACTGCAATCGTTTGCCCTATCCTGCGATGTGACGTGGGTCATGTCAATGGGCGCTCCGAAGAATTGTCGGCCGACCCGACGAACCCGCAGGCTGCGGGCCGCTCGAAATCTCTACAAACGATTGCAGCTGTGGCACCATGTGGTGATGACACGAGCCCAGCTGCGCATCGGGACGTTCACGCCATCGCTGTTGATCGACCTCGCTCGCTCTACCGGACGACTGGAGCGGGCAGGACTCGAGGTCACCGAGCTGCCCGTGCCCTCCTCGCCTGCGCAGTTCCGCTCGCTCGAAACCGGCGAGCTCGACGTGGTGATGACAAGCCCGGACAACGTTCTCGCCTATCGGTTCCTGAGCGCGAACCCACTCGGGCGCAACCTGCCGGTGGAGATCCTCGCCGGAATCGATCGGGGCCTCGGGCTGTCGTTGTGCCTGGCACCCTCGGTGTCGGACGTCGCAGATGTCCGGGGTCGCGTGGTCGGGGTCGACGTGCCGCAGTCGGGCTTCGCGTTCGTGGCGTTCGCCCTGCTGCAACGCGCCGGCCTCGGCCCTGGCGACTACGAGGTCGAGTCCTTGGGTTCGACCCCACGCCGCGCTGCGGCACTGACAGAGGGAACGTGCGCGGCCACGGTCCTCAATGCAGGCAACGAATTGCGGGCGCAGGCGTCCGGCTGCCAGGTGGTGAGCACGGTCGCCGACATCGGCCCGTATCTCGGCACGGTCATGGCGGCGTTGTCGGCCGACGACCCCGAAATCGCCGGTCCGCGAACACGTCTGGCAGAGGTGGTCATCGACACCGCGGATGAGATCGTCGCCGGCCGTCTGCGAGGGGAGGTGCTCGAGGCCGCGGGGCGCTTGCTCGGGTTGGCGGATCCTGAAGCATCGGCGCACCGCGAGTGCCTGCTCGATCGCACCCACGGCCTGATCACCGATGGGCATGTCGACGAGGCCTCGATCAACACCCTGATCGACCTGCGGCACCGGCACAGCCCGAGCCCGGATCTCGACGTGGTGGCGTCCGCGTGGCCGACGATGCTCACGGCGGCTGCCACTGGATATATTGCACGTGCCCGGGGGGAACTCCATCATTGACGACAGGCTGCATCCGTTTGCAGCACGGAGGAGGGGAGTCGGGGGTCTGTGCACAGGGCCACGCTGCGTGAGGTTGCTGTCATGGCCGGCGTCCATCCGGCCACCGCTTCGCGCGCCTTGAACCAGCAAACCGAGAGTTTGGTCAACGCCGAGACGGCTGCCCGGATCAAGAAGGTCGCCGCCGAGATGGGCTACTCGCCGAACCCGATCGCGCGCAGCCTCAAGACATCTCGGTCGGCCAGCATCGGCCTGGTGATCCCCGATCTGACCAACCCGCTGTTCCCGCCCATCGTGCGGGGGATCGAGGACGTGCTACGCCCCATCGGCTACAACGCCTGGATCGTCAACACCGACAGCCGACCCGACGTGGAGAAGGCGGCGGTCGAGTCGTTCCGCCAGCGCAACGTCGAAGGCTTCGTGTTCGCGACCGCGCATTTGAAGCACCCCCTGCTCGACGAACTCGCTGCGGCATCGACGCCGATGGTGCTGGTCAACCGTCGCAGCACCAGCGCCGACATCCCATCGGTCACCTCCGACGACGCGGCGGGCGTCGCGATGGCGATGCAGCACCTCGTCGACCTCGGGCACACCAAGATCGTGCATCTCGCCGGACCGCAGGATCTGTCGACCGGCGTCAACCGGCGTCGCGCATTCCTCTCCAGCTTGGAGGATCTCCGTCTCCCGGCCGAGAACTCGCGGACGGTCGTCTGCGAGGAATGGTCAGAGCAGGCGGGTGCGAAGGGCATGCGGACTCTGTTGGACTCCGGTCCGGAGTTCACCGCGGTCCTCGCAGGTAACGACCTGCTGGCCCTCGGCGTCTACGACGCTCTGTCCGAGCGGGGCCTGCGCTGCCCGGATGACATCAGCGTGGTCGGGTTCAACGACATGCCGTTCATGGACAAGGTCTCACCGCCCATGACGACCGTGCGCATCCCCCACTACGAGATCGGCGCCGAAGCGGCCCGGTTGTTGCTCGAAGTGCTCCACGACCCGGACCGCCATCCGCGTTCGCTGTTGCTCCCGTTGACGATGGTCATCCGGTCCTCGACCGCACCGCCGCGTCGCGTCGGCGACTGAGCACGTCCAACGTCGCGGTATTGACTTGGAGTTGGCCGCGCGGCAGTATTGCAACCGATTGCAGTCTAGGTGGGAGATTGAATGGGCGACAACGAGACGACGACGAGTGTTGGGTGGATCGGCGCCGGCCGGATGGGCTACGCGATGATCGAACGCCTGTTGGACGCCGGTCACGACGTGTCGGTTTACAACCGCACCCGGTCCAAGGCCGAACCGCTGGCCCAGCGCGGCGCCAAGCTGGTCGACACCCCCGCGCAGCTCGCCGACCGCGACGTCGTCTTCATCATGGTCGCGGCCTCCGACGACCTCGAAGACGTCACCACCGGTGAGGACGGGCTTCTCACCGGTGACAGTTCACCCCAGATCATCGTCGACAGCTCGACCGTCTCGGCGGCCGTCTCCGAGAAGATCCGCGGCCTTGCCGCCGAGCGAGGGACCAAGCTGCTGGCCGCACCGGTCAGCGGCAATCCGAAGGTCGTGAGAGCGGGCAAGCTCACGCTGGCCGTGTCGGGGCCGCGCGAGGCCTTCGACCGGGCCGAGCCCCTGCTGCGTCCCCTCGGCCGGGGGGTCACCTATGTCGGCGACGGCGAGGTCGCTCGCCTCGTGAAGATCTGCCACAACGTCTTCCTCGGCGTGGTCGCGCAGTCCCTCGCGGAGATCACCGTGCTCGCCGAGCAGGGCGGCACGAGCCGTCAGGCGTTCCTGGAATTCCTCAACAACTCGGTGATGGGCTCGGTTTTCAGTCGGTACAAGTCGCCGGCGTTGGTGAACCTCGACTTCGCGCCGACGTTCACAAATGTCTTGCTGCGCAAGGACTTCGACCTCGGCCTTGAAGCCGCCCGCGAGCACGGCGTGCCGATGCCCGTGGCTGCGTTGGCCGCCGAGTTGGTGTCCTCGGCCATCGGCGCGGGCCACACCAGCGAGGATTTCGCCACCTTGCTGCTGGAGCAGGCCCGACGCTCAGGCGTCGAGCTGGTCTCCGAACACGCCGATGTCGACGACGGTTTGGGGACCGACGCGGATGAGTGAACCGCGACCGCTTCCGGCTCCGGGGCACATGGGCGTCGACTACGAAGAACGCGTCGACTTCGGCCGGCTCCGCGACTACCGGCTCGGTCGCGCGAAGGCGGCACTGGAGGCCAGCGAGTGCGGCGCGTTCCTGCTGTTCGACTTCTACAACATCCGCTATACGACCCAGACCTGGATCGGTGGCGCCCTCGGCGACAAGATGACGCGGTACGCGTTGCTCACGCGCACGGCCGACGACCCGTGGCTGTGGGACTTCGGCTCGGCCGTGCGCCATCACCAGATGTACTCGAACTGGCTGCCCGACGAGAACTGCCGCCCCGGCATGCTCGGGATGCGCGGCGCCGTCGCGCCGTCGGCGGGCCTGATGGTGTCGGCCATCCGCGAGCTCAAGGGCATCCTCGAGGACGCCGGCCTGGCCGACTCCCCGGTCGGCGTCGACATCGTCGAGCCCCCGTTCCTGTTCGAGATGCAGCGACAAGGGTTGACCGTGGTCGACTGCCAGCAGCGCATGCTCGACGCGCGGGAGATCAAATCCGCCGACGAGATCATGCTGCTCACCCAGGCCGCCGCGATGGTCGACGGGGTCTATCAGGACATCGTCGAGGTGCTCAAGCCCGGCATCCGCGAGAACGAGATCGTCGCGCTGGTGAACCAGCGGCTCTACGCGATGGGATCGGATCAAGTGGAGGCCGTCAACGCGATCAGCGGGGAACGCTGTAATCCCCATCCGCACAACTTCACCGACCGGCTCATCCGGCCCGGCGACCAAGCCTTCTTCGACATCATCCACAGCTTCAACGGCTATCGCACGTGCTACTACCGCACGTTCGCCGTCGGCAGCGCAACGCCGAGCCAGCACGACGCCTACACCAAGGCCCGCGAGTGGATGGACGCCTCGATCGATATGGTCCGGCCCGGCGTCGGCACCGACGAGGTGGCCGCGGTCTGGCCGAAGGCCACCGAGTTCGGGTTCGACAACGAGCTCGCCGCCTTCGGGCTGCAATTCGGCCACGGCCTCGGCCTCGGTCTGCATGAACGCCCGATCATCTCGCGGCTGAACTCGATGACCGAGCCGATCGAGCTGAAGGAGGGCATGGTGTTCGCGCTCGAGACGTATTGCCCTGCCTCGGACGGCTATTCGGCCGCGCGCATCGAGGAAGAGGTGGTGGTGACGGCCGATGGGCCACGGATCCTGACGCTGTTCCCGGCGCAGGAACTCGTCATCGCCAACAAGTACTGAGCGCAGCGGAGATTCGCGCCCGGCGCTACGACGGGGGCGGCGGAGCGGTCGACCCGCGCACCACGAGTTCTGTTGGCAGGAGTCGACTTATCGGCTCGCCATCGTCGGCTATCCGGCCGAGGATCAACTCGGCCGCCGCGGCTCCGATGTCGTACTGCGGGATGGCGACGGTGGTGAGCGGCGGATCGAGAAACCCTGAAAGGGGCATGTCGTTGAAGCCGACGACGGACACATCGTCGGGGCAGCGGGCGCCGCGACTCCGCAGGGCTGCGTAACACCCGATCGCGATCATGTCGTTGCCGGCGATAACTGCCGTCGGTGTGCGCCGCTCAAGGAGGCGCGCGAAGGCGCGGTTGCCCTCGTCGACGGCGTAGCGCTCGGCAGTCTCGACGAGTTCCGGATACACGGTGCGGCCAGCGGCGCGCATCGCGTCCTCGAAGGCGGTCCGACGAACCTGGGTCATCGACAGCGCGGCCGGCCCGGTCACATGCGCGATGGCGGTGTGGCCCAGCTCGACCAGATGGGCAACGGCCGCCCGCATGCCTGCGTCGTCGTCACTGGCCACGGACGCCGCCGCGGCGTCGACCAGTCGGTTCACCAGCACCACGGGGGTCGCCGACCCCATCAGACTTGCAACGGCGGGGTCGTCGCGACGCGACGAGGCGATGATGAACCCGTCGCAGTGCCGGGCCTTGAGCAGGCCGATCAGTCGCTCTTCGCGCTCCGCGCTGTCATCGGTGTTGGCGATGAGCGCCTCGTAGCCCGCCGCGCGGAGGGTGTCCTCGACACCGCGCACGATCGGCGGAAACACCGGGTTGCCGAGGTCCGGGATCAGGACGCCGATCGTGTGCGAGCGACGGGTGCGCAGGTTCCGGCCGAACTGGTCGGGTACGTAGCCGAGCCGCGCGGCCGCCTCCTCAACGCGACGCGTGGTCTCGGGTGTGATGCGGCCCGCGAGCTCGGGGTTCAGCGCGCGCGACACGGTTCCGGGATGGACGCCCGCAGCACGGGCGACATCCTGCATCGTCGGCTTGGTCACCGGGCAATCGTAGTCGGATCGGGCAGCGGGGTTGCGCTCCAGCGATTTCGGAGTAACGTTCTGGCAATCGATTGCCAAACAGCTAGGAGCAGTTATGGGCCCGACCACCACGCAGCGCATCAGTTACGTACCGTTCGAGCAGGTGGACGAACGGATGCAGGCGGAGTTGGAGCGCTGCGCGAAGCACGGCACACCGCGACCCGAGAGCTCCGCCGTACGCGCACACTCGCCGGAGGCGTTCTGGGCTTTCGCCGACAGTTGGCAGTCCCAGTTCCACAGCGGCGTGGTCGATCACGCGATCAAGGATCTGTGCCGGGTGTACATCTCCAGGACGGTCAAGTGCGAGTTCTGCGGCAACCAGCGCTCGGAGAAGGCCACCTCGGCAGGCCTGCAGGAGCAGCAGTACGACCAACTTCTCAATTTCGAGACCTCCGACCTCTACGACGACCGTCAGAAGGCCGCGCTTGCCTACGCCGAGGCCATCGCCTGGGGCAGCCAGGACCTCGACAGACTCTGGGACCGTCTGCACGCCCACTACTCCGAGCAGGAACTGGTCGAGCTGGGCTGCTGCATCGCATTGACTTTCGGCCACCAGAGCTGGATCCGACTGCTCGGCATCGATCACCACCAGTACATGGCCGGCACCTCTGCGTCGATGGCCCCCGGCTTCGAGACAGCCGAGGAGCTCGCCGCGAGCAAGGCCGCCCCCAGCTACTGGGCAGCTTCGAGCCACGTCTGACACAACAGCGCCCGCCAGCTCTGAAGAAGGCGACGTGGCCTCGCTCCACCGTCAACGGCCGCGAGCACCACGTCGACGTTCCGCCGGGCACGTCCTTGCTGCAGGTGCCGCGCGACGACATCGGCGACAAGTCGGCAGGAGTCGACGCGCCGGCTCGCCGCTTTCTGCCATTCGGCCGCGGATCAACTCGGCCGCGCAGACTCCGATGTCGTATTGCGGGATCGCGACGGTGGTGAGCGGCGGGATCGAGAAAGCTTGAAAGGAACATGTAGTTGAATCCGACGGCGGACACATCGGCGGGGCAATGGGCGCCGCGACTCCGCAGGGCCGACCCTTGGCATCAAGCACGGAGACCTCGGCACGACGTCGACAGCCGGCCTCGCACCGGCAGTGCGGCGGAGACATTCGCCACCCCCACCCGCGGCTGACGGGTTCTGCGGAATGCGACAGGTGATCATCGTCGGGTCCGGACCTGCCGGGTACACCGCTGCGATCTATGCGGCCCGCGCCAATCTGCAGCCGCTGCTCATCGCCAGCTCAGTCGACTTCGGCGGTGAGCTGATGAAGACCACCGACGTCGAGAACTTCCCCGGATTCCCGGACGGCATCACAGGGCCGGCCCTGATGATGAAGATGCAGGAACAGGCGGAGCGCTTCGGCACCGAGATCATCTTCGACGACGTCACGAGACTCGAGCTCGGTGGCGACATCAAGCGCGTCACGCTCGGCGACGGCAGCGTGCACGCGGCGCTCACCGTGATCTACGCAGCCGGTTCGGAGTACCGCCGACTCGGCCTCGATGACGAAACCCGGCTCTCAGGCAACGGGGTCTCGTGGTGCGCCACCTGCGACGGCGCCTTCTTCAAGCAGAAGACCATCGCGGTGGTGGGGGGCGGCGACTCCGCCCTCGAAGAGGCGACCTTCCTGACCCGTTTCGCCGACAAGGTCTATCTCGTGCACCGCCGCGACAGCCTGCGCGCCTCCGCCGCGATGCAGGACCGCGCGTTCGCGGACCCCAAAATCGAATTCCTCTGGAACCGGCAGGTCGCCCACATCTACGGCGACGAGAAGGTCGCCGGTATCGGCCTGGTCAGCACCGACGACGGCGCCGAGAACAGGCTGGATGTGACGGGCCTGTTCGTCGCGATCGGCTCAGACCCGCGCACCCACCTGGTGCGCGGACAACTCCACCTCACCGCCGAGGACACGATCGCGGTCGACGGTCGCTCGTCCCGCACCAACCTTCCCGGCGTGTTCGCGGCCGGAGACGTGATCGACCCGACCTACAAGCAGGCGATCACAGCGGCCGGATCGGGAACCGTGGCGTCCCTTGACGCCGAACATTATCTCGCCGCGCATGCGCCTCACACTCCGGCGGCGGCATCCGTCTGACCCGCACGGTCCGGACGGGACATGACTTCACCACGACGAAAGCAGGAACGATGTCCAGCGCCAAGACCGTCACCGACGCCACCTTCCGGAGCGAGGTGCTCGAGCACGACAAGCCGATCCTGGTCGACTTCTGGGCGCAGTGGTGCGGCCCGTGCCGCGCCGTCTCGCCGATTCTCGACAAGATCGCCGACGAGAACGCCGGTAGGTTCTCGATCGTCAAACTGAACGTCGACGAAAACCCGGAAACAGCAGAGAAATACGGCATCAGTTCGATCCCGTCGATGCTTGTCTTCGTCGAGGGCGAGGTCGTGAAGCGCATCGTCGGCGCAAAGCCGAAGCCAGTGCTCGACGCCGACCTGGCCGAGTTCCTCGCCTAGCCGCCTGCGGCCGCTGCTGCTGGTATTGATCCATTTGCGCACCAAACTGACCACCCGGGCTCTGGCCGCCTTGTTTGACACCAGCCAATCCACCGCCGACCGGATCATCCACCACCTGGTACCGATGCTGGCCGACGGCATTGCGGCCCGCCCCGGACGACAGCGCTCACCCGTGGATCATCGATGGCACGCTGATTCCGGTGCACGACCAATCGATCACCGCGATCAGCAAGATCTACCGCCGCAGCGTCAACTCACAGATCATCATCTGCGCTCACCGGCGACGTGTGATCGTCGTCGGCCCGTGCTGGCCAGGTAACCGCAACGACGTCGTCGTTGCCCGCCATAGCGTGGTGCAGCTGCTCGATCGTCGTGTCGTCCTGGGCGACGGCGGATACCGTGGCATCCCCACCATCACCGGTCCACAGCGGAACCACTCCGGCCGGATCATCCACGATGCCCACTACCGCAAACACCGCCGCATCCGCGCCCGCGTCGAGCACGTCATCGGCCGCCTCAAAGACTGGCAAATCCTGCGTCAATGCCGCCGCCGCGGCCAAGCCATCAACCACAGCCTCCAGATCATCGCAGGACTCTGGAACCTCAAGACCCACAAACAATTACGGGTCAACTCCTAGCCGCCTGCACAATCGGCGAACGCCCACAGTGCCGAATCATCTTGTCGTCCAGCGCATCACCGATCCAGGTGGGTGTGGTGTCGCGCGGCGTCATGAACGCGCCGGCGCGAGCCCGTCGTCGACAGGGACGTTCTCCGGCGTCAGCGTGACACCGGCGCCGCGGGCCACCTCCAGCAGCAGCGTCGCGAAGTCCTCGTCGTCGCCGCGGCCCGCACCGACGGCCTGCGCGACGATCTGGCGGGTCGCCGAGGCGATGGGCATCGGCGACTCGAGCAGGTCGGCCGCCTCGAGCCCGAGGTCGAAGTCCTTCTGCAGCAACGCCATCGTGAACGTCGGGGTGAAGTCGAGGTTGACGAAGGCCGGCGACTTGTACTGGGTGAACACCGAACCCATCACCGAGTCGTTGAGGAAGGCCAGGAAGTCGGCCCTGGTGACTCCGCCCTTCTCGACCATCACCGTGATCTCGGCCAGGCACTGGGTGACGACGCCGAGCATCACGTTGTGGGCGATCTTGACCAGCCGTGCGACTTCGCCGTCGCCGACGTAGGTGACGCTGCGGCCGAAGACGTTCAGGACCGGCTCGACCGACTCGAACACCTCGCGCGGGCCGGAGACCGCGACGGTCAGCTTGCCTGCGGCGATCACCTTCGGGTTGCCGCTGACCGGCGTGGCCAGGAAGTCGCAGCCGTGGGAGTTGGCCGCGCTGCGGATCAGCGCGCTGACGTCGGCGGATACCGTGGAGGCGTCGGCGATCACCCGCGGTGACGTCTCGCCGGTGAGGAGCCCGCCGTCGCCCAGCATCACCTGTTCGAGATCCTTGGACGACGACACCATGCTGAACACCAGGTCACGGTCCGCGAGATCAATTGGCCTGCTGACGATTCCAGCTCCGCGGTCGGCGAGGGGCTGAGCCTTGGAGGCGGTGCGGTTGTACACGGTGACGTCGTAGCCGGCGTCGAGGAGCCGGGTGACCAGCGCAGCGCCCATGCGGCCGGCGCCGATCCAGCCGATCTTCAGAGTTGGGGCAGACATGTTGATTCCTTTTCTTTTGAGGCCTGGTCAGGCGCTGGGGCTGGGCTCGGTGGAGGGGGCGGCGTGGACAGCACCGCCGAAGTAGAGATCGGCGATCTCGGGGTTGGACAGCACCGACGAGGCCGCGCCGGTCAGCAGCACGCGCCCGCTTTCCATCACGATGCCGCTGGTGGCCATGCGCAGTCCGAAGCGAACGTTCTGCTCGACCATGAGCACGGCCTTGCCGTTACCGCGCATGATGGCGACCGCCTCGTCGATCACGGTGAGCGACTTCGGGTCCAGGCCCAAGGACGGCTCGTCGAGCAGCACCAGCTTGGGGTCGAGCATCAACGAACGGGCGAACTCGACCATGCGGCGCTGGCCGCCGGACAGGTTGCCGCAGCGGATCGACGTCTTGTCCCGCACCAGCGGGAACATGTCGAGGACCTCGTCGTAGCGCTGGCGCACCAGGGCGCGCTGCCTGCGAATGACGTAGGCGCCCATCAGGATGTTCTCGCGGACGGTCAACGTCGGAAACAGCCCGTTGCTCTGCGGCACCTGGGTGACGCCGCAACGCAGCACCGCGTCGGGCGAAAGGCCGGTGATGTCCTCACCGTCGAGCAGGATGCGGCCCGCGCTCGGTTTGAGCAGACCGCTGACCGCGCGCAGCACGGTGGACTTCCCCGCACCGTTGGGCCCGACGATGCAGCCGAGCTCACCGGCCCCGACCTCAAGGTCGACGCCCTGCAGGACGTTGCCACCGCCGTAGCCGGCGACCACTCCTTCGAGCCGAATCATGCCGGATTCCTTTCCACCGCAGGGACATTCGCGGACTGCTTGGATCTCGACGGCGCTTCGAGCAAGTAGTCGTCGCCGAGGTAGGCGTCGAGCACGAGCGGGTCCTTCTGGATCTGCTCGGGTGTGCCGTTGGCGATCACCGCGCCGCGCGCCAGCACCCTGATCGGGTCGCACAGCCCCACCACGAACGGCATGTTGTGTTCGACGAGCAGGAAGGTCGTGCCCTTGGCGTTGAGATCACGGATCAGATCGCCCATCCGCTCGATCAGCGTCGGGTTGATACCGCCCGCGGGCTCGTCGAGCAGGATCAGCTTCGGATCAAGCATGAGCACCTGCGCGAGCTCCACCAGCTTCTGCTGGCCGTAGGACAACGATCCGGCGCGGGCGTCGCGGTAGGCCGACATCCCGACGAACTCGAGCAGTTCGGTCGCGCGCGCGGCCTCCGAGCCGCTCACCGCGCCCAGCCCCAGTTGGCGCACCGAGAAGTCGCGCAACGGGGCGACGACGTTCTCCAACACCGTCATCTCCCGGAACAGCCGGGTGATCTGGAAGGTCCGGCCGATTCCGCGGTGTGCGCGCGCCCACGGCGAAAGTCCTTCGATGCGTTCACCGTTGATCAGAATGTCGCCACGGTCGGGAGTCATGGTGCCCGAGATCAAATTGAACACGGTGGTCTTGCCCGACCCGTTCGGTCCGATCAGCGCGGTGATCGAGCCCTCGGGCACCGTGAAGCTGCAGTCGTTGACCGCGTGGTTGCCGCCGAAGCTCTTGTGCAGACCGCGGACCTCCAGCAGGGTGCGCCCGGTCGGCGCAGGACGCTTGACGTCGGCCGGCGCGAGCGGACGGTCCAGCGGATTGAGCCGGGCCCCGGAAAGACCAACGGTGCCTTTGGTTCTCGCCTTCTCCAACAGTGCCGCCACGGTCGGCAGGATGCCCTTTGGCAGCAGGATCACCAGCAGCACCAGCAGACCGCCGAACAGCACCAGGCGGGCGTTGCCGCCTCCGAAGGTGTCGTTGGCGAAGGTGTTGACGGGCTGGATGATGAACGCGCCGAGCACCGGTCCGAACAGCGTGCCGCGTCCGCCGAGGATGACCGCCAGCACGATCAGCGCGCTGGTGATGATCGAGAACATGCCAATCGGGTCGACGAAGGACAGGTAGTAGCCGTACGCCGATCCGGCCATGCCGACGAACAGCGCGCTGGCGCCGAAGGCCAGCAGCTTGTACACGGGAGCGTTGACGCCGATCGTGCCTGCCTTGCCCTCGTCCTCGCGAATCGCGATGAGCCCCATACCGAATTTGGTGCGCCGGATGGCCCACGTCATCAGCAGTGACAGCGCCAGCAGGGTCACTAGGACAAGGTGGAAGGGCCAGTTGCCCCACGCGTCCGGCCAGTCCGGCAGCGGCAGGGTCAGCCCGGCGGTGCCGTTGGTCACCGGCACCCATTCGATGGCGACGAACTGCGCAAGGAAAAGGAAGGCCACCGTGATGATCACGAAAGCGGGTCCACGGGAGCGGTAGGTCACCAGACCCAGCAGCATGGCGATCGCCGCGGCGAACACGCCGGCGACGGGCACCCACAGCAATGGCGGAACGTCGGGGATCCGGACGGCCAGGATTGCACCAACGTAGGCACCGATACCGATGAAGGCGCCGTGGCTCAGCGACAGGTAGCCGGTGTAGCCGGTGATCACGTTGAGACCACTGGCGCCGATGGCCAGCACCAGCGCCATGATCACCGTGTTCTGCGCAGACATGCTGGGCGACAACGGGAATAGCACGATCACGGCGGCGGCGACCACGACGACGGCCCGAGTCACTAGCGTCTGTAGCCGGGCATCCAGCAGTCGGGTGGCCAGGGTTTTCGTTGCGGTGCTCATGCCTCGACTCCCACTCGCTCCGGTCCTCGCTCGTGCCTCGCTGCGATCCTCACTCGCGGTCGCCTTCGGGTGCTCATGCAACCGCGTCCTCTCGAAGCCGGGTGCCGAGGATGCCCTGCGGGCGGGTGATCAGCACGACGATGATGACGAGGAAGGGCACCGCGACGGGCCAGGCCGCGCCGAGGTAGCTGGTGGCCGCGATCTCACCAACGCCGATGACGAGCGCCCCGAGGATGGCGCCGGGAAGGCTGCCCAGTCCGCCGAGCACGACGATGGCCAGCAGCCGGGCGATCCACTGGTAGTGCGAGCCGGGCAGGAACGGGTAGATGGTGCTCAGCATCGCCCCGCCGGCGCCGAGCGTCGAGACGCCGATGGCGAAGGTGAGCGCGGCGATCGTGGCCACGCTCACCCCGACCAGCAGCGCCCCGGACTCGTTGGCAGAAGCGGCGCGGATG
Source organism: uncultured Actinomycetota bacterium (assembly GCA_963716505.1). Taxonomy (GTDB): domain Bacteria; phylum Actinomycetota; class Actinomycetes; order Mycobacteriales; family Mycobacteriaceae; genus Mycobacterium. The sequence goes on from CAVQTL010000003.1 coordinate 21,186, forward strand.
GCGCGACCCGCCCAGGTGTGGTTGAGCAGTAGGTAAAGACCGCCAAGGATCAGCACCGCGATGCCCGCGGCGATGAGCATCACCTGAGGTATGTACAACGGCCCCAACGCAATCGAGGCGTCGGTATAGGACACCCGCACCGCCGTGGACGTGTTGCCCCAGATGAAGCCCATGATCCCCTCCAGCATCAGGGCGATGCCGAAGGTGGCCAACACCGTCATGCTGACGTGGGATCCGCGGACGTGCCGGATCACCGTTACGTAGACCAGCCAGCCGACGGCGAACATCACCGCCATCACGATGGGAATCGACAGGATGGGGTCGAGGCCGAGGTGCTGCCACAGCGTGAAGGTCAGGAAAGCCGCCAGCACCGCGAAGGCCCCGTGGGCCAGGTTGATCACCCGCATGACCCCGAAGATCAGTGTCAGCCCCGAGGCCATCAGCGCATAGAGCGCGCCGACAAGCAGGCCAAGGATGAGGGTTTGGATGAACGAGGTCATGAGTTGCGACTCCTATCGCTGCGTCGGTCCTGCGGCCTCAGATCGGGCCGCCCTGCCAACCCAGGATCTTGTCGGTGGTGGCGACATCGCTTGGCAGCACGACCTGCGAGACGCCGCCCTGCCACTGACCCACCAGGAACTCGCCCTTGGGGCTGCCGTCGGCGTTCCAGCTCAGCGGGCCGAGGATGGTTTCGACGGTGTTGTTGCGCAGCCAGTCGGCGAGCTTGGCCTGGTCGTCAATGGAGCCGACGGCCGTGACGGCGGCGGCGAGCACCTGCCCTGCGGCGAATCCGTCGGCGGCGTCCTCTGGCGGCAGCCCGCCGAACTTCTCCTCGAACTTCTTGACGAACTCGGCGTTCTGGTTGGTCTTGGCGAGTGAGCTGTAGCTCGACGAGAAGAACACACCCTCGGCGTTCTGCTCTCCGACACCTTCAAGGTACTGCTGCCCGTAGGTGGGCGAGCTGCTCTGGTACACGATGGGCGGCTTGTAACCGGCCCGGTTCATCGACCTGATCATGTTGACGCCATCCTCGAATTGTGCGCCCTGCACCACGATTTCGGCGCCGGCATCGCGCATGGCGTTGACGACGGAGTCGAAGTTCTTGGTCGTCGCCGGGTATTCGTCCTTGTAGACGGTCCTGATGCCCGCCGCGGACAGGACCTTCTCGGCTCCTTCGACCACCGGGCCCGCGAACGGATCATCCAGCGACGGGTACGCCGCGGTCTTCGGCCGCTGCTCGGGCGGCAGGTTGGCGATCCATTCGGCGAACACCTTGGCCTGGTCGGTGGCGACGGCCTGTTGCGAGAAGAAGATGTACTTGAAGCCCCGGTTGTACATGTCGGGCGAGCCGCAGGACGGGCAGACGAACAGCATGTTGTTCTTCTCGGCGACCGCCGAGGCGGGGATGTTCAGCAGCGACGACTGGCTGCCGAGCACCAGGTTGACCTTGTCCTTGGAGATCAGGTTGTTGTAATTGCTGACGGCCGTGTCCTGGGTCGTTGCGTCGTCGCGGACGGTGACCTCGACCGGCTTGCCGAGCAGCCCGCCCGCCTCGTTGGTCATCTCGACCCAGGTCTCGTACCCGTGCTGGGTGTCCAGGCCGCCCTGGCTGAACTCACCGGTGAGGGGAAGCGAGGCGCCGATCGTGATGGTGTCACCGTTGTTCGGGGTGTCCGCAGTACACCCCGATACGGCGAGGGCGATTGCGGCCGCGGCCGCTACCGCGCGAAGTGCGGTTGTTCTGCGCATGTCCAAACCTTTCTGTCAGATCGATTGCTGATTGATCTGCAGGGCCAGTACCAGTCATGTTTTGCAATCGATTGCTATGAACCATGACACACTTTACCGCCGGGTGTCAACGAATCTTGAGGCGGTAATCCGGCCAGTCCTGCGAGCTGAGCACCGGCAGGGCAGCATCTCGGTTAAGGGGGATTGCCGTGGAGGCTTCCACAGCTTTGCGGTGACGTACATGTTTAGTCACAATCGATTGCAGCGCGTTGGTTTGGGTGCGGGTACGGACCAACGCGTTCGGATTACGACGCCCACATCCGGGCGGGCGAGCTTTGGAGGCGTGTCGCGATCAGATCAGCATGGTCAGCGGGTTCTCGATGCGACGGACGAAGGCAGCCATCCATCCGGCGGCGACCGCACCGTCGATGACCCGGTGATCGGCCGACAGCGTCACCGTCATGACCGTGCCCACCTGGAGTGCACCGTCGACGACGACGGGCCGCTGGATGGCGCCGCCGACGGCGAGGATGCCGGACTGTGGCGGGTTGAGGATGGCGGAGAACTCTTTGACGCCGAACATCCCGAGGTTGGACACCGAGAAGCTGCCGCCCTCGAGCTCGTGCTGTTGGATCTTTCCGTCCCTGGCGCGCTGTGCGAGATCGGCGGCTTGTGCCGAAATCGCCGAGAGCGGAGTGGTGTCGACGCCGCGCAGCACCGGTGTCAGCAGGCCGCCGTCCACCGCCACGGCCACCGCGATATCGGCGTGGTCGTATCGGCGGATCGAGTCGCCGTTCCAGATCGCGTTGGCGTCGGGTATCTCGATCAGTGCGCCCGCCACCGCTTTGAGGACGAAGTCGTTCAGCGACACCTTGATCGCGGCGGCCTCGTTGACGCGGCGCCGCAACTCGAGCAGATCGTCGACCCGGCAATCCGCGGTGACATAGAAGTGCGGCACCGTCGTCTTGCTCTCGGTGAGCCGGCGTGCGATGGCCTTGCGCATTCCCGTGAGCGGAACGTCGGTGAAACCTGTTGCCGCTCCAGCTGATTCGACGGGTGTGCGCACAGGTTTGGGCACGACGACGGGTTCGGCCACCGGCAGCCGGTCCACATCGCGGCGCACGATGCGCCCACCGGGTCCGGTGCCCTTCACGCTGGCCAGCTCGATTCCGCGTTCACGCGCGAGTTTTCGCACCAGTGGCGTGGCGAACAGCCGCTCGCCGTTGGTCGAGGTCACCGGGTCCACGGGCTTGGCGACTGACTCTGCGGCAGGTTCCGGCACGTCGATGCCGATGTCGACATCGACGTCGGCGTCGGTCTCCCCTGGCGCCAATACCAGCGCGATCGGCTCGCCCACCGCAATCGTCGACCCCGGTTCGGCGATCAGCCGGCCCAGGATTCCGCTGACCTCGGCGACGTATTCGACGACGGCCTTCTCGGTTTCGATCTCGGCAAGCGGGTCACCAACGCTGATCTCCTGCCCCTCGGTAACGAGCCAGGCCTGGATGACGGCCTCGCCGGTGTTGGCAAGCACCTCGGGCATCCGCACCACTGTGGGCATCAGCGTTGCCCCATTCCAACCCGGATCTTCTCCAGACCGGCAACGACGTCCTCGGTCCCGGCGATCGCGGCGCGTTCGAGCACCTTGGAGATGCTCGGCGACGCCTCCGAACCCGACACCCGTTCCACGGGTTGGTCCAACCAGTCGAAGAGCCTGCGCTGAATCTCGTCGGCCAGCCAGCCACCGTATGAGCTGCCGCGCGCACCTTGTTCGACGAGCAAGACCGCGTTGGTCTTTCGGACACTGGCAGTGATGGTGTCCCAGTCGATCGACGCGCGGTCCAGCCAGCGCAGGTCGATCAGCTCGGCGTCGACGTCGGACTGTTCGATCGCCTCGAGGCAGTGCGCCACCATCGACAGATAGCTGATGACGGTGACCTCGGTGCCAATCCGCCGGATCGCGGCGCGGCCAGGCGGGATGATGTAGTCCAGATCCCCGTCGGGGACCTGGTCGGCGACACCATAGAGATCGACGTGTTCGATGACGAGCACCGGATCCTGAAGGGCCAGAGCGGCATTCATCAGCCCGACGTAGTCGGCGGCGGTCGAGGGCGCCACGATACGCCAACCCGGGCTGGAAGCGAAGATGCCCGCGGGGTCCATCAGGTGCTGCGACCCGTATCCCGCGCCCATCGCGACCTTGGTGCGAAGCACGAACGGCACCGGGTTGTCACCGCCGAACATGTGCCGCGCCTTGCCGATCTGGTTGAACACCTGATCGGCGGCGACCCACATGAAGTCGGGGTACATGAACTCGACGACCGGCCGGAATCGACCGTCGAGCGCCAGTCCGCCGCCGATGCCGGTGAAGGCGTTCTCGCTGATCGGGGTTCCCACCAACCGGTTCTCGCCGTACTTCGTCAGCCCCTTGGTGGCGCCGTTGGTGCCGCCACCAAGGCGGTGCACGTCCTCGCCGAACACGACGATGCGCGCGTCGGAGGCCATCCGGCGGTCCATTACGGCGGCCACTGCCTCAACGAATTTCACTGAGCGCCAGGGACCCTGGTGCTTCGTCGGTTCGAGGACGGTCAGAGATTCAAGCTCGCTGGCGTCACCTCTCAAGCCGACGTCGACGAAGCCGGGATCGGGCCACAGTTGCGGCCGGATGCGGCGCTTGCCTGCCTTGTCAGGATCGGCCTCGACCAACTCGGCCGCCGCGGCGGTCATCGCGTCCTGCGCCTGCCCGCGCAACGACGCCACCCCTGTCTCGTCGATCAGGCCGAGCGCAATCATCTCCCGCGCGACCCGGTCGAGCGGGTCGCGGGCGCGCCAGTGCGCTTCTTCGTCTTTGTCGCGGTATCCGAACGCGCTGCCCGGGTAGGACCCGTTCTGGTGGAAGAACCGGTAGACCTCGACTTCGATGACCGCAGGCCCCTCGCCGCTACGCATCCGTTCCGCGGCCTGCTCGGTGGCGAGATGAACAGCCAACGGGTCCATGCCGTCGACGCGCCAACCAGGAATGCCGAATCCCTGACCGCGCACCGACAACCGAGGATCGGCGGTGATCTCGTCGACCCGGGTGGATACGGCGTACAGATTGTTCTCGATGAAGAAGCAGAACGGCAGCTTCCATGCTGCGGCGAGGTTCATCGTCTCCAGCACGGAGCCGATCTGACTGGCCCCGTCACCGAAGTAGCTGATGGTGAGATCCGTAGTACCACTGTGCTTTTGGGCCCAGGCGTTGCCCGCCCCCATTGGTACACCGCCGCCGACGATCGCGTTGGTACCAAGGGCGCCGGCCTCGAACCATTGCAGGTGCATGGATCCACCGCGCCCACGGCAGTAACCCTGCGCCAGCCCGAGGATCTCGGCCAGCGTCCGTTGCAGCACCCGCTGGACCTTCGGGCTCACCGCCGCGGCCGGATCGATGACCCCGCCCGTGACGTGCGTCAGCGCCTTGGCGAGGAACTGGTGATGGCCGCGGTGCGATCCGTTGACGGCATCAGTGGAGCGAAGGCCGACGATGGATCCGACCGCGCCGCCTTCCTGCCCGATGCTCGAGTGCGCGGGCCCGTGCACCAGACCTTCGCCCGCCAGCTCCAGCACCGTTTCTTCGAAGGCGCGAATGAGGTGCAGTTCGGCGAGCATGGTGCCCAGAAGCTGTGGGGAAGCGGCTTTCCAGTCGTCCTCGGTGGTCGACAGTTCGATCCAGGCGGACCCGGTCTCGAGGCGTTGTTCGCGTGGCATAACCCTTATCTCCGTTGACCGCGCGCGACCGGCGACGCCGGCGGCGTTGGGGATCAAGGTACGCCGATTGGATGCACTTTGGCTAGTTCTTCGGCTTGTATCTCGGCTTTCATCCGCTATCGTGGCCATATTGGATCCACTTACGGGAGGATGAATGGCACTACCTGGACTGGTGGGCACCGACCATGTCGGGTTCACCGTGCCCGACCTGGAGGAGGCCCACGACTTCTTCGTGCGGGTTCTGGGTTGCACTCACGTCTACACACTCGGCCCGTATCAACATGACGATGACTGGATGCGCGAGCATCTCAACGTCCATCCGCGCACCGTCATGCGCCAGCTGCGGTTCTACCGGTGCGGCACGGGAGCCAATTTCGAAGTGTTCGAGTACGAGCCTGCCGACGGGCAGGCGCCCATTCCGCGCAACAGCGACATCGGCGGCCACCATCTGGCGTTCTACGTCCACGATCTCGACGCGGCCGTCGATCACCTTCGCGCCGAAGGCATTCGGGTGCTTGGCGAGCCGACGGCCAGTAAGAATGCCAGCGAAGGTCAGCGATGGGTGTACTTTCTCAGCCCGTGGGGCATGCAGTTCGAGCTGGTGAGCTTCCCCAACGGCAAGGCGTACGAGAAGGACGCCGAGGTGTTGTTGTGGAACCCGAATCAACCGGCTCAGTAGTAACACCGATCGGAGGCAGGATGGCGCAACCCCAGGTGCGTGACGGCGTCACCGGAGCGCGGGTCGCCGACGAACTGCGCGCGGCGATCCTGCACGGTGCCTATCCGCCAGGCACCCGGGTGCGCCAGGAGGAACTCGCCGCCCAGTACGGGGCCAGCCGCGTGCCGATCCGCGAGGCGCTGCGGATTCTGGAGGCCGAGGGGCTCGTCACCACGGTGGCCAATGCCGGAGCGTGGATTGCCAGCCTGAGCCCCGACGAATGCGCCGAGCTGTACCAGGTGCGCGAGCGGATCGAGCCACTTCTGCTGCGCTACAGCCTGCCCAACCTGACTCCGTCCGATATCGACCGCCTGAGCGAGCTGGCCGAGGAGATGCAAAACACCCGCGAGGTCGAGCTTTTCCTCGAACTCGACCGGGAGTTCCATCTCGGCAGCTATCGCGGCGCGGAGACGACGTTTCTGGGCCCGACCGTCGAACGGCTGTGGAACGCCACCCAGCACTACCGCCGCGCCTTCACCCGGCTGCTCGACGTCGACAGCAACCGGATTGTGCACGATGAACACCACATGCTCGTGGCGGCGATCCGCGAGAACGATCCCGACGACGCCGAGCGCGTGCTGCTCGGCCACATCCGCCGTACCCGCTTGCAGCTCGCACGTCATCCCGAAGTCTTTTCATAAACCCGTCGAAGGAGTAACCAGAGATCATGACGATCGCAACCGTGAACCCGGCCACCGGCGAGACCGTGGAAACCTTTGAACCCCACGACAGCGCCGAGGTGGCCCGTCGCATCGCAGAGGCCGCGGACGCAGCTGTCACGCTGCGGGATACCACGTTTGCCCAACGCGCCGGCTGGATGAACGCCGCCGCGGACCTCATGGAGGCCGACGTCGAGCAGGCCGCCAGGATGCTCACCCTGGAGATGGGCAAGCCCATCGGCCAGGCCCGCGCCGAGGTGCTCAAGTGCGCAAAGAGCATGCGGTTCTATGCCGAGCACGCGGAGTCGTTCCTCGCCGACGAGCCACTGGCCGATCCCTCCACGGTGTCGGCGTCGCAGGCCTGGACGGTGTGGCAGCCACTCGGTGTGGTGCTGGCGGTGATGCCGTGGAATTACCCACTGTGGCAAGTGATCCGGTTCGCCGCGCCGGCGCTGATGGCCGGCAACACGGGATTGCTCAAGCACGCGTCCAACGTGCCGCGATCCGCGCAGTACCTCGACGGCCTCTTCGAGAAGGGCGGCTTCCCGACCGGTTCGTTCCGCACGCTGCTGATCGGTTCGGCGGAGGTGGCCGCCGTCATCGAGGACAGCCGCGTCAAGGCCGTCACCTTGACCGGCTCCGAACCGGCAGGACGATCCGTGGCGTCCACGGCGGGCGGGCAGATCAAGAAGGCGGTGCTCGAACTGGGCGGCTCCGACCCGTTCATCGTGCTGCCCAGCGCCGACCTCGATGCCGCCGCCACGGTGGCGGTCAAGGCCAGGATCTCCAACAACGGCCAATCCTGCATCGCCGGAAAGCGTTTCATCGTGCACACCGATGTCTACGACGAGTTCGCCCGCCTGTTCGTCGACAAGATGAACGCGCTTGTGGTCGGCGACCCGATGGATGAAGCCACCGACGTCGGGCCGCTCGCGACCGCATCAGGACGCGACGACCTCGCCGAACTGGTCGACGATGCTGTGGCGAAGGGCGCCCAGGTGCTCACCGGCGGCGGCGCTCCCGAGGGTGCCGGCTGGTTCTACTCCCCCACCGTGCTCGCCGGGCTCACCGATGACATGCGAATCGTGATGGAGGAGGCATTCGGACCGGTGGCCTCCCTGTACAGGGTCGCCGATCGCGACGAGGCGGCACGGGTGGCCAATCAGACCACATTCGGTCTGAGCTCGGCAGTTTGGAGCAACGACGCGTCCGAACAGGACTGGTTCATCCGTCATCTCGACGCCGGCGCGGTATTCCTCAACGGTATGACGGTGTCCTATCCGGAGTTGCCGTTCGGCGGGGTCAAGGACTCCGGTTACGGCCGCGAGCTGGCTGCCACGGGCATCCGCGAGTTCTGCAACCTCAAGACGGTCTGGAAGGCCTGACTTTCCTCCGCGAGCAGACGCAAAAGTGCCCAAAAATGCCGCAATATGGTCACTTTTGCGTCTGCTCGCCGGAGAACGGTACCGTCAGCGCAGCCCTTCGGCGAGGAGTTCGGCCAGATGCACAGCGCGCCGCGGGGTGCCGTGCGCGATCTGGGTCCGGCAGCTGAAACCGTCGGCGACGACGGCTGTGGTCGGGGCCGCTGCCCGGACGGCGGGTAACAGCACCCGCTCCCCGACGGCTCGCGACACCTCGTAGTGTCCGCGTTCGAAGCCGAAATTGCCTGCAAGGCCGCAGCATCCGGAGTCCGGGATATCTGCGCGAATGCCTGCCCTGGCCATCAGGGCGCGGTCGGCGTCGAAGCCGAGCACGGCGTGCTGGTGACAATGCGTCTGCACCAGGGCCTCCGTCGCAACGTCAGGTGGTTGCCAGTCCGACCGGGTGAGGAACTCCGCGAAGGTGACGGTCGCCGACGCCAGCGCAGCGGCGCGCGGGTCGTCATGCAGAAGCTCAGCCGCATCCCGCCGCAACACCGCGGTGCAGCTCGGCTCCAGTCCCACGATCGGGATGCCCGCGTCCAGCTGCGGCTCCAGCACCGCCAATCGAACGCCTGATCCGCCGCTTCGCGGCCCGCAACTGGCCGGTGGAGATCCACGTCAGCCCGCAGCACACGTGGCCGTCAGGCAACACAACCTCATACCCGGCGGCCTCTAGCACGGCGACGGCGGCCCGGCCCACCTGCGGCGCAAGGTAATTGGTGAAGCTGTCCGGCCACAGCATTACCGCGCCACGGGTCGCAGGCCGCGAAGCCGTCGCACGCCGCCGGAACCACGACGTGAACGACTGCTCGGCGAACGCGGGCACATCCCGTTCGGGCGCGATCCCACCGAGGCGTTTCGCCAGCGCCGTGCCTGCCATCCGGTTGGCCACCCGCGGCATCGTGGACGCGATCCGCGACAACTGCGGCAGCCAGCCCATCGACCAGTGCGACAGCGGCCTGGCCCACGGCCTGCCCGCGTAATGATGATGGGTGAACTCGGCCTTGTATGTCGCCATGTCGACGTTGACCGGGCAGTCCGACAAACAGCCCTTGCACGACAGGCACAGGTCGAGCGCGTCGCGCACCTCGGTCGAACGCCAACCGTCGGTTACCACATCGCCCTGCAGCATCTCCCAGAGCAGATGGGCGCGACCGCGCGTCGAGTGCATCTCGTCGTGAGTCGCCTGGTAGCTCGGGCACATCACGCCGCCGCTGGACTGCCTGCACTTGCCGATCCCGACACAGCGTCGCTGGGCCTGCGCGAAGTCGTCGCCGTCGTCGGGATAACTGAACAGCGTCAACAGCTTTCGGTCCTTGGCCGGTCCGAGGTGGCGAATCGCTGCGTCGAGCGGAGGGGGTTCGACGATGACTCCCGGGTTCATCATCGCTCGCGGGTCCCAGATGCGCTTCATCTCGGCGAGCAACGCCAGCCCGTCGGGCCCGTACATGCGGCCAAGCAGTTCCGAGCGCACCCGTCCGTCGCCGTGCTCCCCGGAGACCGACCCGCCGAGCGAAACAACCAGATCGGTGGCCTCCTCGACGAACGACCGGTACGCGGCAACGCCTTTCGCGCTGAACAGATCGAAGTCGATCCGCATGTGCATGCAGCCCTCACCGAAGTGCCCGTACGAGGCGCCGGACAGGCCGTACCTCCCCATCAGCTCGCCCAGCCCGCGCAGATAGTCGGCGAGGCGATCAGGCGGTACGGCGGCATCCTCCCAGCCGCCCCACGCCTCCGCACCATCGGCGCGACGCGTCGCGAGCCCGGCCGCATCCGTGCGGCACCGCCAGAGCACGGCCTGGGCGGCGGGATCTGTGACCAGTGACGCCGACGCCGGCGAGCCCGAATCGCGCAGTGCGGCAAGCATCTTCTCTGCGGACAGCTCAGCGGCAACGCGATCCTCGCCGCCCATCTCGACCAGCAGCCAGGCGCGTCCCGCGGGAAGACCGGCCTCGGCCGCCGCCCGGCGCACCTCCCCCGGCAGCCGGTCGACAAGATCGACGTTGATGGACTCCATCGTCAGCGGACTGTGCGCCAGCACCACAGGCACACACTCGGCGGACGTGACGGAATCGGAGAATCCGAGGACGCACAGCACCCGCGCGCTGGGCAGCGGCGTCAGCGCCACCGTCGCTCGAAGCGTCGCCGCGAACCCACCTTCGCTGCCGCACAACAACCCGGCGACGTCGTAGCCGTGTTCTGGCAGCAACCGGTGCAACGCATAGCCCGAGATCTGCCGGGTGAACCGCCCGAAGCGGCGCCGAATCACCAGCTCGTGCTCGTCGACGAACGCCTGCAGCGATCGGTGCAGCTCGCCTTCGCGCCCCGGTCTACCCGCCAGTTCGCCTCTGGCTCCTCGTGATTCGACGGTAAGGCGGGTGCCGTCGGCGAGCATCACGTCGAGCGAACGCACGTTGTCGGCGGTGGTGCCCCACGCGACCGAATGCGCGCCGCACGCGTTGTTGGCGATCATCCCGCCGATCGTCGCGCGGCTGGCCGAGGACGGGTCCGCGCCGAACGTCAGACCAAGCGGCCGTGCGGCGGCCAGCAGGTCGGTGAGCACCACACCGGGCTCGACGACCGCGGTTCTCGCACCGACATCGATGTCCAGGATCCGGTTCACGTGCCGCGAGGCGTCGATGACGACGCCTCCGATCGCGTTACCCGCCATCGACGTCCCGCCACCGCGCAGCGTCACCGGAGCGCCCGCCTCTGCGGTCAGGGCCACCGCCGCGGCCAGGTCTTCCGCGTCAGCCGGCACGACAACGAGGTCCGGCACCACCCGGTAGTTCGACGCATCCACCGCGTAGAGGCCCCGGCTCGCCGCATCGTCGCGCACGGTCCCGCGGATCGCCGATCGAAGCGCTCCGCCGAGCCTGCTCGCGTCGTAGCTCGCACGGGTTAGCATTGTCGACAATCTACCTATTCCGGTCAGCGTGATCCAAGGGAGATGACATGCCGACGGTTGGCCTGCTCTACCCCGGCCACAGCGCCGAGGACGACTTTCCCGCGCTCGAGGCGCGCATCGACGGCGCGGTGCGCCTGCCGGTGGCGATCACCTCGGTTGGCGAGGACGCACACCGAGTCGACGCCCTGCTCGACCTTGGCAGCGACGACCGGCTCGCCGACGGTGCGGCCCTGCTGGCGGACGAGAAGCCGGATGCGGTGATGTGGGCGTGTACATCGGGCAGCTTCGTGTTCGGACCGCAGGGTGCCAGAAACCAGGTGTCGGCGGTGGCGGCGGCGGCCGGGGTGCCCGCGTCGTCGACCTCGATCGCGTTCGTCGACGCGCTGCGACACCTCGGCATCCGCCGGGTCGCTGTCGCGGCGTCCTACCCAGACGACGTTGCGCAGCATTTCGTCGCCTTCCTCAGCGCAGGCGGCGCCGAGGTCGTCTCGATGGGCAGCCACGGCATCTACACCGCGGCCGAGGTGGGCACGCTGCGGCCCGAGCAGGTGGTCGCGATGGTCGCCGCCGCCGACCATCCGGACGCCGAGGCGGTGCTCGTCCCGGATACGGCGATGCACACGCTGGCGATCGTCGACAAGCTGGAGGCGGCCGTCGGCAAGCCGGTGCTCACCGCCAACCAGGTCACCGTGTGGAAGGGACTGGAGCTGCTCGGCCCGGTGCCGACGCTGCCCGGCCTGGGCACGCTCTTCCAGGCCCGCCGATGAGCAGTTTCATCGGCCCGCTGGTCCAGGAGTCGACGCCGAGCATCATCGCCGAGAAGCTGCGCCAGGCCATCGCCCACGGCGAACTGAAGCCCGGCGCACAGCTGGGTGAAGCCGAACTGGCCCGCAAGCTCGGGGTCAGCCGCGGCCCGCTGCGCGAGGGCATGCAGCGCCTCACCCAGGAGGGGCTTTTGGTGTCGATCCGCAACCGCGGGCTGTTCGTGATCGACATGACGCCCGACGAGGTCCGCGACATGTACATCGCGCGCGAGGCCATCGAGCGGGCGGCCGCCCGCAGGATCCTCGACGGCGATCACCGCGCTGCGGGCAAGGAGCTCCTCGGCATCGTCGAGCGGATGGCCGAGGCGGAGACACCGGCCGCGGTCAGCGAGCTCGACATCGCCTTCCACGAGCGACTGCTGTCGCTGGCCAAGAGCCCGCGGCTGTCGCGCATGCACCAGACGTTCATCACCGAAACCCGCATGTGCATCCACGCACTCGACGAGACGTACGCCAGATCCGAGGTGCGTGACAAGGAGCACCGGGCGCTGGCCAACGCGATCCGCAAGGGCGACCGGGACCTCACCGACCGGTTGCTGACCGCGCACATGGACGACGCCATCAGTCGGCTCACGCATGAGAAGACGGTCGATGGGGCCGACCCGTCGGCATCGAACGCCTAGCGCATCGCGATGCCGATGTATTTGGTCTCGAGGAACTCGTCGATGCCGACCGAGCCGCCTTCGCGGCCAAGGCCCGACTGCTTGATGCCGCCGAACGGCGCTGCCGGGTTGGAGACGACACCCTGGTTGAGCCCGACCATGCCGCTCTCCAAGGCCTCGGCGACCCGCAACGCGCGCCGCAGGTCGTTGGTGAAAACATAAGAGACAAGCCCGTATTCGGTGTCATTGGCCGCCGCGATCGCATCGGCTTCCGTCTCGAACGGCGTCAGCGGTGCCACCGGGCCGAAGATCTCCTCGTCGGACATGGCGGCGTCGCGCGGCACACCGGTGAGCACGGTCGGCGGATAGAAGTAACCGTCGCCGCCCGGCGCCGTGCCTCCGGTCAGCACGGTGGCGCCGCGCTCGACGGCGTCGGCAACGAGCGTTTCGACCTTGCGTAGCGACGGCTCGTCGATCAACGGCCCGACGTTCACGCCCGACTCGGTGCCGCGGCCCACCGACAATGACGCCATCCGCTCGGCGAGCCGACGACCGAACTCGTCGATGACCGAGGACTGCACGTAGATCCTGTTGGCCGCGGTGCATGCCTCGCCCATGTTGCGCATCTTGGCCGCCATCGCCCCTTCGACTGCCTCGTCGAGGTCGGCGTCGGAGAACACGATGAACGGCGCGTTGCCGCCCAGCTCCATCGAGGTGCGCAGCACCTTCTCCGCACACTGCTCGAGCAGTAGACGTCCGACGTTGGTTGAGCCGGTGAAGGACAGCTTGCGTGGCCAGGCCGGACCGGATCAGCGGTTCCATCACCGGGCCTGCGTCGGTGACGGTGATGCAGTTGACGGCGCCCGCGGGCAGGCCGGCCTCGGACAGGATGTCCATCAGCGCGAGCATCGACAACGGCGTCTGGGGCGCCGGCTTGATCACGCTGGTGCACCCGGCGGCGATCGCCGGACCCAGCTTGCGGGTGCCCATCGCCATCGGGAAGTTCCACGGGGTGATCAGCAGGCACGGGCCGACGGGTTGGCGCGTCACCAGGAAGCGCGACCCGCCGGCGGGCGCGGTCTGGTAGCCACCGTCGATCCGCACCGCCTCTTCGGCGAAGTGCCGGAAAAACTCGGCGGCATAACCGATCTCGCCCCGGGCTTCGGCCAGCGGCTTGCCCATCTCCAACGTCATCAACAGGGCGAGATCGTCGATCCTGTCGTGCAACAACTGGAACGAGCGGATCAAGATGTCGGCCCGCTCGCGCGGCGAGGTCGCGGCGAACTCGGGCTGGGCGGCGACGGCCGCGTCGAGCGCGGACCTGCCGTCTTCCGGGGACGCGTCGGCGACCGCGCAGAGCGTCTCTACCGGTGGCGGGGTCGGCAACGTCGAACGTGCGTCCGTCGGCTGCGTCGACCCACTTGCCGTCGATGAACAGTCGCTTCTCGACCCCCTGGACGACCGTGGCCTCGGCTTGTTCGCTCACATCTGACCCCTTCGTCGTCGGCTGCTTCGTCCGATACTCTGATTGTTGACAATCTATCAATCAACGCACAAGGGAGGCGACGTGTCGGCGTCCGCGCAGCTCTCAGAGATCCTCAAGCAAGCGACCGGCGTGCTGGCCGCGCGTGGTGAGGGCGTACTGCTGTACGACGAGGACGACCGTCGATACCTGGATTTCACCGCCGGAATCGGCGTGACCAGCACCGGGCACTGCCACCCGCGGGTGGTCGAGGCGGCGCAGCGCCAGGTCGGCACGCTGATCCACGGCCAATACACCACCGTCATGCACCGTCCGCTGCTCACGCTCGTGGAGCGGATGGGCGAGGTGCTGCCCACCGGGTTGGACCGGATGTTCTTCGCCAACTCGGGCAGCGAGGCGGTCGAGGCCGCGCTGCGCCTGTCCCGCCAGGCCACCGGACGGCCGAACGTGATCGTGTTCCACGGCGGGTTCCACGGCCGCACCGTCGCGGCGGCATCGATGACGACATCGGGCACCAAGTTCCGCTCCGGATTTTCTCCGTTGATGGCGGGCGTGCACGTGGCGCCGTTCCCCGACCCCACCCACTACGGCTGGCCGGTCGAGCAGGCCACCGACTTTGCGCTCGCACAACTGGACTACATCCTGCAGACACTGACCACACCGGCGGACACCGCCGCGTTCGTCGTCGAACCGGTGCTCGGCGAGGGCGGTTACGTGCCCGCCAACGAGCGGTTCTTCGCCGGCTTGCGGGAACGCGCCGACGAGTACGGCATCCTGCTGGTGGTTGACGAGGTACAGACCGGATTCGGACGGACCGGAAAGTTCTGGGGCGGCGAGCATTTCGATGCGCGGCCGGACATCCTCATCACCGCGAAAGGGCTGGCGTCGGGGTTCCCGCTGTCCGGAATCGCGGCGTCATCGGAACTGATGGCCAAGGCGTGGCCGGGATCCCAGGGCGGCACCTACGGCGCCAACGCGGTGGCCTGCGCGGCCGCGGTAGCGACTCTCGACGTGATCCGTGACGAGGACCTGGTCGACAACTCCGCCCAACGTGGCGCGCAGCTCAAGGAGGCGCTGCAGCTGGTCGCCGACAAGCACGAGCAGATCACCGACGTGCGCGGCCTCGGGCTGATGATCGGCAACGAATTCCGGGACGCCGACGGAAAGCCCGATCCCGTGACCGCCGCCGCCGCCCAGCAGGAGGCGGCCCGCCGCGGCCTGCTGCTGCTGACCTGCGGGGCATGGGGCCAGGTCGTGCGCTTCATCCCGGCGCTGGTGGTGACCAGCGATCAGGTCGACGAAGCGGCGGGTATCTGGGCCGACGCCGTCGGCGCCGTCGCCTCCAGCTGAGCGCGGGAGCTCCCGGCCTACGCCGATTCTCGCCGAATTTGAAGCGGTACGGACGTCGCGGACTCGTCAGACTCTGCTGGGCTGCTTTTCGTATTCGAGCTGCGGCGGGGCCTCGGGGGTGCCGGGGATCTCCGTGCCGTCCATCGGGCAGCGGGCGGTCTCGGGGACCTTGATCATGGCGATCGCGCCGATGACGCAGGCGGCCATCATGTAGTACGCGGGCACCAGATTGTCGCCGGTCGCATTGACGAGCCAGTCGTTCACTGCTGGTGCGGTACCACCGAAGATCGACGTCGACACGTTGTACGCGATGGCGAATCCGGCGAAGCGCACGTGGGTCGGGAACATCGCGGGGAAGGTCGCCGAGATCGTCGCAAGCTGCGGCACGTACAGCAGGCCGAGGACGGCGAACCCGATCAATGCACCGACAGCGTTCGTGCCCATCAGCATGAACATCGGCACGCCTGCGATGAACAGGCCGACCAGCGAGAACCACCACAACGGTTTGCGCCCAACACGATCCGACATGCTCCCGGCGATCGGGAGGAAGACCATCATCGCGAGCATGCCGATGATCGGCACCAACAACGACATGTTGGAGGACAGGCCGATCGACTGCTCGAGGTATGTCGGCATATAGCTGAGCAGGGTGTAGTTCACCACGTTGAGCGCGACGACCACACCGCCCAGCCGCAGGATCGGGCCCCAGTAGCCCAGCAGCAGATCCTTGAACTGGGTGGCCGTGCGCTCCTCCGTTTCGCCCGACTCCGCCAGCTCGCGGAATATCGGGGTGTCTTCCAGGCGGGAGCGCAGGTAGATACCGACCAGGCCGAGCGGAGCGGCAACCAGGAAGGGCAGCCGCCAGCCCCAGCTGTGCATCTGATCGTCGTTGAGCACCAACGAGAACCCGAGCATCAGCAGGGCACCGAGCGAGAAGCCCGCCAGCGTGCCGAACTCCAGGAAGCTGCCGAAGAAGCCACGCCTGCGGCACGGCGCGTACTCCGCCATGAAGGTGGCGGCGCCGCCGTACTCGCCGCCGGTCGAGAAGCCCTGGATCATCCGAAGCAGCACCATCAGCACCGGCGCCCAGAACCCGATGGTGGCGTAGGACGGCACGAGGCCGACGCACAGGGTGGCGCCGGACATCATCAGGATGGTGATGGCCAGCACCGACCGACGCCCGATCCGGTCGCCCAGCGGTCCCCACACCAGCCCGCCGAGGGGTCTGACCAGGAATGACACCGCGAACGTCATCAAGGCCAGCAGGGTGGCGGTCCCGGCGTCCCCGGGGAAGATGGCGGCCGAAATGTAGGTCACGCCGTAGGCGTAGATGCCGTAGTCGAACCATTCCGTCGCGTTACCGATCGCCGAGGCCGCGACGGCCTTCTTCAGTACCGAGGGGGGCACGCTTTCGGTAGTCAGCGGCTGCGCGGGTCGGTCGGGGGTGCCCATTGGAGCCTCCTCGTGTCATTGACACTGTCGGACGCTGGCCTCCGGCCGGATCCAACCTGGGTCAGGTCGTAGTTTTGTTGACAATCCGACACTAACCAAGCTCAACCGCGAACTTCAAGGGCCAACAGTCAGCTGGTACCCAGCTCAGCAGGAAGACGAAACGTCAGAAGCGATATTCGCCCAGCCAGAGGGCGGTCACACCGGTCAACGACCGCTCGGCCTGGCCGAACATCTCCGACCACGGACCGGCCGAGCAGCGCCGCGACGGCCTCGGACAGCGACGCCGCGGCCGGCTGTGACGACGGCTTGGGACGCAGGAACTCCAGAAACGACGAGCCCGGGTAGCTGACGATGCGGACGTCGTCGTCCTCGTCGTGCCCGGCCAGCACCTTGGCCCGGTTGACCGCGGTACGCAGCCCGCCGAGTTCGTCGACCAGACCCCTTTCGAGTGCGTCGGCACCGGTCCACACCCTGCCGCGGGCCACCGCATCGACGGCCTGCACGCTGAGCTTGCGCCCCTGCGCGACGCGTTCGATGAAGTCGGTGTAGAACAGATCGGCCTCGGCCTCGACGTGCGCGTGCTGTTCGTCGGTGAACGGTTTGTTGATCGACCACGCGTCGGCGTTCTCGTTGGTGCGCACCGAATCCGAGCCGACGCCGAGCCGGTCCTTGAGTTCGCGGGCCACCAGCTTGCCGGTCACCACGCCGATGGATCCGGTGATCGTGCCCGCGTTGGCGACGATCGCGTCGGCGCCCATCGACACGTAGTAGCCGCCGGATGCCGCCACCGCACCCATGGATGCGACGACCGGCGTGCCGCCGTCGCGGACCCGGTTCACTTCGCGCCAAATGGTTTCCGAGCCGGTGACCGAGCCGCCGGGGCTGTCGACCCGCAGCACGATCGCCGACACCGAGTCGTCGGCGGCGGCCTCGCGCAGCGCCGCGGCGATGGTGTCCCCGCCCGCGCTGGAGTTGCCGAACGGCAGCACCTGCGGGCCGCCGCGGCCGCTGACGATCGGTCCGTGCAGGGTGACGACGGCGATCGTCGGCTTGGACCTGCGACCGGGGATCGACGGCATCTGCGGCCCCGACCGGTTCGCGGTCGCCTTGGCGTAACGCGAAAGGTACAGCCGCGGCGGCGCGTCGGGGTCGTCGGCCCCGCCGGTCTCCGGCGAAATATCCGGCGCCCCAACGAGTTCACTGATGCGCGCATAGGCCTCGTCGCGGAAGCCGATGCGGTCGACCAGCCGGCCGGTCACGGCGTCATCGCGCAGCAGCGGCGCCTTGTTCGCCAGTTCGTCGACCACGGCCGGCTCGATGTACCGGGATTTCGGCGATCGCCTGCCACACCTGGCTGTGCAGGCTGTCCAGCAGTCGGCTGTCCGCCTCGCGGTGGGCGTCGGTGTAGCGGTCCTGCGTGAAAAGGTTTGCGGCCGACTTGTATTCGCCGCGGGCGACGAACTGCGCCTCGATGCCCGCCTTGTCGAGCGCGTCGCGCAGGAACAGCGCGTTGGTCGCGAAGCCGACGAGTCCGACCGTTCCGGACGGCTGCATCCAGACCTCGCGGAAAGCCGACGCGAGGTAGTAGGACAGCGTGCCGGGATAGGTCTCGGCCCACGCCAGCGAGGGTTTGACGTCGCTGAAGGCGGCGATCGCGTCGCGAAGCTCCTGAACCGGGCCGGCCGCGGCGGCCGGGATCTGCACCCGGGCGATCAGCCCGGAGATCCGCGGGTCCTCGGCGGCCCGGTGAATCGCCGCGACGGCCTCCCGGAGCACCAGCGGCCTGCCGCCGCCGCCGATGATCGCCATCGGGTCGAATCCGCTCGTCTCGGGTGGCGCGGTCAGCAGGTCCAGCTCCAGCACGCAGCCGTCGGGCACACCGTGGTGGCGGGCGGTATCTACTTTGCGGACCAGAGACCGCAGGTCGTCGGCGCCGGGAATGCCGGGCAGGAAGCTGAACATGGCCCGAGCCTACCGACGCGGCCGCGCGGTCAGGTTGGACGCCTACCGTGGATGCGTGACGCTTCTCGATCTCAATCCCCCAGCTGGACTACGACCGCTTCGACGACGCAGGCGTGAAGGACTATCTGGCGCGGGCCGAGGAACTCGGCTTCGAAGGCGGCTGGACGATGGAGCAGGTCGTCGGCGGCTCGCCGCAGATCGCGCCGTTGCAGATGCTCGCATACGCCGCCGCCTGTACCACCCGGCTGCGGTTGGGCGTTGCGGTGCTGATCACCACGCTGCATGACCCGCTGCAGCTGGCGTGGGCCGTCACCGCGGTCGACCGGCTCAGCCACGGCCGCGTGGATGTCGGCGTCGGCCACGGCGGCAACTTCCGGCCGTTTCAGGCGTTCGGCGTGGAGAAGTCGACGTTCATCAGCTACTTCACCGAAGGCATCGAGCTGATGAAGGCGGCGTGGTCCGACGAGCCGACGGTGACGTTCCACGGCCGGTTCCGCGATGTCGACGGCCTGCCGATCGCAGCCCAAGCCGGTCCAGCGCCCACACCCGCCGCTGTGGATCGGCGGCGCCGCCCCGAAGGCGGTGGCCCGCGCCGTGCGGCTCGGAGACGCCTTCATCGGTGCGGGCTCGTCAACCACCGAGACGTTCACCAACGCGGTGAAGTCAGTCCGACACGAACTCGACGAACAGGGTAAGGACGCAACGCGATTCACCATCGGCAAGCGGCTCTATCTGATGATCGACGACGACACGCAACGCGCGCGAGAGCGTGTCGTCGCCGGACTGCACCGCATCTACGGGGACATGCCCGGGATCGAGCAGGTTCCGGTGTCGGGCACACCCGACGAGGTCGCGCGTGGTGTCCGCGAGATCATCGACGCAGGCGCCGACATGGTCCTGCTGAACCCTGTCGGCACGAACGTCGCCGAGGACCGCGAACAGATGGAACGGCTTGCCGCCGAAGTGATTCCGCAGCTGAGCTGACGACATGCGATGGCTACGTATCGTGACCGACATGGACGCATCTCCACCGAGCCAGTCCATCGACTGGCTCGGGACTCAGCCGTCGCCGGTTGCTCCACCTGGCCGGAGGGGCGAGCCTCGCGGTCGCGACAGTCGGTGTACCGGCGAGTGTCATGGCGAGCCCACTGCCGGCGCCCGTCGTGAGTCCCCCCGCTTCAGCTGTTGCGTTGTGCCGCGACGCCTGGGGGGCTTTACCGCCGCGCCCCGGCGGCACGCCGCACACCCCCAACTTCATGACGATCCACCACACCGCCGTTGTTCTCGGTGACAATTCCAACGCGCCCGCTCGGCTCCGTCAGCACCAGCACTATCACCAGGACACCCAGGGCTGGATTGATATCGCCTATCACTTCAGCGTCGATCGGAATGGAAATATCTATCAACTGAGAGATCCCGGCCTCGTCGGCGACACCGCGACAAGCTACGACCCCACCGGCCACTTCCTCGTCGTGTGCGAAGGCGACTTCGATCAGGAGGAGGTGACGGAAGAGCAGCTCAACAGCTCTGCCCTCGTCTTCGCTTGGGCGGCTCAGCAATTCAACATCCCGACCGAGAAGCTGGCGGGACACCGGGACGCGAGCTCGGACACCGCTTGCCCAGGTGCCGACCTCTACGCCCACGTGACGTCTCGGCGACCTCAAGAGCCGCGTCGACGGCATCTCGGCCGCCGGCCCGGTACGACCTCCAGACGATTTGTGGGCCGGAGGCCGAAGGCATAGTCGCAGACATCGAGGCCGGCATCCGCTGACATTCGGGCGCCGTGGGAGAGACCAACGCTGCCCAGCAGACGCGAAAGCCCCCGACACGCCGAGCGTGCGGGGGCTTTTGCGTCTTGTCGCGGAGGTTAGGAGGCCTCGGTCGCGGAACCGCCTGCGGCCGTGATCTTTTCCTTCGCACTGCCGCTGAACTTGTGCGCGGTGACGTTGACCTTCACGGTCAGCTTGCCGTCGCCGAGCACCTTCACCAGCGAGTTCTTCCGGACCGCGCCTGCGGCAACCAGTTCGTCGACACCGACGTCGCCGCCCTTGGGGAACAGCTTGTTCAGGTCGCCGACGTTGACGACCTCGTACTCGGTGCGGAACCGGTTGCGGAAGCCCTTGAGCTTCGGCAGCCGCATGTGAATCGGCATCTGGCCACCCTCGAACGTCGCCGGGACGTTCTTGCGGGCCTTCGTACCCTTCGTACCGCGACCGGCGGTCTTGCCCTTGGAGCCCTCGCCGCGGCCCACCCGGGTCTTGGCGGTCTTCGAGCCGGGGGCCGGCTTCAGGTCATGAAGTTTGATCGTCACTTGACTTCCTCCACCTCTACGAGGTGATGCACGGTCTTGATGAGCCCGCGGGTCTGGTCGTTGTCCTCACGGACGACCGACTGGCGGATCTTGCGCAGTCCCAGCGAGCGCAGGCTCTCCTTCTGACGCCACCGCGCACCGATGGTGCTGCGCACCTGGGTGATCTTCAGCTCTGCCATGGCTATGCCGTTCCTTCACGTGCGGCGCTCGCGGCCACTGCCGCCTCGGCCTCACGGCGCGCCCGCAGCATGCTGGGCGGCGCCACGTCCTCGATGGGCAGACCACGGCGGGCCGCCACCTCTTCGGGACGCTGCAGCAGCTTCAGCGCGGCAACGGTGGCGTGCACCACGTTGATCGCGTTGTCACTGCCCAGCGACTTGGCCAGGATGTCGTGCACGCCAGCGCATTCCAGCACCGCACGGGCGGCGCCACCGGCGATCACACCGGTACCGGGGCTGGCCGGGCGCAGCATGACGACACCCGCAGCGGCTTCACCCTGCACCGGGTGCACGATGGTGCCACCGATCAGCGGAACACGGAAGAAGCCCTTGCGCGCCTCCTCGACGCCCTTGGCGATCGCGGCCGGAACTTCCTTGGCCTTGCCGTAGCCGACACCGACCATGCCGTTGCCGTCGCCGACGATCACCAGCGCGGTGAAGCTGAACCGCCGGCCACCCTTGACCACCTTGGAGACGCGGTTGATGGTGACGACGCGCTCGATGTAGTTGCTCTTCTCGCCGCCGTCGCGATCGCGACGACCGCCGCGATCGTCACGGCGTCCCCGGCCCTCGCGGTCACCGCGAGGCGGCCTGCCGTCCGAACTCGAAGGCCCGGCGGCTCCTGCTGCCTGCTCGGCCATTACGTAGTCCTTCCAATTGTTTTCAGGTCATTCGTCATCAGAACTTCAGCCCACCTTCGCGCGCCGCGTCGGCCAGCGCCGCGAGCCGTCCGCCGTAGGTGTAGCCACCCCGGTCGAACACGACGGTCTCGACCCCTGCGGCCTTGGCGCGCTCGGCGATCAGCTGACCGACCCGCTTGCTGTGGGCCTTCTTGTCGCCGTCCACACCGCGCACGTCGGCTTCGATGGACGACGCCGCGGCCACCGTGGTGCCGGTCAGGTCGTTCACCAGCTGCACGTGAATGTGGCGCGCAGAGCGGTGGACCACCAGGCGCGGCGTTTCGGCCGTCCCTTCGATCTTCTTGCGCAGCCGGGCATGCCTGCGCAGCCGCGCGGTCCGCCGGGCTGCCGCGACACTCTGCCCGGCTCCGGGCTTCTTCGGTGCGCCTTTTGTCTTCTGGGCTTGAGCCATTGCTACTTACCTGTCTTTCCGACCTTGCGGCGGATCTGCTCACCCTCGTAGCGGATGCCCTTGCCCTTGTACGGGTCGCTCTTCCGCAGACGACGGATGTTGGCCGCGATCTGGCCGACCTTCTGCTTGTCGATTCCGGCGATCGAGAACTTCGTCGGCGTCTCCACCGCGAAGGTGACGCCCTCGGGGGCGGTGATCAGCACCGGGTGGCTGTAGCCCAGGGCGAACTCGAGGTTGCTGCCCTTGGCCACCACGCGGTAGCCGACGCCGAAGATCTCCATCTTGATGGTGTAACCCTCGGTGACGCCGGTGACGAGGTTGGCCACCAGGGTGCGCGACAGCCCGTGCAGCGAGCGGTTGCGCCGCTCGTCGTCGGGCCGGGTCACCACGATGGCGCCGTCGTCGTCTCGGGCTATCGTGATCGGCTCGGCCACCGCGAGGTCCAGGGTGCCCTTGGGCCCCTTGACCGAGACGTTCTGGCCGTCGATCGTCACGTCGACTCCGGCAGGTACCGGAACCGGCTGCTTACCAATGCGCGACATGGCTAGTTCCCCCTCACCACACGTACGCGAGGACTTCGCCGCCCACGCCTTGTCGTGATGCCTGACGGTCGGTCAGCAGCCCCGAGGACGTGGAGATGATCGCCACGCCGAGGCCGCCGAGCACCCGCGGCAGATTGGTGGATTTCGCGTACACCCGCAGACCGGGCTTGGACACCCGGCGCAGGCCCGCGATGCTGCGTTCGCGGCTCGGGCCGTACTTCAGCTCGACGACCAGCGACTTGCCCACCCGGGCATCCTCGGTGTGGTAGTCGGTGATGTAGCCCTCCGCCTTGAGGATCTGGGCGATGTTCGCCTTGATCTTCGAGTGCGGCAGTGTCACCTCGTCGTGGTACGCCGAATTGGCGTTGCGCAGACGTGTCAAGAAGTCTGCGATCGGATCCGTCATGGTCATGACAGCCGGTTCACCTTCCTCGCGGCGGTTCCCCTGTCAGGGCCTACCGCAACTTTCTTTCGAATGGGACGTGGTCTTGCTGTTACCAGCTGGACTTCTGCACACCTGGCAGCTCGCCGGCATGCGCCATCTCGCGCAGGCAGATGCGACACAGCCCGAACTTGCGGTAGACCGCGTGCGGGCGACCGCACTTGTTGCACCGCGTGTAGCCGCGCACCTTGAACTTGGGCTTCTTATTGGCCTTGTTGACCAGAGCCTTCTTTGCCATCTGCTCAGTTCTCCTTGAACGGAAAGCCGAGGGCCCGCAACAGCGCTCGTCCTTCGTCGTCGTTCGTCGCCGTGGTGACGACGGTGATGTCCATGCCACGGGGGCGGTCGATGGAGTCCACGTCGATCTCGTGGAACACCGACTGCTCGGACAACCCGAAGGTGTAGTTGCCGCGGCCGTCGAATTGCTTGGGGCTCAACCCGCGGAAGTCGCGGATACGCGGCAGCGCGATCGAGATCAGCCGGTCCAGGAACTCCCACATCCGGTCGCCGCGCAGCGTCACGCGGGCGCCGATCGGCATGCCCTCGCGCAGCTTGAACTGGGCGATCGACTTCGTCGCCTTGCGCACCTCGGGCTTCTGGCCGGTGATCAGCGCCAGGTCGTTGACCGCGCCGTTGATCAGCTTGGCGTCGCGGGCGGCGTCGCCGACGCCCATGTTCACGACGACCTTGACCACACCGGGGATCTGCATGACGTTGCCGTAGCCGAATTCTTTGAGCAGCGAGTCGCGGATCTCCTCGCGGTAGCGCTGCTTGAGGCGGGGCAGAGTCTTTTCTGTCTTCTCAGCCGTGGTCATTCTCAGATGTCCTTGCCGTTGGTCTTGGCGATGCGGACGTTCTTGCCGCTCTCATCGTCTTTCCGGTAACCGATGCGGGTCGGCTTGCCGTCGGAGTCGACCACCATCACGTTGGACACGTGAATCGGCGCCTCCTGGGTGACGATGCCGCCCGATGACGCACCACGCTCGGTGCGGGACACCGGGGTGTGCTTCTTGATGCGGTTGACGCCTTCGACGAGGATCTTGTTGCGGGTCGGATACGCCTGCAGCACCTTGCCTTTGGCGCCCTTGTCCTTACCCGAGACGACCAAGACGGTGTCGCCCTTGTGGACCTTCATCTACAACACCTCCGGAGCGAGCGAGACGATTTTCATGAAGCGCTTCTCGCGCAGTTCACGGCCGACCGGGCCGAAGATGCGCGTCCCGCGCGGGTCGTTGTCCGGCTTGATGATGACGGCGGCGTTCTCGTCGAACTTGATGTAGCTGCCGTCGGCGCGGCGGCGCTCCTTGACGGTGCGCACGATGACGGCCTTGACCACCTCACCGCGCTTGACGTTGCCACCGGGGATGGCCTCCTTGACGGTGGCCACGATGATGTCGCCGATGCCGGCATAGCGCCGCCCCGAGCCACCGAGCACACGGATGCACAAGATCTCCTTGGCGCCCGTGTTGTCGGCGACCTTCACCCGCGATTCCTGCTGAATCACTCGATCTCCTCGACCTGGTTACGTTTGCACGGCAGATACCGACCTGACGTGCGCGGTCTTGCGTCACCGAAGAGCACGCAGGGTTTTCTTCGTCAGAAGAGAACCGAGGTCTGCCCAAGGCAACCAGTGAATTCTAGGCGACGACCAGCGCAGAACCAAATCGGCGCTGGTCACGCTTGCTTGGCTGCGCGCACGTGGATTACCGGCACGTCCTTCGCCGGTCAAACGTGCCTCAACCGAACACTCGACTGCTGGTTGTGACCGTGCTCGTGACTCGCGTCGAATCGGTCACCTGTCTCGCCGTGCTGGTGCAGGTACCATAACCTTATGCCACTGAAGAAAACTACGGTGATGGTCGACGAAGATGACCTCAAGGCGGTCAAGGAGGCCGCTGCCCGCGAGGGACGGCCGGAGTCGGAGTACTTCCGGGAGGCATTCCACATCGTCGCACTGCGGGCCCGTCGCTGGTCCGACGACTGGGACATCCCGGAGTTCCGCTTCGGTGGTCCCGTCAGCGACAAAGAGATAACGGAAGCGACGGAGGAAGCGGCACACCGCAAGTACGGCACAGCGTGATCGTCATCGGGGACACGTCCGGTCTGGTGTCCGCACTCAACGCCGATGATCCTGGCCAAGCCGCTGCGCGCGGCGCGCTACAACAAGCGTCGGCAACCGTTGTTTCGCCTCTGGTGATCGCCGAGATCGAGCACATCATGACCCGCAATATCGGTCGCAATGCCGCGCATGACGCGATCGACTGGTTGCTCGCGCAAGAACGGACGACGCGGGTATTGGTGCCGGAGTCGGCTGCGCCAGTTCTGCGCCGCGCTCGGATCATTCAGGGAAGGTACGCCGCACTACGCCTGGATCTGGCCGACTCGGTCAACGTGGTACTGGCCGCGGATTACGAGACCGACTGCATTCTCACGCTCGACAGACGAGATTTCCGTGCCGTTCGACCGCTGACGCATCACCCAGCGTTCCGGCTCCTGCCGGACGATTTGTGACGACGGGCCACCGCACTACGACACCTCGTCGACCGCCGCCTCAATCAGCGGGTACCTCAGTCGCTCCTGTTCCAGGCGAACCGCAGGACCGAACACGTCTTCGACGAGGTCGCGGTAGAGCGCCGCTTCGTCTGCGGTGAGGTGCTGCAGGTCGGTATTTACCGGGGAAGGCTCGCGATCCCAATGCGCCTGATGAGAGAGGAGCGTCGCGCGGTCCATCAGCAATGAACTCGTGTCGGGAAAATGCGATCGCAGCAGGTCGAGGATGCGGAACCCGTGGGTGTCGATATCGCCCCAGTAGTACAGCGGTACTTCCCGCAACCACTGCAAACCGGCGGCGCGCGACACCGCGTACCCGCCACCGAATATCAGGAGCGATCGCGGAACGGGCGGGAACGCAAGGCAGGTCACTTCGTTCTCCACCAGGAAGACCCGTTCGACGTCGAATGGGTGCGACGAGAGCTCGTCGGTCCGCAACTCGACGTCGGTGAAGCCCGCCGGCAGGCGCGAGCTCGCCGAGTCCAACACGCGGATGCGGACGCGGGCCGGCTTGTCCCGAAATCCGTACCGCACAGCGAAGTCGCGTGACTCGCTGTCGACCGGGCCGGTCATCAGGTCGACGAGTTCGGATAGGACGACGTGGTGCCGTTCGATGAATTTGGTGTCGATGCCGGCCACGTCGACCTGCCGTAGGTAGCGGTCGCGGTCGGCGTTGTCGGCCAGCCAGCGCACACAGGCCAGCAGCCGGTCAAAGGTCTCCTCGTGGGCCAGCGCGCGCATCGGCCTGTCGACCACCCACGAATGAATCTGTGGTGCAACTTCTTTGGCTAGCTCCAGGAGCTTGGTGTGGCGTCGGGCCTGATCGGCGGTGTCGAGGAAACAGGTGAGGTCGTCGAAGGTCTCGATTCGGACGCGGTCGGGGACCTCGTTGCCGCCGGTGCGGCGGGAGCCGATGATCTTGGTGGTGATCAAGCAAGGGCCCGATCGGTTGGCCCATTCGCGGACCCAGACCGCCACCTCGGCGTAGCGGGCACCCAGCTCGGAGGCCGTTGGGCCGCGGATCGGCAGATCAATCGGCACGAAGACAGCGCCGCGGGCGCGTTCGGTCAGCGCGGTTCCGGTGTCCCATCGCCTGCGCAACCGCGCCCGGATGCTGGCCGGCGTGGACCAATCCTTCACGATGCGGTGGACTCCGCGGCCGGGCCGTCCAGCCTGACCATGCCGTGCAGCTGCTTGCGTCGTCGGTATTCCTCGATGGTCAGGCACTGCACCTGGGAACTGTTGCCGTGCTTGTTCTCCACATAGCCGACCGATGCCACGAAGGGTTCGATGACGTGGAGCTTCTGCAACGGCGTGACGATGAGCAACTGCAGGCCCAGCTTTCGGAACAGTGCCAGCGCGAAGCGGGTTGATTCGTCGGAGCCGCGGCCGAAGGCCTCGTCGATGACGACGAAGCGAAAGTCCTTGGAGCGCTTGACACCCCACTCCAAATTGAACTGGTACGCCAGTGACGCCGCGAGGATGGTGTAGGCGAGCTTCTCCTTCTGCCCTCCGGACTTGCCGCCAGAGTCTGTGTAATTCTCGTGCTCGGTGTCGTCGGCGCGCCAGCGCTCGGACGCCGCAAAGGTGCACCAGTTCCGCACGTCGGTAACCCGTCTGACCCAGTTGCGGTCCGCGTCGGTCTGGCCCTCGCGCCCGCGAAACTTCTCGATCAGCGCCTTGACGAGTAGGAACCTCTCCTCGGAGTACTGGTCGCTGTTGTCGGCGCCGATCGAGCCGTCACTGCACCGCCGCAGTTCATCTCTGAACGCCCGGATCTCCTGGTTCGGTGTCGGCGACTCCTCCAGTCGTATGTATCGCCCGGGGTTGTAGTCGATTCCGACCAGCGACTCGTTGATGGTGGCGATGCGCGACCCGATCAGTTCGACCTGCTTGTTCAGCTCGGAGTGGAACCCGGCGATGTCACGAATCGTGTTTGTATTCAGGTACTCCTTGAACGCGGCCTCAAACCGGGGCAGGTCGTCGCCGATCAGCCGTTCGCGTAGCGTGCGGTATTCGTCGGCTGCCCCCACGCTGTCGTCCATCTCGACGGTGTCGACCGGGTACTTGCGGCGAAAGTCGGTCATTCTGAACACAATCCGGCGCACCAGCTGTTCTGCCTTGCCGCCGACCGCCTCCGCTTCGCCGGTCAACGCGCGGTACTGCTTCGCCTCCTCCTCCGCGCAGCCATCCGCCGTGTCCGGCGGCTTCCCTACCCTGGCGGTGAGCCCGTCGTAATGCTGCGACGCGACGCCGGCACCGGGCTCCTCACCGATCCTCGCCGCATCGGCGGCGCCTGCTTGCGCGCGCTTGCGATCCTCGGAGAGCCTCCCGATCTCCTGCAACTGGTTCGAGCGGTCGCTCTCGGTCGAGTCGATGTCACGCTCGACGCGGTCGATCTCACGGCCGATTCGGGCCAGCTCGCCGGAGGATGCCTCCAACTCAACCTTGCGGGTATCCAGCGCAGCGATCTCGGAAACCATTGATTCCCAGTCGATGTCGTCGTACGAACTGGCGAGCACAGTGAGCTTGTCGAGCGCAGACTTGCGGTTGCTGATCGCCTCGAGTCCGGACGCCAACTGCGCCAACGTAGCCTCGACGCGGTTCAGCTCAGCCTGCACGCGTTGCCCGTCGGCGAGCAGCGCGTCAATCTTCTGTTCGTTACTCCAGCCGAGGACGTAGAACCGGCGGTCGTCGATGCGGTGTGAATCGTCCTTCTCGTGGCGCCCGCCCGGGACGCGGATCTGGCCGGCTCGCGTGACGGCATAGTCGTGCCTGCGGAATTCGCCCATGGTGTCGACGCATGCGTGTGAGGCGCGCCGGCGCAGCTCACGCTCGAGAAACTCGTAGAACGGTCCCTCCTTGATATCCAACTTGTGTACCAGCGCTGTGGGACCGGGGGTTTCCGCACCTTGACGAGAGATGGTGGCCGGTACCCGGTAATAGACGAGCTTGCCGCCGAGATGGTTGGCATCTACCCAGTCGGACACCCGCGGATACAGCGCCTGTGGCACCAGCAGCGACAGCCCGAAGCCCCGCAGCACCCGTTCGGCGGCGCCCTCCCAGTCGGCCGACGCTGGGGCTATCTGGATCAGTTCGCCCGCGAAGGGGATGTCAGATGGCCCGAGGCGCAGGTCGGCACACAGCCGTTCGCGGATCCGCATGTTTCTGTCGGGGATGTTGCTGGGTCGCTTACGCAGGCTGGCCAGCTCGGTCGCAATCTCGGTCGCTTCTTCTTGCAGATGGCCCCGAGCTACCCCCGCTTCGGTTCTTCGATTGTCGATGTCGGCCAGGGCAGTCTGCAATTCCGTTGCAGCCGAGGAAATCTCGTCCGACCGTTGCTCGAACTGCGTGGCGCTGGAGATCGGGTCCAGACTGGCTTGGCGAAGGTATTCGTCGAACTGGTCGCGACGGCGCCTGCGGTCGTCCCGTCGGGAAGCGCACTCGGTGATCCGTCGTTCGATCTCGGCAATCTCGGCCCCGCCGTGGCCTGCCTGTTCCAATTCCAAGCTCTTGAGTTCGCCGCGCAACGAACCCAGCCTGGTGTCGGTGGCGGCAAGCCGATGTTCGGAGTCGGTCAGCGCGCGGGTCAGCGACCCGGCATGCTCGGTGTGCATTCGCTCCCGCAGCGCGGCGAAGTAGTAGCGCAGGGCGTCCCGCTGGTCGTGCAACACCGCGAGCCGTCGCTGCAATTCGTCATTCGTGTCGCAGTCGTGAACGAGCGGCTCCAGGTCGGCCAGCTTGCTTCGCGCCAGCACGACCGCGTCGTGGGCCTTGGTCAGATCCTCGAAATGCGAGACGAGTTTGTCCACCCAGTCGGCGGCGTCGAACGGTTCCAGCATGTGGTCCCGGACGAAGTCGTTGAGGTCGCCGACGGACTTCATCGACACCGTTTGGTGGAACAGTTCCATCGCCTGCTCGGATGCGATCGCCAACTTGCGCCGGAAGTCGCGGCCGTACTCGGGAAAGTGGTCGAATACCGAAGCCCCGGACTTGCGCAGCCGCTTGCGCAGGTTGGTGATCTCGGTGCCGAAGTCTGAAAAGTGTTCGGTGACAGACAACTCCGCGTCAGCGGTGACATAGAAACGGTCCGGCTGACCACCGGCGCCATCCTTCATCGAAAACACCTGCGCGAGCGTGACGTCGGCATTGAATCCCGCATTGCGGAAGTGGCCCAGCACCACCGAATAGGTGCCGGACCCGCGAAGCCCGACCGGCCGTGAACTGCCCGTCGTCTCGTTGCGTTCCGACTTGTAGTACCCAAGGACGTAGGACCGCAGATCCCGTTCCCGCGCCTGCGCCCCCGCCGCCTTGTTGTAGGCGATGCGATGGGCGGGCAACAGCAACGTGGTCACCGCGTCGACCAGGGTCGACTTGCCGGAACCGATATCCCCGGTCAACAGACCGTTGCGGCCGCCGAGGTTCAGTCGCCACACCCGCCCGTCGAAGGTTCCCCAGTTGAGCACCTCCAGCCGCTGCAGCCGGAAGCCGGTCGTACTGTCAGGGTCGTCGTCGAGGTCGGTCGGAGGGAACAAGCCGGTCACTGGCGCTCCTCCAGCTCGGCGGCGTATTCGGCTAGGTGGGAGTCGAATTCGGCGAGCCATTGGCCGTCGACGAAGGCTTTCAACACCCGCCGCACTTCGAACTGATTGTCCTGCTTCGGCATTCGTCGCAGGAACCCGAGGTCGACGACCTTGGAAATGGTGCGGTCGATCTGGTCGGTGATCCTGGCCTCGTTGCTGGAGGTGGGCATGAACATCAACATCGTGTCGAGGATCTGGTCGCGGCTCAAAATCAGCCGGTAACCGTCGTCAGCCGCATCGGATTCGGCGAGCTTCTTGCGCAGCAGGGCCAGTAGCAGACTCGTGTGAAACGACAATGCATGCCGCGGGATCAGCCGGGGTATCGAGTCGTCGTCCTCGGGGTCCTCTGGCTTGGACCGCAGGAACGCATACCCCTCGGACTCGTCGACCACCACGACCAGCCCAAGCGTCGCCACGTAGTCGCTGACCCGCGGCACCAACTGAACGAGGTGCTGCCACGCCTTTTCGTGAGTGTCGCGGTACACCACACCCTTCATCAGATGGGTCACCACCAGCGGCAGGCTCAACTCGTCGCGAGCGACAGCACGCGTCGTCATCGCGAACCTCCCGATGATCCGTTGCGCGCGTAGATGACTCGCGGCAACGTGGCGACGCGATCAACTCCTGTTTCATCGATCCAGCCAACGGTGTCACGCGCCGTCTCATCGAACACCGTGGTGAACCCCTCGTCGTCGAGCGACATGTAAGTGATCAGTTCTGCTAGGCCGTAAGTGATTGGGCTGTCGGCGATTACGTCGGGCAATCCGACCTGCGCCGATCGTTGCAGCGCCTGGCGCACCGAGCGAACCAGCGGCGCAGGATCCACATAGGTCTGCTCGAAGAGTGCCGCCGACTCGCTGTCGAATTGGCCCTGCTCCACGCTGGCGCTGTCGACGGCCGCGCTGCGGGGCCTGCGGTAGAGCGGACGTTCCATCGGCAGCCGCACCGTCGGTGCACACGCATCGAGTCTCCTGCATGAACCCGGCGGCTGGCCGATCACGCAGCCTCAGCGCGGTCGACTCGATGCTGCGCAACAGCTCCATGACGCGGCGGTTCTCCAACCAGACCTGATCGTCGAGGAACCGGCGCAACTGCTCGGACAGTTGCCGCACTGTGCTTTGAGCCCGCTCGGCTGCGTCGAGCCAGTCGTGATGGATGTAGCGCAACCGAGGGTCGACGATGCTCGGCAAGCTCCAGCTCGTGCACGCGCTGCAGGAGTTCCGTCAGTTCTTGCTGCTTGGCGGGAGACAGCAGCAGATCGTAGAAGGCCCGGAAGCTGCGGCCCTGGTCCGAATCCGCGATGTGACTGCGCCCGCCGACGACCTCGTCGAGCAGATCGCCCTTGGCGCCGTTCCAGGTGGCGATGCGCTCGCGCAGGTCGCGATCGAGCCGCCGGAAGTTCGCCTCGACCTCGCGGAAGTCCGACAGCAGCGCGCGCGCAGTCTCGGCCAACTGCTGATAGCGGTCCCGCGCGGACGTGCCGTCGAGGACTGAGAAGTCTCCTGCTGCGACTGCGGCGATCTCTTCGTCGATCTTCCAGCGCCGACGTTCGAGTTCCTCAAGGCGCGCCCGCGCGTCCGTCTCGGAGCCGAACACCAACTGGCGCAGCAGCTCAACGACCGTGTTCAGCCGCGACTCGGTGCCGACGAAGGATCGGTCGCGCAGCGCGCGGACCCAGGCCACGGCCTTCTCCACCGCCGGGGTGGCGTCGTAGTGCGGTTCGTCGGAGCCGGGTGGGTAGAACTTGCGCAGCCAGCCGGCGTCCGTCGCCGCCCAATCGTCGAGGTAGGCCTTGGCCGGCTTCGGGTAGGCGCCCTCGCCAAGATGTTCGTTCAACGCAAACAGTTCGTCGTCGAGTAGTGCTGATTAGCTCGGTGGCGGAGATTTCCCGGACATTGTCGTCGACGAACACGAGCGAAACCGGTGCCGCTGCGGATCAACGGCAACGTGGCGTTGGTCGCGAAACCCGAGGGCGCGTCGCACACCGCGGGGACGGCGTTGAGCACTTGCATTCCGGTGGCGATGTTTCCGGCTTGAGCGTGCTCGGCGATGCTCGCTTTGCGAGTGAAGCTGGCCAGTGTCAGGAAGTGCACGCGCATCGACGGGTCGCCCTCGATGGTCAACGTCCAACCGTGGTCGGGCGCCGGCCAATGCTCGGGGTAGTCGTTTCCGACGGTCCACAGCGTCTCGATTTCGACACGCGGTTCGCCGTTGCGCCTGCCGACCATGTTCCAGCGTTGGCCCGCCGTGGCGCCGGCCCGCAGGAGCCGGTCGAAGATCTGGCGGTCCTTCTGCGCGGGGATCGCTTCGATGTCGACGGTGACTTCGTCGAGGTCTGCGTTCAGCGCATCGCCCAGCAGCCAGATCTGTTCGACGAACATCGATTTCATGTCGCGCAGGTACTCGTCGACGTCGGGGTTGATGACCTCGAGCGGCTCAC
This sequence comes from uncultured Actinomycetota bacterium, assembly GCA_963716505.1. Taxonomy (GTDB): domain Bacteria; phylum Actinomycetota; class Actinomycetes; order Mycobacteriales; family Mycobacteriaceae; genus Mycobacterium. The sequence continues at coordinate 54,221 of CAVQTL010000003.1, forward strand.
CGAACTTCATGTTGCCGAAGCTGATGTCGGTGCTGTCGTAGAGCGTCATGTCGGCGCGTTCCTGCAGGGTGATCTTGTCGATCGTGCGACTCATCCCGGACAGCGCGAGCGGCAGGACGCCCGACAGGTTGCCGGGATTGATGCCGCTGGCGTGAAACGTCGTGTTGCCGTCGCGGCAGGCCGCCTCCAGGCGCTGACGGTCGGCGTCGGGCAGTCGGGGCGGATAGAAGAGGAAGACGGTGGTGGCCACGTTCTTGCCGCTGGCCAGCAGGCGACAAACCTCGCCGATGTCGCCGTTGCGCGGGGTGTAGATGACGCAGTCGGCGTCGAGCGCATCGATCGTGTCGTCGTCGGTGGTGGCGGGGACGCCGATCGGATCCCGGCCGACGAGCTCGCCTGCGTCGACTCCGTTCTTCTTGTCGGAATACACCTTCACACCAACGATTTCGAGGTCGTCGCGATGATCGATGATCGCCGTCAGCAGCTCACTGCCGATCGACCCTGGCCCCCAGACAATCACCCGATATTTCTTGTCAGCCACGGCGGTGACGATATCCGCGACGCCACCGCCTCGGGCCAAGATCGCACTCAGGGTCGTGAAGTTCAGCCGTCGACAGCCCAGAATGCAAAAACGCGCCATGACGATATCGGCGAGATACCCGAATCCCGTCTCATAGGTACTTGGTTTTGGGCCGAGGGGTACTTGACTTTGCCCGTCTGGTCCGTCATTTGCTGACGGAGATCCAGACTGGCCTCGGCGAGACGCACACTTTGAACATCGAGGTTCTCGGATGTCAAAACGCAGGCAACAACAACAGCGGGCTGATCAACATCGCGATCCTGCCGGCTCCAATTCCGGCAACTGCTCATCCGGCAGGACGTGCGTGAACCTGTTCGGGATAGAGCTGCTGGGCTAAGCGCTAAGCGCCTGCCACACAACGGAATCCGATGTGCGTGGTGGCGCTGTCCTGTGACTGCGGCGAGCGGGCCGCAGGCCGGTACCGGTGGCAGTACTCCGGCGCACACAAATGTGAGCCACCCTTGATTGCCTGATTGATCGACGGGTCCGCGACATCGGTCGGCGGACAACACCCCTGCGCGGGTTCGTCCAGCCGGTGGTGCCCGGCGAACTCCGTCGTCGTCCACTCCCACACGTTGCCGATCATGTCGACAAGGCCATAGCCGTTCGGCGGGAACGTCCCGACCGGCGACGTGCCCGTCCACCCCAAGGCGCCGTCGTTCTCATACGGGAAGCGGCCCTGCCAGGTGTTCGCCATCAACTGCCCATCCGGCACGGGAACGTCGCCCCACGGGTAAACCGCGGTGCCACCGCCACGCGCCGCGTACTCCCACTCGGCCTCGCTCGGCAGCCGGCGTCCCGCCCACTGGGCATAGGCGGCCGCGTCGGTGTACGCCACCTGCACGACCGGATGGTCTAGCAGGCCATCGATCCCGCGTCCCGGCCCGAACGGATGGCGCCAGCACGCCCCCGGTTGCCACTCCCACCACTGCCGCCAGTCCCGCAGATCCACCGGCCCGGTCGTCGGCCGGAAAACCAGCGCACCGGGCACCAGGTCGGCCGGATTCGCCCCGGGATACAGCGCCGGGTCGAGGTCCCGCTCGGCCACCGTCACGTAGCCGGTCCGATCGACGAATTGGGCGAACTGCGCATTGGTGACCGGATGCCGTTCGATCGCAAACGCGGCCACCTGCACCGTGTGTATCGGCGCCTCTTCCGGATAGAAGCTCGTCGAACCCATCCGAAACGATCCGCCCGGCAACTCGACGAGCTCAGTGAGCATGACGTCAGGGTATGCCGACGGCGAAGTCCTCGATGAGCACCGTTGAGGCGGCATCGAATCCGTCGGTTCCCGCCGGTGCCTGCACATGCACGGCGACCAGATAGCTGTCGCTGTTGGTCCAGACGTGTGCGATGCGGTCGAGGAACTCGACGGACTGCTGCGGGGTGTCCGACCACGCGCCCATCAGCTTCTGCCCGCTGTAGCCGCACAGTTCGGCGGGCAGCACGCTCACGCTGCTGACCGCGGATACCGCCATCACCTTGTCGGCGTACTCGGTGAAAGCCTCGGCGGGATCGAGCTTCGTCTGCGCAATCGTCACTGTCGCGAACATGCCGTCGGGTCCCTGCATCCGGAGGCCGATGTCGCCGGAACCCGGTTCCGTCGACCAGCCGTCGGGGACGGCCACGGTGATCTTGGGGGCCGCCGGATCGGATACCTGTGCGACGGCCGAGACGGCCGGCCTGACCGGCTGCGAACAGCTGACGGTGTCGGCCGGGACCGGGGTTCGCGAGGTGGTGACGATGCCCGGCGCCGCAGGCCCCGCGTCCTCCGTCGACTGCGTCGGTTGCGGACGTTCGCCGGTGGTGGATCGCGGCACTCTCGCTGCGGATCGCCACGCCTTCGTCGGTCCGGACGCACGCCGAGACCAGGGACGCCACCAAAGTCAGCAGGACCAACGTCGGCCAACCGAAACGTTTCACCCCTACATCATCAGTCTTTGGAGAACGCTTGCGCCAATTCCCGTTCGACGTCCAGGTAGGGCGTACCCGAGATGTCGACGACGACCTTGGCGATCGTCCCTCCGGTGAACGGGTACGGAGCCTTATAGCTGCTCGACACCGCCTGGCCGGTGTTGCGCCCGACGGCCACGCCGCCGCCCGATAGACCGAAGCTGGCCGGATGCGTGCGGACCCCCGACGTCGTCGCCACAACGGATCCATCGACGTAGAGCGAGACATCACCGAGCGGGGTGTGGCTGCCTTCGACCGTTCCCGTGCGGTCATAGCGCACACCGAAGACGTGATCGCCCAACGGCAACGGGTCGGGCGCCGACAGCATTCTGCTCGTCCTCCCCCATGAAGTTGTAGATGTAGTGCAACCGGCCGTCCTGCACGAACAACACGTGGCCGCCGTGACCCGCGCCCTGCTTGTAGAGCACGCCCTCCGCGCCGGTCGTGTCGACGGCCACGTCGGCCAGCACCGAGAACGATTGGCCGCGCAGCTCCGGCGCCGCGCCGAGGCCGATCTCGGAGTTGTCCGGGTAGTACGTGAAGTTCTTCCGGTCGGCGACGAGGTAGGGCCGGAAGCGGGTCATCGTCTCCAAGATGTTGAGGTCGGCGAGCGGGAGCCCGTTGTACTTCGCGGCCTCGTCGAACCACAGCTTCTTGAGCTCCTCGAGTTTGTCGGGCTGCTCGGCGGCCAGATCGTGGCACTGACTGCGGTCGGACTCGATGTGAAAGAGCTCCCACCGGTCGGCGTCGAAGTGCGACCATCCCGCAGGGGTTGCGGCGTGGACGGTGTTGGCGAACCAGCCCTTGTGCCAGATGCCGCGGGTGCCGAGCATCGTGTAGAACTGGGTTTCCTTGCCGGTGTCGGCGGACGGATTATCCAGGGCGGCTTTGAAACTCACGCCGTCGAGCGGCTTCTGTGCGATACCGCCGACCTCGGTGGGCGGCGCGATGTCCAGCAGATCGTAGATCGTCGGGGTGACGTCGCAGACGTTGACGTAGTTGTCCCGCACCTCACCGTGTGCCTTGATTCCGTTGGGCCAGCTGATGATTGCGGTGTCGGCGATGCCACCCTCGTGAGATGCGTAACGCTTGAACAGTTTGTAGGGCGTGTTGAATGCCATCGCCCAGCCGATGGGATAGTGGTTGTAGGTTTCCGGCCCGCCGATGTGGTCGAAGTACTTCATGCTCTCTTCGACGGTGTCGATGTAGCCGTTGAAGAACTTCACCTCGTTGACCGACCCGTTGGGACCGCCCTCACCGCTGGCGCCGTTGTCGGAAATGGTGACGATGATCGTGTTGTCCAGCTGCCCGGACTCCTCGAGATAGTCGAGGATGCGCCCGATCTGAGCATCGGTGTAGGACAGGAAGCCGGCGAACACCTCGGCCATCCGGCTGAAGAGACGCTTCTCTTCGTCGTTCAGGGAATCCCAGGGCCGCACCGTGTCCTGGTACGGCCACGCCTCGCCGTTGGGGCCCTTCACGTCGAGATACGGGTTCACCGGCGACAATTCGGTGTCCGCCGGCACGATGCCGAGCTTCTTCTGGTTCTCCAGCACGATCTCGCGGTACTGCTCGTAGCCCATATCGAACTTGCCAGCGTAGCGGTCCGCCCACTCCTTGAAGACGTGGTGCGGCGCGTGGCCCGCGCCGGGGCAGAGGTAGGAGAACCACGGTTTGTTCGGCGCGATCGCCTTGGCGTCGCGGATGAACTCAATCGTCTTGTCGGCGAGGTCCTTCGACAGGTGATAGCCCTCCTCCGGCGTTGCCGGCGGAGCGACCTGATGGTTGTCGTAAACCAGGTCGGGATACCACTGGTCGGTCTCGCCGCCCATGAAGCCGTAGAACCGCTCGAACCCGCGAGACAGCGGCCAATGTCGCCTTGTGGCCGCCGGATTGGACTCCTCCAGCGGCGTCAGGTGCCACTTGCCGACGCAGTAGGTGTTGTAACCCCGCTCGTTCAACACCTCCGACAGCAGCGCGGTATCGGCGGGGATGCGGCCGTTGCAGTTCGGGAAGCCGTCGGTGAACTCCTCGATGGTGGCCATGCCGACGGTGGTGGCGTTGCGTCCGGTCAGCAGCGAGGCGCGGGTCGGCGAGCACAGCGCTGTGGTGTGGAACTGCGACAGTCGCACACCGCGTTCGGCGATGCGGCTCATCGTCGGCATCTCCACCAGCCCGCCGAAGCAGTCCCATGTCGCGATGCCGGTGTCGTCCCAGACGAGGTAGAGGATGTTGGGCGCGCCTTCGGGCGCGGTGGGTGCGGCGTAGGGTCCCCAATCCGGCTCGGAATCGCGGATATCCAACTCGATCTTGCCGTTGAATTCGGTTGCCATGGCCAGCCTCGTCCCAATAGGTGCGTCGCCGCGTGGTCCCCAACCGCCCGGAGATTACACCGGTTGCATATCGGGTTGCTGAGAAACTGACGACGGTGGCACTAAGGGTTTGCGCGTCAACCACCACTGCACGACCAGCATCGGGATCGTCCAGCCGAGCCAGGCGCCGACACCCGCCACTGCCCACAGGTATCTCTCCTCGTCGCCGCCAAAGATGCTGTCCTGCAAGGGTTGCAGCGCGATGAACAAGATTGGCGTCCAAATGCGATTGGTGATGATTGACAGCGCCAGCGTCGCGCTGCGAATCATGTGCCGCCGGTGTGACGCGTACCGATGAGCACGCCCCGCGAGATAGCCGTTGACCGTGAACCACAGCCACAGGGCCGCCAGTAGCACATTGCTGACGGCCAGGATCGGCCCGAACGGCGTCGCCGCGCCGATGACCATCGCGCACACCGCGGCGGGAATCGCGGTGTACACATAGGCCCGGCCGACGCGACGGTGCAGCGCCGGATGGCGGCGACGCAGTCCAGGCCAGACCTGGGCGACCGCGCACACCATCGCGACGCTCGCGAACATCACGTGGCCGACCAGCAGTGGATAGTGCAGCGCGAAGGTGGCCGGGACGCGGGTGCCTCCGGTGAAGTACGGCGGCAGGGAGAAACCCAGGAAGACCAGCACGATCAGGGCCAATGCCAGGGCGGGCCACCGTCGGGGACGACGCGATGCGTATGCCATACGCAGAAGCGTACGTTATACGCATCAGCGGTGCTTCTCGATTACGCTGATGCGTGATGACCAGTCGTGACAAGCCGCTCCCCCGCGCCCTGCAGATTCTGTGGGAGGACGCGGCGCCGTCCCGGCGGTCCAGCGGGCTGACCCGGGAACGCATCGTCGCGACGGCGATCGAGGTGGCTGACTCAGAGGGGCTTGCGGCCCTGTCGATGGCGCGACTGGCCGAGCGGCTGGGCTGCGGCACGATGTCGCTCTACCGGCATGTCGCCAACAAGGACGAGCTGGTGATGTTCATGCTGTCAACGGCACCTAGCCCCCCGCCAATCCGCACTGACAACACCGATTGGTCTGCCGCCCTGACAGACTGGGCGATCGGGTTGTGGGATGTGTACCACCGCCACCCGTGGGTGCTGCAGGCCGCGTCGGCCGGGCCACCCGCGGATCCTGGCCAGCTGGCCTGGCTGGATGCCGGACTCGCCACCCTCGGCGGCACCGGGCTGGACGAGCGCGACAAGCTCGCCGCGGTGATGGCCGTCCTGCACTTCGTCCGCGGGGCGGCAGCACTCGACATCGAGGCCGGCCACACCGACGGTCCGGACTATCCGGGCGTGCTTCGGCAGGTGCTCGACGCCGGCCGCTTCCCGGCCCTTGCGGCGACCGTCGAGGCGGGGGCCTTCGACGACGCCGGCGACGATCACCTCGCCGATTTCCGGTCCGGTCTCGCCCTGCTTGTCGACGGCATCACCGCCAGAACCGGTTAAGGCGGGTTGTCTGATCTGTGACGTCACGGTGGCAATGACCGAGTAGTCGTGCAGGGAGATTGCCGCGGTGGAAGTATGCCGAACGTGGCGACAGCAAACCGCAGACCATCTCCTATCCGGCACCGGGCGCTCGCCCACGCCGCAGCGACGACTTCGCGGTCGACCCGCACGTTGTCGTGCTGTTCGGGGCGACGGGTGACCTGGCACGACGAAAGTTGATCCCGGGCCTGGCGTATCTGGACCAGTCAGAGCTGGCACCCAACATCGAGATCGTCGCGACCTCGTTGGAGGACATGTCGCGAGACGACTTCCTCGAACTGGCGAAGGCGGCCATCGACGACTTCGGAACGCACAAAGTCACGACGCAGGAGTGGGAGCGTTTTGCCGAGACGGTCACGTATGTCCCGCAGAGCGCGGGTCCCGAGGCGCTTGCGGCCGCCGTCGAGGAGGCCGAGAAGAAGCTGGGTCCAGAAGTCCGCCGACTGCACTATCTGTCGGTACCGCCGAAGGCCGCCCGCTCGGTGATCACCATGCTGCGCGACGCGAAGCTGGTCGAGCGGTCGCGCGTCGTCATGGAGAAGCCGTTCGGTACCGACCTGGCCAGTGCCGTTGAGCTCAACGACTTCGTGCACGAGACCTTCGACGAGCGCCAGATCTTCCGCATCGACCACTTCCTTGGCAAGGAGGCCGCGCAGAACATCCTGGCGTTCCGGTTCGCCAACGGTCTGTTCGAGCCGATCTGGAACCGCAACTTCATCGACCACATCCAGATCGACATCCCGGAAACACTGGGGCTCGACGAGCGGGCCAACTTCTACGAAAGCACCGGAGCCTACAAGGACATGGTGGTCACTCACCTTTTCCAGGTGATGGCGTTCGTCGTGATGGAGCCGCCGACGGCGCTCGAGCCGCGTGCCATCAGCGAAGAGAAGAACAAGGTGTTCCGGTCGATGCTGCCCGTCAAGTGTTCCGACGTGGTGCGCGGCCAATTCGCCGGCTACCGCGATTTGGAGGGTGTGGCAAGGGATTCCGATACCGAGACCTTCATCGCGCTGAAGGTCGGCATCGACAACTGGCGTTGGGCCGGTGTCCCCGTCTACTTGCGCACGGGCAAACGGATGGCAGAGGGCATGCGGATCATCTCGATTGCGTTCAAGGAGGCACCGCGGTCCATGTTCCCGTCGGGCTCCGGCGTCGGCTCCCAGGGTCCCGACCACCTGACCTTCGACCTGGCCGACAACTCAAAGGTGTCGCTGTCCTTCTACGGCAAGCGACCGGGACCCGGCATGAAGCTCGACAAGCTGTCGATGCAGTTCTCGACTCAAGAGATCGACACCATGAACGATGTGCTGGAGGCCTACGAACGCCTCATCCTCGACGCGATGCGCGGCGACCACACGCTGTTCACCACCGCGGAGGGTATCGAGTCACTATGGCAGCGTTCGGAGAATCTGCTGACCGACCCGCCGCCGGTGAAGTCGTACCCGCAGGGGACGTGGGGGCCCAACGCGATTCACCAACTCATCGCGCCCAACGCGTGGCGGCTGCCGTTCGAGCGGGCGTGGCGCGAGAAGAAGAAGTAAGCGCAGGCGCCGGCGGGCGCGACGTCTGCAGCTGTGCCGCAGAGCGTAGCGACGTCCACGGCACTCACGTCGCCGACGAAACCTCGACCTCCCGCCGCCGCTTGGCCGGCAGCGGGACTGTTACCGGCGACCCGGAGCTCAGGGCGACTTCCGTACCTGCGACGAGCACGGTCTCGCGTACGCCGGTCGGCGCGTAGAGATAGATGAATCGAAAGGAGATCGGTGGAATAAGTTGGTGCAGAATCGAATTCGCGCGTGCGCGTAGCACAGATTGGGCGAGTCCGCGCACCGTGGCACAGAGCAGTAACGCCGATAGGTGGCATCGTGGCTGCCCGTTAGATCAACTGCGCGCGAGGAATTCCCGCGCTGAGCTCACCGCCGTGATCTTGAAATCACGGTGAGCTCAACCTGCCGAGAAGACGCAAAAGCCCCCGAAACACAGGGTGTTCGGGGGCTTTTGCGTCTGCTCGCGCAGAAAACTACTACTTGGCCTTCTCGAGGATCTCGACGAGCCGCCAGCGCTTGGTGGCCGACAGCGGACGCGTCTCCATCAGAGACACCCGGTCGCCGATGCCGGCGATGCCGTTCTCGTCGTGCGCCTTGACCTTGGTCGTGGTGCGGATGATCTTGCCGTAGAGCGGGTGCTTCACCCGGTCCTCCAGCTCGACCACGATGGTCTTCTGCATCTTGTCACTCACCACGTAGCCGATGCGGGTCTTGCGACGGTTGCGCGGCTTCTCGGTGCGCGGGGTGTACGCGGGACCCTTGGTTGCCTTCTCTGCCATTACGATTCCTCACCAACGGGTCCGGAAGCCAGACCCAACTCACGTTCGCGCAGGATGGTGTACACGCGCGCAATCTCCTGACGAACGACGCGCAGCCGACGGTTGTTGGCCAGCTGACCGGTCGCCATCTGGAAGCGCAGATTGAACAGCTCTTCCTTCGACTCGCGCAGCTTGGCCTGTAGATCGTCGTCGGTCATCTCGCGCAGTTCGCCCGGCGTAACTCCCACTGCCATCAGAACTGCTCCTCTCGGGTAACGATGCGTGCCTTGATCGGCAGCTTGTGGATCGCGCGGGTCAGCGCCTCCCTGGCGATCTTCTCGTCGGGATAGCTCAGCTCGAACAGCACGCGTCCGGGCTTGACGTTGGACACCCACCACTCCGGCGAACCCTTGCCCGAACCCATGCGGGTTTCGGCCGGCTTCTTGGTCAGCGGGCGGTCCGGGAAGATGTTGATCCACACCTTTCCGCCACGCTTGATGTGCCGGTTGATGGCGATACGAGCGGACTCGATCTGCCGGTTGGTGACGTAGGCGTGTTCCAGTGCCTGGATGCCGTAGTCACCGAAGCTCACCGACGTACCACCGCTGGCGATGCCACGCTGCCTCGGGTGATGCTGCTTGCGGTGCTTGACCTTACGGGGAATCAACATGGCTCAGCTCTCCGTGCTTTCCGTTGACTCCGTGGTCGCCTCGGCTGCAGCGCCTGCAGCGGCCTCGGTGCCTGTCGACGCCTCCGCGACGGCGGGTGCCTCTTCGGTACCCGACTGCGCAGGACCGGCTTCGCCGCCGGACGCGGCGCGACCAGCTTCGGTGCTCGTGGCGGTGGTCCCCGACGCGCCACTGCGACGCGGGCGGCTGCCCGACGGGCGCTCGCGGCGCGGACGATCGGCACCTGCCGGGACGGCGGCGGTGAGTTCACGCTTACCGCCGACGATGTCGCCCTTGTAGATCCAGACCTTCACGCCGATGCGGCCGAAGGTCGTCTTGGCCTCGTACAGGCCGTAGTCGATGTCGGCGCGCAGCGTGTGCAACGGAACGCGGCCCTCGCGGTAGAACTCCGAGCGGCTCATCTCGGCGCCACCGAGGCGGCCCGAGCACTGCACCCGGATGCCCTTGACGTTGGGCTGACGCATCGCGGACTGGATGGCCTTGCGCATCGCGCGACGGAACGCCACGCGGTTGCTCAACTGCTCGGCGACACCCTGGGCCACCAGCTGAGCCTGCGACTCGGGGTTCTTCACCTCGAGGATGTTCAGCTGAACCTGCTTTTTCGTCAGCTTCTCCAGGTCGGAGCGGATGCGGTCGGCCTCGGTGCCGCGGCGGCCGATGACGATGCCCGGCCGGGCGGTGTGGATGTCGACGCGGACCCGGTCACGGGTGCGCTCGATCTCCACGTCGGCGATGCCGGCGCGCTCGAGACCGGTGGCCAGCAGCCGACGGATCGCGACGTCTTCCTTGACGTAGTCCTTGTACTGCTTGTCGGCGTACCACCGGGACTTCCAGTCGGTGGTGATACCGAGCCGGAAGCCGTGGGGATTGATTTTCTGGCCCACTACTGCGAGCCTCCCTTCGCTTCGTCAGAAGCCTTTGTCGCCGGGGCCTTCTCGGGTGCCTTCTCAGCGGTCGCCGTCGTGGCAGCAGCCTTGTTGGCCGGAGCGTTCTTGGCGGCCTCGGTCGTCGCCTTCGTCGCGGGCGCCTTCTTCGCGGGTGCCTTCGTAGCGGCGGCCTTGCTGCCCTGCGCACGACGCGAACGGGTTGCGCTGGCCGACTGACCGGCGCGCTCACCACGCGACGGGCGGCTTTCGAGGATCACCGTGATGTGGCTGGTGCGCTTGCGGATTCGGAACGCGCGCCCCTGCGCACGCGGCCGGATGCGCTTGGCCGTCGGACCCTCGTCGGCGTAGACGGTGGCCACCACGAGCGTCGAAGGATCGAGCCCGTCGTTGTTCTGCGCGTTGGCGGCGGCGCTCGCGATCACCTTGGCGACCGGCTCGCTCGCTGCCTGCGGCGCCCAGCGCAAGATGTCCAGCGCTTCGGACACGGACTTGCCACGCACCAGGTCGATGACCCGGCGCGCCTTGGTCGCCGAAACGCGGACGAAGCGGGCCTTCGCTGTCGCGGTCGGGTATTCGGTCTCAACAGAGGTCATCGCCGTTTGGCCTTCCGGTCATCCTTGATGTGACCCTTGAACGTGCGGGTGGGTGCGAACTCGCCGAGCTTGTGTCCGACCATCGCCTCGGTGACGAAAACCGGGACATGCTTGCGGCCGTCGTGCACCGCGAAGGTGTGCCCGATGAAGTCGGGGATGATGGTCGACCGGCGCGACCAGGTCTTGATGACCTGCTTGGTGTTCTTCTCGTTCTGTACGTCGACCTTCTTCAGGAGATGGTCGTCGACGAACGGACCTTTCTTCAGGCTGCGTGGCATCGGCTACTCCTACCGGTGGTGCTTCTTGCCGGTGCGCCGGCGTCGGACGATGAGCTTGTCGCTCTGCTTATTGCGTTTACGGGTACGGCCCTCGGGCTTGCCCCACGGGCTGACCGGGTGCCGGCCGCCGGACGTCTTGCCCTCGCCGCCGCCGTGCGGGTGGTCGACCGGGTTCATCACGACACCACGAACGGTGGGGCGCTTGCCCTTCCACCGCATACGGCCGGCCTTACCCCAGTTGATGTTCGCCTGCTCGGCGTTGCCGACCTCGCCGACGGTGGCGCGACAGCGCACGTCGACACGACGGATCTCACCGCTGGGCATGCGCAGCGAGGCGTAGGTGCCTTCCTTACCCAGCAGCTGGATCGACGAACCGGCCGAGCGGGCCATCTTGGCGCCGCCGCCGGGCCGCAACTCCACGGCGTGGATCAGGGTGCCTGCCGGGATGTTGCGCAGCGGCAGGTTGTTGCCGGGCTTGATGTCGGCGTTCGCGCCGGACTCCACCACGTGTCCCTGCGCAAGACCCTGCGGCGCAATGATGTAGCGCTTCTCGCCGTCCAGGTAATGCAGCAGCGCGATGTTGGCGGTGCGGTTCGGGTCGTACTCGATGTGTGCGACCTTGGCGTCGACGCCGTCCTTGTCGTGACGACGGAAGTCGATCACGCGGTACGCGCGCTTGTGGCCACCGCCCTTGTGCCGGGTGGTGATTCGACCGTGCGCGTTACGTCCACCCTTGCCGTGCAGCGGACGCACCAGCGACTTCTCCGGCTCCGAGCGAGTGATCTCGGCGAAGTCGGAGACGCTTGCACCGCGGCGACCGGGGGTCGTCGGCTTGTACTTGCGAATTCCCATGTCTTCTAATCCCTCTGTGCCTGATTGCTCTTCGCGCGAGCGCTCATCGCGGACGGCGCTATCACGTCGGTGCTCCGAACAGGTCGATCGGCTTGCTGCCCTCGGCAAGCGTGACAATGGCGCGCTTGGTGCTCTTGCGCCTGCCGTAGCCGGCGCGGGTGCGCTTGCGCTTGCCCTGGCGGTTCGGCGGTGTTCACGGACGAGACCTTGACCTTGAAGATCTTCTCGATGGCGATCTTGATCTGGGTCTTGTTCGAGTCGGGGTGAACGACGAACGTGTAGACGTTGTCCTCGATCAGCCCGTAGGACTTCTCGGAGATGACCGGCGACAGGATGATGTCGCGCGGATCGGTGACGGTCGCCATCAGGCCGAAACCTCCGCATCGTTTTCTTCAGTGCTTCGTGTTGCTGCGCTGATGTAGGAATCCAGCGCCTCGACGCTGAACACCACGTCGTCGGCGTGCAGCACGTCGTAGGTATTGAGCTGGTCCGGCGAAAGCAGGTGGACGCCAGGAAGATTGCGCACGCTCTTGGCGCCGGCTTCGTCGCTGCGGCCGATGACGACCAGCACCTGCTTACCCTCGACCAACGTGGCAAGGAACGACTTGGCGCTCTTCGTCGACGGCGTCTGACCCTCGATCGAGCTCGGTCACCGCGTGGATGCGGCCGTTACGGGCCCGGTCGGACAGCGCGCCGAGCAACGCGGCGCGGATCATCTTCTTCGGGGTCCGCTCGCTGTAGTCACGCGGCTTCGGGCCGTGCACGACGCCGCCACCGGTGAACTGAGGCGCCCGCGTCGAACCCTGACGGGCACGACCGGTCCCCTTCTGCCGGTACGGTTTCCGACCACCACCGCGGACCTCGCCGCGAGTCTTGGCCGAATGCGTGCCCTGCCGGGCGGCCGCCAGTTGCGCCGTCACCACCTGATGCATCAGCGCGATGTTCGGCTCGACGTCGAACAGCTCGGCGGGCAGCTCAACCGAGCCGTCCTTCTTGCCTGCCGGTGTGTGGACGTCGATCGTCACAGACTTGGTTGCCATTACTTCTCGCCTCGCTTGATCGCGCTCCGTACCATCACCAGGCCACCGGTGCGGCCGGGGATGGCGCCCTTGATCAGCAATACGCCGTTTTCGGCATCGACCTTGTGCACCAACAGGTTCTGCGTGGTCACCCGGTCGCTGCCCATGCGGCCCGACATCCGGGTGCCCTTGAACACGCGGCCCGGGGTGGCGCAGCCACCGATCGAGCCGGGACGACGGTGCACGGCCTGCGCACCGTGGCTGGCGCCCTGGCCCTTGAAGCCGTGGCGCTTCATGGTGCCTGCGAAGCCCTTGCCCTTGGAGGTGCCCGTCACGTCGACATAGCTGCCGTCGGCGAAGATCTCGGCGGTCAGCTCCTGGCCGACCTCGAATTCGGCGGCGGCTTCATCGTCGATGCGCAACTCGGCAAGATGCCTGCGCGGGTTTACGCCCGCAGCGGCGTACTGCCCGGTCAGCGGCTTGTTCACCTTGCGCGGGCTGATTTCGCCGTACGCCAACTGAATTGCGCTGTAGCCGTCACGCTCCGGGGTGCGGATTTTCGTCACGACGTTCGGGCCGGCCTTGACGACCGTGACCGGCACGACCTTGTTGTTCTCGTCGAACACCTGCGTCATACCCATCTTGGTGCCCAAAATGCCACGGCGCGGAGCGCCGGAATTAGCACTGTTAGCCATTTATCTCGGGTCTCCTACTGGATGTTGACGTCGACGCTCGCCGGCAGATCGATGCGCATGAGAGCGTCAACGGTCTTCGGCGTCGGGTCGAGGATGTCGATCAGTCGCTTGTGAGTGCGCATCTCGAAGTGCTCCCGCGAGTCCTTGTACTTATGCGGGGACCTGATGACGCAATACACGTTCTTCTCGGTCGGCAGCGGCACTGGACCCACCACACTGGCGCCTGTACGGGTGACCGTTTCCACGATCTTGCGCGCAGAGGCGTCAATCGCCTCGTGGTCGTAGGCCTTGAGCCTGATGCGGATCTTCTGTCCCGCCACGCTTCTCCTACCTCGCTCCTGCTTCGTACTTCGGCCGGCCCGTTGTAGAGGACCTGGTCCCTGCGCTTCGTCCGTGTGGGCTAGCCACACGAACGCAGCGCTGGTGTTGCCGCCGCTGTTTACCTGTCTGAAGTTCACCGGTCCCCGCGGTCGGGTGTGTCGCCCGCACGCGCACTTCGCCTCGGCGGAAATTCCGCCTTCGTCGAAGATGGCACCGTGTGCGCCCGTTTGGGCGCCGGTTGTATGCCCGGCCAGGCGCAAACCCGGCTCAAGGCAACCCGAACAGTATGCCTTAGATCTGTGGTTGCTCCAAATCGCTGGCCATGGGACTGCCGCGCTGGCAGGCGGCCCTCGCGGCGCCGCTGCCGCCGGGCGTTCTTACTCCAGAGTAAGGTAGCTCGTCATGGCCGCTCCGACCACCACTTACCAGATGTGGAAACGCCTCGCCGGACGTCCGGGCGGCACCCGGCTGTTCTCGACGGCCGCGATGGTGCGGGTGCCGTAGTTCGCGTCGATCGCCCCGCACGTGGTCCGAATGGAGCCCGGGCTCGCCGAAGTCACGGTGCCGAAATGGTTCTTCGTGAAGAGTGTCGAGTTTTCGTCACGCTTCATAGCGAGAATCGACAGAAGGGACACCGGACGCTTCCTCAGATGTGCGAACTTCTGCCGCGTCTGTTCGATTGTCAGGATGCGCCAGACGGTGCCGCAGTCACATTCCCATTTCTCTGGATTGTCATGTGTCGGCACGGAATGCGGATGGCTCGGCGCAGGGTCGCTGATGCTGAATCCAAAGTAGGCAATCACTCGGTCAGGTCGCCAACCGCCGCTTCTGCTCAGTGGGCGCGGCAACTTCGAAGTCGGTCAAGCCTGGGACATCTTGGGACATAACCCCGCCGACGACGTCGACCGACCCGACCGGCACATAACTATGAGCCGGTGCTGGCAACCGGTTTGCAGGCTCCGGTCCTGTGACATACTTAATGGGGGTTAATACTGGACGTCTAGTATTGAACGAGCGCAGAATGCTTGGTGAGAGAGGTTAGGGAGAGGCGATGTGGTCATCATGCCCACGACGGGAAGACCTGGCCGGCCGCGCAGTGAGGAATCCCGCGAAGCGGTCCTCAAAGCGGCAACAGAATTGATGCTGGAGGTCGGGCCGCGCAGAATGACCGTCGACCAGATCGCTCGACGCAGCGGTGTCAGCAGGGCGACGATCTACAAATGGTGGCCGAACAAGAGTGCGGTGGCGATTGAGGCATTCCTGGGTCAGATGATGGTCGCGGCGCCCGACCCCGACACCGGATCGGCCTACGAAGACATCCGCCTGGTTCTGCGCGGGATGATGCACTTCTACACCAGCCCTAATGGTCGAGTCTTTGCCCAGTTGGTCGCTGAGGCGCAGTTCGATCCAGATACCCGCGAGCATCTCCGGAAGTATCTGGTGGAGTCCCGCAGGGAGCTTGTCAAGGCGATCTGGAGTCGCGGTGTCGCCCGCGGTGAACTACATCCGGACGTGGATCCGAGGGTGGCGATGGACCTCATGTTCGGGGCGGCGATATACCGTCTGGCGACAGGGCATGGCGGATTGGCGGCGGCCGACGCCGATGCGATTGTGGCTACGGCGATGCGCGCCCTGACGGCCTGAGTGTCATACCGCGGTGCGATACTCAACCGCCAGACGACTTCTGGACTACCATGCAGGCGCGAAACGAGAGAGGACAACGCAACGGCGGCAACAACATAACTCCCCCCGACACCGGGGAGCGGGATCACAGCTTGGAACCCTGCCTCTCTCCCCCGGCTCTACCACCTCCTTGAAAAGGACATGTTGCAATGACTGGCGCTCCTCAGCCACCCTTCGTAC
The DNA here is from genome assembly GCA_963716505.1 of uncultured Actinomycetota bacterium. Taxonomy (GTDB): domain Bacteria; phylum Actinomycetota; class Actinomycetes; order Mycobacteriales; family Mycobacteriaceae; genus Mycobacterium. Next base: position 70,127 of record CAVQTL010000003.1, read on the forward strand.
CGGTGTACTGGTATCCACCAGATCCGCCGAAATCCGCTGTCGCGGCGGGCCTTCTGCAACTGTTCTTCGGCTGGTTCGGACTGGGCCGCTTCTACGTCGGCTCCCTGGGCATCGCGTTAACGCAACTGGCCCTGGGCATCCTGGGTATCGGCACCGTCGTCTTCATCGTCGGTTTCTTCATCCTCGTCCCGCTGAGCATCTGGACATTTATCGACGCGATCCTGATGTTCTCGGGCAGCGTGAAGGACAAAGACGGGCGCAAACTCCGATGATGAGCCCTCGCGCATTTCTCGGCGTGATCGGCGCTTTCACCCTGATCGGCGCGTTGGTCTGGTTGTGGAGTCCGATCACCCTCGACGACACCGATGTGGAGGGCAAGGCCGTCGCATGCGGCGACGTGTTCAGCAGTGACAGTGGCAATGCCGCGGTGACCGATCAGCCAAACGAGATGGGGCGCACCCTCACCGAAAGCCGCTACATGTACCCCGACCGGGACTACCTCACCGAGTGCCGAGACGCCAAGCGCATGCGTCAAGTCTGGGCCATCCCCTTGGCCATCGTCGGCGGTGCGCTGCTGCTCGGCGCCAGGCTCATACGACTACGCAGCGGTGGATCCACCGACTGAGAACTACTGACACCTACCCACAGACACCGGGTGGCGGGAACACAGATTGGAACCCTGCCCCGCCACCCGGCCTACCAACCCCTAAAGGAAGGCCCTCCAATGGTACGACCCACGGCGCGCTTCGTTTCGTTCGCCGGCGGCCAGGCTCGAATCGCAATACCCGCGCAAGCACACGCTGGTTCCGACGTTGTCCGTGGCGAAATCGAATCCAGCGGGGCGCTGTCCGTCGTGACCTACTACGACGACATCGACGACTTCACGCACGAGTGCCCTGCGGGGTCGACGTCCTCACCCGAGTGCACCAGTGTTGCGGCGAATCCCCGACCAGAGTTATCGCCTGCGGGGTTTCGCGATCTGACGAGTGGGCGAAGCACCCGTGACGAGTGACATCCACTCCGGGACAGGACTTCTCGGACCCGCCGAGTCAGACGCCATCCGCATCGCGACGGTCCCGGGACCGGAAGTGCAATCCACGGCGCCGGCATTTACCGCGGCACCAGGCTCGGTGGTCGTCGTCCGCGACGAGGAGTGGCTCGTCACGACGGCCGAGCCCGCGACGGACGGCTGGCTCGTCGACGTGCGTGGCCTCTCCGAGCTGGTCCGCGACACCGAGGCCACGTTCTACACCGGCCTCGACACGAGTCGAGGCTCGACCCGACCAACGGGCGGTCGTCGCCGACGACTCGCCGCAGTACCGGCGTCCCGGCTGTGGCTGGAGGCAATGCTGCGCAAGACGCCGGTGCCGTCGGCGACCCGGGCCTGACCACCGCACACCGCATGCTCGCCGACCCGCTCGACTACCAGCGGACGGCCGTGCGCCAGGCGCTGGACCCCGACAAGCTCCGCCCGCGCATCCTGATCGCCGACGCGGTCGGCCTCGGCAAGACGCTCGAGATCGGCATGATCCTGTCCGAGCTGGTCCGCCGCGGCCGCGGCGAACGCATCCTCGTCGTCACGCCCAAGCACGTCCTCGAGCAGATGCAGCACGAGCTGTGGCGCCGCTTCGCGCTGCCGTTCGTCCGGCTCGACTCGACCGGCATCCAGACGGTCCGCCAGAAGCTCCCGGCCACCCGCAACCCGTTCACCTACTTCAAGCGCGCGATCATCTCGATCGACACGCTGAAGAGCGCCCGCTACAACGCCCACCTGCGCAGCAGCAGCTGGGACGCGGTCGTCATCGACGAGTCGCACAACCTCACCAACGCCGGCACGCAGAACAACGAGCTCGCCCGGCTCCTCGCCCCGAACACCGAGGCGCTGATCCTGGCCTCGGCCACCCCGCACAACGGCAAGGCGGAGTCCTTCGCCGAGCTGCTCCGGCTGCTCGACCCGACGGCCGTGCACGCCGACGGCGAGCTCGACCAAGAGCGACGTCGAGCGCTGCTCATCCGCCGGCACCGGCACAGCCCCGACGTCGCCGCCGAGGTCGGCACCGACTGGGCCGAGCGCGCCGAGCCGCGCAACCTGCTCGTCGCAGCCGTCACCCGCCGAGGACGCGGTCGCCGCCGAGCTCGTCGCAGACCTGGCTGCACCCCGAGCCGGGCGCCTCGCCGTACTCCGGCGACAGCAACGGCGCTGTTCCCGTGGACGCTGGCCAAGGCGTTCCTGTCGTCGCCCGGCCGCGCTCGCGCGAGTCGATCAAGCGAGCGCCGCGCCAAGCTCGACCCGACGCGACCGCGAGCAGCACGCGAGCTCGCCGCGCTCGAGCGCGCTCGACGACCTCACCGACGCAGGCGCTCGACGAGCAGTCGGCCAAGTTCGCCGCGCTCGTCGAGCACCTGCAAGGAGATCGGCGTCGGCCACGGCATCGGCGACGCGGGCCGTCGTCTTCGCCGAGCGGGTCGCGACGCTGCAACTGGCTGCGCGACACGCTGCCGCAAGGCCCTCGGCCTCGACCGCCGAGCAACGTCGCGATGCTGCACGGCGGCCTCTCCGACGTCGAGCAGCAGGAGCATCGTCGACGGCTTCAAGCTGGCGACCTCGCCGATCCGCGTGCTGGTCACCGGCGACGTCGCCTCCGAGGGCGTCAACCTGCACGCGCAGTGCCACCACCTGATCCACTACGACATCCCGTGGAGCCTGATCCGCATCGAGCAGCGCAACGGCCGCATCGACCGCTACGGCCAGAAGCACCCGCCCGAGATCCCGTCGCTGATCCTCGAACCCTCCGACGCACGCGAGTTCTCCGGCGACCTGCGGGTGCTCGCCACGCTGCTGGAACGGGAGAACCAGGCGCACACGACGCTCGGCGACGTCGGCCTCGCTGATGGGCAAGCACAGCGTCGAGGCCGAGGAAGAACGCGATCCGCGACGTGCTCGCCAGGGAAGCGACGCTCGACGACGTCGTCCGCACCGCCGACGAGGTCGCCGCCGGCGACGACCTCGACGCGTTCTTCGCCCAGTTCGACACCGACGACAGACCGCGACGACGACTGGACGCCGGCTGCCGCCGACGCCGCGCCAGAGCCTGTACCCCGACGACCTGACTTCCTCGACGAGGCACTGCACGCGGCATTCCACGACAACCCCGCACGCCGCAGCCCGAGCAGGGCGGCATCGGCTGGACGGTCAGCACCCCGCACGGCATCGCCGAACTCGCCCCGCCGCGCGATCTGCGGCAGCGGCTCGGCGCAGCTGCCGCAGAACTACCTGCAGCACGGCCGGGTCATGGAGAAGCTGAAGCTCGCCACCAACACCGCGGTCGGCAACGCCCAGCTGCGCGCGGCACGAGAAGGCAAGGGCGTCAACGACACCACCTGGCCCGAGGCGCACTACCTCGGTCCGCTGCACCCGGTGCTGGACTGGGCCAGCGACCGCGCGCTGACCGCGCTGGGCCGCAACCAGGTGTTCGTGATCCGCGGCGACGTCGACGCACCGACCGTGCTGCTGATGGGCACGCTGACCAACAAACGGGGACAACTGATCTCGCGGGTGTTCTCCACCGCGGTGTTCCCCAACCCGGCCAACACCGACTTCTGCCTGGTCGAACCGCTCGAGGACATCGGCTTCCTCGACCGCAGCACGGCGCTGCGACCCGGCTCGCGAACCCCGGCCCGGTCGCCGACCCCGAGCGCTACCAGGCCCTCATCCCGATCGCCGTCGAGCACGCCCGCCGCGAGATGCGCTGGTGCTCGACGCGCAGGAGCCGCCACCACCGAACGGCTCGCCGGCTGGCGGCAGCGAGCGCAGCGCTGGCACGCCGACGCCGACAGCTGACCTGCGCGGTGCGCAGCGCTCGCGCATCGGGCGCCTCGGTCAGCGCATCGACGAGGAGCAGCGCCTCGCCGACCTGTTGGCCCCGACCCAGCAGCTGGTGCGCCCGCTGCTCGTCGTGGTGGCCGCCGACATCGCCGTCGCCGGAAAGGACCTCTGAGCCGTGCCCTCCTACGATTCCATCGTCGTCGGCGAGGACTGGATCAGCGAGCACTACTTCACCACCGACTCGCCACGGGAGTCCTTCCAGGGCAAGGTGATCGAGCTACGCAAGCAGTGGGACGCCGAGGCCGCCGAAGGCCGGGACACGGTGCGACGTCGGCTGCTCGGCGCAGCCGGCGAGCTGCAGACGGCGCTGTCGACGCTGGCCGAGAATCCCGACGGAGCCGCCGCGGCGCACGCGCTATCCGGACTCGCCCTCGGGTTTCCCGAGCCGTTGATCGACTACACCGGCGAACGCTGCCGGCACCGAGCGCCGGCTTCCCTGCGCGACGCCCGGCTCGCCGGGTGACGAGCACGCTGTTCCTGCAGGCCGCGCCCGTCGAGACGATCGACGACCTGCTCGACCCGGACCGGGCTGCTGCTCGCACGCGGGCGAGGAGGACAACAAGCCCATCGTCTCGGTGTCGAAGGCGGTGTCGGCGGCGTTCCGCGCCGACGAGCCACCCGCGTTCGTCGTGGTGCAGGCCGGCCAGTGGGTGCTGCTGGCCGAGGCGCAGCGCTGGGCCGAAGGGACGCTACCTGGCGGTCGACCTGCTGGTGGTCACCGAACGCCGCGAGGAGAAGCGCGGCGGCGAACTCGACCGGCCGCAGCGATCTCGGCCGCCAGGCCCTGGTGCCCGACGCCGACGGCAACATCTGGTGGACCGGTGTCCTCGAGGACTCGGTCAAGCACACCGTCGGGGTGTCGCAAGGATCTGCGCGAGGGCATCCGGCTGTCCATCGAGATCATCGCCAACGACGTGGTGCGCCGCCGCGCCGCGAAGGATCTGCCGCTCGACCGATCGACGCCCAGCAACTGGCCAAGCACGCGCTGCGCTTCCTCTACCGAATCCTGTTCCTGCTCTACGCCGAAGCGTCCCCGGAGCTGCGGGTGCTGCCCGTCGGGCGACACCGGAGTACGGCGAGGGCTACGGCCTGGACCGGCTGCGGGAACTCGACCCTGACCGAACTGGTCTCGCCGCGACGCGCGAGTCGGGCACCCACCTCTACCAGTCGTTGGCGACGCTGTTCCGGCTGGTCGACCAGGGCCACGCCCGCGCGACCGCAGCGACGGCCGACGGCGACGACGCCGGCACCGAGGGCCTGACGTTCAACGCCGCTGCGCGCCGACCTGTTCGCGCCCGACGGCCACCGCGCTCATCGACGAGGTCGGGCTCAGCAACGAAGCCGCTCCAGCGGGTGCTGCGAGCACCTGCTGCTGTCCAAGGAGTCGAAGGGCCGCAAGGACCGACCGCGGCTTCATCTCCTACGCCGAACTCGGCATCAACCAGCTCGGCGCGGTGTACGAGGGGCTGATGTCCTACACCGGGTTCTTCGCCGACGAGGACCTCTACGAGGTCGCCAAGAACGGCGACCCCGAGAAGGGCTCGTGGGTGGTCCCGGTGACCCGCGCCGATCACCTATCGACGACGGACTTCGTCACGGACGCCGACGAGGCCACCGGCGAGCCGAAGCCCGTCGCTCCACGCGAAGGGCACCTTCGTCTTCCGGCTCGCCGGCCGCGAGCGCCAGCAGTCGGCGTCGTACTACACGCCCGAGGTGCTGACCAAGTTCGTCGTCTCGCAGGCGCTCGAGGAACTGCTCGACCAGGACGGCGCGCGACCACGCCGCGAGCAGATCCTCGAGCTGACCATCTGCGAGCCCGCGCTCGGCTCGGGCGCGTTCGCGATCGAGGCGGTCGCCAGCTCGCCGCCGAGTACCTCAAGCGCCAGCAGGAGGAGCTGCGGCGAGGTCATCGACGCCGACCAGTACCCGGACGAACTGCAGAAGGTGAAGGCGTACATCGCCCTTCACCAGGTGCTACGGCGTGGACCTCAACGCGACCGCGGTCGAGCTGGCCGAGATCTCGCTGTGGCTCGACACCATGGTCGCCGGCCTGCAGGCCCCGTGGTTCGGCCTGCACCTGCGCCGCGGCAACTCGCTGATCGGCGCCCGCCGCGCGGTCGTACCGGCGCAGCGCAGGTCAAGAAGGCGTGGCTGACCGCCACGCCCGACCGACGTGCCGCTGCTCGACGTGGAGCGACGACCGTCTGCGGGGCATCCACCACTTCCTGCTGCCGTCCCACGGCTGGGGCGCGGCCGTCGACGCCAAGGAGGCGAAGGACCTCGCCCCGGAAGCGCGAGCGCGGCTAGCGATGGCGCAGTGCGCTGCACGCCAAGCCGAACAAGCCGCAGGTCGATGCGTTCGTCGAGTCGCACACCGCGTCGAGGCGCTGTGGGAGCTCGCCTTCGCCGACTGCAGATCGCCGAATCCGAGATCCGCCGCGTCCATCGACGTCTGGGGAGCAGAGCGAATGTCGTCGGTGGCGGTCACCCGCGAGCAGATCGAGAGGTACTCGCCGATCCGAACGGCGCCTACCGGCGGCTGCGCCGCGTGATGGACGCGTGGAGCGCGCTCTGGTTCTGGCCGCTCACCGACGCAACCACCACCATAAACGGCGAGCGCGTCGAGCCGCCCACGCTCGACGATTGGATCAAGGCGCTGCAGTCCCGTGTGGGTCGCGACCACGACCAGCGGAAGCCGAAGCCGACGGCCCCAGGCCACGTTCGCCAGCGCAATGGAGGTGGAACGACCTCAACACCACCGAGGAGCGACGAGTCGGGTTCGCCAAGCCCGCGACGTTGACGCCGTGCTTCGCTGACCACCCCTGGCTCGTGGTCTGCCAGCGGGTCGCCCACCGCCAAGGGTTCTTTCACTGGGATCTCGACTTCGTCACCGTCTTCGTGCAGGGCGGTTTCGCCCTTCAGCTAGGAAACCCGCCATGGGTGCGCCCGGACTTCGACGAGAAGCAGCGTTGGCCGAGTTCGATGTGACGTGGGCGCTCGAGAACAAGATCGCGCACACCGCGTGCAAAGGAGTTGAAGGCCGCTACGCTTGCACTCCCAGCGGCGTGCGATTTCTACCTGACCGAACTCGCTTCCGCCGTTGCGACGCGGGCTTTCGTGTCTGATAATGCGAACTACCCTCACCTTGCGGGGCTACAGACCCGACCTCTACCGCTGCTTTATGGAGCAGACGTGGCGGCACATGAACTCGGATGGCGCGGTGTCGCTCATTCACCCGGAAAGCGCACTTCACCGACGAGAAGGCCGGGCTACTGCGAGCAAGCCTAGTTACGAACGTCAAAGGAGGCACTGGCAATTCATCAACGAACTCGAGCTTTTCGAGATTGACCATCACAAAGATTACGGAATTCACGTCTACGGCACACGACAAGTGCCGAAGTTCCTCAACGCCTCCTCGCTGTATCACCCCGACACAGTCATCCGTTCGCTCGTCCACGACGGATCGGGTCAGGCGCCCGGCCTCAAGGACGCCGATGGCCAGTGGGATTTACGGCCGCACGCCAACAGAATCATCACCATCACCGACGAGGTTCTTCAGTCCTGGAAGGACGTGCTCGAAGCGGCCGAGGTCCCAGTCCGCCAAACGCGGATGGTGTACACAGTCAACCGCTTGGTATCGACCGTGCTCGAAAAGCTCTCCGCGGCGCCGCGTATCGGCAGTCTCAATCCGCAATTTTCGCAAGGGTGGAACGAGACAACCGACTTCACAAAGGGCTACTTCATTAAAGAATGGGGCGTCCCCAACTCCTGGGACGACGTCATCCTGCAAGGCCCCCACCTGCACGTCGCCACACCGCTGTATAAGTCGCCGCGGAAAACACTGAAGTCCAACAAAGACTGGTCGGCCACCGACTTCGAAGCTCTCGTCGATGACGCGATCCCCGCGACGGCCTACAAGCCCGTCGGCGTGCGAGAGCGCTACGACGCCAACTACACCTCCTGGCAGGTGCCCAACGACGACGGCATCATCCAGACGGTCCGAGCCCGTGATTGCTACCGCATCGCTTGGCGTCGCATGGCGGCCAACACCGGCGAACGGACGCTCGTTCCAGCCGTAATACCGCCGGGCACAGCACACATGCACCTCGTCTACTCCGCGTGCCTTCCGGTTCGCTCCCTTAGACGTTGGCCCTCATCATCGGCGGGCTCGCTCGATGCGGTTTGATCAAGCGTCCGTGCAGCCCCCAAGGGGGACATCATCTATAGCACCGTTGCTCGGCTTCCATCACTGATCCACGAATCCTGACCCAGGTCGTGTCTCGGACCCTCCGCCTGAACTGCGTTACCGACGCGTACTCCGACCTGTGGCGTGACTGCTTCGAGCCGAGTATGCAATCCGATTACTGGACAGGCGGTTTCGATCACAACCGACGCCGTCCGCTCGGCGACATCGGCCCGGAATGGACCCACGACACCCCCCTTCGCATCGCTGCCGACCGTCGGCAGGCGCTGGTCGAGATCGACGCCCTCGTCGCACTCGCGCTCGGCCTCTCCGCCGACGAACTGTGCACCGTCTACCGCACCCAGTTCTCCGGTGCTCTACGGCTACGACCGCAAGACCTACCTGTATGACGCGAACGGACGCCTCGTCCCCGGGAGATCCTCACGCGTGGCGCACCAAGGGCGACAACCTCACCGAGGAGGAGCGCACCGCCACCAACCAGTCCGGCAACACCTACATCTACGAGCCGCCGTTCCGCTTCCTCGACCGCGAAGCCGACATGCGGCAGGCGTACGCCGAGTTCGAACGGCGCATCGCCGCAACGGGTTCGGGCTAGCCGATGCCGGAACTGCTACCGCTGGCGCAGGCCGACTCGATCCAGCGCAGCCTGCTCGACTACCTCGGCACCACGTTCGCGCTCGCCGACCCGAGCCCGGCGCGTCCTCAACGACTTCCTGCAGGATCCCGGGTTCGGAATGTTCCGCGGCCCGTACGTTCGGCTGCGCCTGCCGTTCCGTCCGGCCGAGGACGGCTGGCGCGACGCGCTCGAATGGTACGAAGGCTTCACCCCGTACGGCCATCAGGCCGCGGCGTTCGCCCGGCTGAGCAGCTACGGCCGGACCGCCGAAGACCGCGCCCGCAACCGACGCTGGTGACCACCGGGACCGGCTCGGGCAAGACCGAGGCGTTCCTGTTCCCGATCCTCGACCACGTGCTGCGCGCCAAGCGGGCCGGGCGTCACCGGGATGAAGGCGCTCATCCTGTACCCGATGAACGCGCTGGCCAACGACCAGGCGCAGCGGCTCACCCGAGCTGCTCACCGACGCACGCCGCGCTGGCGGGCGTCACCGCCGGCCTCTACACCGGCGAAGCGGGCCCGACAGCGCACCAAGGTCAGCGAGGACGGGCTGATCACCGACCGCGACGTCATCCGCGATCTGGCCCGCCGGACATCCTGCTCACCAACTACAAGATGCTCGACCACCTGCTGCTGCGCGGCAGCCGACGCCGACATCTGGCGCCAGAGCGCGCACAGCCTGCAGTACCTGGTGCTCGACGAGTTCCACACCTACGACGGCGCGCAGGGCACCGACGTCGCGATGCTGCTGCGCCGGCTCGGCCTCACGCTCAAAAGCCACTGGTCCGAAGATGATCCGCGACTGACCGCACCGACTGGCAGCGCCCGCTCGGCCGCATCACCCCGGTCGCGACGTCGGCGACCCTCGGTGACGGCGGGGACCCGTCGGCGATGCTCGACTTCGCCCGCACCGTGTTCGGTGAGGACGTTCGACCGACGACGTCGGTCATCACCGAGTCGCGGCTGACCATCGACGAGTGGGTCGGCGACGCCCCGGCCCGGGTGGAGGCGACCGGCTGGCGGCCGTCGACCTCGATCCGCAGCGGATCGCGGACCTCGCCGCCGCCGTCGACGACCCCGCCGACCCGGACGCGCTGACCCTCGCGGTACTGCGTGGGCTCTACGACGGCGGCGACGACACCGGGCTGACCTCAGCGATCAGCACCAACGGCGACGTGGTGCTCGACCTGATCAAGGCCCACCCCGGGTTTCAGCGCCTCGTCGCCCGCACGTCGAACGCCGAACACCTGCACACCGTGTGCAGAACTCCTCGACACCGGCGACCGCGGGCCGACCCGAAACGAACAGACCGTCCTTGCGGCAGTACTCAACACGCTCAGCCACATCCGCGCCGGCGTCGGGCGGGCCGCGGCCTCCGTCGAGGTGCACCTGTGGATACGCGAACTCACGCGCATCGACCGCGCCGCCTCCGGTGCGCCGCTGTTCCATCTGGAGCGACGACGGCCTGCTGGTCGAACCGACGAGGCCACGCACCCGGCGTCGTTCTTCCCGGCCATCTACTGCCGGCACTGCGGCCGCTCCGGGTGGGGGTGGCGCTGGCGCCCACCGGCATCGACCTCGACCCCGACGACACCGACATCCGGCGCCAGACACCTGCGCAACGACGAGCCGGTTCCGCGCGCTGATCCACGCACCGGTCGAGGCCGCCGAATCGGAGACGGCCGAGGGCGATGAGCCACCCGCGTACCGTCGGGACTGACCTGGCTACGTCACCGACGAGCGCCGACTGTCGCACCAGCGCCGCCGCCGAGCGGCTCCTGGCCGAAGGGACCACGCACTCCCGGTCCTGACCCACCAATCGGCGACGCCGCTGGACAAGCAGTCCGCGCAGACACCTGCCCGTCCTGCCGAGCAGGCCGACGGCATCCGCTTTCTGGGCTCGGCGATCGCGACCATGCTGTCGGTGACACTGTCCACGCTGTTCGGGACCCCGGACCTCGACACCGCGAGAAGAAGGCGCTCGTCTTCACCGACAGCGTCCAGGACGCCGCCCACCGCGCCGGGTTCGTGCAGTCGCGGTCCCACACCCTCACGGTGCGCACCGGTGCTGCGCCAGGCGCTCGCCCACGGCGAGACCGACCTCGACTCACTGTCGCACCGGGTCATCGACCTCGCCGGCGACGACCGCGGCAACCGCTACCGGGTGCTGCCGCCCGAGCTCGCCGAGCGCGATGCGTTCAGCGACTTCTGGCGTGCCGAGACACTGGCCACGCGTCCCGGCGAGTGTCCGAAAGTACGGGCGCCGCAGACTGCTCCTCGACGTCGTGCTGGAGTTCGGCCTGCGCAGCGGCGTCGGCCGCACCCTGGAACGCACCGGCAGCGTCGCTGGCCTACGTCGACGTGTCGCAGGCGTCTGCTGACCGCCTGCGCCGCGCGAGGCGGTGTCCGCTCCGACGTGCAGCTCAGCACCGCCGAGCTCGACGACGCCCACCTGGTGGCCTGGGTGCGTGGCGTCCTCGAGCAGATGCGCACCCGCGGGGCGATCGACCACGAGTGGTTCACCAAGTTCCGTCAGGAGGACGGCAACCGGTGGTGGATCACTGGCGGGCGCCGCCGCGGTCGAGGGGATGCCCGGATTCGGCACCGGCAACTCCGCCCCCGGCTATCCCCGATCGTGCGGCGGCTCGGCCAAGGACACCGACCTCGAGCCGGTCGCGTCGGCCCGCGGCTGGTACGCCCAGTGGACCGGCAAGGTCCTCGGGGTGCCCCGCGCGCGAGGCCGCCGTGCTCGCACGGCTGCTGTTCAACCGGCTGCGCCACCGCGGGCGTGGTCGCGACGTGACCATCCGAAGTCGGGCGCACAGACCTTCCACCTCCCGGCGACCTCCATCGTGGCGCGGGCGGTGACCGACGCCGAACTCGCGGCCGGGGCGATCTCGCTGTCGTGCTCGATCTGCCGCGACACCGTGCACGGCCCACCGGAGCGTGATCGAGCAACTCGACGCCGCGCCCTGCCTGGTCGGCCGCTGCGACGGCCCCTGCGCGCCCACCGGCTCGACGACAACTTCTACCGGCAGATGTACGCCGCCACCGACATCCGCCGGGTCGTCGCCCGCGAGCACACCAGCCTGCTGGAGGACGAGATCCGGCTTGCAGTACGAGACCGCGTTCAAGGCAGACCGACCCAGAACCCGAACGCGCCCAACGTCCTGGTCGCGACGCCGACGCTGGAGATGGGCATCGACATCGGCGACCTGTCGGCGGTCATGCTGTCGTCGCTGCCCCGCACCGTCGCGTCCTACCTGCAGCGGGTCGGCCGGGCCGGCCGGCTCACCGGCAACGCGCTGGCGCTGGCGCTTCGTCACCGGCCGCGGCGACCAGCTGCCACGATTCGGCCGACCCGAGTCGACGATCAACGGCGCCGTCCGGCCGCCGGCGACCTACCTCGACGCCGAGGAGATCCTGCGCCGCCAGTACACCGCCTCGGTCGCCGACTGCTCGCCCGCCGGCCCGACGCGCCGCACCCCCGGTCCACGCCGGCGGCACTGCGGTCCACCGCGCCGGGAACGTATCTGGGCGAACTGATCTCACAAGCCGAGACCCACGCCGACGCGCTCGTCGACGCCTTCCTCGTGGATTTCCACCGCTCGACGACGACGTCACCGCCCGGCTGCGCAGGTTCCCCCAGCCGGTCGACGGCATCAGCGGCACCAGCGAACTCGCCACCCGCTGCCACCGGGCCAGCGAGGAGTGGAACCGCCGCATCGAAATACTCGGCCACCGCAGATCGGCCGTCGACACGCTCCTGCCGGAGCTCCTCGAGCGCGCCAGCTCGCCAGCCGCCACCGACGACGACAAACGCGAGCTGCGCACCGCCGAGGCGACCGTGCGGCTGATCAACAAGCAACTGGCCACGCTGCGCTCCGAGTACTGGATCAGCGCCCTGGAATCCTTTGGGCTGCTACCGAATTACACCCTGTTCGACGACTCGGTGAAGCTGGCCGTTTCGGTGAACTGGATGAACCCCGAGACCCAGCAGTACGAGCACTCCCAGTTCGAACTCACTCGCGGATCCGCCCAGGCGCTGCGCGACTTCGCACCCGGCTCGACGTTCTACGCCAACGGGTTTGCCATCGACATCGATGCCGTCGACCTCGGCGCCAACGGCGAAGAGGTGCACCTGTGGGCGTGCTGCCCCAAGTGCGGATTCGTCAAGGAACTGTCCGACCACCACCCGGGTGACGGCGTTCCCACCAAGTGCCTGCGCTGCCACTCTGCGGCGATCGCCGACACCGCCCAGCGCATCCCCGTCATCGAGCTGACCAACGTCTCGGCCATCATCCGCCGCGAAGAGGCGACCATCGACGATGCCAACGACGAACGCACCCGCGAGCGCTACACCGTGCTCACCGCCGCCGACATCGACCCCGCCAACGTCACCAAACGCTGGTTCGTCGACAAACTCGGCTTCGGCGCCAAACACCTGCGCAACCTTCAGGTGCGCTGGATCAATCTGGGCCGCAACGGGGTTGGCGGGTCGACCCGGCTACTGGCCGGCCTCGAAGCCGACACCTCCCTGTTCCGGGTGTGCTCGGAGTGCGGCAAGCTCGACACCTCCACCGGGGCCAACCGTCGCAGTGAACACCGCCCCTGGTGCTCGCTGCGCGACGCCATCGAGGAGTCGACGACGAGCCTGTCACTGGCGCGCAAACTGCTGACCGAGGGACTGCTGCTGCGGCTGCCGCCGTCGGTGACGCTCGGGGACTCCTTCGCGGTGCCGTCACTGGCCGCGGCGGTCCTGCTCGGGCTGCGCGAACGCATCGGCGGCAATCCCGATCACCTGCAGATCGCCGCAGTCGTCGACCCGTCCCCGCACGGAACCGACTACCCCGGACTGCTGCTGCACGACGTCGTCCCCGGCGGAACCGGATACCTCGCCGACTTCACCAATCCCGCCACCGTGTGGGACCTGCTGCACCAGGCGTGGACCGTGGTCAAGGACTGCCCCTGCCGCGGCGAGGGCAAGCTCGCCTGCGAACGTTGCCTGCTGCCGTACGCCGCCCTGCACGACGTGTCTCGCACCTCCCGGTCGGCTGCCGAACGCCACCTCGCCAGCCTGCTCGCCGGGCGCGAGTTCGGACCCGGCGAGAATTCGTCGTCCCCGACGCGATGCCGTGGGCGGTCATCGAGGACGAACCCGTACTCGATGAAAGTGAGTCCGACCTGGAGAAGCGCTTTCGCGTCGTCTTCGCCGACCGGCTCAAAGCGCTCGGAGCCACCATCACCGAGAAGCCGACCGACCGCGGAGTCGCCTGGGACATCGCCCTCGGATCCGGCAACCGCTGGACCTTGCGGCCCCAGGAGAACGTGCTGGGCAGCAAGCCTGACTTCATCCTGGCCTCCGCCCAGGGGGGTATCCCGCCCACCGCGATCTTCACCGACGGGTGGGCCTTTCACGCCACCGCCGCCCACAACCGCGTCGCCGATGACGCCGCCAAACGCCAGAACCTGCGCGACGGCGGCTACCAGGTGGTCGCGGTCACCCGCGACGACGTCGACGGCGTGACACCCGAATCTCCGGGCCTGCGAAGCGAGTTCGCCCCGTTCGTGCTCACCAGGGCAGGCGATCAGCTCTCCAAGAGCGCCGTCGATCTGGTTTTCGCCAACGCGGTCGACCTACTACTTGCCTGGGTGCAGCAGCCTTCCCGGCCCGGCCGCAGCCAACTCGCCAACTGGTTGCCCATCCTGGCGTTGCGCAGCCTGCAGCAGCTCGGCCGGCGCGCCACCGGCGATTCCCCGGCCGCGCTGGCCCAGGCCGCCCTGGACGGGACACTGACGGAGGCATCTTCAGGTGACACGCTGGTGTGGCGACACGGAGAGTTCGCCGCCGCCATCCGAATGTCGCCCGACTCGCAGTCGTCCACCGAGGTCGCGGTGGTCCTGCGACGACAGCGATGCCGCGCTCTCGCAAGACTCCAAAGCCGCGTGGCAGGAATGGCTGCGCTGGTCCAACCTGCTCAACTTCCGTGCGCTGCCCACCGAGATCACGACCCGCCAGCTGCTGACCACCGCACCAGCCAGCGCCGGCCCGTCAACCCCGCTCGGTGGCGCCACCGCCGGGCCACCTCAGCGACGACTGGCAGCACGTCTCCGACGAGGTGGACCCGACCGTGCGGGCGTTCATCGCGGAGCTGGCCCAGGCGCAGTTGCCGCTGCCGGACATCGGCGAAGAGGTGTCCGGAATCCCGGTCGAGATTTCATGGCCTCGCCATCGGGTGGCCGTCGACATCGGCATCAATTCCGATGAGCGCCAAGAACTTACCGACGGCGGCTGGACGATCTGCCCGGCCGATACTGACAGCCTGCGCGCCGCACTGCAGAACGGAGGCGCATAGTGCCGCAAATCATCCTGGGCCCCGGCCTGGAGAAGATCGACGGAAGCCTGCAGAAGGCGACCTACAGCTTCCTCGCCAAACTCGCCCAAGACGACACCATGCCCAAGCTGCACATCGAACCCATCAACAACTCGGTCGACCCGCGTGCGCGCACCGGACGCGTCGATCTCTCCAACCGTGCGGTCTTGTTCAAACTGCAAGGCAGCCAGCAGGATGCCTCGTACCTGTTCATCGGAACCTTCCCCCACGATGAGGCGATCGCGATCGCCCGGAAGTCGCGGGTCGACATCAACCCGCGCAACGGCGTCGCCGAACTCATCCCCGTCGACGAGCCGTCCCCGCCCATCCCGGTGACCGGGCAGCCGGAACCGACCCCGGCAGCGACGACCGAGGCCGCGGACGAGCCCAGCCTTCGCGCACGCCAGTACACCGTCGACGACTTCATCGATCTGGGATTCGATGCGGCCTTCGCCGAGGGTGCCCTCGACCTCGTCGGCGCCGATGCACTGCTCGAGTACGCCGCCGCCGCACCGGCAGCCTGGCAGGGTAGCGCGCTACTGGATCTCTATACCGGCGAATCGTTTTCAGCGGTCCGGCAGCGGTACCAACTGGGCGTGCCGGTTTCGACCGACAGCGCCGACGACGACACTTTGCTTGAGGCGTTGCGCCACCCGGCGGCCCAGATGGAGTTCGCGTTCATCGAAGACGACGACGAACTGCGCGCCGCCATCGAAAACCCCGACTTCGTCGCCTGGCGCATCTTCCTGCATCCCGAGCAACGCGGATACACCACACGGGACTACAACGGCGCCTTCCGGCTCACCGGCGGCGCCGGAACCGGCAAGACCGTCGTCCTGCTGCACCGGGCCCGCGAACTGCACCGCAAGAACCCCGGTTCGCGGATCATCCTGACGACGTACAACCGGACGTTGGCCGATGCCCTCAAGGATCAGCTGAAGGTGCTCGACCCGTCGGTGCCGCTGGCTTCCGACCTCGGCAAGCCCGGCGTGTACATCGCCGGTGTCGACGTCATCGCGCATCGGGTGATCGCCACCGCACCAGTAGAACTGGCGGGGTCCGCCGGTGATCCCGGCGCGGTGATCGAGGTGCTCGGCCCGCGAACGGCGCAGATCCTCAAGCCGACTCGGCCGCGGGCGTGGGCGGCGGCGGTCGAGGACCGTGGCGATGACCTGCCCGCCGACCTTCGCGCCGTGTCCTTCCTGGAGGCCGAGTACGCCACGGTCATCCTGCCCAACCTGGTGACCACCCGGGAGGAGTATCTGAAGGTCCGTCGGCCCGGCCGCGGGGTGGCGCTCAACCGCTCCCGGCGAAATGCCCTGTGGGACATCGTCGAGGCCTATCGTGCGGCCGCTGCGGCAGACGGCACCACCGACTTCGAGGAGAAGGCCGCCATCGCCGCGCACGTGCTGACGAAACGGGAGGGTGCGCGATTCGCCGACCACGTCCTGGTCGACGAGGCCCAGGACCTCAGCCCGTGCCGCCTGATGCTGCTGCGGGCCCTGGTCGCTCCCGGGCTCAACGACCTGTTCCTCGCCGAGGATTCCCACCAACGCATCTACGGCCAACGGATCGTCCTGAGCCGCTACGGCATCAACATCGTGGGCCGGTCACGGCGCCTGATGCTGAACTACCGCACCACCGCGCAGAACCTCCGCTATGCGCCTCAGCATCCTCACCGGGTCCGACTACACCGACTTGGAAGACGAGCCGGAGGCCGGTCAGGGGTATCGGTCATCGCGTCGTGGCCCGAAACCTGTTGTGAAAGCGGTTGGTTCGCTCACCGAGGAGTACGACGTCGGGGCCGAGATCGTCCAGAAGTGGATCACCGGCGGCACGGCACCGGAGACGATCGGGCTGCTCGTCCCCACCCGCAAGGAGGCCGAAAGCCTTCCCCGCGCCCTGGGCGATCGCGGCGTGAGTGTCGCGTTCGTCGACCGGGACTCAGCAGGGCCACCCGCCACCCCAAAGGTGATGACGATGCACCGCGCAAAGGGCATGGAATTCGCGAAGGTGGTGCTCTTCGGTGTCGGGGCCAAGAACCTGCCCCGGCGCTACCAGATCGACACCCTGCCCGAAGGCGACCAGACCGAGGCGCTGCAACGGGAGCGATCGCTGCTCTACGTCGCCGCCACCCGGGCACGGGATGAACTGATCATCATTCATTCGGGAGGGCCGAGCGAACTGCTGCCGCCATAGGCGCGTTCGCGCATCTGACCGCTGCCCTTGGCCAGATGTTGCGGCCCCTGAGAAGGACCCGCGCAGTGACGTTGCAGCATCTTCCTCGCGGTTCAGTTTGGCCAGCGCCGCGCGGGCACAGACGAGACTGAGGAGGAGTTATGCCGCAAGACATTCCGCTGAAACCCGGCGACATCGGGGAATCGGCAATGCTGAGCCTTTGTGCCGGCGGTCTGCTTCGCACCTGGACCGACTCGGGGCCACCACGTTTGTGGTCGGTCGTCGAGTCGGACCAACTCCGTGGGATCCAGGGCACTGGAGTCATCGGCCGCACCCTGCGCGAGGAACGACGCTTTCGTGAGGCCGCCTTGCTCTACGCTGAGACTGGCGTTCTGATGGTGCTAACACGGTTTCCGACTAGGGATGACGGGGAATCGGTCCAGGTCGAGGCGAACTGGTTCAAGTTGGGACCTGCCGATGAAGTCAAGGGGTCGGTTTACGACGACGTGCGGACAGTGCTCGCGCAGGCAATCCGACACGCCTTGGCGAACAACGAGTTTCTCGTCGTCGAAAAAGGGGGCTGGGATGCTCCAACCGAACCGTTCTGTCTCCACATCGTCGTCGCAGAGGGTGACGATCTAGTCAGTGTCATCGAGACGGCGCCCGAACCCCATAGCTCCGAGTTGTGGGGCCCGCACATAGTTCCCGGACGTGAGAGCGCAACCCTGAAGGCACCCGCAAGCCAGGGAACCATCGACGTGGTGCCGATCGTCATGATGAATGCGATCGCCACGTGGGGACTCGAGCCGTGGGACCTGGCTCTCACCTTCGGCAAACGCTGAGAGGGTTAGCCGGCCACGTAAGACTTCTCGCACGAAACCGTGGGCTCCCGGATAATCCCACGCCGCCGATCCGTGAAGTGTCGCCGTAGACACCACGGTGTGCAGACCCGTGGTGCCAGAGCCGCAGACCACGGCGTTCGAAGGTGAGCGACACGCGCGTCTGCGGGCACTGAGCCGGTCGGTCGGTACCGCTGACGGGGTGCCGGTCACGGGCCGGTGTCGGTTGCTTGTCAATTGTGCTGTCAGTTGCGGCGCGGGCTGGCCAGGGTCAGCGCACCGGCCGCACACTGCCGGGTGTCTGCAACTTCACAGCCAGAGCACCGGGAGCGACCACCATGCAGACAGACGCACACAACATGGGCCGCGAAGAGCGCCGCGCCCAGCTTGAGCAGCGGCGCGCAGCCGTGGCACGCCAATTGCGTCGCCTGGCAGTCGAATTAACGGACATCGACAGACAGCTTGACGAGATCGAGCAGTCCGAGCGTTGACAAAGTGCGATCTGGGGTTCTGCACGCTGGCTGGCACCCATTGGTCCGATAGCGCCGCCGCAACTGAAAAAGATCGTCGCCCGACGGTAAACCGCGACAGCTAACACTACTCGGCGACCAACTGGTCGCTGTCGACGAAAACCAGACCGCCCGCGTCGAGCGCCACCGCCCATCTCCGCGCGGGGCCAACTATATGGTTCTCACCGATATCCACTGCATGCCCCGCCAGATCGCCGAAATCCTCGACCACAGTGCCGCGGACCTCGCCGTCGGTCCCCGGATGCACACGCACCCGCGCATTCACCGCCACGCGGCTGTCGCCGGTATCGCCAGCCGCCGCGCTAGCGCCTTTCATCCGTCTTCTCATCGGTCGTCATCCTAGGGCGTGCGGGTGAAGATAGTGGCGCAATTAGAGCACGACCAGCTAACGAGCCTCCGCTTATTGGCATCGACCATTTGCGCCTTTGTCTTCTTCATCGATGTGGCTGGTCCAGTACCGAAATGTAGGCGAGAAATCTTGGGTCGGATTTCTGTTCGAGACAGCAGCCTGGCACGGGGTCTACGACGGCGATCGGCCACTTGGGGCATAGTCGGTCGACTATGCGGTGTCGTCAGCCGTCGACGGCTACGTTGACGGCCATGTATCTGATCACGGGCGCGGCTTGGGCTTCGGGCAGGGTCAGCGACTCGGTTGTGGAGCTGCTGCGGGGCAAGGGGGAGCCGGTCCGGGTGATGGTGCGCAGCGACGATGGCCGCGCGAATCGGTTTCGCGAACTCGGGGCCGAGGTCGTGGTTGCTGATCTCACCAGTGCGGTCGAGGTGGTCGAAGCGATGCGGGATGTCACGCGAATGTTCTTCAACACTCACATCTCGTTCGACTACCTGCAGGAGGTCGCGATCGTCTGCGCGGCGGCCCGTGAGCTGGGCGCCCTGGAAGTGATCGTCAACATGTCGCAGATGACGGTCTCGCAAATGACCCTAACCAGCAGCGAGGAGTCCCGCCAGCAGCGGCTGTTCTGGCTCGCCGAGCAGATCATGAACTGGTCGGCTGTACCGGTGGTTCACGTGCGCCCCACGCTGTTATTGGACAACCCGCTGTTCACGGTGTTGGCCAGGCGATCCGTGCGCGAGCGCGATGCGCTGGCTTTGCCCTTCGGCACCGGGCGCACCTCGCCGATCGCCGCCGAGGACGTGGCGCGGGTGGTCACGGCCCTGCTGCTCACCCCGCCGAAGGCGGGGCAGGTCTACGGGCTGACCGGTCCGCAGGTGTTTGACATCAACGGTCTGGCCGAGCAGTACTCGCGCGCGCTGGGACGGACGATCCGCGCGGAAGACATTCCCTACGATGACTGGCTGCGGCAGTACTTGCGGAAGTCGGGGCAGTCCGACCTCGTTCAGCAGCACCTCGCGACCGTGGTGCGTCTGCATCGCGAGAACCGCTACGACCGCTCCACTCATGACGTCGAACAGGTCACCGGTCAACCCCCGCAGACCGTCGAGCAGTACATCGGCTCGCACCCCGAACTGTTTGCCTAAATCCGCTGCCGTTGGGACTTTTGCCGCAATCGTGCAGGTGTGGTTGTCCCCTTGATTGGGTGCGCACTATCCCGTCCGCAGTGAGCGCGCGATCCTCGAGCGGCCAGGCATCCGGAGCGGCACGCGGTGTTCGTCGGATCCGGCTACCGCGCAGGCGCTTTCGAGGTCGAAGCCGCATACCCTCCCGGATCATCTCAAGCGTAAACGGCACCACCCCTGCTACCCCGGTGAACTCCAGCGCGACATCCGCGTCCCGGAGGTACTGCGCGCCGACTGAGGGCCTCCCGCGCGGGCCGGACCGTTGGGCGAAGGCACCTCGGCGAATCAGATTGGGACTGACGTCGTTTGGCCAAAGCACGGCGGTCCCCCACAGGCCCCGGCCAGCGGCCATCGCTTCCTGTTCGGCAGCTGCAATCTCGCCGGCTCGGGCCGAGGGATGGCCGTGATAGACGTAGGAATGGGCAGCACCCGCACGGGCCGCTTCGACCGAGTAATCCCAACCGTCGGCCTTGTCCAAGTAGGCCAAGGTCCGGCCGAAGCGGTCGTAAATGCCCTGGCTCGGATCGGTGACGAAGGCGACTCGTTGTCTGAGCAGGTTAGATTTCGCGAACTCGCTTGCCTGCGGACCCCAGAAGCCGACGCTGTAGCCGGGCTTCCTGGTTTCCGGGGTATCGATGCCCAACAGGCGGATGCGTAAGCGCCCTCGAAAGTCGTCGAGAATGCGGCTGGTTACACAGCAGCTTGTACTGAACTGCCAACCCGAGCGCCAAGGCCCGGTTGCTTCACTGTCTAGCCATGAAGAAGCTCACAGGATTGGTAGCAACGACGATGTTGGTCAGCAAGCAGGGTTTGGGACTAGTGGGTTTCGGGTTGGCTTCGGATGCCGAAGTCCTGGAAAGGGGGCAATCATGATGAAGCGCACCGTGGCATGGGCAGCAGACAACACCCCGCGAGACAAAGTGCCCGACAGACTTGAAGAGGACGTTCGCCTGCAGGACGGGCGGTACAAACGCCTAGTGCAATGGTCCCCGGAGTCGCGGGCGCAACGGTCGCCCAACATGGTCGTCTACACAGTCACATACGAGACGGACTAGCGCACGGCGTTTGGACGCGGCGTGGTAATAAGGCCCGAGAGCTTGGCGGTAAGGCCAAGGCGCTCAGCACTCATTGCTTCGTCCCCTATCCAACCCGCCTCGTCGGTGCTGATCTCCTGGTCACGCCCTGACTTCGGACTTGCATTCGGTGCACCCAGTGGCCCGGACGGTACGACCCGCCGGACGGATCGATTGGTTGGGTGAATCTCGTCGTTCGGCATGCACTATTCCAATTGCCGAGCCTCCCGCTCGGAGGCGCTCTTGCCTGCACCGGTTGACGCAGACCGCTTCGTCATCCGAGCCACCCACGAGCGTGGGGTTGGCGTGCCGTCCAGTCGGAGCTTGGCGACGGCATCTCGTGAAGCAACTTCATTCTAACGAGGGGCGGACTCGGCACAGGCACATTGTCATTGGCGGTGGAGTCGCGGCCGTTAGGGCGAGGGGCGCGGTGTACGTCGTCGATAACGGACTTTCGGACTCACCTTGTCAGATCC
Organism: uncultured Actinomycetota bacterium; assembly: GCA_963716505.1. Lineage (GTDB taxonomy): Bacteria > Actinomycetota > Actinomycetes > Mycobacteriales > Mycobacteriaceae > Mycobacterium. The sequence goes on from CAVQTL010000003.1 coordinate 91,839, forward strand.
GCTTCCGCCGAGTTCGATTCGCGCGCACGATGGAGGAGTCTGCGGGTCTCACAAGGTTGAGGAAGGGAGCGGGCGATGAAAGCGAAGGTGGGCGACTTCCTGGTGGTCAAGGGCACGACTACCGAGCGGCATGATCAGCACGCGGAGATCATCGAGGTCCGCGCGCAAGACGGCTCGCCGCCCTACGTGGTGCGCTGGCTCGTGACCGGCCACGAGGCGACGGTGTATCCGGGCTGTGATGCGGTGGTGGTCACCGCCGCCGAGCACACGCAGGCGGCCGAGCGGGCGTCAGCGCGGGCGGGCCGCGGGGGTACGTAGCCAAGGCTTACGCTAGCGAACCCAAGGTGGTGTATCAGCAGCATGCTGTAGCTGGACCACCGCGTACAGGTCGACTGCGAGAGTCTTCTCGGTGTCGGCCGTGACTCCTTCCTGGTGTCGATGCGGGGTCCGACCACTCCCCGTGCCCGCATGACCCACGCAGACGCTGACAGCACCGGGGCCATGTGCGATGTTGTCCCCATCCGCTCACATCCACCCGGCAAGCCCCGTGGCAGCCCTGTCGTCGAAATCATTCAGCAAATGCGCCCAACTTCCAGCATTGGGCGACCACACGGGACCATCCGCCAGCGGCGGCGAGTTGGATTTGGCGATGTCGTAGCGGCCGGAGCTCGTAGAGTGTTCGCCGGTATCCGACTACAGGTCGGAGCTCTCCCTCCATAGGTCAATGCCGGAATCTGAAGCGAAACGGTCGATCTCGCTCAGGTCCTCGGGCGTGAATTCGAGGTGGTCGAGCGCGCCGAGGTTTTCCTTCAGTTGCGCGACGCTGGATGCGCCGACCAGAGTGGAGGCGACGGTCGGGTCGCGGAGCACCCAGGCGAGTGCCAGTTGCGCCAGCGACTGTCCCCGCTGCCTGGCGATTCCGGCGAGTCCCTGCAGCCGCGCGTGCACCTTGTCGGTCACCAGCTCGTCGTCGAAGGTCGGACGCTCGGTAGCGCGGGCGACGTCGGTAGCGGGCTTGTCCAGATAGCGGTTTGTGAGCAGACCCTGGGCGAGCGCGGTAAAGGCGATTGCACCCATGCCGGCGTTGTTGAGCTCGATGATGAGATCACCCTCGATCCAGCGGTTCAGCATCGAGTACGACGGCTGGTGTATCACCAGCGGGGTGCCGAGCCGCTGCGCGATCGCCGCTGCCTCGGCTGTCTTCGTGGCCGAGTACGAAGAGATGCCGACGTAGCGCGCCTTGCCGGCCCGCACCGCGGTATCGAGTGCGCCGATGGTCTCTTCGAGCGGTGTCGTCGGGTCGATGCGGTGCGAGTAGAAGATGTCGACATAATCGAGCCCAAGCCGGTCAAGCGACTCCACGGCGACCCACGCGGCTTCTACGGGCAATACCCGCCAGCACCAAGTGTGGGGGAGAAAGCACACCAGTTTCTGCTCGTGGCGTTTGGCGGGGATGGCCAGCACCCGCTGGATCGACTCGGCGTGTTCATGATGCCGCAGGGCGGCGTAGCGGAATGGCGAGTGGATGGCGGTGAGCCGGGTATTGCGGATGGACACACTGTTGCCTCGCTCGGTTTCCAAATGGGTGAGGAACGCCGCGACCAGTGTGGCGTCGATGCCGCCGACGTCGAGCCGGGAGGGCGGTTTGCCGGTGCGATTGTGGGCGAAGACCAACAGCAGCCGCAGCATGTCGCGAACGGCGGCGACGGTGTGCGGGCCGGCGTCGCGCTGAACCGCAAGCCGCTGGGTGAAGAACGCCTCGACCGTGTCCGCTAGCCAGGGGTCACAGCGGGCAGCGACGGGCGGCGGGTAATTCTGACAGGCAACGTCGCGGCCTACCCTTTGAAGCTGTGGAATACCCAGGGATGCAACAGCAGCACGCGATTGAGTTCTTCTTCATCGAGGTAGCTGCGGCGGGAACCATCATCTGGACCTCACCGACGGGCGGCGGGCGGAAAGTGAGCCAAGCGCCAGGTGATCCAGACCCAACCACCGCAATCGCGGCAAGTCCACCCTCACACTGAGGCGGAAAAGTGCGAGTGAATCGCGCCAAAACGTCGATCTCGGCGGAGCAGACACCGTCATACGCTGCGTGGCTATCCCGATAGGTTCGCCCAGAACGCGCATTGGTGGCTGTCATCGAAGTCGGTCACGACGCGACTGCTGTCGGGCTGCAACGACATCCACGGCTGCGCGGCGACGTCGGCGCCAAGCGCGGGCCACTCCGGCTGACCGACGGCATCCGGCGACCCGTCGGTGATGAACCGGCTCCAGTAGTCGAGCATCTGGTCCGACAGTTTCTGCTGCGGGGGATCCAGCGGGTCCGCACCGCCGAGCTCGAAGATGAAGCGCAGCTCGAATGAGTGGCTGGCGCCGACCGGAAAAGGCAACGTGCGCATCGCCTCTGGTGCAGGCGCGTTGCGGTCATTGAACTCGTAGGTGTAAACCGGCCCCACCCGGGCCAGGTCGTCGCTCATCCGCTCGTTGACACACGAGAACACTCCGTCGGTGACCGCCGCCGAGTACGCCGACGGCACATTGCCGCCGTAGTTGCTGAGCGGGTAGCGTTCGCCGACGGCAACAGCATTGGCGCCGAACGTATCTCGCAGCAGTTCCGGATACCGCTCGGCCGTGTAGACCTTTCCGAACCGCAGGTACTCCAACGCGACGAAGAGCGTGAACTCGTCGCGGTTGGTGCCCATCAGCACCGGTACGTGTGCGGCCTCATTGTCGGCCATCGCGGTGACCGGATCGACGGGAAGCGCCGCGCTGCCGGTCACCGGACCGGGCAGCGCGTCCTCGCCGATGTTGTAGAAGGTCACCGGTTCTCGCAGCTTGTCCAGCGGTAACGACCGCAGACAGTCTGCGGCTGTCTTGGGGTCGCCGCACCCCGCTTTGGTTGCATAGTCGACGCTGCGCTGTTCGGCCGTCGGAAGGTCGGCTTGCGCCCCGCACGGCGCACTCTGGATGATCGCCGCGCGGAACAATCCCTTGGAACCAGGCGCGACCAGGTGGTCGCACACCGACATGCCGCCTGCCGACTCCCCGGCGACGGTGACCTTGTCCGGGTCGCCGCCGAAGTTTGCGATGTTGTCCTTGACCCAGCGCAGCGCCGCCTGCTGGTCCTGTAATCCGTAGTTGCCGACGTCGCCGGGCGGCCCGAGCGCCGGATGGGCAAGGAACCCGAGCGTCCCGAGCCGGTAGTTGATGGTGACGACGATGATGTCGCCGCGCGACACGAGCCACCGGCCGTCGTAGATCTTGCCGCTGCCCCCCGTGAACGAACCGCCGTGGATCCACACCATGACCGGTCGCGGCGATCCTTTCGAGGCAGGAGTCCACACGTTCAGGCTCAGGCAGTCCTCGTCGCTCTGCTTGCCGAATTCCGGCTCAGCACTGGGGTCCTGGATGCACCGCGGCCCCGGCTCGGTGGCATCGCGTATCCCTTCCCAGGCCTGCGCCGGTGCGGGCGGCCGGAAGCGCAGCGGACCCACAGGCGGTGCCGCGTAAGGGATATCGGCGAACAACCGGTGATTCCACTCGACTACGCCGCGGACCATGCCGGTGGCCGTCTTCACCAACGAGGTATCCGACTGCGGCGCAGGCGTCGGGACCACAGGTGACGGCGGCTCGAGGATTTCTGGGACGGCCGCCCTCGGCGATGCCCCGACGAGCCGTCCGAGCGCAACCACCAGCACCGTCGCCATCACGACGAGCAGGACCACTCGCAGGCTTCGAGCCGACCCTGGCTGCACGGAGTCCGAGCCTACGCAGCAATTCACTGAAAACCCTGGATCACGGATATGGCGATCCCCTAGACTGCGAACTTGACACCCGTCAAGTTCCGCCCAGCCCGCAACTCAGGAGGCTCGATGAGCACGCCGACGATGGATGAAGCCGCCAAGGTACTGGCCGATCCGAAGGCGTACGCCGACGACGAGAGGCTGCACGCGGCGCTTACCCATCTGCGGACGAACAACCCGGTGGCGTGGGTCGACAACCCGCCGTACCGGCCGTTCTGGGCGATCACCAAACACGAAGACATCATGGCCATCGAGCGGGCGAACGACCTGTTCCTGTCGGAGCCGCGCCCGCTGCTGGCCACCGCCGAAGCCGACGACGTGTTGAAAGCACAGCAGGAGGCCGGCCTGGGCATCCGCACGCTCGTCCACATGGACGATCCGCACCACCGCAAGGTCCGCACCATCGGTGCGGACTGGTTTCGTCCCAAGGCGATGCGCGCCCTCAAGGTCCGGGTGGACGAACTGGCCAAACGCTACGTCGACACGATGCGCGATATCGGACCCGAATGCGATTTCGTTGAGGCGATCGCGGTCAACTTCCCGCTGTACGTGATTCTCTCGCTCCTCGGACTGCCCGAGGACGACTTCCCGCGCATGATGCAACTGACGCAGGAGATGTTCGGTGGCGACGACGAGGAACACCAGCGAGGCGGCTCCACCGAGGACTTGCTTGCCGTGCTGGCCGACTTCTTCAACTACTTCTCGGCGTTGACGGCGTCGCGCCGTGCCAATCCCACCGAGGACTTGGCGTCGGCAATCGCCAACGGCCGCGTCGACGGCGAACTGATGTCAGATATGGACACGCTGTCCTACTACGTGATCGTTACCAGCGCCGGGCACGACACCACCAAGGACGCGATCTCCGGCGGCCTACACGCACTCATCGAGAATCCCGGCGAGCTCGCGAGGTTGCGCGACAACATGGACCTGATGCCGACCGCAGTCGAGGAGATGATCCGCTGGGCGACCCCGGTGAAGGAGTTCATGCGGACCGCGGCGGAGGACACCACTGTTCGTGGCGTGCCGATCGCCAAGGGTGAATCCGTCTATCTCGCTTACGTTTCGGGCAACCGTGACGAAGAGGTTTTCACCGATCCGTTCCGGTTCGACGTCGGCCGCGACCCCAACAAGCACGTCGCGTTCGGCTACGGCGTGCATTTCTGCCTCGGTGCGGCACTGGCGCGGATGGAGATGACCAGCCTCTTCACGGAGCTGGTACCGCGGTTGGAATCCATCGAGTTGGCCGGCGAACCCGAACTGTCCGCAACGACATTCGTCGGCGGATTCAAGCACCTGCCTATTCGCTACTCGCTGCGCTGAGCCCCTTGGCCCTCTTGCGATGGGTGGCGAGAAAACCATCGACGGCGCAGACCGCGATCTCGCGATAGTCGAAGTCCGGCAACGTCGACAGCTTGCCCAAAGCGATCGGGCCGAGCAGCAATGCCGCCGCCCTGGTGCGGTCGACATCGCCGAGTTCGGCGACCGCCTGCGGGCTGCTCAGGATCGCCTCGAACGGCGCCGCGTACTGTTCGGCGACACGCTCCCGAAGTTTGCGCACTTCGAGGCTGTCCTGCGAGCCGCGGTGCGGTGCGCCCGGCAGCCTCTCGAGATCCCCGCCCAGGGTCAACCATGACATCGCGGTCAGCGTGACCGGCGCCTCGGCGATCAAGTCGGCCTGCGCCTGAACCAGTGCGATCAACCGGTCCCGCAAGGAACCCTCCGCGCGCGGCGTGGGCGCCGGCGGGATCAGTGCGTGAAAAGCCGCTGCCAGCAGATCATTTCCGCTCGGAAAGTGGCGATAGAGCGTTGCGCGAGCGACGTTGGCGGCACGGGTGACCGCATCGACGGTCACCGCGCTCGGACCTCCCGAGCGCAGCAGCGCGGTCGCTGCATCGAGTAGACGGGCCCGCGATCGCGCCGGTCGCGGGTCGGTACGCCCCTCGGTCATGGTTTGCGCCCCCTTCCCTGCCGGAACAAGACTGTCGGTCTCTGACCAAGACTGTTAGTCTCAAAAATATTTGACCGAAAGGTGACGATTATGGTCGACATCCTCGTCCGGTGCGATCAGGATATCGACGCCAACCTGGCCTCCTTGTCGAAACTCGGCCGGCTCTGGTTGTTGACGGTCGCCGCCGTCGATGTCCTGCCCTGCCCTGCCCTGCTGGTGATCTCCTCGGTGACTTCTCTGACGGCTGGAAGCCGCCAGCTTCTTCTCACGCCGCTTGGGTGTGACGGGCCAGTCCAGCCCGAAGGATGTTGCGTGCGGCATGCTCGTCGGCCGCTGCGCGATGTGAGCAGCGTTGGCAGACGAATTCCGCTTGGGTGACGCGATTTTCGGCGGCTGCATATCCACAGTTCTCGCAGCCATCCGAGGTATGCCGGGGGTCAACCTCAATCCAGGTGCGCCCAGCGTCTTCCGCTTTGGCGCGCAGTATTGAGACGAACTGGCCCCAGCCAGCGTCACTTATGCTTCGCGACAGCCCGGTCTTGGCTGCCGCTCCGTTGGGCAGAAACTGCCCAGGATTGTCTGGGTCTGGCACTGCAGTGGCCCGCCGAACCATGTTGGCGATCCGAAGGTCTTCCACCACCACAACGTCGTAGCAATCCACGAGAGCGCAGGCCTGCTTGTGATGAAAATCCTTGCGCTGATTGGCGATCTTGCGATGCCTGGCCGCCACCGTCTCCCGTCTACGCGTGCGGTTCTTCGATCGCCGCTTGGTGCGGGCCAACCGCTGCTGCGCCGCGGTCAGCTTGTCCGCGGCGGCGCGGCCCCACCGGGGGTTGTCGATGTGTCGACCATCGCTGGTGGTGGCGAAACGCACGATGCCGACATCGATACCGGCCCGCCGGCCGGTCGCGGGCAGCGGATTGGTCGGCACGTCATCACAGGACAGCACCAGCATCCAGCACCGCCCTCGGCGTTTGATCTGGATCGTCTTCACCCGACCCTGAACCTCGCGGTGCAGCTCGGCTTTGACCTGACCGATACCTTGCAGGTACACACGCTTGGTCTCGGACAGCCAGCGTGCGCCGTCCCCGTCTTTGGGCCACTCCACACTGTCGAACCGCCCCGCTCCCTTGAACCTGGGGTAGCCCGCTTTCTGGCCGGCCTTTACTCGGCGGAAGAACCCGGCGAACGCCTTGTTCAGTCGGCGCAGCGTGGCCTGCTGCGATGAGAACGACCACACCGCCTGATCCGGTCGCGCCGACCGGATCTCAGTCAGCTGCGCTGACTGGTCACCGTAGTAGATTCGGGTCTTGCTGCGCGACCAGCCATCACGGCGTTCCTGCAACGCGGCGTTGTAGAGCTCACGATGGGCATCCACACACGCTGCCAACGCGACATGCTGCCGCGCGGTCGGGCGCAACCGGAACACGTAGGCACGTCTCACCCTGTCACCGCGTCCCACCGGTGTTCGAGATAGCGGCGCACCGTCGACTCCGGCGTCGGCACTTCGGGCACCACACCCTGTGCAATCCCAGCGAGCACACCCCACCCGGCGGCGATACCGATGCACGAACACACCACACACGTTACGAAACGACACCGACAAACTCACGATCACACACTGTTCACCCGCCCCGATTCCCCCAACGGCTAAAGCCGCCAGTCCCCTCAGGGCGCACTGATGGCAGTCGGTGTTCTACGCGTTTGCAATCGCAACTCTCGGGCTGTTCGGCTGCACGTGCACCATCGGTTCCTCGCGAGACGTTACCGCCACTCCCGTGGACTGGGTCGGCGCGGTGCTCATCGGCGGCGCCGTCGCGGTCTTCGTGTTCGGCGTGGTGGAGGCTCCGGTTCGCGGGTGGACCCACCCCGTCGTCGGGGGATGCATGACGGCAGGCGTCGCACTGGCCCTGGTGTTCGTAGTCGCCGAACTGCGACGCAGGCATCCGCTGCTCGACGTGCGATTGTTCATGCGGCCGGACTTCACCACCGGCGCAGCAGGCATCACCTTCCTGTTCTTCGCCAACTTCGGCTTCTTCTTCGTCGTCATGCAGTACATGCAGCTGATCCTCGGATACAGCCCGCTCCAAACAGCTTGGGCGCTCGGGCCAGTGGCGGTGCCGATCATCGCCTTGGGCGCAACGATGCACCTGATTCTTCCCAGGCTCGGTCTCCGGCTGGTGGTGTCCGTCGGCCTGCTGCTGATGGCCGTCGGGTGTTCAGCATGCGGTACCTCCAAGCCGACTCCGCCTATATCGAACTCGTTTGGCCGTTCCTGGTCACCAGCGCAGGCATCGGCTTATGCGGTCTGGGCACCGGGACGGGACGGCAGACAGCTCGGGTTCGTCCGCCGACTTGCCCCGGGTCGGTTACTCGACGACGAACTCGGCCGCGCGATGCCCGAGCATCACGATCGTGGCGTGGGGGCCGCGGCCGGTCACGGCGGGAAGCACCGAGCCGTCGACGACCCATAGTCCGTCGACGCCGCGCACCCTGCACCGCTCGTCGACGACCGCCGCCGCATCTCCTTCCGGCCCCATCGGCGCGGTCGCACACAAATGCTGGGACGTCGACCAGGATGCCTGCCCGACTTCGGTTGACGACGAGGCCAATTCACGCGCGAGTTCGGCACCGGCGCTCAACATCGCCACATCGTGCGGGTCGCTGTCGTAGCGATGCTCGATGATCGGTGCCACCTCAGGATCGTCGGACACTATCCTCAACCTTCCCCGAGACCTGGGATGCATCAGCGCGACGCCAATGTGCGGTCGATCGGCTGGATCGTTACCTGCGCCCTCCATCATCGCGCCGAAGCCCCTCGTGTAAGGCCTGATCTCGAGACCGTTCGGCGTGGTGAGTATCGCCTCCACCGGAGGAAGGTCGTGTGTCGGCGTCCAGTCCACGGGTAGTACCCATTCGGGATGATCGCTGATCCTCATGCCGACCGGCGTGTTCAGCACAACCGGGATACCCGCACCTGCGAGCACATCCTCGGGTCCGACACCTGACAGCATCAGGAGCTGCGCAGAGCCGATTGCTCCAGCGCACAACACGATCCGGTCGGCCGATAGCTGGACGGGCCCGTCGGGGCCGACTCCGTCCACTCCCACTGCAACTCCCCGGTCGAACCTGATGCGGATGACGCGCGTGTCCGCCATCAACGTCAGGTTGGGACGGTCGAGCGCGGGCTGGAGAAAGGCACCTCCCGGCCCGATCCTTATGCCGCCGTTGATGTTCAGTGGTACGGCGCCGACGCCCGGGGATAGTGGCTTGTCCGCCGCCGCGCCGTTGAGATCCGCAACCCACAAGTAGCCCATATCAGTGGCGGCACTGACGAAAGAGGCTGTGCAACCGTCGAATTCAGACACGCGCCGGACGAGTATCGGACCTTCCGATCCGTGCAGCGGGCCGACGAAGTCAAGATCATTCTCCACCGCTCGGAAGTGCGGAAGCACGTCGGCCCATGACCAGCCCGGAATTGACCACCTCTGGAAGTCCTCTGGCAACGCGCGGCAGAAATAGCCGCCGTTGACAGCCCCGGAGCCACCCACAACCGCCCCACGCATGATGTGCCCGGCGCGCCTCGGCTGGCCTGTCAATGTCGTCGCGTAGTGCCGCACCACGGAACTGGCGGTACCGATCGGCAGCCGCACCGCATCAGTGATCTGGGCACTCACCTTTGGATCAGACGGCGCGGGACCCGTCTCGACAATGGTGACGTGACACGCGCCATCAGCTGAAATACGCTCTGCTACAACAGACCCGGCACTGCCTGCACCGATGACCAGCACATCGCTGTGCAAATGCTTCAGGTCCGGATCTGCGGCTTGAGGGCGCCGATATGCCGTTCCCGAACCACCCCGGTCCATAGGCCGGTCCCATAGGCGATATCGTCGAGCCGCTTCAGCAGCAGGTAGCTGACCAGCCCAACGGGCTTCGTATCGTCTTCAGCATTACCGTGCCGCTTCGCCCAGTCCACCACACCGTCGATGATCGCCGCCACCAGCACCACGTTTCTGCACCGCCGGGACAGCAGTGCGAGCAGCAGGGCGATGGGCCAGTAATGCCTACAGATCGCCGCGGCGAGCTGAAGAGCCCCCGACCAGAGGCCGTGTGCGGCGACGACCGCGACGTCCCTCGGTTCAGTGTCGACCGCGCCGAGCGAGTTGGCGATCCGCTTGCCGGTGATCGTGGCCACCACCATGGATGCGAGGTAGCCGATCGCGGAGCCCATCGTGAGCAGGAGCCACACCACCAAAGTCCACCCGGAGATCACCAACGGAGCGGTCTTGCCGGGGTGACGAACCGCTAGCGGCGCCGCCGACTCACCATAGAAAGCCCTGCGCGCAAACCACTCTCGCAATTGCGTGCGGTGCTCGTGGGCGACCGTCGCGATCGGTTCATACCGCAACCGCGCACCGGCTTCGACGAACCGCCAGCAAAGGTCGACATCCTCTCCGGACTTCATCGTCTCGTCGAATCCACCCAACTCGTTCATCACAGAGCGCCGACAGATGATCGCTGCGCTCGGCACGTAGGAGACCGTGCCGTACGGCACGACGGGCGCCTCCCGCTGGCCGAGGTCCAGCGACGAGCGCACCGCCTCGTAACGGGCCACCAAACTGTCCGGTTGCGCCAAATTCACGATGCGCGGTGCCACCAAAGCCACTGCGGGATCGCAGAAGTGGCCGAGCAGCGCCTCCAGCCAGCCGCGCCGTGGCACCACATCGGAGTCGAGGAACGCGACGAAGTCGGTAGTGCAAACGCCGAGACCGGTGTTACGCGCGGAGGCTGGTCCCCTGCTGCGGGGATGGCGCAACACCTGGACGTCGCAGTGCATGCCCGCGAAGTCCGATTGGTGGAGCGGTGTCGCCGAGCCGTCGTCCACCACCACCACGCGCATGCCGCGCAACGCTGCCACCAACCTGGATACGCCAGAATCATTGTCGCGCACTGGGATAACCACAGTGACGTCACGGTGTGACGGTCCGCTGGCCGGCCTCGGATGGGCGACGGTGGCGTCCAGCAGCGTACGGGCGACCTGTGCGCTGAGGGCGTCGTGCACCTCGAGCCTGCCACCGTTGAGCATGGTCTGCGCCGCGGGCGCGAGCCGAAGCAGACGGGTGGGCGAACCACCGAGCAGAGCCGCACCCTCCCCGAGCACCTTGACTCGGCGATCAACCTGCACCGCGAACCCGTCGGGCAGCCGCGGCTGACTCACGTCAGCATCCCGTCCCGGTCAGGTTTCCAACGCACGATCCGGCGGTGGCAGCCGTCGACCATCTCGGCAAACAGCCGTTCGCCGTCGGTCGCGGTGGCCGTCGTGGGGTCACCGAGAACGCCCACTTCACTCACCGCCGCCACCCCGCCGCTGCGCATCGCGGGCAGCAGTTCGGCCAGCGGAGCACGGTTTCCCGGGACTATCTCCTCGGCGCGCACCGCCTCCGGCGAAATATGTAGCAATACAGACGTTTCGGTGTGCCCGGCATGGGCATCGGCGTCCTCGACACCGCACGAGCACCATCCGACGTCGCGACCCTCGTACCTCAGCAACGCGGCCGCGGCAGCCAGGGCCTCCACGTTTCCGCCGTGTCCGTTCACGAACACCAGCCGCCTCGTCCAGCTGGCAGCCGACCGGCCGAACTCCACCAGCAACAGCCGCAGGGCAGAGGTACCGATCGAAATCGTGCCGGGAAAGCTCTCGTGTTCGCCACTGGCTCCGTAGCCGATCGGCGGTGCAATCGTCCATCCGGAATCATGATCAGCTTCCGCCAGCCGTTCAGCAACCCCACGAGCGACAGCCGCGGCGATCCTGGTGTCGGTGTCCAGCGGCAGGTGGGGTCCATGCTGTTCGGTGGAACCTACCGGGGTTAACAACGCGGGTGATATGCCGTGCAGCTGCCTCGACGTTGAGTTCCCAAGCTCGCTGGGGAAAGCCACCTGCCGATGGTAGGACGAATTCACCTGCTGTGCGCCGGTTGTTCGCGCATGCGCGTATTTCTTTTTCCATGAGTTTGCCGCAGGCGGTGTCGGCTAATCACGTCCGTCTCCCCTGCCACGCATGTTTCGCGAGCAAAAACGCTGGTAGTGGAGTTGTCGCGTCAGGCGCGCGCGTCGGCGGGCACACCGAGCGCCCGGATGAAGTCCGCGGGAACCACCACATCGGCGGCGACGAGGTCGTGTACCGACGAGTGGCCGAGTCCCATGAGTGCCGAGTCGATGCCGCCGCGGAGGACGTCGAGCACGTTCTCGACGCCGGCTTGGCCCTCCGCCGCCAGCCCCCAGAGATACGCCCGGCCGATCATGACGGCCCGTGCGCCGAGAGCCAGCGCCTTGACCACATCGCTGCCCCGCCGCACGCCGCCGTCGAGCAGCACCTCGATCTGGTCCCCCACCGCTTCTGCGATGGGTGCCAGCGCCCGGATCGACGCCGGTGTCCCATCCAGGTTGTTGCCGCCGTGGTTGGACACCGAAATCGCCGAAACACCAGCATCGACAGCACGTTTCGCGTCATCGACGCGGATAACGCCCTTCAGCATGAAGGGCCCACCCCACAGTTCCCGTAGCCACGCGATGTCCTCCCAGGTTGGCGGCGGCGTACCCATCCATTCGCCGTACGCCTGGAAGAACGGGGGGCCCAGCTCCCCACGCGGCGCCTGATTGGGCACGCGCAGGTTCGGCGGACGCAGCGTCTTGGCCCACTGCATAAGCCACCGCGGCCGGGTCAGGCCCTCCGGAAGCATCCGCACCGTCGTGCGCAGATCCATCTGCTCGGGGATCTTGGGACTACCCCAGTCGCGGCCGTGCGAGAAGCTCCAGTCGGTCGTGACGATGAGGCCCACGGCGCCCGCCGCGCGGGCGCGCTCCACCCGGGCCGCGATCGCATCCCGCCCGCCCAGCCAGTACACCTGGAAGAAGGTCTTCGGGTTGGCCGCGACGACGTCTTCGACCGGTTTGCTTGCGAACGACGACAGCCCCATCGCCGTACCCCGCGCCGCGGCTGCACGGGCGACGGCAAGTTCCCCGTCGGGATGCACCGCCTGAACCCCCGTCGGCGATATCACAACTGGGAACGAAATATCCTGTCCCATAATCGTTGTCGCCAGATCGCGCTTCTCGGTCGCCCCGATGACATGGGGCGCGAACCCCAGTTCGCCGAATGCTTCGACATTGCCGTTGACGGTCAGGCCCTTTTCGCTACCCGCGACCAGCGCGCTGTAGACGGACCTGGGCAGCCGCTTCTTCGCGCGCTCCTGCGCGATGGATACAGTCTCGAACCACTTATCGCGTGCCATGGCTAAACGGGGCTCTCATTGCAGAGCCGGGCCGGAGGTTTGGTCAGCAGCTTGAGTGGGATCGGCCCCTGCTTTGTCCCGCGGGAGTGGTCTCCGCTGGGCCTGGGCTTGACCCGCTCTCTCTCCAGCGCCGGAACACCGTAGCCCTCAACGCATTCGGGATCGGGTCCGTCAAGCGGCAGACCCGTGAAGAACTTGGCCGCCATGCAGCCGCCGCGGCAGCTGTCGTAGTGACCGCAGCTGCCGCACGCCCCCGCCGACTGCGGCTCGCGCAGCTCACGAAACAGCGGCGCGTTCTTCCAGACGTTGTCAAAACCACTGTCGGACAAGATGTTTCCCGCCAGGAACCGGTCATGGATGGCGAACGGGCAGGCGTAGACGTCGCCGACCGGGTCGATGAGGCAGACCACCCGACCCGCCCCGCACAGGTTCAGGCCCGGCAACGACTGGCCATACGCCGACAGGTGGAAGAAGGAGTCGCCGGTCAGCACACGGTCACCATGGGCGACGAGCCAGTCATAGAGCTGGCGTTGCTGCTCGGGTGTGGGGTGCAGCTCATCCCACACATCGGCGCCCCGACCCGACGGACGCAGCCGGGTGATCCGCAGCGTGGCGCCGTAACGCGCCGCCAGCGCAGCGAACTCATCGAGCTGACCGACATTGTGCCGGGTCACCACGACCGAGATCTTGGCGTCCCTGAAACCCGCCTCGGCCAGATTCTGCAACGCCCGCACCGCCATCGCGAACGAACCCGCACCGCGCACCGCGTCGTTGACCTCCGCAGTCGCCCCATCCAACGAGATCTGCACATCGACGTAATCACTGGCCGCCAACCGGGCCGCCACCTCAGCGGTGATCCGCACCCCGTTGGTGGAGAACTTCACCCCGACATGATGAGCGGTCGCGTAATCGACCAACTCCCAGAAGTCCGGCCGCACCGTCGGCTCACCACCACCGATGTTCACATAGAACACCTGCATCCGCTCGAGCTCATCGATGATGTCCTTGCACTGCCGCGTCGACAACTCCCGCGGATCACGCTTACCCGACGACGACAAACAATGCACACACGCCAGATTGCACGCATACGTCAACTCCCACGTCAAACAGATCGGCGCATCGAGCCCAAGCTCGAACTGCTCGACGAGGCGCGGCACCGGTTGGACAGAAGTCATGAATCGTCTCCCGCTACGAGCATCTTCGACTGAACCAGCACGCCCAGTGCGTGCAGATACGGACCCTGCTGCGCGTCGTCGATTCCGGCCGCGCGGCAGGCGGACCTTGCATCGGGGTGCTCACCTAGCGAGTTGATCACCTCGACGATGGTCCGGTTCTTCAGAAACGACAGCTTGCGCGTGCCGAAGTGATACAACAGCGCGCCGAACGGCTCGGGCCGCACCGCGACCTGGTGGTGCAGCCGCCAGCTCACGTCGGGGTCGAACGTCACGGTCAGTAGACCCCGCACATCCCGTCGATCGACACCTCTTCGACCAACGTCTCCGTGACGAGCTCGGTGTCGTGGTTCTCCACCTGCTGATTCGGCTCCATCGTTCCCACCTTTCTTCAACCGGGGTCTCGACAATTGTGATCGAGATCGCAAGAATATGGCATCGAGTGCCAGAATGGAAGAGCGGTGTTGCGATGCGGTCGAGTTCCGAGCACCGGGTGGGCCGGCGTCGCTCCACGACCTGGGAGCATCTCAGCAATGTCGCGATCGATCTCTTCGTCGCTCGCGGCTTCGACGCGGTGAGCGTCGACGACGTTGCGCACGCCGCAGGGATCGCTCGCCGCACGCTCTTCCGCTACTACCCGTCCAAGAACGCACTGCCCTGGGGCGATTTCGACGCCCACCTCGAGCGCATGCGCAATCAGCTGGCCGACCTCGATCCGAGCGTGCCGATAGGTGACGCGCTGCGGACGGCGCTGTTGGCGTTCAACACTTTTGACGAATCCGAGACGCCGCGGCACCGGCAGCGGATGCGGGTCATCCTGCAGACGGCCGAGCTACAGGCGTATTCGATGACGATGTATGCGGGGTGGCGCGCGGTGGTGGCCGCGTTCGTGGCGCGACGGCTTGGCGTCAAGGCCGGCGATCTGGTGCCGCAGACCGTGGCCTGGACGATGCTCGGGGCGGCGCTGTCCGCCTACGAGCACTGGCTGGCCGACGAGTCCGTGTCGCTGGCTCAGGCGCTGGACGACGCGTTCGACACGGTCAGCGACGGGCTTGGCGTGCTCACCTGAAACCCGCGTCGAAAAAATCTCGATTTCCGGCGTCGGAGTTAGGCGCTTCAAGGCGACGATAAGGGTGTGAGCGCCGAACCAGAGCCAGGCGACGCTCCGCGGACGCTGCTAGCGCTGTACGACGAGGCACTGCCCACGGTGTTCGGATATTTCGTCCGACGCTGCGGCGACCGCGGAGCAGCCGAAGACCTGACGTCGGAAACCTTTCTGGCGGCGATGGATGCCGCACGGAAAGAGGTTCCGCCGCCGATCACGGTGCCGTGGCTCATCGGCGTGGCGCGGCACAAGCTCGCCGACCACTACCGGCGGCGGTCTGACCGGTTCACCGTTCCGGTGGCCGATCTGCCCGAACCGGTCGACCCGGCCGACGAGTGGGACAGCGAGCTGAATCGGATTGTGGCCGAGGCCGTGCTGGCCAAGCTGGCCGAGCAGCACCGGACCGTGCTCGCGCTGCGCTACATGGACGACTGCAGCGTGCCCGAATGCGCCGAGCTGATCGGCCGCTCCGTGCACGCCACAGAGGCCCTGTTGGTGCGGGCCCGCCGCGCCTTCAGATCGCACTACCCAGAACCGGAAGGAGGGTTGTCATGAACAACAGCCACGATCCGCTGACCGTGCTGCATGGTGACGAGCTTCCGGTCCAGCCCGATCCGGCCTTCGCGGCCCGACTGCGCGCCCGCCTGGAATCGGCTGTGAATTTTTTTGAGGCCCAGCCCAATCGAACAGGAGGAATCGAAATGAGCGGCACCGATACCGCGATCGCAGAACTCAACGAAACCAGCACCGGACCCGAAGTGGCGACGGCTCCACCACGTCCCGCGGCACTGCCCTACTTGTCCGTGGCCAACGCGCGCGACGCCATTGCGTGGTACATCGACACGTTCGGTGCGTCGCTCGTCGGCGAGATGTACGAGATGGACGACGGCCGCATCGGCCACGCAGAGCTGCAGATCGGTGATGGCGTGCTGTATCTGGCCGACGAATACCCCGAGCTGGGGCTGAAAGCGCCTGATCCCCAGGCGAGTTCGGTGAGCCTGATGCTGCATGTGGCCGACACCGACGCCACCCTGGAACGGGCGCGGGAACGTGGCGCCGCGGTGCAGCAGGAGGCTTATGAGAACTACGGCGCCCGCGGCGCCACGATCCTCGACCCGTTCGGACATCGGTGGATGCTCAGCGGACCGGTCACCGGAGCGCCGATCCAGATCCAGCACGGCGACGTGGGCTATATCTCGGTGTGGACGCCCGACGCCGACCGCGCCGCTGTGTTCTACGGCCACGTGCTGGGCTGGACCTACGATTCGGCGACGCATCAGGTCACCAACACCAAGCAGCATATCGGCATCTACTCCGTCGACGGTCCGCCCACGCTGTTCTGCTGCTACGCGGTCGCCGACCTCGACGGGGCCAGGCAGACGATCGTGGACGGCGGCGGAACGGTCGACGAACTCGAGCAGTTCGACTTCGGCACGCTGCGCGGTGCCACCGACCCGCGGGGGACGTCGTTCGGCGTCTTCCAGCCGAACCCGGGCCAGCCGCGGCCCGAGCTCAATGGTTCTGGGCCAGGCGAACTTTCGTACATCACCTACGAGGTGCCGGATTCGCAGGCCTTCAAGGCCTTCTACAGCCGCGTGCTGTTCTGGACCTTCGAGCCCGGCCGCATCGCGGACGGTTGGGGGGTGCAGCAGACCCACCCGATGGCCGGGGTCGCCGGTGGCGCAACGACGGCCACGACCGTGCCCATGTGGACCGTCGAGGACGTCGACGCCGCGGTCGCCCGTGTGCGGGAGGCAGGCGGAACGGTCATCGAGGAGCCGTCGCAGCAGTCGTACGGTAAGAGCGCGCAGTGCGCCGACGACCAGGGCAGCCGGTTCTACCTCGGCCAGTTCTAGCGATTTCGGCGTGGTTGGTTGCGCTGAGCGCGACTGATCACGCCGAAATCGCAACTAGCCGAGCACGTCGGCGATCGGGGCGCCGCTGGCGATCTTGCTGCGCACCTTCATCACCTTGCCCGGCATCCCGCCGCCGACGACGCCTGCCACCACACCGTCGCGTTCGTAGAAGGCCAAGAACCTTCGGCCGTCGTCCTCGACCACGTGAACGGTGTCGTCGGCCTGCGGTTCGCCGAGGCACTGGATCTTGACGTCGTACTGGTCGCTCCAGAAGTACGGCACCGAGACCGTCGCGGGAATCTCCTTGCCGAGCATCGCGGGCACCAGCACCCGCGCCTGGTCGGCGACATTGCTCCAATGTTCAACGCGGACTTGGTGTCCCACGGGGTGACGCCACGACGCGACATCGCCGATCGCCCACACATGTGGGGTGGCGGTTCGGCCGACGTCGTCGCAGACCACGCCGTTGTCCAGTTCGATGCCACTGCCGTCGAGCCACTCGGTGGCCGGCTTCGAGCCGATGCCGACAACCACCAGGTCGGCGTCGAGCACGGTGCCGTCCGAAAGCACGACCTGCTCGACATGATCGCTGCCCCGCACCTCGTCCACTCCGACGCCGCAGCGCACGTCGACACCCTCCGCCTGATGCAGCCGGGTCACCAGGGCGCCGATCTCCTCGCCGAGCACCGAGGCCAGCGGGGTCGGTTGCGGTTCCACCAGAACGACATTCACTCCCATGCCGCGCAGGCTGGCGGCCACCTCGCAACCGATGAAGCCCGCACCGACGACGACAGCCTGGCCGGCCGAACCCGCATGCTCACGCAGCGCGATGCTTTCGTCGAGGGAGCGAAGCACTCGGATGCCTTCCAGATCCGGGAAGGACGGGATGGTCCTTGGGACGAGCCCGGTCGCGATGATCAGCTCGTCATAGCCGACCTCGCTGCCGTCGGCCAGCGAGACCGTCTGCGCGGCGGGATCCACTAAACGCACCCCGTTGCCGAGCCGCACGGCGATGTCGTTCTCCTCGTAGAACTCGGCCGGCTTGAGGGTGACGTCGTCCACCTCGGCGCGCAACACTTCCTTGGACAGCGGCGGCCGGTCGTAGGGCAGATGCTCCTCGTCGCTGACGATCGTGACGGGGCCGGCGTACTCGGACCGGCGCAGCTGTTCGGCGGTCCGGGCGGCGGCCAGCCCGCCTCCGACGATGACGATGCCCGCAGATGTGCTCACGTGGGGTTTCTACACGATGGCCGCCAGCCTTATGTGCGCCACCCTGCAGTTAAGGCCTCAGCCGCGCATCCGGTCGATGATGTTCGTCAGCACGACGATGCTCTCGCTGCGTTCGACGTCCGCCGCCGAGCGGATGCGCTCGAGCGCCTCTTCAAGGTGGCGCATATCGCGGGCCAGCACATGCAGCATCGCGTCGGCGGTGCCGGTGACGGTGGCGGCACTGACCACCTCAGGGATGTCGACCCACGCTCTTCGAAGCTCATCAGGAGCGATGGTGCCGTGACGGAACACCTGGACGTAAGCCTCGGTGTTCCAGCCCAACGCACTTCGGTCGACGACGGTGGTGAAGCCGCGGATGACGCCGCTGTCGAGCATGCGGTCGACCCGTCGCTTGACGGCCGGAGCGGACAGGTTCACCCGCAGGCCGATCTCGGCGTAGGTCGCTCGGGCATCCTGGGCCAACTCGGCGAGAATCCGCTCGTCGGTCTCGTCCAACCGCTCCACCTTCACCTCCACGCAACAAACCGCCGCTTTTTCCATTCTGGCACAACAGAACGCTGGTAGACACGCAATGAACGGCGATTGATTGCAAATTCGGTAGCCAATATCGTTTGATCATGACGATTTCAGATGTCGCCGCCTTCGCGGCCCCGGTATCCGATGTCGCCGCAAGACGGAGGCACGTCGGCGCCGACCAGCAATGTGGGCAGCGGATTCCTTCCCGACGTCACTATGCGATGACGCCGCCGACGTTCTTCGCCGTCGAATACGCCATCAACCCGTGGATGGACACCTCGACGCCCGTGGACACCCACCTGGCGATGAACCAGTGGGAGAGCCTGCGCCAGACCTATAAGGAACTGGGACACACCGTCGAAATGGTCGAGCCCGTCGAGGGGCTGCCGGACATGGTGTACGCCGCCAACGGCGGTCTCCTCGTCAACGGCAAGGCCGTCGTCGCCAAGTTCGCCTACCCGCAGCGCGCAGGCGAAGCCGCGGCCTATGCCGAGTGGATGGATCGCCACGGCTTCCACCCCACAGAAACGCGGTACGTCAACGAAGGTCAGGGCGACCTGCTCGTCGCGGGCTCGATCGTGTTGGCAGGCTACGGATTCCGCACCGACCACCGTGCGCATGACGAGATCGCCGCCGCCGTCGGAATGCCGCTTGTCAGCCTCGAACTGGTCGACCCGCGGTTCTATCACCTCGACACCGCACTCGCGGTGCTCGACGACACCACCATCGCCTACTACCCGCCGGCATTCAGCGAGGAGTCGCGCACGCGGTTGCTGGAACTCTTCCCCGATGCCATCGAGGTAGCCACCGCCGATGCCTACGTGCTCGGGCTCAACGCCGTCTCCGACGGTCGCAACGTCGTCCACCCGGCGGCCGCAACCGGCTTCGCCGAGCAACTCTCCGATGCCGGGTTCGTGCCGATCGGTGTCGACCTGTCGGAGTTGTTGAAGGGCGGCGGATCAATCAAATGCTGCACGCTGGAGGTGTATTCGTGACCATCCTTGATGCCATGACCCCGACTTCGGAGGGCTGGAGCGAAGCGACCCGGGAATCGACTTCGGAGGGCAGGAGCGAAGCGACCCGGGAATCGACTTCGGAGGGCAGGAGCGAAGCGACCCGGGAATCGACTTCGGACGCGATCGCCGTCGACGATCGCTATGCCGCGCACAACTACTCCCCGCTGCCCGTTGTCGCGGCCAGCGCCGAGGGCGCCTGGATCACCGACATCGAAGGCAGGCGCTACCTGGACTGCCTGGCTGCGTACTCTGCCGTGAACTTCGGGCACCGCAACCCGGAGATCATCGCCGCTGCACACGCTCAGCTGGACACCATGACGCTGGTCAGCCGAGCCTTCCACTCCGACCGGCTCGGGCCGTTCTGCCAGTCGCTGGCCGAGCTCTGCGGTAAGGACATGGTGCTGCCGATGAACAGCGGCGCCGAGGCCGTCGAAAGCGGCATCAAGGTGGCCCGCAAGTGGGGTACCGATGTCAAGGGCGTGCCGGCCGGCCAGGGCAATATCGTGGTGGCGCACAACAACTTCCACGGCCGCACGACGACGATCATCAGCTTCTCCGACGATGAAAGCGCGCGCCGCGGGTTCGGCCCGTACACACCGGGCTTCCGCGCGGTCCCGTTCGGCGACGCCGACGCATTGGCAGCAGCGATCGACGATGACACTGTCGCGGTGCTCATCGAGCCGATTCAGGGTGAGGCTGGCATCATCGTCCCGCCCGACGACTATCTACCCCGCGTGCGCGCCATCTGCACCGATCGCAACGTGTTGATGGTCGCCGACGAGATCCAGTCCGGACTGGCCCGTACCGGGCGCACCTTCGCATGCGACCACTGGGGCGTGGTGCCCGATATCTATCTGCTGGGCAAGGCATTAGGCGGCGGTGTCGTGCCGGTGTCGGCGGTGGTGGCGAACAAGGACATCCTCGGGGTGCTGCACCCCGGCGAGCACGGTTCCACGTTCGGCGGCAATCCGCTGGCGGCGGCGATCGGCACCACCGTCGTCGGTATTCTGAGCCGGGGCGAATTCCAGGCTCGCTCAACAGAACTCGGTGACCGGCTGCATGCCCGCCTGCGCGCGCTGATCGGCAAGGGTGTGATCGCTGTGCGTGGGCTTGGACTGTGGGCCGGTGTCGACATCGACCCGTCCATCGGCACCGGAAAGCAGATCAGCATGCGGCTTGCCGAGCGCGGTGTGCTGGTCAAGGACACCCATGGCTCGACGCTGCGCTTCGCACCCCCGCTCGTGATCACCGCGGAGGAGATCGACTGGGCTACCGGCCAGTTCGCCGATGTTTTGGCCGAATCAGGTTCACACTTGTCCGCAACGGACAGATAAGGCACACAGGAGGCACCATGACTGCTCCGACTTTAAGCGTCTCTGAGCAGATGTTGCGACGCAGGCCCGTGATCGGTGCCCCAGTCGCCCATGGCGCCTCCGATCATCTCAAACGAAGTATCGGTACGTTCCAGCTGACGATGTTCGGCGTCGGCGCCACCGTCGGCACCGGCATCTTCATCGTGCTGCAGCAAGCGGTACCAACGGCCGGTCCCGCGGTACTGATCTCGTTCGTGATCGCGGGCATCGCCGCGGGACTTTCCGCCATCTGTTACGCGGAAATGGCCTCCGCCGTTCCGGTTTCCGGTTCAACCTATTCCTACGCCTACACGACGATGGGCGAGGTCGTGGCGATGGGCGTGGCCGCCTGTCTGCTTCTGGAGTACGGCGTCTCGATGTCGGCGACGGCAATCGGCTGGAGTGGCTATCTGAACAAGCTGCTGGACAATCTATTTGGGGTCACGATCCCGCATTCCCTGACCGCGGCGCCGTGGGGTGAGACACCAGGCATCGTCAACCTGCCCGCCATGTTGCTGATCGCCATGTGTGCGCTGTTGTTGATCCGCGGCGCCAGCGAGTCCGCCACGGTCAACACGGTCATGGTGATCATCAAGTTGGGTGTGCTCGCGCTGTTCGTCGCCATCGCCTTCACCGCGTTCACCACCGACCACTTCGCCGGGTTCTGGAATGCGGGCTTTGCCGGGATCACCGCGGGTGCGGCCACCATCTTCTTCACCTTCATCGGACTCGACGCCGTCTCCACCGCCGGTGACGAGGTGAAGAATCCACAGAAGACCATGCCGCGCGCGATCCTCGCCGCACTTGTCGTGGTCACCTTGATCTACATCCTGGTGGCATTCGCCGGCTTGGGCACACAGTCCGCCGATGCGTTCGGATCCGAAGAACAGTCCGAGGCGGGCCTGTCGGTCATCTTGGAGAACATTCTCAGCGGCTCGACCTGGGCCAGCACGATCCTCGCTGCCGGAGCGGTGATCTCGATCTTCTCGGTCACACTCGTCGTGATGTACGGCCAGACGCGCATCCTGTTCGCGATGGGTCGGGACGGCCTGCTGCCGTCGATGTTCGCAAAGGTCAACCCGCGCAGCATGACACCGGTGAACAACACGATCATCGTGGCTGCAGTGACCGGAATCCTGGCCGGGTTCGTCCCACTCGACTACCTGTGGGACCTGGTGTCGATCGGCACGCTCGTCGCCTTCATCACGGTCTCGGTCGGCGTGATCATCCTGCGCGTCCGCGAACCAGACCTGCCACGTGGCTTCAAGGTTCCGGGGTATCCGGTGACTCCGATCCTGTCTATCGCGGCCTGCGTGTGGATCCTGTATGGCCTGCCCCCGAACACCTGGCTGTGGTTCGGGATCTGGGTGGTCGCGGTCCTGAGCTTCTACTTCCTCTGGGGCCGACGCCACAGCGCGCTGAACGACGGCGGTGACGGACTCATCCCCACCGCCACACCAGAAGAGGACGAGGTGCTGATCCCACCGAAGGAATCGCCGTGACGGTTGTCGTCGGCTATCTCGCAGGCAAGGCGGGGCGGTCGGCGCTTCACCTTGCCGTTGAGGCGGCGGAGACGCTGAAGACGTCGCTGGTCGTTGCCACCGTCGTGCCCAAGCCGTGGACCACCCCCTCTCCCGCACGGATCGACGCCGAATACGCCACGTGGGCAGACCAATTGGGCGCCGATTCCCAGCGGGAGGCGCAGCGCTGCCTCGACCAGATCGGCAAGGGGCTCGACGTCAGCTTCCACAAGTTCGCCAGCCGCACGGCAGGCGAAGGTCTTCTCGACGCGGCCGAACAGCTCGGCGCTCGGGTGCTGGTGACGGGGTCGTCGTCTGACGGCTCACTCGGCCAGGTGGTCCTCGGCTCGACCACACACTGGCTTCTGCACTCCTCGCCGATACCGGTCGCGATCAGTCCGCGTGGATACCGGGGCGCCAAGTCCGGCAAGCTGAACCGCGTCACGTGTGCGTATTCGGGCACACCCGAATCAGTGGAAGTCGTCGAGCGGGTGAAGACGCTCACCGACGAGCTGGATGTCAAGATGCGGGTGGTCACCTACGCGATCAGGGGACGCACGATGTTCCCGCCCGAGGTGGGCCTGCACGCCGAGGACTCCCTGCTTGCGGCATGGGCGGAACAGCTGCGCGAGACGCTCGGGAAGCTGAAGGCCGACGCCATCGTCGGCGATGACGTTGAGCTACAGGTGGTTACGGGCAACGGCTGGGATGAGGCGCTCGACGACACCGAATGGGACGACGGTGAGCTACTGGCTCTCGGTACCTCGTCGCGCCGCAGCCTGAAGACGGTCTTCCTTGGCTCGCACGGTGCGAAGATCATCCGGCACAGCCCGGTGCCGGTGCTGGTTCTGCCCGCCTGACCGGCGCGCTTCTCATACCTCCCTCCCCGGGACGGCAACGTCGAAAGTATTGAGTGTCACGGCCACCATCGAGAAGCAGCCGACCAAGAAGGCGATCTCCGCGACGCCGTAGCGCCAAATTGGGCCAGCGCCCCTTGATAGGTCGTCTCGGGCGAGGACGCGCCGCGGTTCAAACCGGCCGCCATGGCGTACGCGGCCCGCTCGGCTCGGCTGAGGTCGGGCAGCACGCCGTGGTCCCATAACGCCCTGTTGAAGGCCCACGCGGCGCGTCCGAACTGGGGGAAGTGCAGCCAGGCGTTGAAGGGGCCGACGAGCGCGCCATCCGGCAGGCGCGCGATCAAGTCACCGAAGCTCCGATCGATCACATCGACCATGTCGTCGTAGAGATCTCGTTGCTCGGCACCCAGATGCACTGGGTCCAGTGTCGGTAATCGCATGGCCACCAGCCAAGCCGTCAGACGTCGGATTCGTCCACAACCGGTTTCCGACGACTGGTAGGCCGGCGCTCGCACTGCAGGCAGGCTGAACGGGGCGGTCGAGGCCCTAAGCTCGGCTCATGGAGCTACGGCAGCTGCGATACTTCGTGGCCGTTGCCGAAGAGCTGCATTTCGGCCGCGCCGCACAACGGCTGCACATTTCGGGACCCGCGCTGTCTCAACAAATCATGGCGCTTGAGCGAGAGCTGGGCGCGCAACTGTTCGTCCGGGATCGCCGCAGCGTCCGATTGACCGAACCCGGACGCTCGTTGATGGAGGACGCCCGCAGGATCCTGGCGATGGCCGACGATGCGGAGAGACGACTTCGGCGCACGGCCGACGAGACGCCGCCGCTACGGATGGGGTACGTGAGCTGGCTGCCCGACAACGTCGACGCATTGCTGGGTCCTACTGTCGCTGCGCGCATTGACGAGTGGGTGCTGCCGTCGCACGCACAAGCGGACCGAGTGGCAGACGGCAGCCTGGACCTGGCCCTGGCGTGGGTGGACGCGAAGACAGTCGAAACACGCGGCGTGATAGCGCATCTGTTGCGCGCCGAGCCGTTGAACGCCGTTCGTCCGGGCGTCGGTTCGACAGACCCCGTGGCCTCGGCCGACGTTATCGTGTTGATCGACTCCGATGAGTCGACGTGGTCGTCGTGGAACCGGTTCGCCTACCAGTTCGCTACCGACGTCGGCGCGCGCATCTCCGAGATCGAGGACGGCGGAATCACCGGCGATGCCTTCTATGCCCACGTCCGTCGGCTCAGATCGCCCGTCCTCAACTCGCCGAAACGCCATACCGCCGCGATCCCGCCGAGCCTGGTCAAGTGTCCGGTCAGCGACCCGGTTCCGGTGTGGACTTGGTCACTGCTGCACCGCTCCGATGACGACCGCCCTGCCGTGCACCGCGCCGTTGCGGCCCTGCTGTCCTACGCCGACAGCCAGAACTGGCGCACATCGCCGGCGGATTCTTGGTGGGTACCGAGAGACGACCCGCACCGCACGACACTTAGCGCCGCCCCCTGAGTGCAGTGCGAAGTTCGGCCAACCACAGGTAGGCGATCTGTCGTGGACCCCGGCACCCGATGCGAGTTGACTCGCAAGTGCCGTACTGGAAGGGGCCAAAAGACATGACACACAAGCACATTGTCGACGCGGTCGCCGATTTCGTCGTCCGGGCAGACGCCACCGATCTCACCGCCGACATCCTGCCGACGCTGAAGCGCAACGTGCTCGATTCCATCGCTTGCGCCATCGGTGCACTCGACGGTGAGATGATCGGCACCATCCGCGCACACGCCGAGCAATTCAGCGGCCATCCGACCGCGACGTTCATTGGTGGTGGACGCGCCTCGGTAGACCAGGCCGCGTTCTTCAATGCCGTGCTGGTGCGTTACCCCGACTTGCTCGACACCTTCCTGACTCCGGGCGGTCTCTGCCACCCTGCCGACAACTTCGGCGCGATCCTCGCGATGGCCGAACACGTCGACGCCAGCGGCGCGGATTTCCTGCTCGCCCTCGCGATCGCCTACGAGATCCAGTGCCGGTTCAGCAGCCAGGTCCCGGTCATGGCCCGTGGATTCAACCATGCGCTGCAATTGGCGATGTCTGCCGCCGCGGGGTCGGCAAAGCTGCTTGGCCTGGATGCCGAGCAGACGGCCGCCGCCATCGCGGCATCGGCCGCAGACAATGTGTCGTTGGCTGCGGTACACGTCGAACCGGTCTCGAACTGGAAAGGTATTTCGCCTGCCATCACCGGGATGCGCGCGGTCTACGCCACAATGCTGGCTGGTCGCGGAATCACCGGCCCCCGAGCGCTTTTCAATGGGCCGAACGGGTTGGAGCAACTCTTCGACCAACCGATAGACATGCGTGCAGACGATCGATCGCTGACCGCCGTCGCGCAGACGTACCTCAAGCAGTACTGCTCCCTGATTCACGGCCAGGCCATCATCGATGCGACGCTGGCCGTGCGGGATGAGCACCAGATCGCCGGCCTCGACGTCGGCCATGTCACCCTCGACGTGTCCCAGGGTGCCTACGACTTCGCCGGTGGCGGAAGTTATGGCGACAAGGACCACGCCTGGACGAAGGACCAGGCCGACTACAACCTCAAGTACCTCACCGCTGTCGCACTGCTCGACGGCCAGGTTGGTCCCGAACAGATGGAGACGGAGCGCGTGCGCCGGGCCGACGTCCAGGATCTGTTGGCGCGGGTGGATGTGAAGCCGGCTCCCGACCTGACCGCGGGCTATCCCGACCGCACCTCCGCGCGCGTACGAGTTGTCATGAACGACGGGCGGGCATTCACCCGAGAGCAATCGGACTACGAGGGTTCACCGACTCGACCGATGTCGTGGGCCCGCGTCGTCGAGAAGTTCGACTGGCTAGCCGAGCCCTTCACCGACTACGGGCTGCGGGCCGAACTCGTCGGCGCCGTAAGACATCTCGAACAGATCCCGGTTTCCGAACTTGCGGCCCTACTGGCGGCGGTGAGTCCGGTCGCCGTGCGCCCCCGCAGCACGGGGCGCATGTAGATCGCGCCTAGTACTTCGCGGTGCCGCGGTCGATGGCGATCTGGCTACCCGAGATCGTCGCCGACCCGTCGCCGGCCAGCCACGCGACCACGTCCGAAACCTCTTCGGGCATCATGAATTCCATCAGGCCCTTCTTGCCCTGGTGGTTGACCGGCTGGTACGGCATCGGCGAGAAGCTGTGGACGTAGTTCGGATACTTGGTGAAGAGTTCCATCATCGCCTTCTTCTCCACCATCGGCGTCTCGATGGAATAGGGATGGATGGAGTTCACCCGAATCCCGAACTCGCCCACTTCAATCGCCAGCGCATTGGTGAGCGCGACGAGACCGTGCTTCGACGCCGAGTAGTGACCGTTGCCGGGGGTGGCCTTCAGGCCGGCCGATGAGCTGACGATGACGATCGAGCCGCCGTGTCCCGCCTCGATCATCGCGGGGACCGCGGCGCGGATCGTTTTCCAGGTGCCGTTCAGGTTGATGTCGATGACGGTGTCCCACTGCTCCTCCGACATCTCGAACAACCGGCCCCAGCTCAGCACGCCTGCGTTGGCCACCACGATGTCCAGCCTGCCGAACTGCTCGACACCGTCGGCCACCACCTTCTGCAGCGCATCCAGGTCGCGGATGTCGACCTCGCGGGCCAGCACCTTGCGGCCGGTGGCCTCCACCGCCTGCACCGTTTCCGCCAGTTCCTCGGAGGTGCCCAGCGGATAGGTGATGGTGTCGGAGACGGGTTGGCAGATGTCGATGGCGATGATGTCGGCGCCGTCGTTGGCCAGCCGGATCGCGTGGGCCCGGCCCTGACCGCGTGCGGCCCCGGTTATGAATGCCACTCGCCCTTCCAGAGGGCCGCCAGTTGCCGTCACCACTGCTCCTTTCCCGAGCTCGCCAGCGTGGGCAAGCACTGGAGTCAGGCTAACAGCAGATCTAGAACGTGTTCTAGATTGGGTCGCGGATGATCGGGCAGGTCATGCAGTGCCCTCCGCCGCGGCCGCGGCCCAGTTCCGCCCCGACGATGGTGATGACCTCGACCCCGGCCTTGCGCAGCAGGGAGTTGGTGTGGGTGTTGCGGTCGTAGGCGAACACCACTCCGGGTTCGACGGCGACGAGGTTGTTGCCGCTGTCCCATTGCTGACGCTCGTAGTCGTACTTGGTACCGCCCGTCTCCACCACCCTCAGTTCCGGCAGCTCCAACGCCGCGGCAACCACCTCCACGAACGGCTTCGTCTCGTCGATCACGTCGACACCGATGTCGTTGTCGCCGGGCACCAACGTGAACGGCGCGATGCTGTCGACGATCTCGGGGTAGATGGTGACGACGTCTCGGTCGGCGAAGGTGAACACCGTGTCCAGGTGCATGGCCGCGCGAAGCTTCGGCATCCCGGCGACGATCACCTTCTCGGCGGCGCCCTGCCTGAACAACTCGGCCGCGACCTGAGTAATGGCCTGGCGTGAGGACCGCTCGCTCATGCCGATGAGCACCACCCCGTTGCCGGGAATCAACACGTCGCCACCTTCCAATGTGGCCAGCCCCCAGGCCTTTTCCGGATCTCCCCACCACACCGTCGAGCCGATGAATTCGGGGTGAAACTCGTAGATCGCCTTCATCAGAAGCGTCTCGTCGTGGCGGGCGGGCCAGAACAGCGGGTTGAGCGTGAGCCCGCCGTAGATCCAGCACGTGGTGTCACGGGTGTAGAGCGTGTTGGGCAGCGGCGGCATCAGATACTCGGTGACCCCGGTGTCTTCGCGCGCCAGCGCCCGGTAGCCGGACTGGATCTCGGCGGGCAGATCGCGCGTCGACATCCCGCCGATCAGCAGCTCGGCGAGCCGCCGCGGCTGCAGCGAGTCGAGGAACCCCCGAGTGTCGTCGACCAGCCCCAAACCGACTTCGTTGGCGACGATCTTGCGGTCCAGTAACCAGGTCTTGGCGTCAGGGATCTCCATTGTTTCGGTCAGCAGGTTGTGCAGCTCGACAACGTCGACGTCGCGGTCGCGCATCTTGTCCATGAAGTCGAAGTGGTCGCGGCGGGCGTTCTGCACCCACAACACATCGTCGAACAACAGGTCGTCGCAGTTGGTAGGCGTGAGCCGTTCGTGCGCAAGCCCCGGCGAGCACACGAGCACCTTGCGCAGCTTGCCGACCTCGGAATGCACACCGTAGTTGGCGGACATATTCGTCACCTGAGCTCCTCTCGCGCCGTGGGCTGCTAGATCTCAATCGCCCCTGTTGCCAAGGACACCACACCCGCGACCGCGCCGAGGAGAATCACTCCGAACAGCACCGCCTCGGCGGGCGTGAAGAAGTGTCCGAACCGATTACAGATCGGAGAGGATCTGTGCCCGTTTCGCGGTGTACTCCTCTTCGGAGACGGCACCGGTCGCGCGCAGGGTCTCCAGTTCCTGCAACCGCTGTGACGTGGACGGTTCCGGCGCCATCGCCGGATACTGAGGCGGCGGCGGCGCGCCAGGGGCTGGCGACGGGCCGGGCGGGGCAGGTGCCTGCTGCACTGCTGCCCGCCGGACGACTGCCTGCACCTGTTGACGCGCAGCGGGATTGGACCGCAGATCGATCATGTTGTTCATCCCGATGCCGTTGGCCTTGAGGATTTGCAGGATTTCCATCAGCGCGCCGGTCTGACCGCTGAGGTCGTAGGTCCTGTTGTCCTCGGTGATCGTGAACGTCGCAGGCACCAGCCCGTTGATCAAAGCGCTTCGTTCCCAGTCGATTTGGTACTCATGCGTGGCGGGGTCCACCAGCACGACCAGTTTGCGGTTGGTGAGATTGCCCAACCTTGTGACGCTTGCGATGACGCGATCCTGCGAGTTGAACGGCGCGATGCCGGGTCCCTCGATGTGCAGTTGCAGCTTGACCACCGGTTGGTCGTTGATGCGGGTGCCCGTTTCGCCCATGCCGGTGATCTGGGCGACGGCCAACACGCCGCTCTGCTCGAGGGCAGCGGTCTTGGCCGCCGATTTCGCGCCGAAGTTGGCGAGAGCCAAGGCGATCAGGACGTCGGCGGCCGTGATGAGCAGGCCGACGTAAAACATCCATTTCAACAAGCCGCTCTGACCGGTGGCGAAGTACACGGCCAGGAAGATCGGGCCGACGAGACCGCCGCACAGCAGAACCATCAGCTGAGCTTTGATGTAACGCCACAACATCTGCCACGCTCCTCGCTTGCCGCGGTCTGCGTGTCAGATTAGCGCCAAGAGGCGCCTGTTGACGCCGAGTTACGTACGGGTGGTGGCGCCTTCAGGAACCGCGGGGAGCTCAGGCGCAGGCGTCGACGACGACGGCCCGAGGAGTTGATGCACCATCCAGGTCCACATCTGCCCGTCGGCGTCCGCGACTGAGTAATTCGTGTGAATCGCCACCGCAGTCGCTGAGACCTCGTCGGCGTCGGGGTCGTAATCGCAGACGGCGTCGCCGGCGTCGCAGACGCTGATGGTCCGAGCTCCGATATTCGCGGGTAGCAGCGCGGGTGCGTGCGCCAGGATCGGCCAGTCCTGCGCGGCACCGCCCGTCTTCTCCGGGTCCGTCGACGCCGAACCGATGTTGACGGTGGTGTCGTCCGGGTGGCGGTCACCGTCGGCGATCAGGAGGGCGGCGGACAGATTGGGGTTGGCACCGATGTGCACGCAGGTTCCGGTGCACCACCATCGCGCCCTGGGAGTAACCGGCCAGTACGACCTTGGTGGTGGGGCACTGTGCGGTGAATGCCGCGTACTGCGCGCCAAGGGCGTTCGTTCCGACATCCACACTGCCCATGTAGTCAAGCCAGTCCCCGACGCCGGCATCGGGGGGCACATCCTCGGCCGGATAGTTGACCGCTTCAGCGGTGATGGTCCGACCCTCAGCCGCGAGTTGCTGCTGGAGAGCCTGGTACGACTGGTAGACGATCTGGCCCATGCCACCGTTGGCGGCCATGTCGTACTCGGTCCGCTCACCAGAGCCTGCGGCACCCATCCAATGGACGTCGGGGCAGCCCGGCGCCGCGTTTGCGGTACCGGCCGTCAACCCGACCAGTGCACTCCCTGCCACAGCGACCGCACAGGCCGCCGCACTTGTCCGACGAAACATAGAACCCCCAACCCGACCAGCAAAAACATGCTATCTGCGAGATCTATCGCCACACAGGTCTCACGCGTTACAGAAGCATCACAAAGTCCAAGTTCAGCGGGTTCGACGGTTGCGGGTCATGCGGGACACCACTCAGGAAGTACTCAGGTACGCGCTGGGGTGCGCGAATCGCATGTTGTTGCAGTTCGTTCGTTGCCGCCTGGGTAATGTCGCCGTCGTGGCCACCATGAAGATCGCCCGCGTCCCCGCGGCGAATGCGAAGTTCGAGATAACCGATGTCGAAATCCCCGAGCCGAGTCCGGGACACGTCCGCGTCAAGGTGCACGCCTGCGGCGTCTGCCATTCCGACTTACTGACAGTCCTCGGCATGATGGGTAATTCGTTCCCACGTGCGCCCGGCCACGAGATCGCCGGCGAGGTGGACGCGGTCGGCGAAGGCGTCAGCACGTGGAACGTCGGTGATCGCGTCGGCGTCGGCTGGTTCGGCGGCTGCGATTTCACCTGCGAGCCCTGCCGCAGAGGCGATTTCATCTCCTGTGAGAACGGCCAGGTCTCGGGCATCGCGTACGACGGCGGCTACGCGGAGTACATGGTTGCGCCCGCAGAAGCCATCGCGCGCATCCCCGACGACCTGTCGTATGTCGACGCCGCCCCGCTGCTGTGTGCGGGCATCACCACCTTTAATTCTTTGCGCGAGTCCGTCGCAAGGCCGGGCGACCTCGTCGCCATCCTCGGCGTCGGCGGACTCGGCCACCTCGGCGTTCAGTACGCCGCCAAGATGGGCTTCGAGGTGGCCGCAATCGCGCGCGGCAAGGACAAGGAACCATTGGCCAAAAAGCTTGGCGCACATCACTACATCGATTCCACGGCGTCTGACGTCGCCGGTGAGCTGAACAAGCTGGGCGGCGCGCAAGTCATTCTCGCCACGGTCACCGTGGCGGACGCGATGGCGGCCACCATCGGCGGCCTCAAGGCACGCGGTGAGCTCATCGTCGTCGGCGCGCCACCCGAGCCGATGGAAACGCCGTTGGCCCCCTTGATCTTCAAGTCTGCCGCCGTTCAAGGGCATGCGTCGGGAACATCGCAGGATTCTGAAGACACGCTTCGGTTCTCGGCGTTGACCGGCGTGCGACCGATGATCGAGACGGTGCCGCTTTCCGAGGCCCAGGCCGCCTACGACAAGATGATGAGCGGCGCAGCGCGGTTCCGCATGGTGCTGACAATGGACTGACATCACGCCGAAACGCAAAGTGGCGCCCACCCTTTCAGGTGAGCGCCACTTGCGCGTATCCAGGTCAGAACGTCACTTGACGATCTTGGTGACCCGGCCTGCGCCGACGGTACGACCGCCCTCGCGAATCGCGAAGCGCAGACCCTCGTCCATGGCGACAGGCTGGATCAGCTTCACCGAGATGTCGGTGTTGTCACCGGGCATCACCATTTCTGTGCCCTCCGGCAGCGTCACCACACCGGTCACGTCGGTGGTGCGGAAGTAGAACTGCGGACGGTAGTTGTTGAAGAACGGCGTGTGCCTGCCGCCTTCGT
Source organism: uncultured Actinomycetota bacterium (assembly GCA_963716505.1). Classification (GTDB taxonomy): domain Bacteria; phylum Actinomycetota; class Actinomycetes; order Mycobacteriales; family Mycobacteriaceae; genus Mycobacterium. The sequence goes on from CAVQTL010000003.1 coordinate 124,149, forward strand.
CCTTGGACAGGATGTAGACGCTGCCCTCGAACTCGGTGTGCGGCGTAGTGGTCCCGGGCTTGACGACCACCTGGCCACGCTCGACGTCCTCACGCTTGACGCCACGAACCAGCAGACCGACGTTGTCGCCTGCCTGGCCCTGGTCGAGCAGCTTGCGGAACATCTCAACGCCGGTGACAGTCGTCTTGGTGGTCGTCGGACGGATGCCGACGATCTCGACGTCCTCGTTCACGTTGATCACGCCGCGCTCGACACGACCGGTCACCACGGTGCCACGACCGGTGATCGTGAAGACGTCCTCGACGGGCATCAGGAACGGCTTGTCGGTCTCGCGGACCGGATCCGGGATCGACTCGTCGACGGCGGCCATCAGGTCCTCGACGGACTTGACCCACTTCTCGTCACCCTCGAGTGCCTTGAGCGCCGATACCTGGATGACCGGGGCGTCCTCGTCGAACTCCTGGGCAGCCAGCAGTTCGCGGACCTCCAGCTCGACGAGTTCGAGCAGTTCCTCGTCGTCGACCATGTCGGCCTTGTTCAGTGCGACCAGGATGTAGGGCACACCGACCTGACGGGCAAGCAGCACGTGCTCGCGGGTCTGCGGCATCGGGCCATCGGTGGCAGCGACAACCAGGATCGCGCCGTCCATCTGGGCCGCGCCGGTGATCATGTTCTTGATGTAGTCGGCGTGGCCGGGAGCGTCTACGTGTGCGTAGTGACGCTTCTCGGTCTGGTACTCCACGTGGGAGATGTTGATCGTGATGCCACGCGCCTTCTCTTCCGGCGCGTTGTCGATCTGGTCGAAGGCCGATGCCTCGTTCAAGTCGGGGAACTTGTCGTGCAGAACCTTCGTAATTGCCGCAGTCAGCGTGGTCTTGCCGTGGTCAACGTGACCAATGGTCCCGATGTTGACGTGCGGCTTCGTCCGCTCGAACTTCGCCTTCGCCACTTCTATGTCCTCCTGGACTTCTTGTTGGTGCTTAGGTATTGCAGTGTGTTGATCTTTGCAGTTGTTGTTCGCCGCGGTGGCAACAGGTCAGATTTCGAAGATTACTGACCCGTCGCCTTCGCGATGATCTCCTTCGACACCTGCGCCGGAACTTCAGCGTAAGAATCGAAAACCATGGAGTAGTTAGCCCGGCCCTGGGTCTTCGACCGAAGGTCGCCGACGTAGCCGAACATCTCCGACAGCGGCACGTGCGCCCGAACGACGCGTGCGCCACTCCGCTCCTCCATGGCCTGGATCTGGCCACGGCGGGAGTTCAGGTCGCCGATCACATCGCCCATGTAATCCTCGGGCGTGGTGACCTCGACGGCCATGATCGGCTCCAGGATGACCGGCTGCGCTTGTCCCGCAGCCTTTTTCAGCGCCTGGGAACCGGCGATCTTGAACGCCATCTCCGACGAGTCGACGTCGTGGTACGCACCGTCGAGCAGGGTGACCTTCAGGTTCACCAACGGATAGCCGGCCAGCACGCCGTACTGCATCGCGTCCTGCGCGCCGGCGTCCACCGACGGGATGTACTCACGCGGGATACGTCCACCGGTGACCTTGTTCTCGAACTCGTAGGTGGCACCGTCCTCGCCGCTGAACGGCTCGATCGAGATGAGGACCTTTGCGAACTGCCCCGAGCCACCCGTCTGCTTCTTGTGGGTGAACTCGACCTTGTCGACCTTGCGCTTGATGGTCTCCTTGTAGGCCACCTGCGGCTTGCCGACATTGGCCTCGACCTTGAACTCGCGCTTCATCCGGTCGACCAGGATGTCGAGGTGCAGTTCGCCCATGCCGCCGATGACCGTCTGACCGGTTTCGACGTCCTGGTGCACCTTGAAGGTCGGATCCTCCTCGGCGAGCTTCTGGATCGACAGGCTCAGCTTCTCCTGGTCACTCTTGGTCTTGGGCTCGATGGCCACCTCGATCACCGGATCGGGGAACGTCATCGACTCGAGCACGACCTGGTGGTTCGGGTCGCTCAGGGTGTCACCGGTCGTGGTGTCCTTGAGGCCGATCACCGCGTAGATGTGGCCGGCGGACGCGTACTCGACCGGGTTCTCCTTGTTGGAGTGCATCTGGAACAGCTTGCCCAGCCGCTCCTTCTTGCCCTTGGTGGCGTTGATGACCTGTGAGCCGGAGTCGACCTTGCCCGAGTAGACCCGGACGTACGTCAGCTTGCCGAAGAACGGGTGCGTGGCGACCTTGAACGCCAGCGCCGAGAACGGCTCGTCCGTCGACGGCTCGCGGATGATGACCTCGTCCTCCTTGCCGGGCGCATGGCCGGTGGCAGGCGGCACGTCCAGCGGCGACGGCAGGTAGTCGATGACCGCGTCGAGCATCGGCTGCACGCCCTTGTTCTTGAACGCGCTGCCGCACAGCACCAGGTACGCCTCGGAGGTGATCGTCAGCTTGCGCAGCGCACCCTTGATCTCCTCGATCGTGAGCTCTTCGCCGCCGAGGTACTTCTCGAGGAGTGTCTCGTCGGTCTCGGCAACGGCTTCGATCAGCTTGGTGCGGTACTCGTCGGCCTTGTCTTGCAGATCGGCAGGGATCTCGATGGTGTCGTAGGTCTCGCCGAGCTTGGTCTCACCGCGCCAGACCTTCGCGTTCATCTCGACCAGGTCGACGATGCCCTCGAAGTCCCCCTCTGCGCCGATCGGCAGCTGGATCGGGATGACGTTCGCACCGAGGCGCTCCTGCATCGTCCGCACGGAGAAGTAGAAGTCGGCGCCGACCTTGTCCATCTTGTTGACGAAGCAGATGCGCGGCACGTCGTACTTGTCGGCCTGCCGCCAGACCTGCTCGGACTGCGGCTCGACGCCCTCCTTGCCGTCGAACACGGCAACGGCACCGTCGAGCACCCGAAGGCTTCGCTCCACCTCGACGGTGAAGTCGACGTGGCCGGGGGTGTCGATCAGGTTGATCTGATGGTCTTTCCAGAACGTGGTGGTGGCAGCCGAGGTGATGGTGATGCCTCGCTCCTGCTCCTGTTCCATCCAGTCCATGGTGGCGGCACCGTCGTGCACCTCACCGATCTTGTAGCTGATACCGGTGTAGTAGAGGATGCGCTCGGTGGTCGTCGTCTTGCCGGCATCGATGTGCGCCATGATGCCGATATTGCGGACCTTGTTCAGGTCGGTAAGCACGTCCTTCTGTGCCACGGAAGTCTCACTCTTTCGGTTGCTGGGTTGCTGTCGTCGTCACGCCCGGCGGCCGCATCGCACGCCGGCGTTTCTCACCAGCGGTAGTGCGCGAAGGCCCGGTTCGCCTCGGCCATCTTGTGGGTGTCTTCGCGTCGCTTGACGGCGGCACCCAGGCCATTGCTGGCGTCCAGGATCTCGTTCGACAGACGCTCGACCATCGTCTTTTCGCGCCGCTGCTTGGAGAAGCTGACGAGCCAACGCAGGGCCAGCGTCACCGAGCGGTCCGGCCGAACCTCGACCGGAACCTGGTAGGTGGCGCCACCGACGCGTCGGCTGCGCACCTCGAGTGAGGGCTTGACGTTGTCGAGAGCGCGCTTGAGGGTGACGACGGGGTCGGTGCCGGTCTTGTCGCGGGCTTGCTCGAGCGCACCATAAACAATGCGTTCGGCCAGCGATTTCTTCCCGTCCAGCAGAACTTTGTTGACCAGCTGGGTGACCAACTGCGATCCGTAGACCGGGTCGTTGACCAGCGGACGCTTGGGCGCGGGTCCCTTGCGCGGCATCAGCTCTTCTCCTTCTTGGCGCCGTACTTGCTACGCGCCTGCTTGCGGGACTTCACACCCTGGGTATCCAGCGAGCCGCGGATGATCTTGTACCGCACACCGGGCAGGTCCTTCACACGGCCGCCGCGGACCAGCACCATCGAGTGCTCCTGCAGGTTGTGTCCCTCGCCCGGGATGTAGGCCGTGACCTCAACCTGGCTGGTCAGCTTGACGCGCGCCACCTTCCGAAGCGCCGAGTTCGGCTTCTTCGGGGTGGTGGTGTAGACGCGGGTGCACACACCGCGCCGCTGCGGGCTGCCCTTGAGGGCCGCGGTCTTCACCTTGGCGATCTTGTCGCGGCGACCCTTGCGGACCAGCTGCTGAATGGTTGGCATCTACCGGCTTTCTTTCTTCGTCTCTTCGTGTTGTTCTAAGTCTCTGTACTGCTGTTATGTCCCGTTCGCTTACCCCGCGACCGGGTGTGTCGCACGCGCCCGCACCGGATTTTTGACGATCCATTTCCGATGCTCAAACGACATGCGAATTGGCCCGGCGCGCGGCAACCGCTTACCTGCCAGGCACGGCGATCCACGATACCAGGGCAGAGCACATCGATCCAAACCCGCGACGAGGCACCTAACCGCAGGTCAGCCCGTACGGAAACTCAACGCCTCTGCATGCCCGACGCGAGCCGCATGACCATGTCACTGAACACTGTATCGGTGTCGACGATTGCGTTCATCACCCCGGTCATCTCCAGCAGCACGAAACCGTGCAGTGCCGACCAGAACTCCAGCGCCGCGTGGAAGGCGTCTTCGCCGTCCAGGCCGTAGGACGCCAGCACCGAGATGACCGGCCCCGCGGCCGCCCTGGTGGCATCGGTGAACTCGGGATCGTCGCCGCCCAACGGCATCCGGGTGAATGCGGAGTACCGCCCCGGGTGATGGTGGGCGTAGCTGCGGTAGGCGCTCGCCATTGCGATCACCGCGTCGTCGCGGGTGCGGCCCTGGCCGACGGTGTTCAACATGTCGATGATGTCGCCGACGACTCGCATTCGCACCGTGCGGCGTAGGTCTTCGAGGCTGTCGACGTGGTTGTACAGCGACGGCCCCTTGGTGCCGAGCTGGGTGGCCAGCGCATTGATCGTCAGCGCGTCCCAGCCGTCGCGATCCAGGAAGGTCAGTGCCGCGTTGACGATGGAGTCCCGGCTCAGTTTCGCCGGTCGCCGACCGGACGATTGGGGCGCGGGACGGCCTGTCATATGCGAAAACTAACACCTCTAGTTCCCGCAGAGTCAGTTGACACGTTCCTGACTGAGCTGGGCGAGCCGCTCGGTGATTCCGCACAGATCGGGCAGCGTGGCCGGATTCATCGTCTGGATCGACCAGGTGATGACGTCGCCACCCTTGGACACGTAGATGCTGCAGGCGTTGGCGTCGTAGGCCTTGAATCCCTTGTTGCCGTCGACGGACAGCTCTGTCAGCGTTCGCCCGGCCTGTTTCTCGAGGGTCCGCTCGGTGTCCATGTCGCTGCCGCGGTACCACCACGTCGAGATGCCCATGCCCGCACCGAACGAGCCGAGCATCGTGTTCTCCTGCCAGAAGCAGCCGGCGTCGCTGTCCACGACCTTGGTGTACGTCGTCGATCCGACGGCCTTGGCCAGGTCGGCGTCGGTGACGTTGTTGCACTCCCCGCTCTCGAAGCCGCTGCCGGGCGGCGCGGCGGGTGGGTCCGGCACGGCGGAGTGTTCCGGCGTGCTGCAGCCGCCGACCAGCACGGCGATACCGGCCAACAGCGCGGCGCAGAAACGGGGCGGCGTACGACTGCACATCGTCATAGATCCGACGACAACGTGGCGGCGAGTAATTTTTCGGCGTCCTTGCAGGGGTCGGCGTCGGTTTTGCCGCGCGTCTGCACCCACCAGCTGAGCACGCCGGGACCTGCCGCGGCGGCCGCCGAACAGCCCGCGCCGTTCGTATCGCGGCGGGCCAGGAAGGCCTGGTGCCGCTCGACGACCTTTTCGGTGACCTGCGCTCCGCGCTTGTCGGCCAGGGTCCGTTCCCGGTCCAGGTTGCCGGTCTCGAACCAGGAGAAGACGACGTCGATGGACGTCCGAATCGCGCTCCAGCACGTACTGGCACACGGCGCCGCTGTAGGGCCGCACCACGTTCTGGGCGCCCAGCATCTCCTGGATCGAACTGTCCTCCAGTAACCCGCACCGGTTGTCGACGTAGCCGTAGCTGCGCTCCGGATCGGGCACGGCCGGATGGGCCCGCTCCGCGGTCCCGTTGACGGTCTGCGCACATCCGGCGCCGGTCACCACCGCTGTGACCGCCGCGATAGCAACCGCTTTGACACGCCAACGCATCGCCTGCACACGCTACCGAGCGCAATGCCGCGCCGCGACTCGTTCGGCGCAGGCCGGCTCTCGAATCGAACGGATCAAGTACTGCCATGAACTACGCCCACGACGTACGCTCTACAGCCATGACCGCTGGGGGTTGGAAAGCACTGAGCCGGTCGATGGCGGCGTGCCTGATCGCAGGGCCCGTGGCGCTGGCGGTGGGGGTGCCCGCGGCGCAGGCCGAGAACGGCGATACGCACATCACCGCAATCGGTGCCGACCAGACGATCGACTGCAACGAGTCGACGCTGCTGGTGAACGGGGCCAACAACACCATCAACGCGCTGGGCACCTGCTGGGCGGTGACGGTGCAGGGCTCGGGGAATCTGATCGTGGCCGACAACGTGATCAACGACATCACGGTGTATGGCTCCGACCAGACCGTCTTCTACAAAACCGGTGAGCCGGTTGTCTGGGATCGCGGACGGGAACTGGGCATGATGAACCGGATCGACCGCATTCCGACGTGATCGGCCGAGTTCTCATCGCACCGAACGGAAGCGAGGAACCATGCGCGCGCACGTTGTGATCGGTGTGGCCGCCGCCGCGATGATCGGGCTCGCCGGCTGCGGTTCGGACAGCAGCGACTCCAACACTCCCACCGCCACATTCGGATCCGAGGGCGGGCAGGTCGAGATCGGCAACACCATCAACTACAGCTCGGTCGGCACGACGACCGAACTCGATTGCGCGGACGGTAAATCGCTCAACATCGGCGGCAACAACAACAAGCTGACCGTCAAGGGCAACTGCGCGAACGCGAACATCGGCGGCGCGGACAACACGGTCAACATGGACCGGGTCGACAAGGGCCTCAGCGTCGTCGGCTTCAACAACACCGTCACCTACAAGCAAGGCGATCCCAAGATCAACGACACCGGCTCGGGCAACAAGATCAGCAAAGGCTGACGCTCGGTTTTTGGTGGATCGAGACTTAAGCTTTTGCCCCGTGGCGTCCCGCTCCCTTCGAGAAGCGTTGTGCGCCTTCGAGTGATTCGGCCGCGACGCGTGACAGGCTGCCGAACTCGAAGTCCATGGCCTCGGCTTCAGACAGTCCCCACTGATTGAGCGCAGACATCCGGTCCGCCCGCATGCACTGCTGCGGGAGTGCGGCCAGTTCCGCGGCGAGCTCCTCGGCCTTCTCCCGCGCCTCACCCTTCGGCACGACGCGGTTGGCCAGACCCATTGCGAAGGCCTCCGCGGCGTCGACGCCGCGCCCGGTCAGGATCAAGTCCATTGCGCGGCTGTGACCGATCAGCCGCGGCAGCCGCACCGTGCCGCCGTCGATCAGCGGGACACCCCAGCGTCGGCAGAAGACGCCCATGATCGCGTCCTCCTCCACCACCCGCAGGTCGCACCACAGCGCGAGCTCCAGCCCGCCGGCAACCGCGTAGCCGCTGACGGCGGCGATCACCGGCTTGGACAACACCATCCGAGTGGGCCCCATCGGCCCCGGCCCCGTCCGATGCGCCGGGTTGACGTCGGGTGTGCCGAACGCCTTGAGATCGGCACCGGCGCAGAAGGTTTCGTTGTCACCCCACAGCACCGCGACCGACGCCGAGTCGTCCTTGTCGAACTCGTCGAAGGCGGCGAACAGTTCAGCCGCCGTCGGGCCGTTGACGGCGTTGCGCGCCTCGGGCCGGTTCATGATGACGGTGGTGACCGGGCCGCTGCGCTCGCACTCGCACACTCATCGCGCCTCCAACAGTTCGTAGTCGTTTCGTCGGGCCACCAGTTCGGCGGCGAACTGCGCGTAGGAGTTCCGCAGTGCGGCACCGGGCCAGCCGTCGGGCAACAACTCGTCGGGCAACACGGGATCGGTCAACAGGTGACGCACCATGCCCGCGGCCGCGACGAACCGGCCTGGAACGTCGGCGGCGGCGGACATGTCGTCGAGGAGCTGGCTGCCGGTGCTCGCCCAGGTTGGCAGATCCCACAGCTGGGCCGCCAGCTCGGCGGGGCTGTCGTCGTACCCGCGCAACACCCGCACCCGCGACAGCACCTCGTCCGGCAGGATGACCGTCACGTTGTCCGGACGCAGCCAGACGCCTTCGCGCAACTCGGCGAACCTGTTCTGCTGCAACGTCGTCCGCAGTGCGGCGCGGATGCGCGCATCGATGCCGACGCTGGTGATCACCAGCGTCGTCCAGCTCCCGTCCCACGAACTCAGCTGCGGGTTGATCGCGTCGTCCTGGCGTCGCTGCCGGGCCAGCAGCCGGTCGGAGAGCCGGTAACCGTCCTCGGACCGCACCAGATCCCCCGTGCTGACCATCCTGGTGAGAGCGACCCGTAGCGTCGCTTCCTTGATATCGAAATCTGCTGTGAGACGGATCAATTCGCCCGCGGTGGCCCACGCCGGATGAGCGCCGAGCAGCACGCTGAGCACTACCGAGCGGGCCGTCATTCGGCTGAGCGTCGCCACCGGTCAGACCCCGGACGTCTTGCGGCCCGCGTCGCCGAACGGCTCGTCGCGGCTCTTCACCGCGTCGCGGAAGCCGTGTTCACGCGCCTCGGCGACGAACGCGTGCCCCTCGGGGGTGTGGCGAGCGACGCCGTCGAAAACCGTGCTCACCATCCGGCTGGTGGCGACACCCTGCTGCAGCAGGGCGGTGTTGAGCGCGAGCTTCGCCATGATCAGCTGGTTGACCGGCATTGCGGCGATGCGCTCGACGAGGCGTTCGGTCCGCTCGTCGAGGTCGGCCGGTTCCGGCGCCTCGACGGCCAGCCCCCAGTCCGCCGCTTGCGCGCCGCTGATGCAATCACCGGTGAACAGAAGACGTTTCGCGCGCTGGTCGCCGAGTCGGTGCGCCCAGAGGCCCGCGGCGGGCACGCCCCATACGCGCATCGGCGGGTAACCGATCTTGGCGTCCGACGCGGCGATCACCTGGTCGGCGTGCAGCGCGATGTCGGTGCCACCGGCCACGCAGTAGCCGTGGATCTTCACCACCGTGGGCTTGTCACAATGCATCAGGCTGGCGAAGCCGCGGACGAAGCGGCTCATCATCTGGTAATCGATCATCGGATCCCACGGCTGATCGGGCAGGTGGTTGATGGCCTGCGTTTTGCCGGACAGCACGGTGTCCGCGTAGGGGTTGCCGCCGCCTGCCGACGACGATCCCTCCGCGTAGGCGGACAGGTCGAAGCCGGCGCAGAATCCCTCGCCGCGGCCCGACACGAGGATGACGTGGACGTCGGGATCCAGGTCGGCCCGTTCGACGAGCGCGGACAGCTCCAGCGGGGTGTCCGCGATGATGGCGTTGCCTTTTTCGGGGCGGTTGAACGTGATTCGGGCAACCCGATCGGTGACCTCGTAGGTCATCGTCTTCAGGTTGTCGAAGTCGACCGGTCTGATCGCGTGGGTCATAGGGTGGTCACCTTCCCCCGCGAGCAGACGCAAACTTGCCCAATCTGGGCGGAAATTGGGCCACTTTGCGTCTGCTCGGCAGTGAAAGTCATCCCTTGACCAGCGCGCGCTCGAGGATCGGCGCGAGGTCCAGGCCCGCGGACATGGTTCCGTAGGCGCCGCCCCATTGGCCGCCCATCCGGGTGGCGAGGAACGCTTCTGCGACGGCCGGATGGCCGTGCCGCACCAGCAGCGAGCCCTGCAATGCGAGAGCGATGTCTTCGGTGACCTTGCGGGCTCGGTACTGGATGGTCTCCAGGTCGTCGAACTGTGGCTTGAGCCCGTCGACGGTGGGCATCCAGCCGCGGATCTTGGCCGGCGCTCTTGGCGAGCTCGTCGAACAGCACGTCGACGCTTTCGGGCCGAGTTGCCATGGCGCGCAAGGTGTCCAGCGCGCTGACGTTGCCCGAGCCCTCCCAGATGCCCATCAGCGGTGCCTCGCGGTACAGCCGCGGCATGCCGGACTCCTCGACGTAGCCGTTGCCGCCGAGGCATTCCATCGCCTCGGCGGCGTGACCGGTCGCGCGCTTGCACACCCAGTACTTGCTCGCGGCCAGGCCGATGCGGCGGAGACAGCGATTCACGCTCGTCGCCGCGCACCGCGCGGTCGGTGGCGCCCGCCATCCGCATCGCAAGGATGGTCGCGGCCTCGGCCTCCACCGCGAGGTCTGCGAGTACGTTGCGCATCAGCGGTTGGTCAATCAGATAGGCGCCGAACGCCTTTCGATGCTGCGCGTGGTGGATGGCACGCGTCAGGCCGGTGCGCATGCTGGTCGCGCTGCCCAGTGTGCAGTCGAGCCGGGTGAGGTTGACCATCTCGATGATGGTCGGCACGCCGCGGCCCTCCTCGCCGACCAGCCACGCGGTGGCACCGTCGTACTCGACCTCCGACGACGCGTTGGCGTGGTTGCCGAGCTTGTCCTTGAGGCGCTGCAAGAACATTCGGTTGCGGCTGCCGTCGGGAAGGATCCTGGGCAGGAAGAAGCACGACAGCCCGCCGGGAGCCTGGGCCAACACCAAGAAGACGTCGCACATCGGCGCCGAGGTGAACCACTTGTGTCCGGTCAGGCTGTAGCTGCCGTCGGCGTTGGGCGTCGCCTGGGTGGTGCCGGCGCGGACGTCGGATCCGCCCTGCTTCTCGGTCATCGACATGCCCGCGGTGATACCGACTTTGGTGGCAGGCACTTTCAGCTCGGGATCGTAGGAGCGACTGGTCAGCAGCGGCTCGTACACATCGGCGAGTTCTTTGTTGAACCGCAGCGCGGGAACCACGGCATACGTCATCGAGATCGGGCAGATGTGGCCGGGTTCGGGCGTCCACACCGACGTCTTGGCGGCGCGGACGACGTGGGCGCCCGGCCGATCGTCGGCCCACGGCGCGGCGTGCAGGCCGTGGCCGATGGCCACCTTCATCAGCTCGTGGTAGGCGGGGTCGTACTCGACCTCGTCGACACGATTGCCGTAACGGTCGTGGGTGCGCAGGATCGGCTGGTTGCGGTCGGCCAGCTCGCCCCAGCGCTGCGCCTTGGCGCTGCCGGAAAGCGCGCCGAGTTCGGCGACTTCATCGAGGCCCCATTCGCCGCCCTCGCGGATCAGCGCCTCGGTCAGTACCGGCGACGACGCCGGGTTGAAGTCCTCCAGCTGTGGAACCTGGTTGGTGACGACGTGCGTGTCTGGCATGCCTTCGATATTACAGTTTCTCGACAGCTGCACAACAGGCGTAATAGCGGCCCTACTTGCAGAGCTCGGCGACCTTGGTCCTGCCGTCCTCACCGGCGGTCAGCCGGGCGGCCTGCTGCGGGTCGTCGTTCGTGGCGCCGGCAAGAGCGTTGACCCCGATTTCGGCGAGGTTGTTCGCAAACAAGCGGACGGCCTCGGCCAGGTCCGGCGGCGTCTGGTCGTCCAGACGGCTCAACAAATATTCGCCGCCGCCGATCAATGACAACCGGGCATTGCTCGCGACCGCGGTCTGCGCGACGGGGTCGGGTCCGAGATCGGCGTGGGTCTGCAGCTGAACCGCCTTGCTCACCGTGTCGAAGGCGGCGCATACCTTCTGTTTCGACTCGGCGGTCGGCTGGACCGTCGCCTCTTTCTGCGGCCAAGCCAACACCATGGCCCATGCGGCAACACCGATGGCAGCCAACGCGATAAAGGGCGTGAAGAGCACCACCCAGCGGGCCCCTCCCCCTTCAGAATTCGCAGGAGGCTTCGCGCGGGATTGAGGTTGCTGATCTGGGTCGGTGTCCGCCATGCGGGAATCGTAGCGGCCGTTGCTGCCTCGTCGACCTCAAGACGCGAGGCGAGCGGTCACCGCGGTCAGCACCGGTGGAGCCGATGCGAAGAATGACCCGATGTGCCCTTGGCCATCGATCACGTCGAGGGTGGCGTCGAGGGCCTCGACGTCGGCGCGCACATGCGGCACGATCCAGTCCTTGGAACCGACGTAATAGGTTGCAGGGCAACGGATCGAAGCGGGGTCGACATACCGCGTGGGCCGCGTCGAACCGTCGATGGCCGCCGCAACGGCAAGCGCGTCATTGCTCGTTGCCATCATCTGCTGAAACTCGCGGTCGGTGACATCGAGCGCCCGCCACAGCCCGGACCAGTTTCCGTCCCGCAAGAATCCGGCCAGCGGCGTCAGCAGCCGGCCGACCTCCTCCTCATGGGCGTGCATCGCATAGGCGCCGACGACAATGCGGTCCACTCGGTCCGGATAGCGGCTGGCCATATTGCACGCCAGCCAACCCCCGCGCGAGTAGCCCCAGACGATGGCGCGGTCCACTCCCTCGGCGTCCAAGACGGCAACTAGGTCCGCTGTGACATCTGCGGCCTCGTAGGAGTCGGCGTCGTGCGGGGTGTCGCTGGCGCCGTGCCCCAGCGGATCGATGTTGATGACACGCCAGTGTCGGGCGAGGGCCGCAGCGTATCCGTAGTCGATCCAGTGCCGAGCCGCACAAAGAGTCCCGGCCACGAGGACCAACGGCGGCCCATCCCCATCCACGGCGTAATCGATCGCTGAACCCGCGCGACTCGACCTGCACGCAGGGATCACATCATGAAGTAACGGCCACGCTCGGTTGAATCTCCGCTTCGTCCGGCGACGGACCTGCACGACGCGACCTGAACCAGTCGATCGCCAAAACCACGACCACCGCCAGCGCCCAGCCCAGCAGGATGTCGACGACGAAATGCTCGGCGGTATAAACCAGCGTGAACGCCATGACGATCACGTAAGCCACCAGCACCGGCTGCCACCCGCGATGCACCCGGTTCCAGAGGAACATCGCGATCGCGAGGGTCATGCCGGCGTGCAGAGACGGGACTGCCGCCACCAGATTGACACTGGCCTGGCCCTGGTCGAGCAGCGCGCTGGCGGTGTGCAGATTCAAATTGCCCCACCCGCGGCCGACGATCCGCTCGATCCAGCCGTTGGCGCCGTCCTGGGTGGTTTGCATCGCGCCGAGCAGCCCGCCGTCGGGAACACCTCGCGCGGATCGGAACATGCAGGCCGGGCCGGAGGGCCCGCCCTCGACATCGGCGGCGGTGCATCGGGACGCGGCCCACGGCGGTGCCGCGGGCAGAAGCGCGTAGATGACCAAGGCCACGAAGGACAGTCCGACGAACAATTTGACGAACGACTTCCACTCCTCGCGGTTCCGCAGCCACAGCACACCCGCCACCACGTACGGGAGCACGAAGAACGACATGTAGACGGTGCTGAGCACGACTTCCCACCACGGTGGCTTCGGCAGCTTGATGTGTTCCTGCAGCCAGACCGTCGGCATGACGCCGAAGAACAACCAGCGGTCGGCGTCGACCTGCCAGTGCCACATCGTGGGCCGTCCGATGAGATCGGCCGCTCCCCTGCTGAGGTCGTAGGCGACCAGCACCAAGGTGAACGGCAGCCAGTCCCGGATGATGTAGAGCATGCGGCGGCCCTGCCCGATGCTGGCGGCGGCCAGGCCGGTGCAGATGTAGAGCAGCAGCAGTTCGCGGTTGAATGCGAAGCCGTCGGTCGCCGTCCGGTAGATCACGACCCCGGCCCACACGGCGATCGCGACCCAACGGACGATCGTCAGCCATCGACCGCGGGTCGCGACAGGATCGGGATCGGCCTCGACACGCGTCGCCACAATTGGCGCATCGTCAATTGCGGACACCCGCAAGAGGATAGTTCACCTAGAAGAAACCGGCCGTTTGATAACAGTTCGGTTACCGAACCGTGAGCCGACGCCATTAGTCGAGGTGTTCCCGCAGGAAGGCGATGTCGTCCTTGCGGCCCTCATCGGCGGTCTCGCAGATGACCGGCGCATCGGCGGCCGTCACGACGGCAACGAGCAGGTCCGGGTCGATCTGGCCGGTGCCGAAATTGGCGTGCCGGTCGGCCCCGGAGCCCGCCGCATCCCTCGAGTCGTTGCAGTGCACGAGGTCGATGCGGCCGGTGAGGGCCCTGATGCGGTCGACGGCGTCGATCAGCGCCTCGCCCGCGGCCCATGCGTGGCAGGTGTCCAGGCAGAAGCCGATGCCGGTGTCACCGATGTGGTCCCACAGCCGGCCGATGGTGTCGAAGTGGCGGGCCATCGCGTGGTCCCCGCCTGCGGTGTTCTCCAGGTAGACCGGCACATCGGTTTCGAGGTAGTCGAGGGCCTTGACCCACCGCTCGAAGCCGGCCTCCATGTCGTTGTCGTCGGCGTGGCCGCCGTGCACGATCACCGCGGTGGCGTTGATCTCGGCCGCCGCGTCGCAGGTGTCCTGCAGGATCTTTCGCGACGGGATGCGCACCCGGTTGTTCGCCGATGCCACGTTGATCAGGTACGGCGCGTGGACGTAGAGCGGCATGCTCGCCGCCTTCAGCGTCTCGGCGTCGTCGCGTGGCTTGGGTTTCTTCCAGCTCTGCGGGTCGCCGAGGAAGAACTGCACCACGTCGGCGCCGTCGGCCTCCGCCGCTGCGATGGGGTCGTCTTGATGGACGTGCGAACCAATTAGCACGCGGCCAGTCTAGTGATGCGCGGGGACACTTCGGTCGATGAGTTCCGTCCCCGCCGGCGGTCTACCTGGCATGCCGAACGATGTCTGGCCGATTGTCCACGCGGAGCGCCGGGCGTTGATCGACGACCTCGCGAACCTCGACGACACGCAGTGGACGCGGCCCTCGTTGTGTGACGGGTGGACGGTGCATGACGTGGCGGCGCACATGGTCGACGTGGCGTTGACGACGCGGCTGGGTTTCGTCGTCGACATGGCGCGGGCGCGGTTCGACTTCGACCGGCAGAATGCCAACGGCGTCGAGCGGGCACGCGGCGCCACACCGCAGCAGACGCTGCAGCGACTTCGCCAGGTGGCGTCGCGAACCACGGCTCCGCCTGCGCCCATCGACACCCGGATCGTCGAAGAGGTGGTGCACGGCGAGGACATCCGTCGGGCGGTTGGTTTGACCCGCGCCTATCCGCAGGAGGCGGTCGTCAGATCGCTACGCCAACAGGCTCGCACGTCGGAGTCGTTCGGTGGCGCCAAGGAACTCGTCGGCCGCGTCCGACTCATGGCGACCGACCTCGATCTGTCGATCGGCGAGGGACCCGAGGTCAGCGGTCCTGCGCTGGCACTGCTGCTGGCCATCTCCGGGCGTCGGACGGCGCTGGCCGAACTCGACGGCCCCGGCGTCGCGACAGTCGCCGCGACACTCTGACGGGTCACTTTCTCACCGCGAGCAGACGTGAACCTGTCCTCAAGGTGCAACTTTCGGACAGTTTTGCGTCTGCTCAGCCAGCTAGAGTTGCACCTCGCTCGAGTTGCGTCGCGACACGCGCGACCAGGTCCATCGGATAGCGACGCACGTCGTCGACGACGATCGGAATACTGGTCCAACCGCATTCCTGCAATCTGGCGACTTTCATGCGGTCGTGTTTGAGCGCAGCCGGAGTCGCGTGCCATTCCATGCTTTCGTACTCAGCGACGACCTTGTAGTCCGGCCAAGCGAAATCCACTCGCCAGAGCATTCCGCGCTTGTCGACGATCTCGTATTGAAGTTCGGGTAGTGGAAGCCCGCCGTCGATGAACACCAGCCGAGCTTCGCTTTCCATCGCCGACTCCGCTCTGCCGTCGGCGAATGCAATCAGGTCGCGCACGTTGACGATCCCGCGGCGCCCCTTTTGTTCACCGATCGCTACTCGCAGGTCCGCCGTGGAACAAAGGCCCTTGAACAACACCGCGTCCAGGACTGCGAGCGCCCTGGGACGCCGTAGAGTGCGCGCAATCTCGACTGCTGTCCACGCAGGGGCGGTCGCGAGCCGACCATGAATCCGTTTGAGCGGGGCGCCGATTCGCTGATGCACCATCAAGCCAGCCGACGGGCGCATACGTACGCCTGGATCGAGGATGTGGATCCGATCGTCGCTCTCCGTGGTAAACCCGTAGAGCTCCGCCGCCGTATTCATGCACGCGACGATGTGCGTGCCAGAAACCAAATCTAGCGCCGCTAAGCGGTCGAATGTGTTCGGCGGGTTCTTCGCGTATACCCCGTGCCAGACCCTCACGATCCTTCCAGCCCGGATACGCCTGGCGAGTGTGCGATAGCACATCGTGGTGAGCAACTGCTCCGTGGTCGCGAGACCGCCGTTCACGGCGAACACATCATCGAGCGACATCGCCTCTGATGATCTATTGCGGTAGGCACTGTCGGAAGGCCACGTTGCCCGCCTGGGGATAACCCGGGCGAGCAGTCGCAAAACTGCCCTTATTTCATGGAAAAAGGGCAGTTACGCGTCTGCTCGCCAAAAGAAAAGAGCCCCCGCACGAAGCGAGGGCTCTTCTCTTGACTGACTTAGCGGTAGTCGCTGTAGCCGTAGTCGTCCAGCGGAACCGCGGCTCCGGTGGCCTGACCGAAGTCGGGGCTGTAGTACTGATCCTCGTAGGACGGGATCGTGTACGCGGCGGCCCGCGCCTCCTCGGTCGGCTGCACCTGGATGTTGCGGTACCGGTTGATACCTGTACCGGCCGGGATCAGCTTGCCGATGATCACGTTCTCCTTCAGACCCTGCAGCTTGTCGCTGCGGCAGTTGATCGCCGCATCGGTAAGCACTCGCGTGGTCTCCTGGAACGACGCCGCCGACAGCCACGAGTCCGTGGCCAGCGATGCCTTCGTGATGCCCATCAGCACCGGGCGACCCGCAGCGGGCTCGCCACCCTCGGCAACCACCCGACGGTTCTCGGTCTCGAACTCGCCACGTTCGGTCAGCGAGCCGGGCAGGAACTCCGTCGCACCCGAATCGATGATCGTGACGCGACGCAGCATCTGCCGGACGATCACCTCGATGTGCTTGTCGTGGATCGACACACCCTGAGCGCGGTAGACCTCCTGGACCTCCTTGACGAGGTGGATCTGCACCTCGCGGGGGCCCTGCACACGCAGCACCTCGTGCGGGTCCGCGGAGCCTTCCATCAGCTGCTGGCCGACCTCGACGTGGTCGCCGTCGGTGAGCAGCCGCTCCGTGCCGTCCTCGTGCTTGAACACCTTGAGGCGACGGTTGCGCTTCGGCAGCTTGTCGTAGACGACTTCCTCGCCACCGTCGTCGGGGACGATGGTGATCTTGTAGAACGACTCCGTCTCGTCGAGCTGCACCCGTCCGCTGACGTCGGCGATCGGCGCCTTGTTGCGCGGCACGCGGGCCTCGAACAGCTCCTGCACGCGGGGCAGACCGCCGGTGATGTCCTCACCCACACCGCCCTGGTGGAAGGTGCGCATGGTCAGCTGCGTGCCGGGCTCGCCGATGGACTGCGCGGCGACGATGCCGACCGCCTCGCCGATGTCGACCAGCTTGCCGGTCGCCATCGATCGGCCGTAGCACATCGCACACACACCGGTGCCGGTCGTGCAGGTCAGCACCGAGCGAACCTTGACCTCGGTGATGCCCGCCGCCAGCAGCGCCTCGATGGCCGGGTCACCGAGATCGTGACCCCGCTCGACGACGACGTTGCCCTTCTCGTCGACGGCGTCGGCGGCCAAAGTCCGCGCGTACGCCGAGGTTTCGATGTGCGGATCGCGGATCAGCGCATCGGGCTGCAGCTCGGCCAGCGTGACGTTGATGCCACGCTCGGTCTCGCAGTCGGCCTCGCGGACGATGACGTCCTGGCGACACGTCGACCAGACGACGGGTCAGGTAACCCGAGTCGGCGGTACGAAGAGCGGTGTCCGCCAGACCCTTTCGGGCGCCGTGGGTGTTGATGAAGTACTCCAGCACCGTCAGGCCCTCGCGGAACGAGGACTTGATCGGACGCGGGATGAACTCACCCTTCGGGTTGGTCACCAGGCCCTTCATGCCGGCCAGCGTGCGGGTCTGGGTGAGGTTGCCCGTTGCTCCGGACTTCACGATCGTGATGATCGGGTTGTCCTCCGGGTAGTGCTCCTCCAGCGCCTTTCCGACCTCTTCGGTCGCCTGCTGCCAGATCTTGACCAGCTCGCCGTTGCGCTCGTCGTGGTTCAAAGCACCGCGCTGGTACTTCTTTTCGATCCCGTCGGCTTCCTTCTCGTAGCGGTCGAGGATCTCCTGCTTGTTCGGCGGCACCAGCACGTCGGCCATCGACACGGTGACACCCGAGCGGGTGGCCCAGTAGAAGCCGGCGTCCTTCAGCTTGTCCACGGTCTGCGCGACCACGATCATCGGGTAGCGCTCGGCCAGGTCGTTGATGATCGACGCCTGAACCTTCTTGTGCATCTGCTGATTGATGAAGGGGTACCTCGTCGGCAGCAGCTCGTTGAACAGCACCCGGCCCAGCGTGGTCTCCGCCGTCCAGGCGTCGCCGGGCTTCCACCCGTCGTCGCCGAACAGCTCGGCCTCGATCTCGGCGGGCGGACGCAGCTGCGTCAGCCGGACCTTGATCTTTGACCGCACCGAAAGCGCACCGCGGTCCAGCGCCATGATCGCCTCGGCCGGCGACGCGTAGACACCCGACTCCGGCTTGTCCTTGGCGGCCGGCTGGTATTCGCCGATGTCACCGGGGATCTCGGTGGTCAGGAAGTACAGCCCGGTCACCATGTCCAGACGCGGCATGGCCAGCGGGCGGCCCGACGCGGGCGACAGGATGTTGTTCGACGACAGCATCAGGATGCGAGCCTCGGCCTGCGCCTCGGCGCTCAGCGGCAGGTGCACCGCCATCTGGTCGCCGTCGAAGTCGGCGTTGAACGCCTCGCACACCAGCGGGTGCAGCTGAATTGCCTTGCCTTCCACCAGCTGCGGCTCGAAGGCCTGGATGCCCAACCGGTGCAGCGTCGGTGCGCGGTTCAGCAGCACCGGATGCTCACCGATGACCTCTTCCAGCACATCCCACACCTGCGGACGCTGGCGCTCCACCATCCGCTTGGCGCTCTTGATGTTCTGCGCGTGGTTCAGGTCGACCAGACGCTTCATCACGAACGGCTTGAACAGCTCGAGTGCCATCAGCTTGGGCAGCCCGCACTGGTGCAGCTTGAGCTGCGGGCCGACCACGATGACCGAACGGCCGGAGTAGTCGACGCGCTTGCCGAGCAGGTTCTGGCGGAACCGGCCCTGCTTGCCCTTGAGCAGATCCGACAGCGACTTGAGCGGACGGTTGCCCGGTCCGGTGACCGGGCGGCCGCGGCGGCCGTTGTCGAACAGTGCGTCCACCGACTCCTGCAGCATCCGCTTCTCGTTGTTGACGATGATCTCGGGCGCGCCGAGGTCGATCAGCCTCTTGAGGCGGTTGTTGCGGTTGATCACGCGGCGGTACAGGTCGTTGAGGTCCGACGTGGCGAACCGGCCACCGTCGAGCTGCACCATCGGGCGCAGTTCCGGCGGGATCACCGGCACCGCGTCGAGCACCATGCCCATCGGCGAGTTGCCCGACTGCTGGAACGCGGCGACCACCTTGAGGCGCTTGAGGGCGCGAAGCTTCTTCTGCCCCTTGCCGTTCCGGATGACGTCGCGCAGCGTGTCGGCCTCGGCGTCGATGTCGAAGTTCTCGATGAGCTTCTTGATCGACTCCGCGCCCATGGCGCCCTGGAAGTACTCGCCGTAGCGGTCGACGATCTCCCGGTAGAGCACCTCGTCGACGATCAGCTGCTTGGGAGCCAGCTTGGTGAACGTGGTCCAGATCTCCTCGAGCCGGTCCAGCTCGCGCTGGGAACGGTCGCGGAGCTGACGCATCTCGCGCTCGCCGCCGTCGCGGACCTTGCGCTTCACGTCGGACTTGGCGCCTTCGTCTTCGAGCTCCTTGAGGTCGGCCTCGAGCTTCTGCGCACGCGCCTCGAGGTCGCTGTCGCGCTGGTCCTCGACGGCCTTGCGCTCAACGACCATCTCGGCCTCGAGCGTGGACAGCTCGTTGTGCCGCATCTCGTCGTCCACGGCGGTGATGACGTAGGCCGCGAAGTAGATGATCTTCTCGAGATCCTTCGGCGCCAGGTCGAGCAGGTAGCCCAGACGCGACGGGACGCCCTTGAAGTACCAGATGTGCGTGACCGGCGCGGCCAGCTCGATGTGGCCCATCCGCTCACGACGCACCTTGGCGCGGGTCACCTCGACGCCGCAGCGCTCGCAGATGATGCCCTTGAAGCGGACGCGCTTGTACTTGCCGCAGTAGCACTCCCAGTCGCGAGTCGGTCCGAAGATCTTCTCGCAGAAAAGGCCGTCCTTCTCTGGCTTCAGCGTGCGGTAGTTGATGGTCTCCGGCTTCTTGACCTCACCGAACGACCAGTTACGGATGTCGTCGGCGGTCGCAAGACCGATCCGGAGTTCATCGAAGAAGTTGACGTCTAACACGTAACTCCCTTTCCCCTTTCGGGTTTAGAAACTAATGACTACTTAAGCGAGATCTTCAACTGATGCAGATTCGTTGCGGGACAAGTTGATTCCCAGGTTCGCAGCAGCGCGCTCCAGGTCCTCGTCGTCGCCGTCGCGCATTTCGATCGCGGCGCCGTCACTCGACAGCACCTCGACGTTGAGGCACAACGACTGCAGCTCTTTGAGCAGCACCTTGAACGACTCGGGGATGCCCGGCTCGGGGATGTTCTCGCCCTTGACGATCGCCTCGTACACCTTGACCCGGCCGACGGTGTCGTCGGACTTGATGGTCAACAGCTCCTGCAGCGTGTACGCCGCGCCGTAGGCCTGCATGGCCCAGCACTCCATCTCACCGAACCGCTGGCCACCGAACTGCGCCTTACCGCCCAGCGGCTGCTGGGTGATCATCGAGTACGGGCCGGTGGACCTGGCGTGGATCTTGTCGTCCACCAGGTGGTGCAGCTTGAGGATGTACATGTAGCCCACCGTCACCGGGTACGGGAACGGTTCGCCACTGCGGCCGTCGAAGAGCTCCGCCTTGCCGTCACCGTCGACCAGCACGTCGCCGTCGCGGTTGGGCAGTGTCGACGAAAGCAGGCCCGTCAGCTCGTCCTCCTTGGCGCCGTCGAACACCGGCGTCGACACGATGGTCTCCGGCGTCGGCCTCCAACAGCTCCTTCGGCAGGTTGGCCGCCCAGTCGGGCGAGCCGTCGACCTTCCAGCCGCTCTTGGCCACCCACCCGAGGTGGGTCTCCAGGATCTGGCCGATGTTCATCCGTCGCGGCACACCGTGGGTGTTGAGGATGATGTCGACCGGCGTGCCGTCCGGCAGGAACGGCATGTCCTCGACTGCCAGGATCTTGCCGATGACGCCCTTGTTGCCGTGGCGTCCGGCGAGCTTGTCGCCGTCGGAGATCTTGCGCTTCTGGGCCACGTAGACGCGGACCAGTTCGTTGACGCCGGCCGGCAGCTCGTCGTCGTCCTCGCGGGAGAACACCCGGATGCCGATGACCTTGCCGGACTCGCCGTGCGGCACCTTGAGCGAGGTGTCGCGAACCTCGCGCGCCTTCTCACCGAAGATCGCGCGGAGCAGCCGCTCCTCAGGGGTCAGCTCGGTCTCACCCTTCGGCGTGACCTTGCCGACCAGGATGTCGCCGTCGCGGACCTCGGCGCCGATGCGGACGATGCCGCGCTCGTCGAGGTCGGCCAGCACCTCATCGGAGACGTTCGGGATGTCCCGGGTGATCTCCTCGGCGCCCAGCTTGGTGTCGCGGGCGTCGATCTCATGCTCCTCGATGTGGATCGAGGTGAGCACGTCCTCTTCGACCAGGCGGTTGGAGAGGATGATCGCGTCTTCGTAGTTGTGGCCTTCCCACGGCATGACCGCCACGAGCAGGTTCTTGCCCAGCGCCATCTCGCCCTGCTCGGTGCAGGGACCGTCGGCGATGACCTGGCCGGATTCCACCCGGTCACCCTGGTCGACGATCGGCCGCTGGTTGGCGCAGGTGCCGTGGTTGGAGCGGGCGAACTTGCGCATCCGGTAGGTGTGCCGGGTGCCGTCGTCGGCCATCACGGTGATGTAGTCGGCCGAGACCTCCTCGATCACGCCGGCCTTTTCGGCGACGACGACGTCGCCGGCGTCGATCGCGGCGCGCAGCTCCATGCCGGTACCGACCAGCGGGGCCTCGCTGCGCACCAGCGGAACGGCCTGGCGCTGCATGTTGGCACCCATCAGGGCACGGTTGGCGTCGTCGTGCTCGAGGAACGGGATCATGGCCGTGGCCACCGACACCATCTGGCGCGGTGAGACGTCCATGTAGTCGACCTCGGTCGCCGAAACGAACTCGACCTCGCCGCCCTTACGACGGACCAGGACGCGCTCCTCGGTGAACTTGCCCTTGTCGTCGATCGGCGAGTTGGCCTGCGCCACGACGTGGCGGTCCTCCTCGTCGGCGGTCAGGTACTCGATGTCGTCGCTGACGACGCCGTTGTTCACCTTGCGGTACGGCGTCTCGATGAAGCCGAACGGGTTCACCCGCGCGTACACCGACAGCGAGCCGATCAGACCGATGTTCGGACCCTCAGGGGTCTCGATCGGGCACATCCGGCCGTAGTGGCTGGAGTGCACGTCGCGGACCTCGAGGCCGGCACGCTCACGGGACAGACCGCCCGGGCCCAGCGCCGAGAGGCGGCGCTTGTGGGTCAGACCCGACAGCGGGTTGTTCTGGTCCATGAACTGCGACAGCTGGCTGGTGCCGAAGAACTCCTTGATCGCCGCCACGACGGGACGGATGTTGATCAGGGTCTGCGGCGTGATCGCCTCGACGTCCTGGGTGGTCATGCGCTCGCGCACGACGCGCTCCATCCGCGAAAGGCCGACCCGGATCTGGTTCTGGATCAGCTCGCCGACGGTACGCAGACGACGGTTGCCGAAGTGGTCGATGTCGTCGACCTCGACCGGCACCTCGACGCCGCCGGGGGCGGTCATCGCGGTCTGGCCCTCGTGCAACCGCACCAGGTACTCGATGGTCGCGACGACGTCCTCTTCGGTCAGCGTCGACGACGTGATCGGCTTGCCCACGTTCAGGCCGAGCTTCTTGTTGACCTTGTAGCGGCCCACCCGGGCCAGGTCGTAGCGCTTCTCCTTGAAGAACAGGTTCTCCAGCAGGGTCTGCGCGGACTCCTTGGTCGGCGGCTCGCCCGGCCGCAGCTTGCGGTAGATGTCCAGCAGCGCCTCGTCGGTGCCTGCGGTGTTGTCCTTCTCCAGCGTCGACATCATGATCTCGGAGAAGCCGAACCGCTCGGTGATCTGCTCGGTGGTCCAGCCGAGCGCCTTCAGCAGCACGGTGACCGGCTGACGACGCTTGCGGTCGATGCGCACACCGACGGTGTCGCGCTTGTCGACGTCGAACTCCAGCCACGCGCCGCGGCCGGGGATCACCTTGACGCTGTGCAGCGTCTTGTCGGTGGTCTTGTCGCGGGTCTCGTCGAAGTAGACGCCCGGCGACCGGACCAGCTGGCTGACGACGACACGCTCGGTGCCGTTGATGATGAAGGTGCCCTTCTCCGTCATCATCGGGAAGTCGCCCATGAACACCGTCTGGCTCTTGATCTCGCCGGTGTTGTTGTTGATGAACTCGGCCGTGACGAACAGCGGGGCCGCGTACGTCATGTCCTTGTCTTTGCACTCGTCGACCGGTGCCTTGACCTCGTCGAAGCGCGGATCGCTGAACGACAGCGACATCGATCCGGAGAAGTCCTCGATCGGGGACAGCTCAGTCAGCACCTCTTCGAGCCCACCGACGGGGTTGACGTCACCACGCGCGGTGGCAACCTCACGCCAGCGCTCGGAGCCGACCAGCCATTCGAACGACTGGGTCTGCACCTCAAGCAGCCCCGGAACCTCGAGAGGCTCGCGGAGCTTGGCGAAGGAAATTCGGTTGGGTGCTCCAGGTACGGAGCTAGAGGTTGTAGTAGCGGACTTGCTCTGGCGGGAGACTGCCAAGATGCATCCTTCCAGCACCTAATGCGACTGTCGGGATGGCCTGCACCACCCCTACGCCGCGAACTCTGCGTTCGGTTCGGCTGGCGTTCTCCTGCGTCCAGACGGCCCCAAACAACGGGCACGCAACTAGATCACTGAGCCAGAATCGGGGCTCAGCCTAGGACCACGGTGTCAGAGGCGGTAGATGGGCAGGAGGCAGCCAGCGCAACGTCCAACAATAGCGCAGGACGGCGTATTCCTCAACCACGGCATGCAGGATCAACTCGGGCGCTGGCTGGCGTCCTTGACCCGTTTACACATGCTGCCCAACAGCGTGGCCCGTCGGAGCCTTTCCGTCAAGAGATAACGCCGTGTCGATGTGGACTTTTACACCGTTGGTCACGCCGCGATCGTCGGAGCGCAGGACGGCGTCGACGCCGAGGAGCCCGAAGCGCATGTCACGAACTGGTTGGCGTTGATCGAACTCAGCAGCATCAGGATGACCCGGTCGATCGGCGACAACACCACGGGCGGACCCGGCAGCACGTAGGCGCGGGCGCCGGTGCCGGGGATGTCGATGACGGTTCCTGGTGTTCCGTAGATGCCCTGCCGCAGGGTGGAGGGATTGTCCACATACACGGTCCCTGCGTACATGTCGGTGATCCAGCCCTCGGAGAGCAGCTGGACGGCTTCGACGTTCTCCGGGGTCGAGGCGCCGGTACCGAGGGCAACCAGCGGTTGGAGCAGCCCGAAGAGGGTCGAACTCCGGAACGCATCGGAATGCGTGCCACCGATCAACTGCACGCCGTTGAACTGGCCCTGTCGCTTCGCGACCAGCACGTCGCTGGCATTGCCGAAGGTGTCCCAGGCCGAGGGCTCTGCAGCGATGTGGAGAACCGGCAATTCGGGGGGCAATTTCCCGAGGGCCCGTTCGAGCGCACCGCCCGTCGCCGAGGTGTCGTACAGCAACACTCCGACGAGATCGGATTGCTCACCGGGGGCAAGCGAGTCGTAGTAGAAACCCGCGGCGCCCGCGGCGAGCTGGCCACCGCCGGAGTGTCCTGCGATGACGAACTTCTCCGGCAGGTCGCCTTCGTAGCCGGCCGCTTTCGCGCTGGCCGTCAGCGCCTCGCGATCTCCCTCGAACAGCCCGGCCACCGCCTCGTGCATCGGATCGGCACCAAGGCTGTACCCGTCAGCTGCGAAGATATTGCCGGTAATCGACGGGGCGACGACGATAGCGTTGTTGCGTTCGGCCAGTTCTGCCGCCGTGAGGTTGTAGAAGCCGGCGCGCGCCGGGAACCCGTGCTGGAAGTAGATGAACTTGTCGGGTGTCCCGCTCTTCGGGTAGTACCAGTCGGCTTCGGCGGTGTATTCGTCGATCGCCAACTCAGACCGGCCAACCGTCACCGAGCTGTCGGCGGGCGCGGAGGGCGGTCCGGCGAGGATCTTGCTGGCGAAGTCGAGGACGTTCCAGGCGGCCGTTCCGATGACGTTGATCAACGTCGGGCCACTCGTCATCGCGGCGGCCGTCGGTGTGATCGCGGGTGCCGTCGGTGTGATCGCGGGTGCTGCCATCGTCACCGTTTGCGTTTGGGTCGTGTCGACATCGGTGGCGAAATTGATGTGCGACAGCAGCCCGATGAAGACCGCCGTCAGCTCACGGCCCACGGTGGCGACGGGGTCCGGCGTCGGCTGAACCAGCCCGAAGGCCGGGCCGAACGCCGACGGGATCTTGATCGTCGAACCGGGCGGGCCGTAGAACCCCGAGTCCGCCGTGGGGTCGAACATGTCGTTGATCCAGCCTGCGGCCAGGACCTGCGAGCCCGCGACATTGCTGGGCAGCGAGAAGCCGGTGAGCAGGTAGGCCCGAACTGCACCAGCGGGTTTCCGCCGATCATGGCGTCCGAATGCAGGCCGAAGAGCAACTGCGCCCCGTGGAACTCGTCGCCGCGGACCTGGGCCAGCGCGTGATCCATGGTGCCGAACAGGTTCCAGAAGTAGGGCGTCGCCGACAGGTTGTACACCGGGATGCCGTCGGGGATGTCCTCCAGGATGGGCACCGGGTCGGTGAAGGAGACGCCGTCGAGCATCACCACGCCGGCCAGCTTGTAGCTCGACGGAGGATCCGAACCCGTCTCGTCGGCGGCCATCATCCTGGCGACGTCGATCACCAGCCCGCCACCGAGCGAATGCCCGACGAGCACGACGTTCTGGGGTAGGGCGGCTTGGCCGTACCCCGCGTCTTGGGCGCTTGTCAGCAGTGCCGGGTTGTCGTCGAGGAACAGGTCTGCGACGGCACGGTGCATCTGCTCGCCGCCGAGCCACATGCCGTCGGTGGCGAAGATGTTCGAGGTCAGCGTCGGGGCGACGACGACGCTGTTGGTCTCCTTGGCCAGGTAGGACGCCGTGTAGTCGTAGAAGACACCCCGGGCCACGAAGCCGTGCTGCAGGTAGATGATGCGCTCGGGCGGCGTCGCGCTTTCTGGGTCGTAGGTGTCCGGGAAGTACCAGTCGGCGGGAACTTCCTGATCGCCGATCTTCAGCGTCGAGCGCTTGACCGTGACTCCGCTTCCCGGCAGAGCCTTCGGCGGCCCTTCGAACACACTCTCGGCGAGCGAGATCAGGCCGAAGACGGCGGTGCCGATCGCGCTGATCACCGGAGGCACGTCTATCGGTGTCGACGCGGTGGCCGTGGCCGGTGGCTGCGCGAGCATCGGCGTGGCCAGCGCGAGGTTCGACCGCTTCGGCGCGAACGTGGCGAGCGCAGTGACCACGTTGGTCTGGATGGCCTCGCCTTGTCGCCGGTCGAGTTTGGCGACGTTCGTCGACTCGGTTTCGACCGCGCCGACGGCCCCTACCGGATCCGGCGTCTCGACCGGATCGGGCTGCCGTGTCTTGTCGGCCACGACCTTGCGGTCGGGCCCGGGTGTCACCGCGGCGATGACGTTGTTGACGAGTTTCGCGGCGCGTTGGCCCGGCTCGGGCCTGACCGTCGTCGCGACGTTCGACCCGGCGGCGGTTGCCCGGTCATTGTCGCCCGCGGCCTTGACGACCTTGGTGACCGCGTCGTCCACCGCGTCGGTGACCGCCTTGATCGCCTTGGCGGCATCGCGGGCGAATCTTGGCCTGGCGTCGGGCGTCGCGGACGTGTCGTCCTTACTCGAAACTTGTTTGTTCTCAGCGGGTTTCGACGACTGCGACGTCTGGGCGCCGTCGCCATCCGATTCGGTCTGCGCGAAGGCTGTGCCTGCGCCTGCCAGCATCCCGACCGTCACACCTGCGCACACCGCGCCCGCGCCGAGCCAAAGCAAGAACCGGTTGCCCATGCCGTCTCCCGTCCGCGACCGCCGGTAACGCTAACCGTCGACGCGAGCTTCAGGAGGGTGTTTTACCAGATTCCGCTACGACCTCAGCGCAAAGACGACTGCCGGCGGAGTGTCGTCCGCCGGCAGTTCGTGAAAGGGGTTTGGGTCAGCGCTCGCCGGCGACCGGGATGCGGCCGGTCGGTGCCTCGTCCCCGACGGAGCGATTCCTAGAGGTCTCCGCGTCGGGAATCGAGTGCGTGGCGTACTGGTGGGTGCCCTCCAGGTCGTCGCGGATCGCTTCCTGAGCGTTGGGCGGCAGCGTATGCATGATCTCGCGGACGCGTGCCTGGCGGCGGCCGACGGCCTGGCGCTCGGGCATGCCCGGGGTCGCGGAGATCTGCGGCGGCACGCCCTCGATCTCCTCGACGCCGCCGTCGTGGTGACCGGCGTCGACCAGGGCCTGCTCCTCGGCCATCTGCGTCTCGTCCTTTTCCTCGGACATGCCGATGGGGCCCAGCCGTCGGCCGTTGAGGAACTGCCGGACGACGGGCTCGTCGCTGGTCAGCAACACCTCGCGGGGACCGAACATCACCAGGTGCTTGCGGAACAGCATGCCGATGTTGTCGGGCACGGTGCGGGCGATGTTGATGTTGTGCGTGACGATCAGGATCGTCGCGTCGATCTGCGCGTTGATGTCGATCAGCAGCTGGGACAGGTAGGCGGTGCGAACCGGATCCAGACCCGAGTCGGGCTCGTCGCACAGGATGATCTGCGGGTCGAGCACCAGCGAGCGGGCCAGCCCGGCGCGCTTGCGCATACCGCCGGAGATCTCGCCGGGGAACTTGTTCTCGTCGCCGGCCAGCCCGACCAGTTCCATCTTCTCCATGACGATGTTGCGGATTTCGCTTTCCTTCTTCTTGGTGTGCTCACGCAACGGGAAAGCGGTGTTGTCGTAGAGGCTCATCGAGCCGAACAGGGCGCCGTCCTGGAACATCACGCCGAACAGCGTCCGGATCTCGTAGAGCTCCTTGGCCGAGCACTCGATGATGTTGGTGCCGTCGACGATGATCGAGCCGCGCTCCGGGCGCAACAGTCCGATCAGCGATTTGAGGAACACCGACTTACCGGTACCCGACGGGCCGAGCAGCACGCTGACCTCGCCCGGCGGAATGTCGAAGGTGACGTCTTCCCAGATTCGCTGGGGCCCGAAGGACTTGGTCAGTCCCTCAACCTGAATACCGATGCCCACGCGAGATCCTTCCGCCAGCGAGTTGTGCCGCCACATGCCCTCCCGCCTGTGGCTTGAGTCACTGTAGCTTACGACCCCGGTCCGGCGACACTTGTCGGAGGTCACATCTCGGTCCCCACCAGCATCGACGGCGGAAATCACGGTGGGGCCGATCTGTTTGCCAGATCGACCCCACAGTGTTCGATTGCTACTTGACGGTGACCGTCGCGCCCGCGGCCTCGAGCTTGGTCTTGGCCTCCTCGGCGGCGTCCTTGGCGACCTTCTCCAGAAGCGGCTTCGGAGCGCTGTCGACCAGATCCTTGGCCTCCTTCAGGCCGAGACCGGAGACGATCTCGCGAACGACCTTGATGACACCGATCTTCTTGTCACCGGCAGCCTCGAGGACGACGTCGAACTCCGACTGCTCCTCGGCGGCCTCGGCGGGCGCGCCTGCGGCGGCACCGGGAGCGGCCGCAACGGCGACCGGAGCGGCGGCGGTGACGTCGAAGGTCTCCTCGAACGCCTTCACGAACTCCGAGAGCTCGAGCAGGGTCAGTTCCTTGAACGCGTCGAGCAGATCCTCAGTGGACAGCTTTGCCATGGTGTTGGTCCTTCCTTACTTCTTGTTCTGTCTTTGTGGGTGGATGTGATTTACGCGGCTTTACGCAGCTTCTTCTGCGGCCTTCTTCTCCTGCAGTGCGGCAGCCAACCGGGCGACCTGCGACGCGGGAGCCTGGAACAGCCCCGCGGCCTTGGTCAGGTTGGCCTTCATCGCGCCTGCCAGCTTGGCCAGCAGCACCTCGCGCGATTCGAGATCGGCGATCTTCTCGATCTCGGCGACGGTCAGCGGTCGACCGTCCATGTAGCCGCCCTTGACGACCAGCGCCTTGTGGTCCTTGGCGAATTTCTTGATCGCCTTGGCCGCGTCGACCGCCTCGCCCTTGACGAACGCGATCGCGGTCGGGCCGACGAACAGCTCGTCGAGACCTTCGATACCTGCATCTGCCGCGGCACGCTTGACCAGCGTGTTCTTGGCAACGGTGTAGGTAGCGGAGTCACCGAGCGAGCGGCGCAGGTCCTTGAGGTTGGCCACCGTCAGCCCGCGGTACTCGGTGACGAGCGTCGCCGTCGCCTGGCTGAACTGCTCGGCGATGTCGGCAACCGCGGTGGCCTTGTCAGCCTTGGCCATGCATGCCTCCTCGTTAGTTGGTGACCGAGGTCGGATGTCAGAAGGGCCGGAAATGACGAACGCCCCGACGCAGATGGTCGGGGCGCGCTGAAACACGACTGCCTCGTCCTCCTGCGTAGGCCGCCCGGGCAATCCGGGACCTTCAACCGATTTCTCGGTGACCGACGGTCTTTGGTGGAACTCGTCAAGAGTAGCCGACCGCCCGCCGATCAGCCAAAACGGCGGTTTCTTCGCACCGCGAGCGGCCGTGTCTGTACGCCGACACGCCGTGTTCTGCCGTACAAATGCGGCCGCTCGCGGTGCTACGAGAGTTCCTCGCGGTGCTACGAGAGTTACGCTCGCGGTGCTACGAGAGTTAATCGCGGTGCTATGCGAGTTCCTCGCGGTGCTTATGCGAGCTACGAGAGTGCGCCGAGCTGTCGCGCTCAGAGGTGGCTGTCGGCAACGTCGAGTGCTTTGTCCAGGATCGCCAGCCCGGCGCGGGCCTCGTCCGCGCTCACCGTGCACGGCGGAACGACGTGAATCCGGTTGAAGTTCGCAAACGGAATCATGCCGCCCTGTTTGCACGCCCCGACGACGGCATTCATCGCGGCGCTGGTTCCGCCGTACGGCGCCAGCGGCTCCTTGGTTTTCTGGTCGGCGACGAGTTCCACCGCCCAGAACACGCCGAGGCCGCGGACCTCCCCGACACTGCGATGACGCCGGGCGATGTCGGCCAGGCCGGGTCCGATGATCTCTTCACCGAGGCGCGCGGCGTTGGCGACCATGCCCTCGTCCTCCATCGCATTGATGGTGGCCACGGCGGCCGCGGTGGCCAGCGGATGACCCGAATAGGTGAGGCCGCCGGGATAGGCACGGTGGGCGAACGTCTCCGCAATCGCCGGGCTGATGGCAACTCCGCCGAGCGGAACATAGCCGGAGGTCACACCCTTGGCGAAGGTGATCAGATCGGGCGTGACGTCGAAATTGTCGATGGCGAACCACTTTCCGGTGCGGCCGAAGCCCGCCATCACCTCATCGGCGATGAACACGATGCCGTACCGGTCGCAGAGATCCCGTACGCCGGCCAGTAGCCGGGAGGCGGCACCATGATGCCCGCGGTACCCGGGATCGACTCCAGCACGATCGCCGCGATGGTCGCGGGTCCCTCCAGCCGGATCACCTCGTCGAGGTGCGCGAGCGCGCGTTCGCATTCCTGCTCCTCGGTGGTGGCGTGGAAATGTGAGCGATAGAGGAACGGGCCGAAAAAGTGCACGGCGCCGCTGTTTCCGTAGTCGTTGGGCCAGCGTCGCGGATCACCGGTCAGGTTGATGGCGGTGTCGGTGCCGCCGTGATAGGAGCGGTATCGCGTCAGGACCTTGTAGCGGCCGGTGTGCAGTCGCGCCATACGCACGGCGTGTTCGTTGGCGTCGGCGCCACCGTTGGTGAAGAAGATCTTGTTCAGGTCGCCGGGTGTGCGCTGCGCGATGAGCCGTGCCGCCTCCGAGCGAGCGTCGTTGGCGTGCTGCGGAGCAACCGTGCACAGCTTGGCCGCCTGCTCCTGGATGGCTGCGACGACCTTGGGGTGCTGGTGGCCGATGTTGGTGAAAACCAGCTGAGAAGCGAAGTCCAACAAGCGATTACCGTCACCGTCCCAGATATAGGAGCCCTCCGACGCCACGATTGTCATCGGCGTGATCTCCGCCTGGGCAGACCAGGAGTGGAAGACGTGCGCACGGTCGAGTTCGTACGTTCGCGCCGCCTGGCGACGGGCATCGTCGAGCTTCAGGCCGTTGGGCAGTACCGCATTGTCGGTGCGCTGGTCGAGATTTGTCATGCTGTCCCTCACTTGTCTAGGGGAGGCCAGTCTCTCACGGCGAAATCACCAGGGCCGCGGCGCCGACAAGGCCGGCGTCGCCACCCAATTCGGCGGGCACCACCTGCAGGTCGCGCAGGAAGTCCAGGCCCGCGTGCACGGCGAGTGACTCTCGCAGCGGGTCGAACAGCAGCGCTCCTGACTTGGCCACTCCGCCGCCGATCACCGCGAGGTCCAGGTCGCAGACCGCACCGACGGACGCGATCGTCGCCGCGACGAAGATCGCGCACCGATGGAACGCCTCGACCGCTACCGGATCACCGGCGTTGGCGGCGTCGGCGAGTTCCTTCGCGTCCGCTTCCGGCGGCGCCCTCCAGCCGTGCTGCCGGGCCCACTCCGCGATACGGGGTCCCGACGCGAGCGTCTCCACGCAGCCGTGGCCGCCGCACGTGCACGGTGCGCCGTCGGGGTCGACGACGACGTGGCCGACGTGCCCGGCATTGCCGGTGCGCCCATCGTAGGGCGCGCCGTCGAGTACCAGGCCGCCGCCGATACCCGTCGACACCACCATGCCGAGCATGAAATGCGCACCGCGCCCTGCGCCGCGCCACCGCTCACCCATCGCCATGCACAACCCGTCTCCGCCGAGCCGCACCGGGGCACCGACCAGATCGGTGACTCGGTCGACGATCGGAAAGCGTTGCCACTGCCTGATATTGATCGGGCTGACGGTGCCCGAGGGCAGGTCGATCGGGCCTGCTGACGCGATGCCGACACCGCGGACGTGACCTCCCGCTGCGGCAAGCGCCTCGGTGACCAGCGAGTCGACCACCGCCCAGATGGCCTCGGCGTCGCTATCGGGTGTCGGCAACTGGGCGTGGTGGCCGAGCCGTCCGTCGTCGCCGACCAACCCGACGGCGATCTTCGTGCCGCCGATGTCGATAGCCAACGCCGCGTCGTCCATCAGTGCCTGTGGGTGTTGTCGGGTTGACGGGGGTCGCCGGGATGCTCGTAGCCGGGTGCGAGCCGAACCAGCTCGGCCCGCCGCGCGTCGAGCCACAGCCGGAACGCCCGCCGCCTGGCGGCACCGCGCAGATGCTCGACGATCAACGGCCGAACGGCTTCCAGCGGCGGGGCGTCGAGTGTCGCTGTGCGCCAACCGTTCCCGGCGTCCGATGGCGTCGCGAACCGCAGTGGGTTGCGGGCGTGGTAGTCGGCTACATCGGTTTCGGTGACGTCGACGGCCGCCGTGACATGGTCGAACATCGCCCGGGCGAGCGGATCGGCCAACGCCGCCGCCGCAACGCTGCCGATCTCCAGCCGCGCCGCATTGTCGGGCATCAGCTCATCTTCGGTGGGTGCACCGGCTGCGGTCAGACCGGCCGCAGCGGCCTCGGTGGCGACCACCCGCTCGGTCACCAACAGCTGCGTCAGCCAGCGGCGCAGCTGCCGCCCCTCGCTGGTGCCCGCCCGAGGTAGCGCAGCGGCGGGCACCGTCTCCCGCAGCCGCGCCTCCCGCGCGTAGACGTCGGCGACGGGCACTTCAAGACCCGCGACGGTGGCGGCGACGTGCACGTCGCTCATCGGACCGTCACCTTCACGGCGGGCGAGTAGAGCAGCCGTCCGGCGCAGCCCACCCGGACCAGCGCCCACCACTCGCCGGGCTGCACCCACGATGGCGGGGCGACGTCGAACCCGAGCTCCACCGTCTCGCCCGGAATCAGCACAGCGCCCTGCGCGGCAGGACCGATCCACTCCCAGGTTCCCCACGGGCTGATCAGATGCGCCTCCAGCGCCAGACTTGCGCCCGCCGACGTGCCGACCGTCACCGCGAGCCGCGCGGACTCACCCGCGGCCACCTCGACGTCTGCGGGTTCGCCGACCAGGTAGACGATTTCGTTGTCCTCCCGTGGCGTACCCACCGACACGGTGGCGACGTCCTCGACGACCTGCCGCCAGGACACGGGCATCGACTCCGCGTCATCGCCGGTGACGACGAGCTGGGCGCGGATCGGATAGAGCCCGGGCGGGGTGCCTGGCGGCATCGTCAGCTCGACGTCGGCCTCCAGATGCCCGCCGCCTGGCAGGACGAACGGCAGCCTCGGCGGGCTCGCCTTCCAGCCGTCGGGGCACACCAATCGCACCGCGCCGTGCAGCACCGAGTCGGTGCAGTCGCTGGCTGCGGTAAGCCGAAGCACGACTTCGTCGCCCGCCTCGGCGACGGTGGCCTGCGGGTGCAGATGCGCGACGGCGGGCAGCCCGCCGAGCGGCGCCGGACCGCGGTTGTGCAACCAGTACCGCGCATACAGCGGCTGCGCGGCCTCGGCATCGGGCGCCAGCTGCGTGTGGTCGGCCTCGAGCACGCGCGGCATGTTGAGACGGGTCAGCATCGTCGCGATCTCATAGCCCTGCAGCGTGACACCCTCGAATGCGCGGTGCTTCTGCAGCCGAGCCTCCTCGAGCAGGTTGACGCGCGACGCCGATGACACCCTGTGCAGCCCGGACGTGATGGCGACTTCGGCTGCGGCGCCTACTGTTTCGACCAGACGAATCGCCACCGCTTCGACCGGGTCGACGGGCCTGCTGCTGCCGGACGCCAGCGGGTTGCCCGCCGCTTTCAGCGCGCCCAGTTGGACGGTGCCCGCGGGCTCGATCTCCAAGAGCGAGCCCCAGCTCGGCAACCCGCCTGTGGCACTACGGTTTCCGACAACCGCACGCAGCGGGTGCGAGAACTCCGCACTTCGGTGGGGGACGGCGGCGGATCGCCAGTCGCCGTCACCGGAGGCCAGCGCGTAGTCGAACGTATGGGTCCAGTGCTGCAGTTGGAAGTTCGAGCCGTCGGGTGCGGTGCGACGCGGCTGCGGGTCCATCCACACCCCGGACGGCCAGCCGGTGCAGGACCTCATCAGCGACGCGTGCAGGGTGCCGTCGGTGTCGACGGCGAAGCCGGGCACCCCGCGGTTGAGCACCGCGACGGTTCGCTGCTCGAACACCTCGACCTCGAACGGCACCTGTTGGTCGACCGAAATCTCCGCATCGGCAAGGTCTTCGACAACCGAGGAGACCGCCTCGTCGAGTCCGTTGCCGCCTGCGATGATGAGCACCGGCAGAGCCCGCACCCCGCGCAGGTCCGCGCCGGGTAGCCAGGTCGTCGCGAGCGGCGCGGCCGCAGGGACGAACACCCTGGCCGAGCCGGTGGCGTACAACTGGCGCTTCAGCTCGTCGGTGTAGACGGGGTCGGCTTCGGCCAACACGGCCGCGGTGAACGGATTCTGGTCGGGCCCGCCGAGCGCGATCCGGGCATCGGGAAGGTTGGAGTCGACCTGCAGATCCCCGTAGCGGGGCTTGTCGGCACTGCTGCACGTCGCGGTGACGCCTGCGCGGACCAGCGCCACCATCAGGTCGCGGGCCAATGGCGCCGACTCCGCCTCGGTCGGCGACACCACCTCGGCCACCGACACTGCGCGCACTGCGTCGGCGATCCGCACTCGCATGGCCGACGAAAGCCCGAACCAGCCGTACGCCGGATTGTCCAGTGTGTAGGGATGTTTCGCGGTGTCGACGGACTCCGCGGAGCCGGGTTCGTGCAGCAGCGCGAAGCCGCGCCCGATCACCGCGTCGGCGACCTCGCTCACCGGCTTCGCCCCTGGGACGGGGCACGGCCAGCGCAGCCGAACCAGCTTGTCCTCACCGGTGAACTCGTCGATCGTGGTGCTGCAGTCCACGCGCGGAATGCCGTGCCACAGCGTCAATGTCTGGGTGTACCGCAGCACCGAACCGATCCGACCGTGCACGACAAGCCGCTCGCCCAGCGGGGAGTGGTAGCACTGCACCGACTCGGCGGCGGCACTTGACGAGACGACCACCGGCCCCTTGGGCAGCAGGTGCCACGGTCCCTCGCCGGCGTCGGGGTGTGCGGGGTACTCGTCGTACACCGCCAGCTCGTTGCCGACCTTGCCGTCGGCGAGGAGTTCGCGGCCGTCGTCGGTCAGCGACGACACCGCGCCGCCCCTGGCCGGGTCGACCCGCAGCCGATAGCGGCCGTTGCTGATCTCGCTGCCGCTCACCGCTTTCCAGCCCGCCTGCGCCGAGCCCGCGGTCACCCGGTAGGCGCGCCAGCCCAGCGACGGGATATCCCGTGCCAGCCAGGTCACCGACCGGCCGCCGTGCTCGACGAGCGCGGGTTGCTCGTTGCCGTCGGCGTCGATCACCCGTACGCCGTCGCCGAACGGTTCGTCGAGCCGGGCCGTCACCACATCGGTTCGGTTGTGCGTCAGCGTGTTCCACACCACCACCGTTCCGTCGACGGCGCTGGAGATCAGGGCGAGCGCATTGTCGCGCGCGGCGCAGCCCAGCTCCCACGCGTCGCGCCAGCCGGTCAACAGGTCGAGGTACACCTGGTCGGACTCCGAGCCGGTGATGGCGTCGTGATGCGCGCCGTACGCGAGTTGCACCCACGCCTTCTCCAGCGCGGCCTGCGGATAGGTGGCGCCGCCGAGCAGGCCGGCGAACACGGCGAAGCGCTCGCCGTCCAGCACCGCGTTCTCGGCGTCGCGGTTGGCCTGCTTGGTGTCTATGTAGGAGACGTCCTTGCCGGTGTAGATGGGGTTCATGTCGCGGGTCTGCGGTGACGCCTGGATCCCCCGCTCGACCAGTTCGGCCCGCACCGAGGCGAAGAACTCGCGCGGCAGCCCGCACACGAACCGCGGCCAGGTGTAGCGCTCATTCCAGTCGCGGTGAATCTCGGTGACCCACTTGTTCGGCGGGGTGTAGTCGGTGCCGACCGGCAGCAGCACGTTGCGCGTCAGCGCGACCTTCTTCAGCGACGAGAACAATTCGTAGGTCGCCGTTTCGGCCTCTTCGAGGGTCGCCGCCGAATCCATCCACCAGCCGGCTGAGTAGTGCGCAGGCATGTAGTGGGTGAGCAGGCCGCGGCCAGACGGCGAGATCCACTCGAACTCGCTGGAGAACTGCATGCGCTCGGGGTCGCCCTGGTTCTGCATCGGGCCCCACTGATGGTGCGGTCCACGCGCCCACGAGCTGGACGTCAGGCCTGCGTCGGCCGCCATTCCCGGGAACTGGGGGTCGTGGCCGAACACGTCCAGCTGCCACGCGGTCGCCGGCTCGGCACCGACCACATCTCGCTGAAAGCCGATGCCGGCCACGAAGTTCCGGATCGTCGTCTCGGCGCTGGTCAGGTTGGTGTTCGGCTCGTTGTAGGTGCCGCCCATGATCTCGACGCGGCCCTCCGCGATGAACCGGCGCAGGTCCGTACGGTCCTGTGGGTGGGTGTCCCAGTACGGCTTGAGATAGTCGACCTCGGCGAGCACGAACTTGTATTCCGGCTCCCTGCGCGCCATTTCGAGGTGCGCGGCGACCAGGTTGAAGCCGTTGGTCTGCCTGCACCGGCCCGGCGGCTCCTCGGTCCACAGGCTGGTGTAGGCGGCCTGCGTGTTCCACCACACCGGGTCGTAGTGGAAGTGGCTGACCATGAACATCGTCCAGCCCGGTTCGGCGACGGTGAACTCGAAGTCGGTGCTGGTTCCGTCACACAGCACACGGGCCGCGCGGCGTTCACCGGGTACGGGGGCGCTCACCTCGACGGGCACCTCGGTCACGCCTCCGGCGGGGTCGGCCGACGGCGGCTCCGGCGTGGCCAGGCCGTCGCCCTCGACGGCGATCGGCGACGTGCCGCCGGTGTGGGTGACCCTGACAATCTGCAGCGGCGCATCCGGCGGCCCCACGAAGAGGTCCGTCGACTCCGCGGAGGTCACGCCGAACGCCACGACGCCACCCTACGTAGTGATTTACGCCACTGGCGAGCAGACGCAAAAGTCCCGAAACACGTGCCGACGCGCATCGGTGCTTACTTTCGGCATCGGCGTCGCGGCTTCGCCTATCGCCATTTCGTCGAACAAGACCGCGACGTCGGCAGCGCCGGGTTCGGCGATACCGCGCAGTTGATTGAGGACGTGCTCCCGCGCGTTCGCGCCGTCGAGCTGCCGCACGCCGAACAGGCCGCGCATCAGCCGCGACAAGACCCGCAACGGGACATGCGCCATGTGCGCCTCGCAGTGTGTGACCACGATCTGCGCATCGCGAACTGTTGCGTAGCTGGCGAACTCGCGAAGCAGCCGGCTCTTGCCGAGGCCGGGCTCGCCGACGACGCTGACTACCGACGTCGCATCGTCTTCAAACGCCTCGGTCAATTCCGCAAGGTCTTCGTCTCTGCCGACCAACGGACCGTCGTCACGACCAATCACAGGGCGTTCGGAGTCGATGGCCTCGAGGCGACGCACCGCAACCGGCTCGTCGAATCCCTTGACGACAACTGTGTCCCATGCGCCCAACCGCGCCGCGTGCTCGACCAGTTTCGCAGTCGACGCCGAGCACAACACCTCGCCTGGGCCGGCCGCAGATTCCATTCGCTGAGCCATTCCCACTGTGTGCCCGGTGACCGTGTAGCCCGCGGTAGCCGAACCGAAATCGCCCGCGATCACCTCTCCGGAGTTCAATCCGACCCGGATGCGGAGATCCATGCCGTCGGTTCCACGTACATCGACGGCGAGTTCGCGCGCCATTGCCTGCAGTTCGAGGGCGGAGATGCACGCGCGCAGCGCATGGTCTTCGAGGGCGGCGGGTGCACCGAATAGTGCCATCAACCCGTCGCCGGTGAATTTGTCCACCGTCCCGAGATATCGCTGTACGACCGAAACGGATCGGTTGAACAGTTCGTGCATGATCTCGCGCAGCCGTTCGGTGTCCAGCGCCGCGGCCATCTTCATTGATCCGACGACATCGGCGAACAACACCGTGACCTGTTTGCGTTCCTCGGGTTGACGGGCTGAATCGATGGGCGCACCGCAGCCATCGCAGAATCGGGCCGATGCACGAAGCCCGGTCCCGCATGCCGCACAAGACAGTTGCGATCCGCCGACTTTTGGGTCCACGTGATGCCCTATCCGCCGCTAACCCGTCAGACACACAGTAACGATCCGGAGCTAGCGGCGGGACAGGTCGACAATTAGCGCGCGATGATCCGAGATCGGCAACTCCGGCGTCAGACAGTCGTCGGCCACCAGCGTCGGGTCGTCGGTCAGGACGTGGTCGAGCTGACGCTGCGGATCGTCGGCGGGAAAGGTGGCTGCGGCGCACAGCGAACGCAGTCCGACCCACCGCCGGATCCTCGGCGGCGTCATGTTGAGATCGCCCATCAGCACCCGCGGTCCGGCGAAGCCGCGGAGGTCACGGGCGAGGTGGCGAAGCTGGACGCGATTCCAGCCGGGCACGAACGACAAATGGGTGTTGGCGACGGTCATCGGCCCCAGCGGCGTGTCCAGCCGCGCGACCATCGCCGCACGCGGTTCCTCGTGCACCATCAGCACCTTGTTGGGCTCGCGCAGATACATGGGGAACGTGACGGGGATGCGCGGCAGCCGCACCACCTGCCAGTTCTGCACCGGGAACCGGGACAACAGCGCGATCCCATAGGCGGCAGTGCCCGGTTGCTCGCGACCCGTCGCCGCCATCCACGTCGCCCCCGGCGTACCGGAGATGGCCGCGACGAACCGGTGCGTCACCGCCCCCATCGCCTGCGCCGCCACCGCCGTCAGGTCGGCCATCGCCGAGCGGGGCTGGTCGAGGTCGACCTCCTGCAGCGCCAGCACGTCGGCGTCGAGCCGCCGGATGGATTCCGCCAGCCGGTCCAGCTCAACTGCACCGTCGTGGACGCTGCGCCCGTGCAGGATGTTGAAGGTGGCCATCCGCATGGGTATTAGGTACCCACAGTGACAAAACCCGAGACGAACATCGACCTGCGTGACGCGCTCAAACACGCGGCCTCGGCGCTCAAGGCGCACGGCCCGGAGTTCGCGCTGGCCGGCAGCTACGCATTGTGGGCGTACGGCGGCCCCGAGCCAGTGCACGACGTGGACTTCGTGGTCGCCGAGGAAGACACCGAGGCCGCGGCGCTGACGCTGGAGAAGGCCGGGTTCCGCATCGACCGCACGCCGGAGGACTGGTTGTTCAAGGCGTGCGTCGAGCAGCAGTTCGTCATCGATGTTCTGCATCAGCTCAACGGGGCGGCGGTCGGCGCGGAGATGATCGCGTCGGCGGAGGAACTCGACGTGCTGGCCATCCGGATGCGGGTGCTGTCGCCGACGCAGGTGATCACCGAGAAGCTGAACGCGCTCAACGAGCACCACTGCGATTTCGCGGCGCTGCTCCCGGCGACCCGGGCGGTGCGCGAGCGCGTCGACTGGGACCGGCTGCGCGCCGATACCGCCGAAAACGACTTCGCGGTCGCGTTTCTGGTGCTCACCGACCGCTTGGGCATCGCCGACTGACGAGGTTCGAGTGAGCCTTATCACACCTTCGATCTATGCCGCATATGCCGTTTTGTCGCCGCAATGTTGAGTGCGGTTGGGCCGCAATTCATTTCGATGGGCATCCGACTGCAGGTCGCGGCGCGTCGTCTGCAGCCTTCGCGCCGAAATGCCACAATGGAGCCATCATGACGACTGAACGCAATACGTCAGGCGGCTCGCGCACCTGGTCGGACCCTCTATCAATGGGGTTCGAGGCGCACCGCCGACTGCTTCTGCTGCGCTTGCGGCTGCGCGGATCAGCCGCCAGGCGCGAGCGTCACGGTCTGCTGGCAGCACGCCGCAACCGGTCGGCAGCCGATTCGACCGCGTCGGCCACTTCGGGTGGTTCGAGTACCTCGAAATCGGCACCGACGGTCGCGAAGTAGATCACCATCCGCTCCGGGTCGTCGGCACCCGCGGTGACGATGCAGGCGTCGGGCCCATCTGCTTCGATGGTTACCGATGACGGCGAGAAATGCTGTGCCACAACCTGTTCCGGCGCGAAATAGCGGACGCGTGCGACGTGCAGATACGGCGATGCGCTGATGGACCGCTGCACATACGCCGCGGCGTCGGGTGCGTCCCTGGCCACAAACGTGCTGCCACGGGCGCGGACGTCACCCATCCGGTCCAGCCGCAGGCTGCGCCAGTCGTCGCGATCACGGTCGAAGGCCAGCAGATACCAGCGCTTTCCCGTCGTGACGAGTTGGTAGGGCTCCAGCCGCCGCTCCGTGGCGTTGCCCGCGCGATCGACATAGGACGCCGACACATGCTCGTGGTCGCGACAGGCGCGGGCCAGGGTCATCAGCACGTCGGGTTCGACGGGCGAGTCGGACGAGTTCCAGGTGAGCGTGACAGTGGCGTCGTGGACCGCAGACACCTGTGAGCGCAGCCGCGACGGCATCACCTGGTCCAGCTTGCTGAGCGCCCGCAGCGCAGATTCGCCGACGCCGGCCACGCTGCCGCCCGCGGCCAGCCGCAGGCAGACCGCCATCGCCACGGCCTCGTCGGGGTCCAGCAGCAGCGGCGGCAGTGCCGCGCCCGCACCCAGCTGGTAGCCGCCGCCGTGCCCCTTGCTGGCGAGCACCGGATAGCCCAGGTCACGCAGCCGTTCGATGTCGCGGCGCACACTGCGGGTGGTGACGCCGAGCCGGTCAGCGAGCTCCTCACCTGACCACACCCGGCGCGACTGCAGCAGGCCAAGCAGCTGCAGCACGCGGCTCGTCGTCTCGGACATGTTTTCAGACTCGCACGGTTTTAGGACAGAAACTGTCCTATATAGATGAGAGGTTGGTGTCATGAGCTCGAAGACGAACGAACAGCCGGTGGTCAGCCAACTCGCCGACCAGCTCGACTTCCACTGGACCACCCAGCTGCGGCCGCGACTCGACGGCCTGACCGACGACGAGTACTTCTGGTGCCCGGTGCCCAACTGCTGGACCGTGCACCCCGACGGCGGGATCGACTTCGAATACCCGGCGCCGGAACCGGCACCGTTCACCACGATCGCGTGGCGGCTCGCGCACGTCATCGTCGGCGTGCTGGCGATGCGCAACCACTCGCACTTCGCCGGACCGCCCGCGGACTACCAGAGCTGGCCGTACGCGACCGATGCGGCGACCGCGTTGCGTCAGCTCGACGACGCCTACGAAAAATGGATGGCGGGTGTGCGCGCGCTCGACGACGATGAGCTGGACCGCCCGTGCGGCCCCGCCGAGGGCCCGTTCGCCGACTATCCGTTCATCGCGCTGGTCCTGCACATCAACCGCGAGATGATTCACCACGGCGCCGAAATCGCCTGCATCCGAGACCTTTACGCCAACAGCCCCGAGAACAAGGAGAAGTAGCACGATGCAAGGAATGCCCCCGCCCGCCGCGGACGAACGCCAGACGTTGCTCGAGTTCCTGCGGTTCAACCAGAACGCCTTCTTCGCGGTGGCCTACGGGCTGACCGACGAGCAGGCACGGTCCAAGCCGTCGGTGAGCGCGCTGTCGATCGGCGGCCTCGTCAAGCATGCGACCGGCGTTCAGCACAGCTGGATGGCACGCGTGAAGGCGGCGCCCGAGTTCCCCGCCCCGCGACGACCGGCCGTTCGAGGAGCAGGCGGCCGAATACGAGGACCAGTACGTGATGCGTGACGACGAAACCCTCGACGAGCTACTCGACAAGCTGCGCGCGCAGAACGAGGACACGCTGCGGATCTTCGCCGAGGCCGACCTCGACACGCAGGTGCCCGTCCCGCACGATGTGCCGTGGTTCCCGCAGGATCTCGACTTCTGGAACGTGCGCTGGGTGGCGATGCATCTGGTCGAGGAGCTGACCCGGCACGCCGGGCACTGCGACATCATCCGCGAATCCATCGACGGCGCAACGATGTACGAGCTGATGGCCGGCATCCTGGGGTGGCCGGAGACCGACTGGATCAAGCCATGGAAGAAGTCGGCGTAGCCGCACGGTACAAAGGACTACGTGCACACCCGAACGGGGACGGCGCTCTGCGGCGACGTGGAGTTGTTTTACGAGGATCTCGGCGACCCCGACGACCCGCCCGTATTGCTGATCATGGGCGTCGGCGCCCAGCTGCCGATGTGGCCGGACGGGTTCTGCGCGCAGCTGGTCGAACAGGGTTACCGGGTCATCCGGTTCGACCACCGCGACACCGGCCTGTCGACGAAGATCCACGGCGCGAAGGCCGTCGGTTCGGTGTACCCGCGGGTGCTGCGCCACGTGACGGGCCGCCGCAGCCAGGTGCCCTACACGCTCGTCGACATGGCCAACGACGTGAAGGGGCTGCTGGACCACCTCGGCATTGACCGCGCCCATGTCGTCGGAGCATCGATGGGCGGCATGATCGCGCAGGTGCTTGCGGCCAGCCATCCCGACCGGCTGGCGTCACTGGGGCTGATCATGTCCAGTTCGAACCGCCTGTTGTCGGCGGTGCCGCGGTGGCGGGTCATCAGGCTGGCCTTCGGTGGGCCTGCGAAGGACGCGCCGTGGGAGGAGCGGCTGGCCGCTGAGGTGCGCAGCATCTCGATCATCAACGGCCCCAACTACTTACCGCCGGTTGACGCGTTGCGCCGCCGCGTCGAGGAGCTGCGGGCCCGCAGCGACTACCCGCAGGGCATGCTTCGTCAGTTCGACGCGATCCTCGGTACCGGCAGCTTGCTGCGCTACACCCGCAGCATCACCGCACCGACGATGGTCATCCACGGCACCAACGATCCGTTGGTGCGGCCGCGCAACGGCCGCAACCTGGCCAGGGCGATTCCCGGGGCGCGGTTCGTCGTCGTGGACGGCATGGGCCACGACCTGCCCGAGCCGGTATGGCGCCCCATCGTCGAGGCGCTCGCCGAGAACTTCGCCCTGGCCGACTGACGCTAGCCCGGAAGCCCTTGCTCTTCCGGCGGCAGCGGCGCGGGTCCGGTGATCGACGGCTTGGCACGACTTGTCTCCGGTGCCGAGGGCGCCTTGGTCGCCGTGACCGTGTGCCCCGGGGTGGCGGGCGGCGCCGTGACCGGACTGAGTTTGAGGGGCTCCTGCGCGGAGCTGACGGTGCTGAAGGCGACGCCGAACACACTCATCGCGATCGCGGCGCTCGCACCAACGGCCGCCGACACCAGCTTGTACTGCCTGGAAGTCACGTCTGCTACTCCTTTCGGTGTGACGATGCGGGAGACTTACATTGACTCCCTATATATGACGCGAACGTTCCGGACCGCCCGAAGATTCCACCGAAACCGAAGATCGAGGGGCCGGGCTCAGAAAACGATCGCCACCGTTCGCGAGGGTCAAGCGAGCGCAGCGCCTTTCGTCTCGGGTAGCGAAGCGGTGCAGACAAGGCTGACCAGCACGACGGCCGTCATCATCACGCCGATCGCGGTCACCCCCCAGGTCGCCAGCAGCGGCGCGGCGATGATCGTCGGCACCGCACCACCGACCAGCCCCGCGAGGTTCAGCGACACGCCCGCCCCGCTGTAGCGGTAGCGGGTGCCGAAGATCTCGGGAACGAACGCCGCCATCGGGCCGTACGAGCTCGCGGCGATTGCGTATGTGCCCGACATGGCCAGCGCGAACATCGCGAGCATTGCCGGTGTCGATCAGCGGAAGCACGACGAACGACCACGGCACGCCGACCGCCAACGCCGCCATGATCACGCGGCGGCGGCCGAAGACATCGCTCAGAATCGCGCTCAGCGCGTTGAACACCACCACGATCACGCCGCCCAGCAGCCCCACCATCAGAATGAGATCCGGCGAAAAGCCCACGTGCGTATGGGCATAGCTCATGAAGTACGCGTTGGCCAGGTAGCCGAGGGTGAAGAAGCCGATCATGCTGCCCGCGGCGAGCATCACCTCGCGCCGCTGATTGCCGAACAGCGCGGCGAACGGCTTCTCCGGCGTGGGCTCGCTAGCGCTAGCCTTCTGCGCGGCGAAGACCGGCGTCTCGGCGACGTTGCAGCCGCACGTAGAGCGCGATCGCGACGAGCACCGCGCTGAACAGGAACGGGATCCGCCAGCCCCAGTCGATGAAGGCGCGGCTGCTCTCGCCGATGGTCTGGTTCACGACGAGGAACATCAGGCTGCTCATCACGAGGCCGCTGCCGACGCCCATCTGGGTGAACATGCCGTAGCGGCCGCGGGCCTCGGCGGGTGCATGCTCGGCGGACAGCAGCGCGGAGCCGGCCCACTCACCGCCGACCGCGAAACCCTGTACGAGGCGCAGCGTCAACAGGATCAGCGGTGCGGCCAAGCCGATCGTCGCCGTGCTGGGCACCAGACCCACCGTCAGCGTCGACAGGCCCATGATCAGCAGGGTGGCGATCAGGGTCGACTTGCGGCCGAGTCGGTCGCCGACGTGCCCGAAGAACGCCGCACCGATCGGGCGGGACAGGAACGCCGCGGCGAATGTCGCCATCGAGGCGACCGTCGCCATCGTCGTGCCCAGGTGCGGGAAGAAGACCTTCGGGAACACCAGCGCCGCCGCGGTGCCATAGATATAGAAGTCGTAGTACTCAATCGCAGACCCGACGAAGCTCGCCATCGCGACGCGCTTCATCGAGGTGCCCTGCGGCTCGGTCAGTAGCGCGGCCATCTTTCGCTCCTCGGACGGTTGGTTACGTCCGAAGCTATGGAGCCGCGGCGACGACGTCGCGCTTGTGCGCACTACCCGTCGTATCCGGCGATCTTCAGGTTGTGCGCATTGTGCTCATCGCGCGGCCCTGCTCAACCACAACTGCAGGTCAGTGTGACCGGGTCCACAGGTTTTCGCGGGTCACGGCCGATTTTGAGAGACTGCAGGGATGAGTACGACTAAGCACCGCGAGGTG
The DNA here is from genome assembly GCA_963716505.1 of uncultured Actinomycetota bacterium. Classification (GTDB taxonomy): domain Bacteria; phylum Actinomycetota; class Actinomycetes; order Mycobacteriales; family Mycobacteriaceae; genus Mycobacterium. The sequence continues at coordinate 169,127 of CAVQTL010000003.1, forward strand.
GCCAAGCTTGATCGGGTCCCGTTGCCCATCGAGGCCGCCCGCATCGGAGCGACGGGTTGGCAGGTAACCCGCACCGCGGCACGAGTCGTCACCAAGCTCGCCGGCCGCGGCTCACTGCAGCAGAAAGTCATTCGCGAGATCCCGAAAACGTTCGCCGATCTCGGCCCCACCTACGTCAAGTTCGGTCAGATCATCGCGTCCAGCCCGGGCGCGTTCGGCGAAGAGCTCTCGCGGGAGTTCCGCAGCCTGCTCGACCGGGTGCCGCCCGCCGACCACGACGAGATCCACAAGCTGTTCGTCGAGGACCTCGGCGACGACCCCAAGAATCTGTTCAAGACGTTCGATGACGAGCCGTTCGCGTCGGCGTCGATCGCACAGGTGCACTACGCGACCCTGCACAGCGGCGAAGAGGTCGTCGTCAAGATCCAGCGGCCCGGCATCCGCCGCCGCGTCGCCGCCGACCTGCAGATCCTCAAGCGGGGCGCGCAGCTGGTCGAGCTGGCCAAGCTGGGCAGGCGATTGTCCGCCCAGGACGTCGTCGCCGACTTCGCCGACAACCTCGCCGAGGAGCTGGACTTCCGTCTCGAGGCGCAGTCGATGGACGCCTGGGTGGCGCACATGCACGCGTCGCCGCTCGGCCGCAACATCCGGGTGCCCCAGGTCTACTGGGACCTGACCAGCGAGCGGGTGCTGACGATGGAGCGGGTGAACGGCATCCGCATCGACGACGCCGCCGCCGTCCGCAAGGCCGGCTTCGACGGCACCGAGCTCGTCAAGGCCCTGCTGTTCAGCGTGTTCGAGGGCGGCCTGCGGCACGGGCTGTTCCACGGTGACCTGCACGCGGGCAACCTCTACGTCGACGACGACGGCAAGATCGTGTTCTTCGACTTCGGCATCATGGGCCGCATCGACCCGCGCACCCGCTGGCTGCTGCGCGAGCTGGTGTACGCGCTTCTGGTCAAGAAGGACCACGCCGCAGCGGGCAAGATCGTCGTGCTGATGGGCGCGGTCGGCACCATGAAGCCGGAGGCGGAGGCCGCCAAGGACCTGGAGAAGTTCGCCACCCCGCTGACCATGCAGAACCTCGGCGACATGTCGTACGCCGACATCGGCAAGCAGCTCTCCACACTCGCCGATGCCTACGACGTCAAGCTGCCGCGCGAGCTCGTGCTGATCGGCAAGCAGTTCCTCTACGTCGAGCGCTACATGAAGCTGCTCGCGCCGCGCTGGCAGATGATGAGCGATCCGCAGCTGACGGGTTACTTCGCCAACTTCATGGTCGAGGTCAGCCGCGAATACCAGGACCCCGAGCAGGATCCCGAGAAGAATCAGGTCGACGCGTAGTGCACCGACGAGCGCTTGCGCGAGGAGCAATGTGATCAGTCGCACCGGCACCGCCAAGTCCGGCGACCTGGAGATCTACTACGAGGACATGGGCGACCCGAACCATCCTCCGGTGTTGCTCATCATGGGCCTGGGCGCGCAATTGTTGTTGTGGCGCAACGGTTTCTGCGAGAAGCTCGTCGACCAGGGGCTGCGCGTGATCCGCTACGACAACCGCGACGTCGGCCTGTCGAGCAAGGTGACCGGCCGTCACACCGGTGCGAAGCTGTTGCCGCGGATGGTCCGGTCGTTCCTCGGTCGGCGCAGTCCGGCGGTGTACACGCTCGAAGATCTGGCCGACGACGCCGCCGCGCTGCTGGACCACCTTGGCATCGACCGTGCGCACATCGTCGGCGCGTCGATGGGCGGCATGATCGCGCAGATCTTCGCGGCCAGATTCCCGCAGCGCACCAAGACGCTCGGCGTCATCTTCTCCAGTAACAACCAGGCGCTCCTGCCGCCACCGGGCCCCAAGCAGCTGCGCGCCCTGCTGCAGCGGCCTGCGGACGCCACCCGGGAGGCGATCGTCGCCAACGCGGTCCGGGTGGCCACGATCATCGGCAGCCCGGGCTACCCACGGCCGGAAGAGCAGCTGCGGGCCGACGCGATCGAGGGCTACGAGCGCGCCTACTACCCCGCGGGCATCGCGCGGCACTTCGCCGCGGTGCTTGGCAGCGGGAGCCTGCTGCACTACGACCGCCAGATCACGGCGCCGACTGTGGTGATCCACGGCAGGGCCGACCGGCTGATGCGGCCGTCCGGCGGGCGCGCCATCGCCCACGCCATCAAGGGCGCGCGGCTGGTGCTGATCGACGGGATGGCCCACGATCTGCCCGAGGAGCTGTGGGACCAGGTCGTCGGCGAACTGAAGACGAACTTCGCCGAAGCGCCCTGATCAGCGGATATTGCCGATTCGGTGCTGACCCAGGAATCGGCTAGCATTCCCAGACGGGAGGCATCCGGGGTTGAGCCATGGCGCGTCCCGGGGCTGGTCCTCCACACATCTTTTCGGGGGATGCCTTCGGTCATCAGAGAGGCAAGTTCGACATGTCAGATAAGGGCAAGGGAAGCCTGAAACCGCACTTCGAGGACGTTCAGGCGCACTACGACCTGTCCGACGACTTCTTCGCACTGTTCCTGGATCCGTCGCGGACCTACAGCTGCGCGTACTTCGAACGCGACGACATGACCCTGGAAGAGGCGCAGCGGGCCAAGGTCGACCTGGCGCTGGGCAAGCTGGGGCTGGAGCCCGGAATGACGCTGCTCGACGTTGGCTGCGGCTGGGGCTCGACGATGATGCGGGCGATCGAGCGCTACGACGTCAACGTCATCGGCCTGACGCTGTCGAAGAACCAGGCCGCCCGTGTCGAGAAGGTCTTCGAGGAGTCCGACAGCCCCAGGACCAAGCGGGTCCTGCTCAAGGGCTGGGAGGAGTTCGACGAGCCCGTCGACCGGATCGTGTCGATCGGCGCCTTCGAGCACTTCGGCTTCGACCGCTACGACGACTTCTTCAAGTTCGCCTACGAGGCGATGCCCGCCGACGGCGTCATGCTGCTGCACACGATCACGGCGCTGACCGGCCCGCAGATGGTCGAGCGCGGTATGCCGCTGACCTTCAACTTCGCCCGCTTCGTCAAGTTCATCATCACCGAGATCTTCCCCGGCGGCCGGCTGCCGTCGATCGAGAAGGTCACCGACCACAGCGGCAAGGCAGGCTTCACGCTGACGCGTCGCCAGTCGCTGCAGCCGCACTACGCCCGCACGCTGGACATCTGGGCCGAGAATCTGGCGGCCAAGAAGGATGAGGCGATCGCCATCCAGTCCGAAGAGGTCTACGAGAGGTACATGAAGTACCTGACCGGCTGCGCGGACGGGTTCCGGGTCGGCTACATCGACGTCAATCAGTTCACTTTGGAGAAGTAAATGGCCGACAAGGCAGCCACCACGAAGAAGCGGCAGAGCGTCGACGAGGTGCGCGCGCACTACGACCTCTCCAACGAGTTCTTCCAGCTGTTCACCGACCCGTCGGTGACCTACAGCTGCGCGTACTTCCCGCGTGAAGACATGACGATGGAAGAGGCGCAGATCGCCAAGCTCGATCTGAGCCTCGGCAAGCTGGGGCTGAAGCCGGGCATGACGCTGCTCGACGTCGGCTGCGGCTGGGGCTCGATGATGAAGCGCGCGCTGGAAAAGTACGACGTCAACGTCGTCGGCGTGACGCTGAGCAAGAATCAGCATGAGTACTGCCAGAACGTGCTCGCCGGCGTCGACACGGACCGGTCCTACAAGGTTTTGCTGCAGGACTGGTCGGAGGTCAAGGAGCCCGTCGACCGGATCGTCATGATCGAGGCGTTGGAGCACTTCGGATTCGAGCGCTACGACGACTTCTTCAAGTTTGCCTACGAGTTGATGCCCGATGACGGCGTGATGATGGTGCACTCGATCTGCGGGCTGACCCCCCAGGAGATGAAGGACAAGGGCGTCCCGCTCACCTTCTCGTTTGCCCGGTTCATCAAATTCGTCCTCACCGAGATTTTCCCGGGCGGACGTTTGCCATCCATCGAAAAGGTCGAGGAGCATTCGACGAAGGCCGGATTCAAGGTGACCCGGATCCAGTCGCTGCAACCCGACTTTGCCAAGACCCTCGACATGTGGGCCGACGTGCTGGAGTCTCGCAAGGACGAGGCGATCGCGATACAGTCCGAAGAGGTCTACGAGAGATACATGAAGTTCCTCAGAGGAACCGCGGACGGTTTCCGGACCGGGTATGTCGACATCAACCAGTTCACGCTGGAGAAGTAAATATATTTGTCCGCCAACAGGCAGCTTATGAATGGCCCGGGGGGCGTAGGGCCGAGTAGGGTGCCGGACAAGATAACCGGGAGGCGAGTTGACGGATATGTCCGTTAAGGCAAGGGATCCGTTGAAGCCACATTTTGAAGAAATTCAGGCTCATTACGATCTATCCGACGACTTTTTCGGGCTGTTCCAGGACCCGACTCGCACCTACAGCTGTGCGTACTTCGAACGCGACGACATGACCCTCGAAGAGGCGCAGATCGCCAAGGCCGACCTCAACCTGGACCTGCTCGACCTCAAGCCGGGGATGACGCTGCTCGACATCGGCTGCGGCTGGGGCGCAACGATGAAGCGCGCGCTGGAGAAGTACGACGTCAACGTCATCGGCCTGACGCTGTCCAAGAACCAGCATGCCTACACGTCGGCGCTGCTGGATTCCGTCGAAAGCGACCGCTCGCATCAGGTGCTGCTGCGCGGCTGGGAGCAGTTCAGCGACCCGGTCGACCGCATCGTCTCGATCGAGGCGTTCGAGCACTTCGGATTCGAGCGCTACGACGACTTCTTCAAGAACGCCTTCAACATCCTGCCCGACGACGGGCGGATGACGATCCAGAGCAGCACCGCGTTCCACCCCAGGGACTACCAGGCCCGCGGGAAGAAGCTGACGTTCGATCTCGCCCGCTTCATCAAGTTCATCATCACCGAGATTTTCCCCGGCGGTCGCATCCCGACCGCCCAGATGATGGTGGAGCATGGTGAGAAGGCGGGATTCGTTGTGCCCGAGTACCTCTCATTGCAGACGCACTACGTCAGAACCCTGCGCACCTGGGCCGACACGCTGGAGGCCAAGAAGGACACGGTCCTGAAGGTGACCACCGAAGAGGTCTACAACAGGTACATGAGGTATCTGCGCGGCTGCCAGAACTACTTCGACGACGAGATGCTCGACTGCAACCTCGTCACATACCTCAAGCCGGGCGCCGCGGCTTAACTCTGCCGTTTGCACCGCGAGCGGCCAGTGTCTGTACACGACACGCCGCAGTAATACGTACAAAAGCGGTCGCTCGCGCGCACCTACCGCGTGCTCAGCGTCCCGTCGATGTACTCCGCGCGGCATGCGCGTCGCGCCAACTTGCCACTCGTGGTGCGTGGGATGACACCGGCGGCGACCAACCGAACGTCGTAGGTGTTGACGGCATGCTTACGTGACACCGCCCGACGGACGGCGTCGACGATCGGCTGTGGGTCCGCCCGGCCGGCACCCGGCCCGCGCTCGGCGACGATAACCAGCTTTTCGGTGGTATCGGTGTGCGAGTTGTCGGGAAGTTCTCGCGACGGGACCGAAAACGCGGCGACGAAACCGTGCCGTATCCCGTCGGATGCTTCGGCGACCGTCGCCTCGATGTCCTGCGGGTAGTGGTTGCGGCCGTCGACGATGACCATGTCCTTGATCCGGCCGGTGATGTACAGGTCGCCGTCGATGTAGCAACCCAGATCGCCGGTGCGCAGCCAGGTCGCGTCGGCGGCGGTACCGTCGGCATTGCTGTCGATGTCCAGCCGGGACTGCAGCTTGTTGCCGAAGGTGTACTCCGTCTCCTCCGGCCGCGCCCAGTAGCCGCGACCGATGTTGTCGCCGTGCAACCAGATCTCGCCGACGTGCTCGTCGGGCACCTCGGCGCCGGTGTCGGGGTCGACGATCGCCGCCCATTGGCTCACCGCGACCTCGCCGCACGACACCTGCGCAAGCGCGTTCGGCGCGTCCGGCTCGACGTGAATGGCCCGTCCGAGGCCCAGCTGCTCGCGATCGAGGTAGACGGCGGTCGGCTCGGTGTAGGGGCGGATCGACGACACAAACAGGGCCGCCTCAGCCATCCCGTACGACGGCCGGACGGCGGTCTTGGTGAGGCCGTAAGGCAGGAACGAGTCGGTGAACCTCATGATCGAGTCGAGGTTCACCGGTTCCGAGCCGTTGATGAGCACCACTTTGCTCAGGTCGACTGGCGTGCTTCCCGGCATCCCCCGCTGCGCGACCAGGTCGAACGCGAAATTCGGTGCGGGAGAGACGATGTGACAGCTCTGCGACTCGTCGGACAGCACCTGGATCCAGCGCAGTGGCCTGCGCACGAACGCCATCGGCGACATGAAGGTGAGATGGCCGCCGTAGAGGATCGGGAAGCCGATCATCATCAGGCCCATATCGTGGTACAGCGGCAGCCAGCTGACGCCGTTGATCTCGTCGGCGGCACCCTCCAGGCCGATGGACAGCACCATCTGGAGGAGATTCGTCCCCGCGGCGCGGTGACTGATCTCGACGCCGGTCGGAGTCCGCGTCGAACCCGATGTGTACTGGAGGTAGGCGATCTCGTCGTTGAGCATATTCACCGGCGTGTAGGTAGACCCCACCGAGTCGGGAATCGCGTCCACTGCGATGATGCGGGGCCGCTTTTCGCGGGGCATCAGCCGCACGAACTTCTGCACGGCGTCGCCAACCCCGGTTGTCGTCAGCACTACCGCGGGCTGGGCATCGGTGAGCACGGCATCGAGGCGTTCGGCGTGGCCCGGCAGTTCGGGTGCGAACAGCGGAACTGCCATGTTTCCAGCCTGGATGGAACCGAAGAAGCTGGTCACGTAGTCGAGGCCCTGGGGCGCCAGAATCGCGACGCGATCACCCCGCGACGTCACCTGCTGCAGCCGGGCGGCGATCGCTCGCGAGCGGGTGCCTACCTGGTCCCAGGTGAGCTCAAGCGACTTCCCGTCGGGATCCTGGCTGTAGTCGACGTAGCGGTAGGCGAGCGCGTCGGCGAAGTCGACGACGTTCTTATCGAGCAGCGCGGACAGGTTCGTGCCCTCTGGCAGCGCGATGTGACCGTTCTCGTCCAAGTAAGGCTCGGTCGCCGGCCCTACTCCCCGACTCGGTGCGCCACGCACGGAAGCACTCTCCATAAGCGTAGTCTAAGAGATACTGTGCTGAAGCCGTGAATCGGCGCGGACCTCGGGATTCAATTCATTCCTCCTTTAGGCGTTCCGATCTGGGAAAACGTGACCACGGCTCTCACATTCGTCACATAAGTCCTAGTTACCTTAGATCCAGACAATGAGACGTTCTGCCATACTTGTGTGGCGGATAACACTCTTTCAGGGGGCGTGCGATGACGGTGGGAATGTACCCAGCGTTGTGTCCGACCATCTGATGCCTCGTCTCCCCGATGTGCAGCACCACCACGACCCGTCGTAGGTACTTCTGACGACTCTGCGTCGACCCTACCCAGACAGGCTGTTGCGCGTGCCGTGAGCGCGCCGAGAGATCGCGGAGTCTTTGTCGGATTCGTGGGACCCCGTTCGTCGGACGAGTAGAGAGTGGGACACAGGGTTCTACTCCCCATGTGGAAGGTTTCGACGATGCACTACTTTGCCCTGCTGATCAGCCCTGAACGCGCTCTCACGCCCGAGGAGGGCGCGGCCGAGATGGCCGCCTACCAGGATTTCCACTCCAAGGCCGCCTCGGCGATACGCGCGGGCGACGCGTTGCAATCGCAGTCGACCGGTGTGCGAATCACCGGCGGCCCGGACGCCCCGGTCGTCGTCGACGGCCCGTTCGCCGAGGGCGCCGAGGTCGCGGGCGGCTACTACGTCTTCGAGGCCGACAACCTCGATGAGGCGCTGGCGCTGGCCCGCGACATCCCGGCCGCGAAGTACGGCGGGGTCGAGGTGTGGCCGATGGTCCAGTTCTCCCCCGCGCGTGCACCGCTGACCAGTGACAGCTGGCTGGCGCTGCTGCTCGAGCCGCCGGAATCCACCGTCGAGCCGGGGACTCCGCGGTGGGACGAGGGCATCAAGGCACACATGGAGTTCGGCAAGGTCGCGGGTGACCGCGCGGTGGGCGGCGCTCCGCTGCACCCGCCGACGACGGCGACGACGGTGCGGGTGCGCGACGGCGAGGTGCTGTTGACCGACGGGCCGTACGCCGAGGGCGCCGAGGTGGCCAACGGGTTCTACTACATCAACGCCGCCGACCGCGACGAGGCCGTCAAGGTGGCGTCGATGATTCCGGCGACGACGGTGGAGCTGCGACGGCTGGCCGGCGTATCCGGGCTCTGACCCGTCAATGGCCAACCTGGACAGTGTCTTTCGGCGCGAGTGGGGTCCTGCCGTCGCCGCGCTCGCGCGGTGGTCGGGCGACCTGACCGTCGCCGAGGACGCTGTCCAGGAGGCCTTCGCCGAAGCCTTGCGCGCCTGGCCCCGAGACGGCGTACCGGACAATCCCGGCGGATGGGTCGTGAGGGTCGCGCGCAATCGCGCGCTGGACCGGCTGCGTCGCGAATCGGTCCGGCCGGGGAAGGAGCTCGCTGCCGTGGTGGACGACATCCGCGCCCGCACCGATCGCGCGGGCATTCCGCATCGGGTCCGCGATGACGAGCTGCGGATGATGTTCACTTGCGCGCACCCGGCGCTGGACCGGGCTTCGCAGCTGGCGCTGACCCTGCGGCTGATCTCGGGGTTGACGGTCGCTGAGATCGCCAGGGCGCTGCTTCAGTCCGAGGCGGCCGTCGGACAGCGAATCACGCGGGCCAAGAGCAAGATCCGGCATGCGAACATCCCGCTGCGGGTCCCGCCCGCGGAGCTGTTACCGGAGCGCACTCCGCATGTGCTTGGCTGCATCTACTCGGTGTTCACCGAGGGCTACTGGTCGACCGCGGGGCCGTCGGCGATTCGCGACGAGCTGTGTGACGAAGGTGTCCGGCTCACCGGCGAGGTGTGCGGGCTGATGCCCGACTCGCGTGACGCGCATGCGCTGGCCGCCCTTGTCCTGCTGCATGATTCGCGGCGACGTACCCGGGTGGACGACGATGGCGCACTGGTGCCGCTGGACGAGCAGGACCGTGGCCGATGGGACCGCGGCAGGATCGCCAACGGCGTGCAGCGCCTGCAGCTGGCCGCGGGTGCGGAGGGGCCGTATCTGCCGCAGGCCGTGATCGCCGCCGTCCACGCGACGGCGCCCAGCTGGGAACAGACCGACTGGGCGACGATCTGCGCGGCCTACGACCGGCTGCTGCAGATCGCCGATTCACCCGTCGCACGGGCAAATCGCGCACTGGCCATCGGGTTTCGTGACGGGTTCCCCGCCGGTCTGGCCGCGCTCGACGGCGTAGCCGACGATCCACGGCTCGCAAGATCGAGCACCGTGCCGTCGATCCGGGCCGATCTGCTGCGGCGGGCAGGCCGCAGGAGTGAGGCGCTCACCTGGTACGAGACGGCGTTGGCCCATGCGGGTTCGGACCCGGCCCGCGCCTTCCTGACCCGCCGCATCACGGAATGCTCCGGCGCTAGCCCGCCGAGCCTGCCCGCGAGCGGCCGTGTCTGTACACGACACGCCGCAGATATGTGTACAACAGCGGCCGCTCGCGGTGCGAGGAGACCCGTCAGTTAAGGGGCACGTCGAGGATCGGCTGGCCCACGTCGGCGCCCGGGCCGTCGAAATGCCACCATTCGCCCGAGTACACCGTAAGACCACCGGCCGCCATCCCGTCGCGCAGCCACTTCCGGTTGGCCTGCTGGTCGGCGGTCACCCCGTCGGTCGCGAAAGCCTTTGCCGCCGACGAGAAGTCGTCGAAGCCGGTGCCCATGTCGATCGGCCACCCGTAGTGGCCATCGGCAAGTGTCACGTCGACCGACCGGCCCGACTCGTGGCTGCGCGCCGACGTCCCCGGCCGCGCCACCCAGTTCGAGTCCGGCACCGCGTCGAACAGCTCGACCTGCACCGCGTGCGGGCGGTAGCAGTCCCAGAACACCAGCCTCGCACCGCGCGCACGGAACGCGTCGGCGGCCTTCGCAAGCCCCGGTGCCAGCGACTCGTGCACGAGGCATCGCGCGTCCGCCGGATACAGCGGCTTGCCGACGAAGTTGTCCGCCGTCGCATAGCGCAGGTCGACGAGCGCGTCGGGGATGACGCTGGTGATGTCGACGAAACCGGCTTGGTCCGCAGTCGCCGGCTCCGCACCGGCGACAGGTGCGACAAACACGGTCACCGAGAACCACCGCGAGCGACCGCAAAAGTACGCGAAACACCGGCGTGTCGCGTGCAGACACGGTCGCTCGCGCGAAACAGGGCTTAGGCCTCGGCGAAGTTGCGGGTGACCGCGGGGTCGACCGGGATGCCTGGGCCGGTGGTCGTCGAGACGACGATCTTCTTGAGGTAGCGACCCTTCGACGACGACGGCTTGGCCCGCAGGATCTCGTCGAGCGCGGCGCCATAGTTCTCGGCGAGCGCCTTCTCCTCGAAGGACGCCTTGCCGATCACGAAGTGCAGGTTGGCCTGCTTGTCGACGCGGAAGTTGATCTTGCCGCCCTTGATGTCGTTGACGGCCTTGGTGATGTCGGGCGTCACGGTGCCGGTCTTCGGGTTCGGCATCAGGCCACGCGGGCCGAGGATGCGGGCGATGCGGCCGACCTTGGCCATCTGATCGGGCGTGGCGATCGCGGCATCGAAATCCAGGAAGCCGCCCTGGATCTTCTCGATCAGGTCGTCGCTGCCGACCTCGTCGGCGCCTGCGGCCTTGGCCTCCTCGGCCTTGTCGCCGACGGCGAACACCGCGACACGGGCCGTCTTACCGGTGCCGTGCGGCAGGTTGACGGTGCCGCGCACCATCTGGTCGGCCTTGCGGGGGTCGACGCCGACCCGGATGGCGACCTCGACGGTCGCGTCCTGCTTCTTCGACGACGTGTCCTTGGCCAGCTTCACGGCCTCCAGCGGCGAGTACAGCCGCTCCCGGTCGATCTTCTCGGCGGCTTCGCGATATGCCTTGCTCTTCTTGCTCATTCGTGTCTCCTAATCAGAGGTGTGGTTAGTCGGGCCGGAGCTGGCCCTCCCACTGGGATTCAACGGATTATTGGACCCCTGTTGCCGCGTCGATTCGCCTTCGGCTACTCGACGGTGATGCCCATCGACCGGGCGGTGCCGGCGATGATCTTGGACGCGGCGTCGATATCGTTCGCGTTCAAGTCTTCCTTCTTGGTCTCGGCAATCTCGCGCACCTGATCCCAGGTCACCTTGGCGACCTTGGTGGTGTGCGGCGTGCCGGAACCCTTCTGCACACCTGCGGCCTTGAGCAGCAGCTTGGCCGCGGGCGGGGTCTTCAGGTTGAAGGTGAAGCTGCGGTCCTCGTAGACGGTGATCTCCACGGGGATGACGTTGCCGCGCTGGTTCTCCGTCGCGGCGTTGTACGCCTTGCAGAACTCCATGATGTTGACACCGTGCTGGCCGAGCGCGGGACCGACCGGCGGGGCGGGGTTGGCCTGCCCGGCCTGGATCTGCAGCTTGATCAGCCCGATGACTTTCTTCTTCGGGGCCATGCTCTTCCTTTCTTTTGCGATTTCGGCGTGTTGAGTTGCGCTGCGCGCAACCAATCACGCCGAAATCGCTAGATCTTGGCGACCTGGTTGAAGGTCAGTTCGACGGGTGTTTCGCGGCCGAAGATGGACACCAGCACCTTGAGCTTCTGCTGTTCGGCGTTGACCTCGCTGATGGAGGCCGGCAACGTCGCGAACGGGCCGTCCATGACGGTGACCGACTCGCCGACGGCGAAATCAACCTCGATGGGCGCCCGTTCCAGGCTGGCCTCCGACGAGGCGGCACCGGCGGTGCTCTTGGCGGCCTTCTTGGGCTGACCCTGCGGCAGCAGGAACTTGACGACATCGTCGAGAGTCAGCGGCGACGGCCGCGACGTCGCACCGACGAAGCCGGTGACGCCCGGGGTGTTGCGCACCGCGCCCCACGACTCGTCGTTGAGCTCCATGCGGACCAGGATGTAGCCCGGCAGCACCTTGCGGTTGACCTGCTTGCGCTGGCCGTTCTTGATCTCGGTGACCTCTTCGGTGGGCACCTCGACCTGGAAGATGTAGTCGCCGACGTCGAGGTTCTGCACGCGGGTCTCGAGGTTGGCCTTCACCTTGTTCTCGTAGCCGGCGTAGGAGTGGATCACGTACCACTCGCCGGGCTTGAGGCGCAGCTCCTTCTTGAGCGCGACGGCCGGGTCCTCTTCTTCGTCGTCTGCAGCCGGTTCGGCCGGGGCGTCTTCTGCCGGCGCATCTTCGGCCGGGGCGTCCTCGTCGGAGTCGAGCGGCGCATCCTCGACGGCCTCGGCCGCAGTAGTCTCCTCCAGAGACTCGGCGGCCTCGTCTGCGATCACAGTCGCCGGGTCCGCGGCTTCAGCGAGCGCGTCGGACACGCTCGCGGCCGTATCGCCGTCGAAGCTAGTCACTTGTCAGTCCTCTCAATATCCTGGTCAGCCGAACACCATCATCACGACCTTGGCCACGCCGAGGTCGACCAGCCCGATCAGCGTCACCATGAACACCAAGAAGACCAGGACGACCGCGGTGTAGGTGACCATCTGCTTGCGGTTCGGCCAGATGACCTTGCGCAGCTCGCCGATGACTTCGCGCAGGTAGTTGATGACGTACGCGATGGGGTTGCGACGCGGCCCCTTGGCCGCCTTCTTGGTCTTCTTCTTGCCCTTGCCGGCGTCCTCGAGCGCTGGGGCTTCCTTGGCGCCGGTCGAGGTGTCGGCGTCGTCGGCACTGCCGCGCCGCGACCGCTTGCCGGTGGGTCGCGCCGGCTGCGTCGATACGGCGCCGGTGCCTTCGGGCTCGTCGCTCACCGTATGCCTTTCGTCTGGTTTGTGTGGTCACCTACCAGTGTCCACACTTGTCGAGTATTCAGTTGAGCAGGGGCGACAGGACTTGAACCTGCAACCTGCGGTTTTGGAGACCGCTGCTCTGCCAGTTGAGCTACGCCCCTTCAACGATGGCACTGCTGGCAGGCCATCAATCCCGCCCGGGACTCACACAATTTGCGCGCTCCCCGATCGGCCGATCAGAAACCGACGGACAGCGCGCTTGATTGGGAAAATCCCGAGGTCCGAGTGTACATCGGGCCAGGTCTGAGTTACTAATCCGGCTTTGCTTCGCCGCGGTCGTCCGGCGCCTCATCGGCCTTGGCCGGATCGTCGGCCGTCCGCACGATCTGGCCGCTTTCCAGGTCGTACTTCAGCGATATCGAGTTGTCGCCCTCGTGGCCCATCAAGGTCGTGAACGCCTCCAGGTAGGGGTCGCCGTTCTCGTCGAGGGCCAGGTTCCTGGTCATGACGATGTCCGCGCCGAACCGTTCGTTGACGGAGACGACCTCCATCCGACCCCACACCTTGTCCCCGGCCAGCATCGGCTTGTGATACAGGAACTTCTGGTCGACCTGCACGATCTGCATGGTCTCGAAGCCGGTGTCGACCTTCCGGAAGAAGTCGCGCTGCATGAGCAGTGCCAGCGTCGAGATGAAGGTCGGCGGCGCCACCAGCGCTTGGTGGCCGAGTTCGGCGGCGGCCGCCTCGTCGAAATGCGCCGGGTCGTCGGCTTTGATCGCGGCGGCGTACTCGCGGATCTTCTCGCGGCCGATGACGAAGTAGTCGGGGTATTCGTGGACCATCCCCAAAATGTCGGTCTTGATCGCCATCCGTTACGCCAGCTTCGCTGATGCGACTGCCCGGCCGAAGATCTTCTTGCCGCCAGATGTCGCAGACAGCGCGATGGTCACCGACTTGGATTCGGGATCAACGGATTTCACCCGGCCATTGAACACGATCTCGGCGCCGACGCCGTCGTTGGGCACCGGCACCACAGCGGTGAAGCGAACGTTGTACTCGGTGACCGCGGCCGGATCGCCGACCCAGGACGTGACGTATCCGCCGCCCAAACCCATGGTCAGCATGCCGTGTGCGATCGCGGTGTCGAGGCCGACCTGCTTCGCGATTTCGTCGTCCCAGTGGATCGGGTTGAGATCCCCCGACACGCCCGCGTAGTTCACCAGGTCCTGCCGTGTCAGCGCAATGACCTTCTCGGGAAGCTGGTCACCCACCTTCACCGAATCGAACTCACGCAGTGCCATCGTTGAAGCCACCTTCCCCGTCATCGCCCGCACGGCCCGCGAGGGTCGTAAAGGTCTCTTGAACTATCTCGCCCTTGTCGTTCGTGACGATGTTCTTGGTCACGATGATGTCCGCGCCGAACGACTGCCGGATCGAGTGCACGTAGACATCGCAGTAGAGCTTGTCGCCCTCCTTGATCGGCCGCAGGAACTTCAGCTCCTGATCGACCTGGACGATCTTCTCGTCCGCGATCGCGATGTCGTTGTGCTTGAACATAGCGAGCTGTGCCTGATAGCCGAACACCGAGATGAACGTCAGCGGCGCCAGAATGGCGTCGTGGCCAAGCTCGGAGGCCGCTTCCTCGTGCTGAAACTCCGCTTGGTCGTTCTTGACCGCAACGGCGTACTCGCGAATCTTCTCCCGGCCCACCACGTAGTGGTCGGGATACCGGTAATGCAACCCGATCAGCTTCGGAGACAACGACACGGCTCGTGAACCTACCTAAGTCCTCAGCAAACCCAAAAGCGTTGGCCGTCAGCGCGACTCTTTGTGCGCCGTGTGCTTGCCGCAGTTCGGGCAGAACTTCTTGATCTCGAGCCGGTCGGGGTCGTTCCTTCGGTTCTTCTTGGTGATGTAGTTGCGGTGTTTGCACACCTCGCAGGCCAGGGTGATCTTCGGCCTAACGTCGGTACTGGACGCCATGTCAGCTGCCCTCTTTCAAATTCTTCGTACTTGCCTTGTAGCGATGGCCGGACTCGAACCGGCGACCTAACGATTATGAGTCGTTCGCTCTAACCGACTGAGCTACATCGCCTGGTCGGGCGCCGCCGGCGGTCGGGATCTCTCCCGTCGCTGCGCTCGCCCAGGTGTCCATCGAGCCCCCTAACGGAATCGAACCGTTGACCTTTTCCTTACCATGGAAACGCTCTACCGACTGAGCTAAGGGGGCCTGACCCCGCGCAGTCACGCTCGTGGGCCTTAAAGAGGGTACATTCTCGTCGTTTAGGTCGCCAAACCGCTTACAGCCCGACGGTTACGCCCTCCGAAAACGGCCCGTCATGCAGCTCGATGGACTCCGGATCGGTGCCGACCGGCACGTCGAAAACCACCGCGGTGTCGATCGAGTCGCCCGGGTTGAGGTCGGTGTGCTCACGAGTTGCGACCTTTCTGTGAGCTAATTAGTCAGGCCAGGTAAACGGACAATAACGCAGGTCCGCGCGCTGTGGAGCAATAACGAATCGGTTTGCGAACGCGATTTGGCGGCGCACGGCTGTGGTAGTACAGACCCATGCCGGAGGTGATTGCGGGCGACAGCCCACGGGTGGCGGTCTACCTCGATTTCGACAACATCGTGATCTCGCGCTACGACCAGGTGCACGGGCGCAACTCGTTCCAGAAGGACAAGGCGCGCGGGCTGGACGACGAGAAGCTGACGACGGCCACCGTCGACCTCGGGGCCATCATCGATTTCGCCTCGTCCTTCGGAACGCTGGTGCTCACGCGGGCCTACGCCGACTGGTCGGCCGATCTCAACGCCAAGTACCAGGGTCAGCTGGTCGGCAGGGCGGTCGACCTCGTGCAGCTGTTCCCGGCCGCGGCATACGGCAAGAACGGTGCCGACATCCGGCTGGCCGTCGACGCCGTCGAGGACATGTTCCGGCTGCCGGACCTGACCCACGTGGTGATCGTCGGCGGCGACTCCGACTACATCGCCCTCGCGCAGCGCTGTAAGCGGCTGGGCCGCTATGTCGTCGGCATCGGCGTGGCGGGCGCGAGCAGCCGGTCGCTGGCGTCGGCCTGCGACGAGTTCGTCACCTACGACGCACTTCCCGGCATTCCCACCGTCGCGCCCGCGCCCGCGAAGAAGGCGACCAAGCGCACCAAGTCGACGGCGCCCGACGACGAGCCCGAGCCCGCGGATGCGCAGGCGGCGGCGACGGGTCTGCTGGAGCGGGCGCTGCGCATCGGCCATGAGAAGGACGACGCCGACTGGCTGCACAATTCGGCGGTCAAGGCGCAGATGAAGCGGATGGACCCGTCGTTCTCCGAGAAGTCGCTTGGCTTCCGCTCGTTCAGCGACTTCCTGCGCTCGCGCAGCGATCTCGCCGACCTCGACGAGAGCAGCACCACCCGCATGGTGCGGCTGCATACAGAGGATGAAACCGGCTAGCCCTAATCTGTCTCCATGACCGACCGCCTGTACTTTCGGCAGCTGCTTTCGGGCCGCGATTTCGCGCAGTCCGACATGATCGCCCAGCAGATGCGCAACTTCTCCTATCTGATCGGCGACCGCGAGACCGGCGACACCGTCGTCGTCGATCCGGCGTACGCCGCCAACGATCTCGTCGACATCCTGGAGTCCGACGGCATGAAGCTGTCCGGCGTGCTGGTCACCCACCACCACCCCGACCATGTCGGCGGCTCGATGATGGGCTTCGAGCTCAAGGGCCTGGCCGAGCTGCTGGAGCGTCAGAGTGTTCCCGTGCACGTGAACAGCCTTGAGGCGGACTGGGTTTCACGGATCACCGGAATCGCCCGCAGCGACCTCACCGCACACGAGCACGGTGACAAAGTCAACGTCGGCGACGTCGAGATCGAGCTGCTGCACACGCCGGGTCACACTCCCGGCAGCCAGTGCTTCCTGCTCGACGGCCGGCTGGTGGCGGGCGACACGCTGTTCCTCGAGGGCTGCGGCCGCACCGACTTCCCCGGCGGCGACGTCGACGAGATGTTCCGCAGCCTGCAGCAGCTCGCGCAGCTGTCCGGCGACCCGACGGTGTATCCGGGCCATTGGTATTCGACGGAGCCCAGCGCGTCGCTCTCGGATGTCCGCCGCACCAACTACGTCTACCGGGCGAGCAATCTGGATCAGTGGCGAATGCTGATGGGCGGCTGATCTCTTAGTAGGGTTCTGACCACGGCGATGCCGCCGTGTCTGAGCGCTCACGAGCGCCCAAACGGGAGGGACCCCACTCGATGACGACACCGCCCACCCCAGCAGGCTGGTATCCCGATCCCGAGCAGGCCGGAGCGCTCCGGTACTGGGACGGCGCGACGTGGACCGAGCACCGGTCCCCCGCCCAGGCGCCCGCCGCGCCCGAGCCTCCCCGCGCGCCCTGGACGCCCGAGCCTCCCGCAGAGCCCGCCCCGCAGGCCGGCGCAGAACACGTGGGCTCCCATCGCGCTCCGGAGCCCGAGTCCGAGCCGCTCTCGGTCACCGAGCAGCCGACCACCAAGGTGCCGCTGCGGGACTGGACGCCCGAGCCTCCGCCGGAGCTGCGCGATTGGGCGTGCGAGCCCGTGCCGGAGCCGACGACCAAGCCGGAGCCGACGACCGACCCCGACCCCCGCGCCATACTTCGCGCCACCGCCGCTGCCGCTGACCGAGCAGCCGACGACGAAAGTGCCTCTGCGCGATTGGACGTCCGAGGCCCCGCCGGAGCCGCCGCGCGAGCCCGCTCCCTATGCCGACGCCACGACGTCGACGCCGCCAGAGCCGCAGGTCGTCGAACCGCCTGCGGGCACCGAGCCGCGGCGCCCGGTCGACAACCGCAAGCTGATCATGGGGTTCGGCGGCGCCGTCGCCGCACTGCTGCTGGTTTTGGTCCTCGCCGCCGTGTACGCGTTCGTCATCCACAAGCCCGACGCCGTGGACCATCGCCTCACCAACCACCGAAACCTCAACCACCACTATCGAAGAGACGACGACGCCGGAGGAGACCACCGCGACCGAGCCGGCGGCGCCGCCACCGCTCGCGGGTGCCGTCGACGGCCCGCTGACGTTCTCGGTGACCGGCGTCGAGACCGGTACCACCATCACCGACTCGGAGAACGAGTTCCTCACCAAGGACGCGCAGGGCGAGTTCATCGTCGTCCGCCTCACCGTGCAGAACACCAGCCCGGATCCCGGTCAGTTCCTCGGCACGTTGCAGAAGCTGAACGCGGGCGGTCAGGTGTACACCATCGACGACGAGGCCACGTTCTACGTCGGCGGCGGGTTCGTCGACATCCCGGCCGGCGGCCAGGTCGATGTCGGCCTCGCTTACGACGTGCCACCCGGCACCGTGCCCGAGTCGGTCGAGCTGCACGCTGATCCGGTGAGTCCGGGGGTGGTTCTGCCCGTCGCGTAGCCGGCCCCGAGTGTGGCCGTTGCTATGTAGCGCGACAACCCGCCCCAACCGGCCAAACTTGAATGACTACAGCAACGGCTCGAGCCACGGGTGCAACCGCCGATGCCGACGCGGTGGTGATGTCCGTTCGAACGCGAACCGGGTCGATATCCGCGGTTCTGCACTATATGGCAGATCAGGCGCAATATCGGCAACCGAATCCGCACCGATCGGGCGTACTCACCTTCGAAATCGGAGAGCAAATTTTTCGAGTAGTGCAATACGCAAGACATGTCCGCCTTCGCCTGGCAAACTCTGACTGGCAACGCCTTCGAGTCCGGGGGCGTGCGGGTCAGGGAGTTTGCTATGAAGAACCTCGTCTTGTGCTTCGACAGCACGAACAATCGTTCGGGTCCACGCGATGCGACCAATGCCGAAACCCTGTTTCGGTTACTCGCCGCCGACGACCGCCAGCTCACCTGGTACGACGCCGGCGAGGCCGTACTGAACTCCCCCCGGCTGCTCAACCCCGCCGCCCGACGATGGCGCAGGAACGTCGCCGCGGCCGCCCGGGAATCCGTCATCGACGCGTACTTCTTCCTCGCCGAGCACTGGGAGCCGCAGGACCGGATCGTCCTGCTCGGCGCCGGGCGCGGCGCGTACTGCGCGCGGGCGCTGGCCAGGATGCTCGGCACCGTCGGGATGATGGCCGAGCGCGCCGACCACGTTCGTGGAGTACGCGCTGGCCGCCTACGCACTGCCCGGCCAGAGCCGCACGACGCAGGACTGGAAGCAGATCCACGAGCTGGCCTGTGCACTGGAGGGCCTAAGCGATGTCGCCGTGCCTGTGCACTTCCTCGGTCTGTGGGACACCGTGAAAGTGCCTGGGACACCACCACTTTGCGAAGAAGACTGGTTGGGCAACGTCGTCTCGGGACGCCACGCGGTCGCCATCGACGGCGGATCCGGGCCGTTCGGCGAATGCCGAATCGGAGGGGACGACGACACCATCGAGGAAGTCTGGTTCCGAGGCGCCCACTGCGATGTCGTCGGCGGCCCGAACGCGTACTGGCCGCTGGCCGACATCACGCTCGACTGGATGCTCGACGGTGTGGTCAAGGCGGGCGCGATCATCGGCGACGAAGACATGCCACGCACCCCCGCGCCGACCGACCGTGATGCGCTCGCCGAAGGCGCCCGGTCGCTGCGCTTCCGCAAGGTGCCCGACGACGCACTGGTGCACGCCAGCGTCGACGTGTACGTGCGCGCGCATCCCGACTACTGGCGCCGGCTGCCATGGCACATCGTCTGGGCCGATCTGGATTGGGCCGCACGCGCCGAGCGGCTGCCGGTGCCCGACACCACGCCCATCGTGACGGCCGAGCCGGAATCCGAGGTACTCACCGCGGTCGCGTCGTAGGCCCAAACGCACTGCAAACACGGTCTGATTCACAGATCGCGAAGATCCCGCTGCGATCGGCGCGCAGGGGTAAAGTCGCAGGTTATGGCCCAAAACTGGCCGGTCGTTCAGCGTGACAATGAATACACGACCATCCAGTCGGCGCTCGTCGATCAACAGGGCGTCTGCGGCATTGTTCTGGTCGGCGACGCGGGCGTTGGCAAAACAACGCTCGCTCGCTTGGTCACACAGGCACTTCCGGTGCGGGTGCAGTGGGTGGCGGGCACCGAATCGGCGCGCAGCATCCCGCTGGGTGTGTTTGCGCACTTGGTGGGCTCCGCCACGTCACGAGATCCCGTCGCATTCCTCGCGGCGGCGCGCGAAACGATTCTGTCCGAAGGACATTCGGTCATCGGCGTCGACGATGCGCATTTGCTTGACCAACTCTCGGCAACGTTGTTGCATCAGCTGGCACTGGACGGCTCTGTGCGCATCGTGGCCACCGTCCGGTCCGGAGAAACGGTTCCCGACGCGATCACCTCGCTGTGGAAGGACGGCTATCTGCAGCGCCTGCACCTGATGCCGTTCACCAAGGAGCAGTGCGTGACGCTGATCGAGTCGGCGCTCGGCGGCCGGGTGGAGGGGTTGTCCGCGGACTTGATGTGGGACTCCTCCGGCGGCAACGCGTTATTCGTCAAGCATCTGGTCGAGGGTGCGCTGGAGGCCGGCACGCTGCGTCAGGTCCGAGGAGTGTGGCAGTTGCGCGGCCGCACTGCGGTCACATCGGAGTTGGCCTCGCTGCTGGACAGCCGGGTCGATCAACTGCCGGACAATGTGCTGCACGCGCTGCGGCTGCTGACGTTCTGCGAGCCGCTGGACCTGGACACGTTGAGCGGCATCGCCGGTGTCGAGGCCGTCGAGGAGGCCGAGAACCGCGGCTTGATCCGCGTCGTCGAGGAGCACAACGGTATCGACGTCCGGTTCAACCACCCGTTGTTCGGTGAGGTCATCCGTCGACGGCTGGGCATGGCGGCGGCCCGGCGACTGCGCGGCGAGGTGGTGCGCGCGCTGCAGGGCCATCCGTTGCGCGGGCCGACCGATCGAATCCGGCTGGCGGAGTTGACCCTCGACAGCGATCAGTCGCCCGAGGTCGACCTGCTGGTGTCCGCCGCGCGGGACGCCATCGCGCTGACCAACGTGACCCTCGGCGAAAGGTTGGCGCGCGCAGCGGTGAACCGCGGTGGCGGGCTGGTGGCCAGCGAGCTGTTGGCACGCTCGCTGCTGTGGCAGGGCAATTCCGCAGAAGCCGAGGAGACGCTCAGCGCGTTCGACCCCAACCAGATGAACGAACTCGAGCTCGTTCGGTGGGGCTTGGTGCGGATCGCCAACCTGCACTGGTCGATGGGCGATGCCGAAGGCGCCGACGAAGTGCTGGACCTGTTGTGCGACAGGGTCGCTCACCCCGGCCTCAAGCTCGTCGTCGCCGGTGTCGCCTCGGCCTCACGACTGTTCGAGAACGAACTCGAAGAGGCCGTCGAGCTGTCCGGGCTGGTTCTGGCCAGCCAGGAGGCGTCGGCGGCCGCCGTCGAGTGGGCGGTGTTCGGCGGCGCGCTCGCGCTGGCGTTGATGGGCCGCGGCGAAGAGGTCGAGGCCGTCGCCGAACGCGGGCACGAGATCGACGACAAGGTCGACGGGCTGCTTCGCTATCTGACGGCGTTCGGCGAAGTGCGCGCACTCGTGCTCAGCGGCGACTTCGACATCGCCGCAAGGCGATCCGCCGATATCGTGCGGATCACCTCGGCCGGTCAGTACCTGGCCTGGGGAATGGCGAACGTTCTCGTCGGCACCGTCGAACTCGGTCGCGGCCGTTTCGCCGACACCGTTTCCCGCATGGAGCAGACCGTCGCCGCGCTGACATCGGAGTCGGCGGCGTCATGGAGCTTCCCCGCCCGGCTTCTGCTGGCACAGTCGTATTGCGCGCTGGCCCGCGCGGACGCGGGCGCCAAGATGGTGGCCGAGTTGCGGACCCGCAGCGGTAAACACGTCGCGGTGTTCGGCCCGCAGCTGCGCATCGCCGAGGCGTGGCTGGCCGCCGCGGAGGGAAACGTCAGCGCCGCAATCGAACTCGCGCTCGATGCCGCACGGCTGGCGGCGCAGTCCAAACAGACGGCCATCGAGATGCTGGCGCTGCACGACGCCGTCCGGTTCGGCGACCAGACCTGCCTGGACCAGTTGGCCGAGCTCGCCGCGAACACCGGCGGCCGGCTGGCGACGGCCATCGCGGCGCACGCGAGGGCCGTCCGCGATCATCAGGCGGTCAAGATGTGCGAGGCGGCGCAGCAGTTCGAGCAGATCGGCGCCCTGCTGTCGGCGGCCGATGCGTCAGCACAGGCGGCGGTGGCGTTCGAAGGGTGCGACGACCGTCGCCGCAGCGTGGAAGCGGCCGCGGCGGCGACACGGCTTGCCGCGGAATGCGGCGGGATCCGCACGCCCGCATTGGACCTGGCCGCACACCCGCTGCCGCTGACCGTTCGCGAACGCGAGATCGCCAACCTGGTCGCCGCCGGACTGAGCAATAAGGAGATCGCCGACCGTCTGGTGGTTTCGGTGCGCACCGTCGAAGGACATCTCTATCGCGCGTGTATCAAACTCGACATCTCCGACCGCGAGGATCTGGCCGCCATGATCCGCACCGGCGCCACCGCCTGAATGTTGGCAATCTGCGCAGATAGCCACGTGAGGCACTTCAGCCTCATCTAACTCACCAGAAATTAGCGCCGCAGCAAATTTTCGAGGTGCACGGGTGATCGAATGCTGAACCCAGCGTCAGAGCATGATATTAACGACGCGTGGGGATCACGGGATGGTTCGACGACCGCGCCAGCGATATTGCGAACCTATCGCCCAGTGCCTGGACGGCGATGGCTGCCTGGCTGGCCCTCTGCGTCACCATTGCCGCCCTCGTCTACGCATGGCGGCAGTTCCAGTCGGCCAAGCACGAGACCGAAGATGTCTCGCAGCCCAATGTCGCGATGTTCATGGAGCCCAGCGCGACGGACTGGCACCTCGTCGAACTGGTGGTCAAGAACTTCGGCCAGAAGCCGGCCTACGGGATCAAGTTCGAGTTCGCGACGCCGCCGACGGTGCCTCGCTACGAGAGCGCGGACGCCGACAACTACGTCGACATCGTCCCGCTGAAACTGCCCACCGAGATTCCGTACCTCGCGCCCACGCAGGAATGGCGCACGGTGTGGGATTCGGCGCTGGACCGCAAGCAGCTGGGCGAGTCCATCGGCTCGCGCTTCGCCGGTGCCGTCACGTTCTACAACGAGCCGAATTCGTCCCGGCAGGGAAAGTCGAAGCAGAAGCGGTCACGGCATCAGTTCCGGACGCCTGCGGTGCTGGACTGGGCGACGCTGCACCCCGTCGAGCGGCTCGAGCTGTTGACCTCCCACGACTTGGCGCGCCAGGAGAAGCAGAAGCTGGAACTGCTTCGCGGCCTGCTGACCTACTACCACTACGCGACGACCGAGAGCCGCCAAGAGGTGCTGCAATCCGAGATCAACAAGATCAACGCGGCCGCCAACGAACAACGCGATCGCTACCGCAGCCAGTTCATCGTTGAGCAACAGGCTCCGCAGCGCACCGCGCCGCCCGCGGCCCCGGTGTCCGTCGCCGAGCTGCAGCCACAGCTACAGCCACCGCCGCAGCCACCGCCACCGCCACCGCCACCGCCACAGCAGCGGTACGCCAACAAGCCGCCGCAGCGCCACGACGGCCTGCCCCCGGAGTACGACGACGGCCGCCCCCGTACGTACGACGAACCGCCCTACGACGACGACGATGCCCAGACCCGGGTGATCAACGGCAGGCATCGGCGCGGCGTCGTCGGCGGCTGACGCACCGAGCACCTCGCGTGCTTGGCTTTCGTAACATCGTTTCGTAACATTGATCTGAAACGAAAGTGCACGTCAAGGAGACCCGATGACCAGCCTGGTGAATTACGAGCTCAACGAGTCCGTCGCGACGATCGCGCTCGACGACGGCAAGGTGAATGTGCTCGGGCCGACGATGCAGACCGCCATCAACGAGGCGCTCGACCGTGCCGAGAAAGACGACGCGAAGGCCGTCGTGCTGGCCGGAAATCAGCGGGTGTTCAGTGGCGGGTTCGACCTGTCGGTCTTCCAGTCCGGCGACCCGCAGGCGGCGCTGGCGATGCTGGCGGGCGGGTTCGAATTGTCTGTGCGATGCCTGACGTTCCCGAAGCCGGTCATCATGGCCGCGACGGGCCCGGCGATCGCGATGGGCTCGTTTCTTCTGCTGAGCGGCGATCATCGGGTGGGCGCCCCGAAGTCGCGGTGCCAGGCCATCGAGGTGGCCATCGGCATGACGATTCCGATCTCGGCGGTCGAGATCATGCGGATGCGGTTGACGCCTGCGGCATTCCACCGGGGCACGTCGATGGCGTCGACGTTCGTCGGCGACGAGGCGATCGCGGCCGGCTGGCTGGACGAGATCGTCGACGCCGACAAGGTGCTGGCGCGCGCACAGGAGGTCGCGACCGAGGCGGCGGCGACACTGCATGCCGGTGCACACCTCGCGACCAAGCTGAAGGCCCGCGAGTCCGCGCTGGCGGCGATCCGCGCCGGGATCGACGGGCTGCCGACGGAATTCACCGCCAGCTAGGCCGCTGCGATGCCGAGGGCGAAGCAGCGCACGCCCGAACTTCGGGATCGGGTGCTCGACGTGGCGATCACGACGCTCGGCGAGGAAGGCATCGCGCGGTTCACGACGCGCCGGGTGGCCGAGCGGGCGGGCACGTCGGTACCCGCGGTGTACGAACTGTTCGACGACAAGGCCGGCCTGGTGCGGGCGATGTTCTTCGAGGGTTTCCGACTGCTGGGCGCCGAGCTGGCGAAGATCCCGCAGACGGACAGTGCGTCAACGGATCTCGAGCGGCTGGTTCCGGTGTTCCGGCTGTTCTGCCGCGCGTATCCGCGGCTGGCGCAGGTGATGTTCTCGCGGCCGTTCGCGGATTTCGAGCCAGGCCCCGACGAATTGGCGGCGGGAGCGGCCGTCCGCGAGATCTTCGTCGGCCGTATTCAGCGGTGCGTCGACAAGGGTCTGCTTGGCGGGGATCCGATGGACGTCGCGCACGTATTGCTAGCACTGGCACAGGGTTTGGCGGTGCAGGAGGCCGGCCGCTGGCTGGGGACCGCGACGGAGATCGAGCGACGATGGAAGGTCGGGGTTACCGCCGTGCTCGACGGCTTCAGCATGGCGAAACCAAGAGATACCTGAAAACAACCGGCGCAACCGGTACCGTCAGACCCGGTTGACTTCCCAGCCCTGCGGAAACGTCACGGCGGCGATATGTACTCCCCGTCGGAAGTGCCGAGCACACGGCGTACCCGAAAAATTCACGGTTGCCTTCCGATCCGACGGAGTCTCGTGCCAACGGATTCAATGCCGCCGGTGTCAATCGACGCCGATCTCGGCGCGCTTCAACGAGGGGGAGCGCTCGAGTCTGTACAGTCGTGGCGTCTGAAACCTTTCGTACCGCGCTTTGACCAGCGCGGGCGATCACCTGAGGTCAACACAAAGGGGCCCAGCTCTTCCGTAATAGTCGTCCACACCATCGAAGGACGACGGTCGCACCTCAGCGGCTCCGGCAGCGTCTGCATATCGGGTCATCCCGTGCAACCACTACGCATCAAAACGCAAGAGCCAGGGGGATTGTCGTGAGCACACTTACCGAGACGATGTACAGCAACGCCCGGTGGAGCCTCAAGGGCATGGTCACAGGCGAACCTGACGCACCCGTCCGGCACACCTGGGCGGAGGTGCACGAGTCCGCCAGGCGCATAGCCGGTGGACTCGCGCGGTCGGGCATCGGTCGCGGCGACGCGGTCGCGGTGCTGGCGGGCGCTCCAGTCGAGATCGCGCCCATGGCCCAGGGCATTTGGATGCGCGGTGCGAGCCTGACGATGCTGCACCAACCCACTCCGCGGACCGACTTGGCCCGCTGGGCCGCAGAGAGCATCGGCGTCATCGACATGATCGGAGCGACCGCGGTCGTCGTCTCCGATCCGTTCATGGCCGCGGCACCCGTGCTGGCCAACGTGGGTTTACGCGTGCTGACCATCGAGCGAACTGCTCGACAGTGCACCGATCGACCCCGTCCACACCGACGATGACGATCTGGCGCTGATGCAGTTGACGTCCGGGTCAACGGGCTCACCCAAGGCCGTTCGGATCAGCCACCGAAACTTCGTCGCCAATGCCGAGGCGATGTTCGCCGGCGCGGAAGTCGACCCCGACATCGATGTGATCGTCAGTTGGCTGCCGTGCTTCCACGACATGGGTATGACCGGATTCCTCGCTGTACCAATGTATTTCGGTGTGGAACTAGTCAAGGTCACCCCGATGGACTTCCTGCGCGACACCTTGTTGTGGGCGAAGCTGATCGACAAATACAAGGGCACGATGACCGCGGCCCCCAACTTTGCCTACAACCTCTTCGCCAAGCGTCTGCGCAGGCAAGCCACCCCCGGCCAGTTCGACCTGTCCTCGCTGCGGTGGGCGCTGTCGGGGGCCGAGCAGGTCGACCCGGTCGATGTGGCGGATCTGTGCGAGGCAGGTGCACCGTTCGGGTTGCGTCCCGAGGCGATCCTGCCCGCCTATGGCATGGCCGAGACGACGGTGGCGGTGTCGTTCACCGAGTGCGGCACGGGCCTCGAGGTCGACGAGGTGGATGCCGACCTGCTCGCAGTCTTGCACCGGGCTGTCCCGGCGACGCACGGCCACACCCGCCGGTTCGCCTCGCTCGGCCGTCTGCTGAAGGGGCTCGAGGCTCGCATCGTCGACGTGGACGGCAGCGTAATGTCTGCGCGCGGCGTCGGTGTCATCGAAGTGCGCGGTGAGCCCGTGACGCTCGGCTACACCACCGCTGCGGGATTCGTTCCGGCCCAAGATGCCAACGGTTGGTACGACACGGGCGATATCGGCTACCTCACCGAAACCGGCAATGTGGTGGTGTGCGGGCGGCTCAAAGACGTCATCATCATGGCGGGCCGCAACATCTATCCTACGGACATCGAGCGGGCCGCCAGTCGCGTCGACGGCGTGCGGCCGGGGTGCGCCGTGGCGGTCCGGTTGGACGCCGGTCGTTCGCGGGAATCCTTCGCCGTGGCGGTGGAATCCAAATCCTACGACGACCACGACGAGGTGCTCCGTATCGAGCACCAGGTCGCCCACGAGGTGGTTGCCGAGGTCAATGTCCGGCCCCGCAATGTGGTGGTCCTCGAACCGGGGATGATCCCGAAAACGCCGTCGGGAAAGCTGCGGCGCGCCCACGCATTGGCACTCGTCGACTGAGCTCCCACGGGCGAGTAAATTTGTTGCTCACCCTGGGGAGGAGGCGCCGATGGCTGACTACGACGCACAGCCCGACCGCGATGCGCTGCCGGAACCCCCACTCTCCCTCACACAGCGGGAAGCCGACGACAGCGACCTGCACGCCGGGCTGACCGGTCTGGCCGGGATCATCGCGGGCGGGCGCGGGGTGAGCGAACTGCTCGGCGACGTAGCCGATTTCGCAGTGCAGGCGATACCCGGCGTCGACGGTGCAGGCGTCACGTTGGTCGATATGTCCGGGGGCACACCGCGGCCGGAGGCGTGGACCGCAACGGCACAGTTCGTCAGCGACATCGACGTCGTCCAGTACGAACTGTTCAAGGAGGGGCCTTGCATCACATGCATGCAGACCGGGCGGCCCACCCTCAGCGGGTCACTGGGCGGTGACAGCCGGTGGCCGCACTTCGCTGGTCGGGTGGCCCGGATGGGCGTGCATTCGGTCCTGTCCTTCCCACTTCTCATCGACGACCAGGTGATTGGCGCAATCAACGCCTTCGCCTACGCCCGCGACGCGTTCGGTGAACACGCCGTGCAGTTGGGATCGCAGTTCGCCGGGCCCGCGGCGGTGTCGGTCTACAACGCGAAGCTGTTGACCGAGGCACGGAGCAGGGCCGAGCAACTGCAGCGCGCTCTGGGCAGCCGCACGGTGATCGACCAGGCCATCGGCATCATGCGCAGCCGGATCGGGCGGGAGTGCGCGAGGATGCGTTCGACCGGCTTACCCGGATCAGCCAGGCCGAGAACGTCAAGCTGCGTGTCGTCGCCGAGCGATTGGTCTCCGAAGCCGTGAGTCGTGCCCGCGTCCGGCGTCCGCGAGCCGTGACCTGGCTATCGCGGGCGCACCGTCGCGAGCTCGGCAAGGGCCGCTACCAGCTCGGGTCTGGCAGCCCGGTCGCTCATCAGCCGTCGGGCAATGTCGGTGAGGTGTTGGCCGTTGGCACGGGCGTAGGTCCGCAACAGCCCGAAGGCGTCCTCGACCGACACGTCGAGGACCTCGCGCAGGAAACCCTTGGCCTGCTCGACTACGACCCGGCTGACCAGCGCGGACCGCAGCTGCGGCATCACGGTCTCCGGTGTCGGCGCGTGTTCCTGCAGGATCGCCACACACGCGACGTGCGCAAGCGTCTGGGCGACCAACCGATCGGCCTCGTTGAGCTCGCCGGGTCGGGTGCCGAACAGGCCAAGGGCACCCAGCCCGATGCCCGCGGCGCGCATCGGGACGGCGTGCACGGAAGCGAACCCGGCGTCGAGCGCGGCAGGAACGAACCGCGGCCACCGATCGGCCGCGTCGCGCAGGTCGGCGACCGAGACCGATTGCCCGGTCGTGTAGCACTCGACACAGGGGCCTTCGTCGGCCTGCAGCTGAAAGAGCTCCAGTTCGCGGGCCTGCTCGGAGGTCGCCGCCAGCAGACGGAGTTGCTCCAGCGGGTCGGCGAGCAGCAGGCCCGCGGCAGCGACGTCGAGCAGCGCTGCGCAGCGCTCGGCGAGATCGGTCAGCAGGTCCACCATGTCGAAGTCCTCGAGCAGGCTGTCGACGAGGGTGACGACGGCGTCCAGTACCTGGGTTTCGCGAGTGGTGTCAGTCACCTTGTCCTCCTCCTGAAGTCTGTTCGGGGTTCCTGTGGTCAACGTGCATCAGCCGGCCTCCAGGCGCAGGCGGCGGTCGAGGATGTCGCGGGCCACGTCGGTGGCGGTGCGGCCGGTGGCGTAGGCATGGCCGCGCAGTCGAACCAGCGCCTCGGCCGGATCGATTCCCAGTTGCGCGACCAGCATGCCGGTGGCCTGGCTGACCTCCGCGCGGCTGAGTGAATTCAGCTCGGCCCAGGCTTCGCTGGTCGGGTCGCCCGCGGCGGCCTGCAGATCACCGTCCATCAGATCCAGGAGCGGGATACCGGCGAGCTCGGCGGCGACGACGGCGCCCGCGAACTGCTCCCCGTTCAGCCGCCCCGGCATTGCGCGGAACAGGTCGAGCGCGCCGACATGTTGACCTGCCACCATGACCGGCATCGCGATGACGAACCGAATGTCGTTGGCCAGCATGGCAGGACCGTACGCCGGCCAACGCTTGTCAGCGGGGTCGGCGAGGTCGACCACCAGAACCGGTACGCGGCGCGCGACCGACTCCAGGCAGGGGCCCTCACCGAGGGTGAACTGCAGCTCGTCATACCTGCGGGCCGACGCGTCGCTGGAGCCCAGCGTCCCCGCGTTGGCGCCGTCGAAGACCAACGAGATGGCCGCGGCGTCGACGTCGAACAGGTTCACACACGCCTCGCACAGACGGTCGGCCGCGTCTACCCCTCGCCTGTCTTCAACGGCGGCGAGAAGCTGCTGGTGAATTGCCACATCTAACCGAACAGTGGCCGGGCAGCCGGCACGGCTGCCCGAGCGTAGAAGTGGCGAGGTCATCGCCTTACCATTCCCTATCGCGCGCGTCTTTAAGCAGTTTGCGCTGACATGATGGCCGGGTGACCGATGTGCGGGGCCGGGTGTGGCGCGGCGGCAAGGCTGCAGGACGATTTCGAGTTCTCCTCGATCTCGGATTACCTCACCGAGGACAACACTCTGGTGTGGTGCGACATCTGCCAACCCGATGAGGCGGCGTTCGCCGACCTGGCGCACGAACTCGGGTTGAACAACTGGGCGGTCGAGGATGCCGTGGCCGAGGCCGAACGCACCAAGGCCGCCGTGTACAGATCGCACGCATTTTTCACGGTCTATTCGGTGTCGGTCACGCAGCCCGCCGACGACTCCGCAGTCGGCGCTCGACGTTCATCGGATCTCGGGATTCGTGCTGCCGAGGGGGCTGATCACGGTGCGGTTGTCGCCGAACTTCGACATCGACTCTGTGTCGCAGCGCTTCGACGAGCTCGGCGGGCAGGAGTACGGGGTCGGCTCGCTGGTGCACGCTCTGCTCGACGTGGTCGTGGACGGTCACTTCGACGCGGTGCAGGCGCTCGACGACGGGATCGAGTCGCTCGAGGACGATCTGTTCGCCAACAACACACAACGGGGCGGGTTGCAGCGCAAGACCTTTCGGCTGCGCAAGGATCTCGTCGAGTTGCGGCGGGTGGTGCTGCCGATGCGCGAGGTCGTCAACTCGATTCAGCACCGCAGGCTAGACGCCAAGACGGCGCCCGAACTCGATCCGCTGTATGCCGACCTGTACGACCATGTGTTGCGGGTGTCGGAGTGGACGGAGTCGTTGCGGGACATGGTCACCACGGTGTTCGAGACGAACCTGTCGCTACAGGACGCGCGGTTGAACACGGTCATGAAGAAGCTGACCGGCTGGGCGGCGATCATCGCGGTGCCGACTGCGATCACCGGGTTCTACGGACAGAACGTGCAGTATCCGGGCCTCGAGACCGTCGGCGGCTTCGTCACGAGCACGGCCCTGATCGTGCTGATCGTGCTGTTGCTCTATTGGACGTTCAAGCGGCGGGACTGGTTGTAGCACAACTCAACCGCCTTCGAACTTTGTCGCAAAGCGGTCAGACGTCGTCGTCCTCGGTGCCCCAGACCAGGCAGAAGGTGTGGCCTGCGGGATCTCGGAACACCCGGAACCGGTCCTCACCGTGGGCGTCGCCCACCCGGGTCGCGCCGAGCGCCAGGACGTCGCGCTCGGCGGTGTCGATGTCGTCGACCTCGATGTCGAGGTGGAACTGCTGCGAGCCTCGCGGGTCGGGAAACCGGGGCGCCTCGTGCTCCGGGGACAGCTGGAACGCGAATCGCCTGCCCCCAGCGTCGGTCAACACCGACCATGTTTCGTCCTGCTCTCTGACGGTGCCGCCGAGTACACCTGCGTAGAAGTTCGCCAGCTTGAGAGGGTCTTTGGTGTCGAGGACGACGGAGCGAAGGTTTCCGATCATGGCTTCGGGGTTGCCGTATTGCCCGCCGCACAAACGATCACGTCATCGGCGTTGCTGTGGGACCATCTGCGCATGAATCCCGAGGACGATCCCGAGGCCCGGATCAGGGCGCTGGAACAAGCCGCTTTCGGATCAGGCCCATGCGAGCGAACTGGGTGTCGGGCAGTACGGCAGCGGCACCGACTATGTGCCGCCGCCCGCACCGGCCTACACCCCGCCCGACTACAGCACACCGGCCTATGGGAGCCCACCGCCTTACGGCACCCAGCCATACGGCAACCAGCCCTACGGCGCGCAGCCCTACGGCGACCAGCCCTACGGCCAGTTCCCATCACCGCCACGGAAATCCTCCGGGGGCATTCCGTGGGCGGTGTTCGGCATCATCGCGGTCCTCTTCATCGGTGGGCTCGTGGCCGGCGCCGTCGTCTACACCACCAGGAGCGGCGGTGGTTCGAGCGTGTCGGGTGGCGGCGGCTCCATCGATGTTCCGTCGATCCCGTCGATCGAGATCCCGAGCATCCCGAGCATGCCCAGCTTCCCGGCGCCGCCCGGCGCTCCGAATGCCGCGCCAGACACCGACCCGAACGTGATCACCGGAACGCCCGGCCAGGTCGTCACCATCTCGGGCATCGACGAGAACGAGACGGTCACATGCAATGACGCCAGCGTGAACATCAGCGGCATCCGCAACACCGTGAACATCACCGGGCACTGCGTGACGGTCTCGGTGTCCGGCGTCGAGAACGTCATCACCGTCGACGCCGCCGACACGATCGGTGCCTCGGGGTTCGACAACCGGATCACCTACCACTCGGGATCGCCGCAAATCAATAACGCCGGATCAAATGTGGTGACGCAGGGCTGACCCGAATTCGTCGGCTATGACAATTGGCGAAATGCGCCGATAAGCGAAACAACAGTTGTCAGACTGGCGGCACGATAAATTCGTCGCTGGGGGCCAAATGTCTGATACCAATTCTGCGCCCGAGAAACCGACGCGTCGCTCCGGTCTGGCAGTAGCAATTGCCTGGCTGGCAGGCGCTGGCATACCCCTACTTGCAATCGGCTTCGGCTGGCTGCTGGCGCGCAACTAAACCGCGGCCGGACCGGAATTCCTGATGCGCTACGTTTTCGGCGAGCGGGATATAGAACCGCTGACGCCCGGACGTGACGTGGCCAATCCCGCCGACCCGCAGGCCGATCTGGCATCCGACATCCACGACGGCAAGGAATGGTGGGACAGGGCGCTCAGCCTTCCGGGGGCCGCGCCGACGGCCGACCAGGACGACACCGAAAACGCCTGGCGCCAGGCCTATTACGTGCCCGGCGCAGACGACCTCGTCGGCGTGAAAGAGGACGCGGACGCGGAAGTGCCGAGAACACCCAGCGCCCTGTGCCTGTCGGGCGGCGGAATTCGATCGGGCTGCGTGGCGATGGGTGCGATGCAGACCTTGTCCCGAGCGGGCGTGGCCGAGGAGAACGGCCGAAGGCTCACCCTCGCCGACCGATTCAGCCCGGGCTCACCGGAATTCGCGTTCCTTCGCAGGCGATCCAGCTACATCGCCGACTCCCCGATGGGGCGGGCTCATCAAGTACCCGGCCGCCGTAGGCATGGGCGAACACGACACCGGAATGCTGATCGTCGCCAAGGCCGTGCTGTGGCAGGAGCTCCCCCGACTGGGTGCTGACGTACGGCGCAGGCAAGAGCGGTGAGAGCTTCCCGAACGAAAAGACGTCGGATCAATGGTTCAACGAGGCGCAGTTCGCGGCCTACACCGAGGTGGGGCGGCGGAATGCGGTCAGGGCGCGCGCGATGCATTCGTACCAGGAGGAGCCGGTGCCACCCAAGGTGCCCGCACCCGAGGGCGTGCTCGTCGAAACCGACGGCCACGGCAGCTGACAGGACCCGCCGTCTGCGCGCCGACGGCTATCGATCCCAGAATCGACCCCGCGACCTCTTCTGGTCGCCTTCCACGTCGGACCACTCGCCGGACGCATAGCTGAACGCATTCTTCGCGCCGCCCCGGAACACGTCGAGAGTCCCGTCGTGGTGCTTGATGTACGTGTCACCGAACCGCATGTACTTGTCGGTTCCGCCATCGCGGCGGGTCACACTGACTGTCATGGAGACGCCCTTCTTCTGGCGATTTCGGCGTGATTTCTATCGTTGACCGACGGTTTTCACGCCGAAATCACTGTGCATGCGCGCCGGCCGCGAGCAGGTCGTCGACGGTCAATGCGTTGCCCGGTGCCGCCGCGGTCATCATCGTCTGGTGGGCATCGTCTGGGTCGGTGTGCGGAGGAACGACGAGCAAGAGGATCCTCTCGCCGCGGTTGGCGCCCAGCACCTGGAGAGTACTTGCAGGTTGGCGCCGGTAACCGTCGAGTCGAACCGCCCGGCCGCCGGTGGTCAGGCGCCGCGGCACCTTTGCCCATTCGGCGAGGTTGTACATCACGCGATCAACAGCGCCGAGGCGCACCGACAGCACCGCCAGCAGATCCGGCAGCTCATGGGTGAGGTCGTCGCTGCGCGGCCACCATGCCCCGTCAACGTGACCTGTCGTCGGCGCCTTGGGCTTCAATCGCAGCCGAGGCGTGGTCTCGGGTCCCGTGTGGACACCGGATGCTGCGCGGCCATTGTGACGTGTCATCGGACTATTCCGTCCCGACCGCGAAAACGGCCGAATTTTCGAACTGTGCCCGAGTCGGGACACATTTAGTGAAAGACCTTGCGCTTCAACGGTTCTTGTTGTGAAGAACGTCTGACTGCTGGGCGCCTGATAGCGGAGCCTGACTGGTCCCGATCTCTCCAGCCTACGCCTCGGGCTGGCTGGCAGGTCGGCAGCCCACGAAGGGCCGTAAAACGCATTGTGGGCTGGTGGAAAACCCACCAGCCCACATGACGAAAGCCTAGTTATACAGCGGTTACACGTACCGCCTGCGGCCCCTTGGCGCCCTGCTCGACGCTGAATTCAACCCTCTGGTTCTCTTCGAGCGACTTGTAGCCGTTCCCCTGGATTTCCGAGAAGTGAACGAACACGTCAGCTGCGCCGTCATCCGGAGCGATAAAGCCGAAGCCCTTGTCGCTGTTGAACCATTTCACAGTTCCCTGCGTCATACTTTTCTTCTTCTTTCATTTTTCACCGGATGTCGACAGACATCCCTGTTAACCGTATCATGGCAGCCATCAATTGCGTATTCGACTGCGGCAGAATGCTTTTCATCTGCGCTGATGGTGCTGCTGGGATACCTCGTCACCGAGCTGTTGCCGTCGAGCGCGATCGGCCGATGGGACGCGGACGTGCCCCGGCGATTGCTGGAATACCGCCAGCACGACGCCGTCTCGGAAAGCAAGATCATCACGATGCTGTCGGCCACGCCGACGATCGTCGTTCTCACCGTGCTGGCCGCGATCGCGTTCCGCTGGATGTTCGGCCGCTGGCGTGAGTCGCTGATGGTCATCTACGCGGTGGTCGGCGAAACCGCCATCTTCATGGCGACGACCATGCTCATCGACCGCCCACGCCCGAACGTGCCTCACATGGACGTCGCACCGCCGACGTCGTCGTTCCCCTCAGGCCACACCGCGGCAGCGGTGTGCTTCTACGGGTCGATCGCCGCGATCGTGGTGTGGCACAGCACAAAGCGTTGGGTCAACGTCGTCGCCGTAATCGGCTGCGCGGCAGTGCCGCTGACGATCGCCGCCAGTCGGGTGTACCGCGGCATGCACTACCCGACCGACGTACTGGCCGGCGCGCTACTCGGAGCGCTGTGGTTGAGCATCGTCATCTTCTACGTGCGTCGCCACAGCGCCGCCGGAAACCCGGACGCCGTCGTCGACGCCGAGGCGAGGCTGGTGAAGGGCTGATGCGCGCCGCGATCATCGTCAACCCCGCGAAATCCGACCAGGCCGACCTACGAACACAGGTCGACACGACGCTGGCTGCCGCCGGTTGGTCGCCATCCCTGTGGCTGGAGACGACGCCGACGGATCCCGGCTTCGGCATGGCGGAGGCCGCCGTTGAGGCAGGCGTGCAACTGGTCGTGATCTGCGGCGGCGACGGAACGGTGATGGCTTGCCTCGACGCGCTGTCCCACACCGACATACCCGTTGCCGTGCTCCCGATCGGCAGCGGCAACTTGCTCGTCCGAAATCTCGGAATTCCCCTCGGATTCGACGAGTCGCTGGAGGTCGCCGTCAACGGTGACGACCGCCGCATCGACCTGGGGTGGGTCGGTGACCAACCGTTCGCAGTGATGGCGGGAATGGGTTTCGACGCCGCGATGATGGCCGACACAACCGAAGACATGAAGCGAGTGGCCGGATGGCCTGCGTACGTGGCAAGTGCCCTGCGGCACCTGCGGGATCCGGTGATGCGAGTGCAGGTGAGCATCGACGGCGGTCGGCCGGTGAGCCGGTCCGCCCGAACCGTGTTGGTCGGCAACGTCGAGCAGCTGGAGGGCGTCCTCGAGCTGTTGCCAGCCGCCTCGGGCGACGACGGCCTACTCGATGTGGTCATCGTCGCGCCCCGCACACTCCGCGACTGGGTTCGGGTGTCGTACCGGATCATCCGCAAGCCGCACACCCGCGATCGGCACCTCGAACGCTTTCAGGGACAGGTCATCTCGATCGAGTCCGACCGCGACGTGCCTCGCCAGGTGGACGGCGAGGTCATCGACGACGGTCGTCGCATCGACGCACGCGTTGAGCGCGGCGCGCTCGTCGTGCGGGTACCACGGTCGTCGGCGGCCGCCGCGTGACCGGGTAGGGAGGAGCGATGGGTACGTCGAGTCGAGTCCCGCAGACGATCACGATCTCGGGCGATGAACTCTCGGCCGACGACGCCATGACCGCCCTGCGGCGCTACGGACGATGGAACCTGCTGAAGAACTCGTTTGTCCGGTTCAGGTACGCCGACGGGTTCTCCCACTCACGCGCGCTCGCGCTGCAGCTGTGCCTGTCCTTCATCCCACTCGTCATCGCGGTCGTCGGCCTGGCCAGCGCAGTGCATCAGGACAAGGCCGCACAGGTGATCGTCCAGACCGTGGCAGGCGTGCTGCCCGGCAAGGACCAAGGCGACATGGTCGAGCAGGCCGCGCAGCGCACGCACGATCAAGGTGCCACCGGCGGTCAGCTGGCGCTGTGGCTTGGTCTGCTCGCTGCGATCATCGCGCTGACAACGGCGATGGGCCAGATCGAGCGGGCGCCAACCGCATCTACGGCATCGAACGGGACCGCCCTGCGCTGCGCAAGTACGGTCGAGCGTTGCTGATGGCGCTGACGGCCGGACTGCTGCTGCAGCTCGGGTTTCTCGTCATCATCGCCGGCGACGCGCTGGGCGACTCGCTTGCCGCGGCGTACGGCTTGGGGGACACGTTCCAGACCATGTGGACGATCGGCAGTTGGCCGGTCGGAATCGTGTTGGCCTGGGCGTCCTTCACCGTCATCATCGAACGCGCGCCGCGCAGGCAACAGCCCGCTTACTCGTGGCTGGCCTTCGGCGCCGGGGTGTCTCTTGTGCTGTGGCTCTTGTTGACCGGGCTGCTGGCGCTCTACGTCGTCAAGAGCGGCTCGTTCGGCAGCACTTACGGCCCGTTGACGGGGGTCTTCGCCCTGCTGCTGTGGGCGAACCTGTCGTCGGTCGCGCTGTTCCTCGGCGTCGCGTTCGCGGCGCAACTCGAGGCGCTTCGGGCGGGCGCACCAGAGCCGACGACAGGAGATCCGCTGGGTACCGAGCGGCAGCCCGCCGAGACCATCGTCCAGATCCGATTGGCCCCGTTCACGCCACAAACGCCCTAATCACGACCACAAACCGGGCCCCTGGTGGTTATCGTGATCCGGTGGAAGGCACGCCGGAGGAGGGCACGCCGTTCGGCCGATACACGCTGATCGAGCTGCTGGGCCGTGGCGGCATGGGCGAGGTGTGGAAGGCCCACGACACCGCCATCGACCGGGTGGTCGCGCTGAAGATGCTGCTTCCCCACTACGCCAAGGACCCCGATTTCGACCAGCGGTTCCGCCGCGAGGCCCGGGCCGCCGCACGCCTGGATGATCCCCACGTCGTGCCGATCTACGACGTCGGCGAGATCGACGACCGCCTATACGTCACCATGCGGCTGATCAACGGTACCGACCTGCAGACGCTCATCGACGAGGGCCCGCTGGAACCGCGCCGCGCGGTGGCGATCATCGACCAGATCGCATCGGCACTGCACAACGCCCACAACGTCGGGCTTGTTCACCGTGACGTCAAACCTTCCAACATCCTGGTGGACAAGAACGACTACGCCTATCTCATCGACTTCGGCATCGCCCGCGCCGCCACCGACACCCGGTTGACCTCGGCCAGCTCCGCGATCGGCACCTGGGCCTACATGGCACCCGAACGGTTCAATTCCGGCGAGGTCCATCCCAGTTCCGACGTCTACGCGCTGGCCTGCGTGCTCTATCAATGCCTGACGGGCCAACAACCGTTTCCAGGCAACACCCTCGAGCAGGTCGCCATCGGGCACATGGTCACCCCGCCGCCCCGGCCATCCGAACGCGCCGCCATCCCGGCGGCCATGGACCAGGTGATCGCCACCGGACTGGCCAAACAACCCGGCGACCGCTATTCCACCACCGTCGAAATGGCCTCCGCGGCAAAGGAAGCCGTCACCGGAGCCGGTCAATCCATCGCTGCGCCACCGCCACCGCCGCCGACGCCCGCGGGAGGTCTTCCCGCTCAAAGCTGGCCGCAGCAACCGTGGACGCAGGTGGGCAACACCCCCGCGCCGTATCCGGCGTCGGCGCCGACGCAGTTCAGCGGACCCCAGCATGTGCCGCCGCCACCACCCCGGCCGCCCGCGCCGAAGAAGTCGAGCGGTCGGCACGGCATCCTCGTCGGAGCGGCGGTATTCGCCGTGACGCTGGCCGTCGTGGGCGGCGTGATCGGCTTCGTCGAGCTCACCCAGCGCGACGAGTCCACCTCCAGCGCCCCGTCCACGGGTGCCGCGGGCGGCGTCGCTTTCAGCGGCACCTACCGCGCCGACTACGGGCCGGGGACCGACCTTGATGACAAGCCGGTGCCGAATGCGCCTGCGACGACGAGCAATTGGGCTGTCCGGTCGGAATGCGGCGCCAGCGGTTGCGTGGCGACGGCGGCGAATGTCAGCGGCGGCGGCACGGCCCTGTTGTCGAATATGACGTTCGATCAGATGAGCGGCGCCTGGGTGGCCGTCGGCCTCGCCTCGGCGGAATGCGGCGGCGACGGCCCCTCGGAAATCTGGGTGATCACGACGCTGCAACCACTTCCCGACGGCACGCTCTCCGGCGACAGCGTCAGGGCCTCGACCGACAGCCTCTGCGCCGCCAAGCGCACGGTGAAGTTCACCCGCACCGGCGATCCCGACCCCAACAAGGTTCCCGATCCAGCCGTCCTTCCGCCGCGCGTGACGTCTCCCGCCGACGGTCTGCGCGGCAGCTATCAGTCGACGACGACCTTCACCAACGGCAGCGTCGTCCCTCAGAAGATCCTCACCGCCGACACGTATTGCCTTCGCACCGGCGACCGGTGCATGAGCCTGTTTCACGCGGGCGGTCAGGCCGTCACGCTGATGTATGCCGACGAGAAGTGGACGCGCAACGAGAAGGGCACGACCGCGTGCGGGGCCGGCGGCACGGCGCAGATGACCATCACCGCGGAGTATCCGATGCCGAACCAACTCGACGACCCGATTTCGGTGCTCACCGGGCGAGGGACTCAGACGGTCGCGCCTGGCGGCGCGTGCACCGGCGGCGGGGATTTCGACGACAGGTTTGAGCGCACCGGCGACTAGCGCGCCGGGCTCGGAGGGTGCGTCAGCAGGCGCAGCGCGAGAAGAACGCCCCGGTGAAGATCGCGATGATCAGGGCTTCGGTCGTCAGGCCCAGCACTGCCGTCACCACGATGGCTGCAATGGCTGCGACGCCGATCAGCACCAGCAGGATGCCCCACCACATATGCGCATGGCCGCGCGATGCGGCACGCAACGGCCTGACCTGGGACGCGAGGACCGCACCGTTGTGCGCTTCAAGCATGTGGAGCCCTTCGTTGTGACTGCAGACACAATATAGCCCAATAGTGAGCTGCCTCACAGGCCTGCCCGGTTTCATGATCGTTAAGTTTCGGCATGCACCGGGCCGCATTGGCGCGCCGGCGATCCCTGAGTCGGGAAAAATAGCTGTGAGCGCGAAATGGAGGTGAGCGTTGGGCCTGGACCTGGCGGACCTGGACAAGTGGGATCCGAACTCGATCCACTCGGTGTTCCAGGCTGCGATCGACAGAGCCAACGGCGTGCGTGGCACCGCCACCACCATCGGCGACGTCCTGGCAGCCACGCCGTGGGACGGCGACGCCCACGACGCGGCGGTGCAGACCAACGGCAAGATCCGCAGCGACCTGATCCAGCACGCCGACGCCTGCGATGCGGTCGGTCGGGCGGCGTGCACCGCCGAAGCGCAGGTGCGAGCCATCAAGACACACTGGACCAAGGTGCAGCGGATGGCCGACCGGTGGGGCCTCACGATCCACATCGACACCGCCGAGATCTCCTACATGGACCCGGGCAACGCCAAGGACCGCGCGGAGATGGAGCGCCGTGCCGACATCGTCGAGGCGGAGGTCCGCTCGCTGCTGGCCCGGGCGAACGCCGCTGACGACGATCTGGCCAGCGCCATCCGCGGGGCGGCCGGCATGGAAACGCCCGACCAGATCTACGACAAGCTCGACGACGGATCTCCGCCGCAGCAGTCGCATCAGGGTGAGGCCGAGCCCGAGGCCAACCGCACACACAACCAAATGAAGGCCTTCGAGCAGGTATTCGGTCGCGCCCCGTTGTCGGCGGCGGACTGGACGACCGCAGCGGCACTCGACCCGCACAGCTACAACGACAAGAACGCCGGCGTGCCACCGAACATCGTCGTCGGGAAGATCGAGAAGGTGCCCGGCCAGGGTGTGGTGCGAACAAATCTCTTCATCCCAGGCGACGAAGTCATCGCGCCCTCGTCCACGGTGTACGACATGAATGTCGGCGACAACCGCGGCTTCAGCCCCACGGCCGGGCCGGAGGACACGCGCGTGGCCCTCGTCGTCGACTACGACAACGGGATCGTCATCGCGCGTCAGAATCCGTCGGTCAACGCCGACACCGGTGAAGTGAGGACCGGCACTCCGTCGATCGGCGCCGTGCAACAAAGCGACGGGTCGGTGCTGATCGGCTACAACGCCGCCGACCCCTTCTCTCCCGGCGGCGAAGAGATCGCCAAAGGTGCTCAAATCTCGGTGAACGGCAGAATCGGCATCGAACCGACGGTGGACGGGCCTCGCGGCGGTGGAGACGTCACCAATTTCCCCGCACTGGAGATCTACAACGACCGACCCGGCCTTGGAACCACCGCCCTCGTGCAGTCGTGGCCAATGGTCGCCGACGAAGAGTTGGGCCCGCTCGTAGGTTTGCCCTTCCACAAACCTGTCGGCGACGCCTCCATCGTGCTGGGCTTCAACGACGTTCACCCGCAATTGATCCCCCCGGCGACGCTGCCGCACATGCCGGGCGCCGAGCCGCCCGTGATGCCGGTGACGCCGCCGATGGTCTCCTTGCCGAAGGCCGACCTGACACCGCTGGGGCCAGTGGGCAGTCCGCCCGTGATCCGCGTCGACGATCCAGAGGTCATCCTCCCGTCGCCACCCCTGCGTTAATGTCATCACAACTATCGGAGGAGCCATAACATGACGCAGATCAACTGGGTCCGTGCGACGTTCGTCGGCGCCATGCTCGGCGGCTTCGTGTGGGCCGTGAACATAGGCCTCGCTTCGCTGGAAACCCTCGAATTGCCCTGGCGGGCACGGGCGTTGATTTTCGCAGTTGCCCTCAACGCAGTTCTGGTTGTCATCAGCTGGCTGCTGTGGCGCCGCGAGCAGAAGCGAACACTGGCCGCGGCGTTGTGGATAGTGCCTTTCGTCGGAGTGGCGTTCCTTGCAGCCGCCCTCACGGTGAGCGCAGGCTTCCAGATGTTCGGTGCGTGACATGGGCGAAGTCGAGTGGTCGAAGGGAAAAACACAGCCGCTCAACGGTTTTGAGGATGCGCAGCGCAAGCCTCTGCTGCTCCTGCTTGGACTGAC
The DNA here is from genome assembly GCA_963716505.1 of uncultured Actinomycetota bacterium. Classification (GTDB taxonomy): domain Bacteria; phylum Actinomycetota; class Actinomycetes; order Mycobacteriales; family Mycobacteriaceae; genus Mycobacterium. The sequence continues at coordinate 210,161 of CAVQTL010000003.1, forward strand.
GATCGGATTCGGGCTCGCGTGGATCCCGACCCTCTTGTCTCCGATCTTCGCGCCGCTGCCGCCGCTGATCGTCGGGGGGGTGTTGACGCTGTTTCCGCGCACCCAGGCTGTTGCCTTGGGGATGATCGCGGCCGCGTGCGGAATTGTCGTCTTCCTGGCGACGGGACTGCTGCTGCTTGCGGTGTTCTAGCGCGCTAGTGGTTGGGGACGTCGCGGAGTCGCCGCGCGTTCTCCTCGTTGGTGTAGGTCATCCGGATGCCCGCGTCGCCGACATTGCGGCCGAACGTGTCGATGCGCTTCGTCGTCGACGACCCGCTGCTCATCCTGCCGCAGCCACCCCTGCGTTAATGTCATGTCAACTGCGAAGGAGCCGCCAATGGCGCAGATCGACTGGGTCCGTGCGACGTTCGTCGGCGCCATGCTCGGCGGATTCATGTGGGCGGTGATCATCAAGCTGATCTCTCTTGACTATCCAGAGATGCCCTGGCAGGCCCGCTCGCTCCTCGTCGCAGGGTTGGTCAACGCCGCACTGCTCGTCGTCAGCTGGTTACTGTGGCGCTCCGCGACCGGCGAGCGGGGCCGAACTCTTGCGGCGGCCTTGTGGATCGTGCCGTTCGTCGGGGTGGCCTTTTTGATCGCGATGTTCGTCGTCGGTGCGCCGAGCGAACTGCTGGGGTCGTGACATGGACGAGGTCGAGTGGTCAAAGGCAAAGACGCGTCCGCCTGGAGGCTTTGAAGAGGCCAGACGCAAACCTGCGTTGATTCTCATCGAACTCGCCGTGGGATCGCCTGCACGTTGTTCGCCGGTGTCTTCGTCTGGTTCTACGCACCGCTGCTTCCGCTTCTGGTGGGCGGCGTAACGATCCTCTTTCCGCGCACACGAGCCTTCGCGCTTGGCGTGCTCGCCACGGCCTGCGGATCTGTCGTCTTCTTGGCGACCCTGGCCGTGCTGTTCACGGTGTTCTAACGCGCTAGTGGTTGGGGACGTCGCGGATCTGCTGCGCACCCTCTTCGTTGGTGTTCGACAGCGTGATGCCTGCATCGCCTATCCGACGGCCGAAGGTGTCGATGCGCTCGGTGTGCCGCTGGCCCGTCGCCGCCCATCGGCTGCTGAGTTCGCTCAGCGCCTGCGCGGATGTGCCGACGTGGCCGGAGCCGCTGTCGTCGAGCATGGCGCGGGTGGACGTGTGCAGCGCGTGGACCTCTTCGGATGACGTGGTGATTTTCCGCGAGGTGACCGCCACCTGCTCCTCGTCCATCTTGATCGGCTTGCCGCTGCCGGGTGCACTTCCCATGCGACAAGGCTAACGAGGACAATGGAGAGGGTGACAATGGCGACGTGAGTGACGCAACGACATGCGCGGTCGTCGGGGGCGGCCCGGCTGGACTGTTTCTGGGGTTGTTGTTGGCGCGCGCCGGCGTCGACGTGACCGTGTTGGAAAAGCACGCCGATTTCCTGCGTGACTTCCGCGGCGACACCGTGCACCCGATCACCATGCGCCTGCTCGACGAGCTCGGCCTCTTCGAACAGTTCGACCGACTGCCACACAGTGTTGTGGAGAGGGGGCAGTTCGACGTCGACGGCAATCTGTACACCCTCGTCGACTTCAGTCGCCTCCGGTCTCAGCCCCATCCGTATGTCGCGATGGTGCCGCAATGGGATCTGCTCGACATGATCGCCGACGCTGCCCAAGCCGAGCCCACCTTCACATTGCTGTTGCAGCACGACGTCACCGGCCTGCTGCGCGATGACGACACGGTGACCGGTGTGCGTTACACGAGTCCCGACGGCCCAGGCGAACTCCGAGCCGACCTTGTCGTGGGATGCGACGGGCGCACATCGGTCGTGCGGCGAGAAGCTGCACTGCCCATTCGGGACTACCCGGTGCCGTTCGATGTGTGGTGGTTCCGGCTGCCCCGCGATCAGCAGGCGCAGTTCTCGCTGATCCCACGCACCAGACCCGGGCGGGCCTTGATCATGATCCCGCGCGAGGGCTACTACCAGATCGCCTACCTGATTCCGAAGGGCAGCGACGCGATGTTACGGGCGCGCGGACTCGACGCCTTCCACCGCGAACTCGCCGAGATGATCACCGAATCGTCGCCCGAGGCCGTCACGTCGTGGGACGACGTGAAGGTGCTCGACGTCCGGCTGGACCGCCTGCGCCGGTGGCACGGCGACGGGATGCTCTGCATCGGCGATGCCGCGCACGCCATGTCACCGGTCGGCGGTGTGGGCATCAACCTTGCGATCGCCGACGCCGTCGCCGCGGCCGGCCTTCTGGCGGAACCACTTCGCGCGCACCGGCTGACGAGCAGGCACCTCGCCGCGGTACGCGGGCGCCGAATACTGCCTACCGTCGCGACCCAGGCGATTCAACGCGTCCTGCATCGCTTCTTGCTCGCTGCCGTGCTGCAGGGCCGCGAGGCGGCCAGGCCGCCCGAAGCGATACTGAAGCTGTTGCAGCGCTTCCCCCAGTTGACGGGCGTGCCCGCCTATATCGTCGGCGTCGGCCTCCTGCCGCAGCAGGCGCCCGACTTCGCCCGCCGCTAGGCCTGCTGTCAGGCGTTCAGCGCGCTGCCCTTGCGCCACACGTCCCACGGCACGCTCCAGTCGCCGTTCTGCCACAGCTGCAGCGGCGGCCCGCCGGTGTTGCGGATCTCGACGATGTCGCCGGGCACGGAGAAGTCGAAGAACCACGTGGCGTTGTCGCCGTTGAGGTTGAGGCAGCCGTGGGACACATTGGTGTTGCCCTGCGCCCACACGGTGGAGTTCAGCTGATGTAGATAGATGCCGTCGATGCTGATGCGCGTGGCGTAGGACACGGTCGTGCGGTAGCCGCCGGAGCCCGTGAGCCCGTACGTCGTGGAGTCCATGACCACCGGGTTGGCCTTGTCCAGCACGGTGTAGACGCCCGGCGGCGTCCAGAAGTGCAGGGTCTTGCCGCCGACGGTCTCGGTACCGCCCATGCCCATCGAGGTCGGCATGGTCCGTATCAGCTTGCCGTTGTCGAACACGCTGACCTGCTTGGTCTTGTCGTCGGCGATGGAGACGTGCGCGTTCCCGATCTTGAACGAAACGTGCTGGTCCTCTTCGCCGTACATGCCGTCGCCGAGCCGCGCGCCGTAGATGTCGGCGCTGACGTCGACGGAAGTGCCTGGCGCGTAATACTTCTGGGGTCGCCAGTGGGCGTTCTGGTCGTCGACCCAGTTCCAGGATCCGGCGACGCGCGGGTTGGTGGTGACGTGCAGTCGCTTCTCGGCGGCGGTCTTGTCGGTGATCGGTTCGTCGAAGTGCGCGACGACGACGGTGCCGACGCCGTACGTGTTGCCGTCGACGAGCGAGACGCCGGCTGTGGTGTTGAGGTTGACGGCCGTCTCGTAGTCGGGCGACAGGGTGGTGAAGCTCGACGTCTGACGCGATGGCATGCCGCCGGGCCCCCGCGCGGCGACGGTCATGGTGTAGGTGCGTCCGTAGCTGAGTTGTTCGGTCGGTTGCCAGCCGGTCTTGCCGGGTGTCAGGGCGCCGGGCACCGTCTTGCCCCAGTCGTTGACCATCTTGACATCGTCGATGGTTCCGGAGAATGCGGCGACGGAGACGGGTGCGGCCGGGTTGACGTCGTCGGCTTGCGGCATCGGGAAGACGCCGAGTGCGGCGGGTCGGGGAGGAGCCGGCTTCGGGGCGGGCACGGCCCGCGCGGCGCTGGCCACTTGGCACTGTGTGGAGCACTGGTCGGTGGTGTCGGCGACATCTCCAGCGAGCAGCACCACCGCCGCTACTGCGGCGACGGCGGAGGTGACGCGGACGCGACGGGACCAGGGCAATTGCACTCCAATGTGGGTCGGCATGGGCCGGACACTCGATCGGTCTCGGCCGATCGGGGTCCAACTATAGGGCGCTCAAATAAGGGCCGACGGCGGGATAGGTTAAGCCTTGGTGGCAATTTCGAAGATCGGGATGACGCGGTCGGTGCGCTTCTCGTATTCGCCGAATCCCGGGGCGCGCTCTTTGACGATGGCGAAGATTCTGTCGCGTTCGTCGCGGGGCAGTTCGTTGGCGACGACGGCCTTGGCCGGATCGGAGCCGATCTCGACCTGGACGTCAGGATGGGCACGGATGTTGAACACCCAGGCGGGGCTCTTGTCGCGGCCCGCGGCGGAGCCGACGACGTAGATCTTGTCGTCGATGTCGAAGTAGCCGACGAGGTTGACGCGCTCGGCGCCGCTCTTGGCGCCGGTGGAGGTCAACAGCAGCAGCGGGAAGCCCTCGAACTGACCGCCGACCTTGCCGCCGTTGCGGCGGAACTCCTCGATGTTGTTTTCGTTGAACTCGCGCTCGGCAACGATGTCGTCGTCAGGCATGGTCCCATCGTGGCACGGTTACCGCGGCGGCTGAGGGGCGCACCACCACCGGGTGGCGGGCCACCGTTGGGTGGCGGGCCACCGTTGGGCGGCGGGCCACCCGGTGCCCTGCTCGTCGACTTCTCGCCGACACCGATCGTCAGCGCGACGGTCATGCCGTTGGTCGGATCGCCCGTCACAGAGGCAAGTTCGGCGTCCCACCCGTCGCCGAACACGTTGTCGGAGTCAAGCGTCACCTGCGAAAGGTTCTGCACACTGGCGGCGTATCCGGCGTCGTGGTCGAACACTGAGGTGCACGACTGTTCGGGCAGCGCGATCTGTGAGGTGAGCCGGGCGTTCTCGCCGGCGACCGCTGACTCGAGCGAGTCGAACACCTCGAAGTGGATATGCGGCCAGCGGCCCGCATAGCAGGCGGGGAAGATCGATGTGAAGGACACTAGCCCGTTGGCGTCAGCAACCTGCACGCCGCGCAGGTAGTTCTGCTCGGCGGCGTCCTGGCTGTAGAGCGAGTAGTTGCCCGCGCGGTCGCAGTGCCACACATAGATGGCCAGCCTGTTCCGGCGGCGCAGTTCTTCGTCGTGTCCAACAGGGTGAGGTCGATCGTCATCGGCACGCCCTCGGCCGACCCGGAATAGCTGCCGAAGCTGGGCCGGATATCGCTGCGGACGATCCCGGACTCGACGAGAACGTTCGGTCCGTTCGAGCCGTCACCGGGATAGGGGCCTGCGGTCTCGGCGGGCGCGGACGTCGCGCATGACGCTGCGTCGGCGGAGGTTCCTGTCGAGGTGGAAGCCTGGGCCGTCGCGACCGGACGCTTCGCTTCCCTGCCGGCGCACGCCGCGACCAGGGCCGAGGCGCCTGCGACACCGGCGAGCCGGAAGATGCGGCGGCGGGTCAGGACGCGGAGGTCGTGGGCCAGGCCGAGATCGTGTTCGTGTGTTTCTTGCACGGCTCCACAGTGCACGGGCGCTGCATGGGTCCGCTGATGCGTTTCCTTTGACACGCGCATACGCACGATGAGGCGTCGGCGCGGCGAAAGAGAAGCCGTGGTCGTTCTCGCACTGTTTTAACAACCACAAGTTCTCTTTCGGTGCAAAGGTTCGGATTCACGCCCAGGTGTGCTCGCAGACCGAGCAGGTCCAGATGTCCTCGGTTACGCAGCACCCGCGCCAGTCGATCCACGACGGAGCATTGCGGTAGTCCTCTTCGGACGCAGGCATGCCGAACTGTGCGCGCTGGGTCCGCTGCGCCCCGCAGTTCGGGCACGTCGGATGCTGCGAGAAGCGCTGCTCGGCCTCGGCGGTGTCGGTCACGTGACAACTATCCAGGCAGGGTGTGACAACCGGTCGGTGCCCCTCGATATGGTCGGGTCAGAAGGTAGGGGGACGAATGAGCGAACACACCGAGACACCGAAACTGTCCGGCCAATTCTCCAAGGCGCTGGTGTACGCCGAGGTGCAAGCACCACAACCAGGTGCGCAAGGGCGGCGACATCCCGTACGTCGGCCACCTGCTGTCGGTGGCGAGTCTGGTGATCAACGACGGGGGCTCCGAGGAGCAGGCCATCGCTGCGCTGCTGCACGACACGGTCGAGGACCAGGGCGGACCCGCGACGCTGGAGGAGATCCGCGCCAACTTCGGCGAGGACGTCGCGCGCATCGTCGACGAGTGCAGCGACACCGACGAGGTGCCCAAGCCACCGTGGCTCGAACGCAAGCAGCGCTACATCGACCACCTCGACGACGTCGGCCGCGACACGCTGCTGGTGTCGGTGGCCGACAAGCTCGACAACGCGCGGTCGATGCTGCGCGACTACCACACGCACGGTTCGTCGCTGTGGGACCGCTTCAACCGGAAGAATCCGCACGACCATCTCTGGTACTACGAGAGCCTGCTCGAGGCGTATCGCAATCGCGGGTTGGACAGCTGGATGGTCGATGAGCTCGGCCGCGTGGTTGGCGAGCTGAAGCGACTCGTCGAGGGCGGCGACAGGACAGTCGTAGTCTGACGCCCGATGGCACTCCATCTTCATCGTGCTGAGCGCACCGACCTGCTGGCCGACGGACTCGGCGCACTGCTCTGGAATCCGCTGCCCGATCCCTTCGCCGAGGAACTCGTCATCGTCCCGGCCAAGGGAGTCGAGCGGTGGCTGAGCCAGCGGCTGTCGCACATCCTCGGCCGCGGCACCGGGCAGGACGGCGTCTGCGCAGGCATCTCCTTCCGCAACCCGCGCTCGCTGATCGCCGAGATCACCGGAACCGACGACGACGACCCGTGGCATCCCGACGCACTCGTCTGGCCGCTGCTCGAGGTCATCGACGACAGCTGCGACGCCGACTGGTGCACGACGCTGGCCACCCACCTCGGCCACTTCGAGACCGGCGAGGAGAAAGAGCTGCGGATGGGTCGGCGCTATGCCGTCGCCCGACGGCTGGCCGGGCTCTTCGCGTCCTACGCGCGGCAGCGGCCGCAGCTGCTCATCGACTGGGAAAGCGATACCGCCGGTGACATCGCGGCTGACCTGGACTGGCAGCCGCACCTGTGGCGCGCGCTGCTGAACCGTGTCGATGCCGACCCACCTCACATCCGGCACGCGAAAACCGTTGTCACACTGCAGGAGTCCCCCACCGACCTGCCCGAGCGCATCTCTCTGTTCGGCCATACACGGCTGCCCAGCACCGAGATCGAACTGCTCGACGCCCTGTCCACCCATCACGATCTTCACCTGTGGCTGCCGCATCCCAGCGACAAGCTGTGGCAGTCCCTCGCCGACGTGCGCGGCCAGATTCCGCGCCGCGACGACACCAGCCACCGCGAGGTCGGGCACCCGCTGCTGGCCACCCTCGGCCGCGATCTGCGCGAACTGCAGCGCAGCCTGCCGCCGGATCCGCAGACCGACGAGTACCTCGGCGCCCATGATCGCCCCGACACCCTGCTGGGTTGGCTGCAGTCCGACATCACCGCCAACGAGGTACGACGCGACGGGCGGACACTCAGTCCCGACGATCGCTCGGTGCAGGTGCACAGCTGCCACGGCCCGGCCCGCCAAATCGATGTTCTCCGTGAGGTTCTGCTCGGCCTGCTCGCCGACGACGAGACGCTCGAACCGCGCGACATCCTCGTGATGTGCCCGGACATCGAGACGTACGCGCCGCTGATCGTCGCCGGTTTTGGGCTCGGCGACATGATCAAGGGCGTGCACCCCGCACACAAGCTGCGGGTGCGCCTGGCGGACCGGTCACTCGTGCAGACCAACCCGTTGCTCGGCGTCGCATCGCAACTGCTCGCGCTCGCCGGAGGTCGCGCCACGTCCAGCGAGGTGCTCAACCTCGCGCAGGCCGCGCCGGTGCGGGCCAGGTTCGGGTTCACCGACGACAACCTCGAAGACATCACCCGCTGGGTACGGCAGGCCAACATCCGCTGGGGCTTCGACCGCGACCATCGCAAGCCCTACGGCGTCGACTTCATCCAGAACACATGGCGTTTCGGCATCGACCGCGTCCTCGCGGGGGTGGCGATGTCCGACGACTCGCACGCCTGGATCGATACCACGCTGCCGCTCGACGACGTCAGCAGCAACCGCGTCGAGCTCGCGGGCCAGCTGGCCGAGTACGTCGACCGGCTGCAGCACGTCGTCGATTCCCTCACCGGGCTGAAGCCGTTGCGCGAGTGGCTGACTGCGCTGGAGGACGGCATCAGCCTGCTCGCCCGCGTCGATGACGACGACGCCTGGCAGACCAGCCAGCTGCAGCGCGAGTTCGGCGACGTGCTTGCCAACGCGGGCCCTCGCGGCGGAGACAAGGATGCGCCTGCCCGACATCCGCGCACTCATGGACCGCCACCTCGCCGGACGGCCGACCCGCGCCAACTTCCGCACCGGCACGCTGACGGTGTGCACGATGGTGCCGATGCGCTCGGTGCCGCACCGGGTGGTCTGCCTCGTCGGTCTCGACGACGGCATCTTCCCGCGGCTCGGCGTGGTCGACGGCGACGACGTGCTGGCCCGCGACCCGATGACCGGCGAACGCGACATCCGTTCGGAGGACCGGCAATTGCTGCTCGACGCGATCGGTGCCGCGACCGAGAAGCTCGTCATCACATACACCGGCGCCAACGAGTACTCCGGCCAGGAGCGACCGCCCGCGGTGCCGCTGGCCGAACTCCTCGACACCCTCGACCTGACGACCGAGCAGAAGGTGCGCGACACCGTCGTCGTCAGACATCCGTTGCAGCCCTTCGACACCCGCAACGTCATCCCCGGCGCGCTGATCCCTGACAAGCCGTTCACGTTCGATTCGACGGTGCTCAATGCGGCCAAGGCCCGTTCCGGAAACCGTGCCGAGAAGCCGCCGTTCATCTCCGGCCCGCTGCCCGCTCCCCCGCCCGATGATGTGGTGCTGGCCGACCTGGTCGCGTTCTTCCGCGATCCGGTGAAGGGCTTCTACCGCGCACTCGACTTCACGCTGCCGTGGGAGGTCGACGGGGTCGAGGACGCCATGCCCGTCGACATCAACGCGCTCGAGGAGTGGACGGTCGGCGACCGATTGCTCGACGACATGCTGCACGGGATGGCGCCTGAGGAAGCGATCCACGCGGAGTGGCGGCGCGGCACCCTGCCGCCGGGCCAGCTGGGGTGGCGCAAGGCCACCGAGATCCGCGACCAGGCCGTGCTGCTGGCCGACGCCGCCCGCGCATACCGCAAGGTCGACGCCGAAGCCGTAGACGTCGACATCGATCTCGACGGTCGGCGGTTGGTGGGCACCGTGTCGCCGGTCTTCGGCGACCGGCTGGTCTCGGTGACGTACTCGAAGCTGGGCGGGCGTCACCTCCTGATGTCGTGGATTCCGTTGCTGGCGTTGCTCGCTCACGATCCCGGCCGGGACTGGGCGGCGGTGTGCATCGGCCGCGCCAGGAAGGGCACGACTCCGCAGCAGGACACGCTGCGGCGACCCGCGGAGCCCGCCGTCGACCTGTTGGCCGATCTGGTGGCGATGTACGACGAGGGCCGTCGCAGGCCACTCCCGCTGCCGACCAAGACGTCGTACGCGTGGGCGGATGCCATCCACACGCACGGCGATCCAGAGCGGGTGGCGGGGTACCGATGGAAGTCCGACCGCTATCCCGGCGAAGACGCGGAACCGGCACACGTTCGCACATGGGGTCAGGGCGCGTGGCTGAAGGTCCTCATCGATGCGGGCCTCGACCACTACGCGGGTCGACTGTGGCTGCCGATGCTGAGAGCCATGGACAGCTGATGGACAACTTCGATCTGTTGGGGCCACTGCCCGCTGCGCGGTCGACCACCGTGCTGGAGGCGAGCGCGGGAACAGGCAAGACGTTCGCGTTGGCGGGACTGGTCACGCGGTACATCGCCGAGGGCGACGCGACGCTGGACCAGATGCTGCTGATCACGTTCGGGCGGGCGGCGACACAGGAGTTGCGTGACCGGGTGCGACGCCAAATCGTCGACGCGGTAGTGGCTTTCGACGATCCTGCCTGGGTCGGCGACAACCAGGTGATCGCGCATCTGCTCGACTGCAGCGAGGACGAACGTCGTGACCGTCGTCGACGGCTGCGCGACGCGTTGGCGGCCTTCGACGCCGCGACGATCGCCACCACGCACCAGTTCTGTCAGATGGTGCTCAAATCGCTCGGGGTGGCCGGCGACAGCGACACCGGCGTGACGCTGGTGGAGAGCCTCGACGAGTTGGTCGCCGAGATCGTCGACGACCTCTACCTTCGTCACTTCGGCCTCGATCGGGACTACCCGCTGCTGAGCCACGAAGATGCCCTTCGGCTGGCCCGCGAGGTCGTGAAGCACCCGGCGACCGAGCTGCGACCGAAGGATCCGCCACCGGATTCCCGCGCGGCGGTGTGCGTCGGTTTCGCGAAAGACGTTCTCGCCGAATTGGAAGTCCGCAAGCGTCGCCGCGGCGTCCTCGGCTACGACGACCTGCTGACCCGCCTGGCGGACGCGCTCAAAGCGGACGACTCACCGGCCCAGCTGCGGATGCATCAACGGTGGCCGATCGTGATGGTCGACGAGTTCCAGGACACCGACCCGGTGCAGTGGGATGTCATTCGCCGCGCCTTCAATCGTTCGCTCGACGCTGATCCTGATCGGTGACCCGAAGCAGGCCATTTACGCGTTCCGCGGCGGTGACATCGTGACGTATCTGAGCGCTGCGGAAACCGCAGGCACACGAATGACTCTCGGTAAGAACTGGCGCAGCGACGCCGCACTGGTGGATCGCCTGCAGGTACTGCTCGGCGGCGCCCAGCTCGGGGATCCGCGAATCATCGTCCACGAGGTCGAGGCGCAGTATCACGGCTCGCGGCTGAAGGGCGCCCCGTGTGATGACCCGTTCCGGTTGCGGGTCGTGCCTCGAGGGCCGTTCGGCCGCAGCGGAACTCGCACAATCACAATCGATGACCTGCGCACACATATCCCGCACGACCTGGCCGCCGACATCGGCGGACTGCTGAGCAACGGTGCGACGTTCGACGGCAGGCCGCTCGAAGCACGTGATATCGCGGTGATCGTCGAGAGCCACAAGGATGCGCGCGCGTGCTACCGGGCGCTGTGCGAGGAAGGCATCCCGGCGGTGTACACCGGCGACTCCGACATCTTCAACTCCGACGCCGCCGAGGATTGGCTGTGCCTGCTGGAGGCATTCGACCAGCCGCACCGGTCGGGCATGGTGCGGGCCGCCGCGGCGACGATGTTCTTCGGCAAGACGGCCGACGAGCTCGTCGATGGTGGCGACGAGCTGACCGACGAGGTCGCGGAGACGTTGCGCGAGTGGGCTGGCCATGCCCGCGAGCGTGGTGTCGCCGCCATCTTCGAAGCCGCGCAGCTGAACAGGATGGGCGACCGGGTGCTGTCGTGGCAGGGCGGCGAGCGACAGATGACCGACCTTGCTCACATGACTCAGCTGCTTCAGGAGGCCGCGCACCGCGAGCACTTCAGCCTGCCAGCGCTGCGGGACTGGCTGCGGGAGCAACGCGAAGAGCGAAGCGGCGCAACGGAACGCGCGCGTCGGCTCGACCATGACGCGGCCGCGGTGCAGATCATGACGGTATGGGTGGCCAAGGGTCTGCAGTACCCGGTGGTGTACCTGCCGTTCGCGTTCAACCGCAATGTGCAGGACCGCAAACTGGTGCTGTTCCACGAGGGTGATCAGCGGTGCCTGCACGTCGGCGGCATCGACAGCCCGGACTTCAACGCTGTCTCGGTACTGGGCCGGAAAGAGGACGCCAGCGACGACAGCCGGTTGATGTATGTGGCGATGACGCGGGCACAGTCGCAGGTGGTCGCGTGGTGGGCGCCGTCGTGGGACGAAGCGAACGGCGGGTTGTCGCGGCTGTTGCGGGGTCGGCGGCCGGGTGAGGCCGGGGTACCGGATCGCTGCTCGCCGGACAAGATCTCCGACGACGACGCGATGGCGCGGTTCCAGGAGTGGGAAGCGGCTGGGGGCCTCGTCATCGAGGAGTCGGTGGTGCGGTCGATCCCTGCGTTGCCTGCGGATGAGCAGCGAGCGGATTTGGCTGCGCGGCACTGGCACCGCTTGATCGACGCGGCGTGGCGACGGACCTCGTACTCGGGTCTGATTCGCGCCGCCGAGGCGACGCCGGTGAGCAGCGAACCGGAAGTCGTCGAGCTGGACGATGAGGTCGCCGAGATCCCGTTGACGACGTCGGCGGTCGGTGCGGATGTGCCGTCGCCGATGGCAGATCTGCCGATGGGTGCGAAGTTCGGCACGTTGGTGCACGCGGTGTTGGAGACGGCCGACCCGTTCGCCGCCGATCTGCCTGCCGAGCTGGAGGCGCAGATCAGCGAGCACGCGGTGTGGTGGCCGGTCGACGTGCCTGCGCCCGAGTTGGCGGCGGCGATGGTGCCGATGCACGACACTCCCCTTGGCCCGCTGGCCGACGGCCTGACGCTGCGGCAGATCGGGCTGAAGGACCGGATGCGGGAGATGGACTTCGAATTCCCCTTGGCCGGTGGTGATCTACGCGCCGCGGCACCGGACATCCGGCTGTCGCAAGTCGGCGAGTTGCTGCGAGCCCACCTGCCGAAGGACGACCCGTTGGCGTCGTACGCGGATCGGCTGACGGGCGCCGCGCTGGGTGGCCAGCCGCTGAAGGGCTACCTGTCGGGTTCGGTGGACGCGGTGCTGCGGGTCGGCGGCCGGTACGTGGTCGTCGACTACAAGACGAACTGGCTCGGCGATCCTTCTGAGCCGCTGACGGCCGCGGACTACGCCCGGCCGCGGCTGGTCGAGGCGATGCTGCATTCGGACTATCCGCTGCAGGCGCTGCTGTACAGCGTTGTGCTGCACAGGTTTCTGCGGTGGCGGCTGCCCGGGTATGCAGCGGAGGATCATCTGGGCGGCGTGATGTATCTGTTCCTGCGGGGCATGTGCGGACCGGACACGCCGGTGGTCGACGGCCATCCGGCCGGCGTGTTCAGTTGGCGGCCGCCGGCGGCGATGATCACGGCGATGTCGGATCTGCTCGACGACGGCAGGGCGGCCGCATGACGACGGTGGAATGGCGGCAGGCGCACGGCGCGACCGGATTGCTGCGGGAGTTCGTCGATGCCGACGTGCTTGAGTCGTCCGATATCCATGTGGCGCAGCGGCTTACCGCGTTGGCGAAGGAGACCGACGAGACCGTCGCACTGGCCGTCGCGATGGCGGTGCGTGCGCTGCGCAACGGGTCGGTGTGCGTCGACCTGCGGTCGGTCGAGGAGCAGGTCGGTGTGGACGGTCTGCCATGGCCGAACGTCGACGGATGGCTGGCGGCTATCGGGGCGAGCACTCTGTCGAGCACGCCGCCGGCACTGCGGGTAGACGGCGACCTGCTCTACCTCGACCGGTACTGGCTGGAAGAGCAGCAAGTCGCCGACGACGTGCACACCATGATCACGGTGAAGCCCGAGAAGGTGTCTCCGGACATCGATCGGCTGTTTCCGGCGGGGTTCGAAGAGCAACGCGCGGCGGCGAAAGTCGCGTTGGCGCAGGGGTTGACGGTGCTGACGGGCGGGCCGGGCACGGGTAAGACGACGACCGTGGCGCGACTGCTGGCGTTGCTTGCAGCCGGTACGCGATTGCGGATCGCGCTGGCAGCGCCGACGGGCAAAGCGGCGGCCCGATTGCAGGAGGCGGTGCAGCTGGAGGTCGGCAAGCTGGACAAGGCCGACCAGGAGGCGCTGTCGGGAATGCATGCGACAACGCTGCACCGGCTGCTTGGGAGCAGGCCGGACACGTCGGCGCGGTTCCGGCACAACCGCGGCAACCGCTTGCCGCACGACGTGATCGTGGTGGACGAGACGTCGATGGTGTCGCTGACGATGATGGCGCGCCTGCTGGAGGCGGTGCGCCCCGATGCTCGGCTGATCCTGGTGGGTGATCCGGACCAGCTGGCGTCGGTGGAAGCGGGCGCCGTACTGGCGGATCTGGTCGACGGGCTGGACGAGTCGAAGCTCGCCGCGCTGAAGACGCCGCATCGGTTCGGCGAGTCCATCGGCGCGTTGGCGTCGGCGATTCGAGCCGGCGAGGCAGACGCGGCGATCGAGGTGCTGCGCGCAGGCGGTGACCACATCGAGTGGATCGACACGGACCAGCCGTCGGAGCATCTGCGCAAGGTGGTTGTGCCGCAGACACTTCGGCTGCGGGAGGCGGCAATCCTGGGCAACGCGGACGTGGCGCTGCAGACGCTGGATGAGCACCGGCTGCTGTGTGCGCATCGGCGTGGCCCGTATGGGGTGCGGTTCTGGAACCGGCAGGTCGAACGGTGGCTGACCGAGGAGACGGGCGAGTCGATCTGGTCCGACTGGTATGTGGGGCGCCCGGTGTTGGTGACGGCGAACGACTACGGGCTGAAGCTGTACAACGGCGACACGGGCGCGACGGTGGTGCGCGACGGCGTGCTGCGAGCGGTGATCGCCGGAACTGAGCAGTTGGAGTTCGCGACGAGCCGGTTGTCGGACGTTGACACGATGCACGCGATGACGATTCACAAGAGCCAGGGCAGCCAGGCCGACGAGGTGACGGTGCTGTTGCCGCAGGAGGATTCGCGGCTGTTGATGCGCGAGCTCTTGTACACCGCTGTTACGCGGGCGAAGGAGAAGATCCGACTGATCGGCCCGGAAGGGTCGGTGCGTGCCGCGGTGGAACGTCGGGCCATCCGGGCTTCGGGACTCGCGCGCCGATTGCAGCTCGCAGGCGGTCCCCCCGAAAGCTGACTACCGTCGTCGATCTGAGCGGCCCGTCGCGGGACGGATGGACCGTCGTCGACTGAGGGCCCGTCGCGGTGACGGATGGGGAAATGCCCGCCTTCGCGCGACAAAGACGCTCGACCGGATGGCGGCACTGTTGGACTTTCGATATCAGCGAAATTTTCGCTCAGAGGCGGGCATCAAAAGACCGTCACCGGGCGGTAGCGTGGACACTTTATGACGGATCACAATCTGCAACAGCGAGTCACCCGGGCCGCAGAGGCGGCCCGGGCCGAGCAGCGGTTCGTTAGCGCGATCGATGTACTCGTTGGCCTGGGTTGGCTAGCGCCGTCGCAGGTAGACCGGTGGCGGCAGGGCCGCATCGAGTCGCTCGAACAGGCTTTGCAGGTCAATCCGAAGAAGCTCACCGCAGCGCTGGCGGCGTTGCAGTGCTGGGCTGCCGACGAAGGGCTCAAACCATCGGAAACCCAGTACGTCGCCCGCACTCGTGACCGCCGAAAGCTACGCTTCAGCGCCGACGGCGACGCAGCCATTGAGCGTGCTTACAGCACACACTGGGTCTCCCCGGACTTACCTGCGCGTGTGGTCGAGCGGCAGAGCCGTCCGCCGGACCTTGTGGTGATTTCACCGATCAAACAGTGGGCTTGCGCGTCGTGCGGCGGCACCGGCGATCTGCTGTTCATGGAGGACGCCGGCCCGCTGTGCCTGGACTGCGCCGATCTGGGCCATCTCGACTTCCTGCCGGCGGGTGACGCAGCGATGACCCGGCGCGCAAAGAAGTCCAGCCGACTGTCCGCCGTCGTTGTGCGCTGGAGCCGATCGCGCAAACGCTATGAGCGCCAAGGCATCCTGGCGGAGCCGGAAGCGATCGATCGCGCCGAGCAAGAGTGCCTGTCCGACATCGAATTGCGCGCGCGCCGCAGAGAGCGCGACCAGGTTCGCCGGGCCGAGGAGGACCTGCGATTCGAGGAGGAGTTTGCCGCAGCGATCCGCGACCAGTTTCCGGGTTGTCCGGCCAGCCGTTCCGAGGCGATCGCCCGTCACACAGGAGCGCGCGGCAGTGGTCGCGTCGGGCGAAGTGCGCTCGGCCGCGCAGCAGACCCCGACGCCGTACGGCTCGCTGTCGCAGCGTCAGTCCGCCACGCCGACACCGGCTATGACGAGCTGCTGATGTCGGGTATCGACCGCCAACGGCTCGAGACCGGGTGCGCGATCGCGTCGAGGCGATCCTGACCGCATGGCGCGACAACACCGTGGTGCTCGACTCCTAGCCGCCGTCGGCTCGCCCCTGGACCACTACGTAATCCATGAGTGACTACGGACTTCCAAGGGCTCGCTCACTGGCTGTGCCGTTCAAGCTGAATGCATTGACGTTATGAAGCAGTGACGACTCTTCTTCATACCCGAATCGAAGGAGTTCTGAAATGACTGACAATCCTATTCTGGTGCTTGCCGCTACCGGTGGACAGGGCAGGGTGGTGACTGACGCATTGCTGGACCGCGGGGCCGGGGTACGGGCGATGGTGCGGAATCCGCACGATGAGGCCGCGCGCCGACTGGCCGACCGGGGCGTTCAGGTTGTGGCGGGTGACCTAACTGATCGGGCTTCCATGGCCGCGGCGATGGAAGGGGTGGCCGGGGTATTCGCGTACACCACCCCTTTTGTCGACGGCGTGGATGGCGAGGTGGCCCAGGGGCAGGCAATTCTGGCTGCCGCGGGCGAACAGCGGGTACCCCATTTGGTGTTCAGTTCGCTGGCAAATGCTGACCAGGGGACCGGCGTACCGATTTTCGAAAGCAAGGCGCGTATCGAAGCCCAACTGGTCTCCGGCGATGTGCCTTACACGATCCTCGGACCGACGTCTCTCCTCGACATAGTCAACCTCGGCAGCGCGCAACGCATCCTCAGCGGTGTGCTGGACATGCCGCTCCACTCGGACAAGCCGTTGAAGCAGCTCGCCCGCACCGACCTTGGAGCGTTCGCGGCCGGGGTGCTGCTCAACCCCACCCCCTATGCGGGACAGCGGATCAACCTGGCAAGCGATGCGAACACTCCCACGCAGATGGCAGCCACACTGAGTGCCACCCTCGGTACGGAGGTCCGGCACGAGTACATTCCGCTGGAGCAGGTCGACAATTACGACGTGCGCGCGGTGTGGGCCTTCCTCGACGGACCTGGTTACACCGTCGACATCCCGGCTCTGCATGCGGCCCATCCGGAAATCGCCTGGACCAGCTTCGCCGACTGGACAAAAGGCGCATTCAACGCCGCAGTCTGAGCCGCATGAGGG
>CAVQTL010000004.1:0-88211 GCA_963716505.1 uncultured Actinomycetota bacterium
GCACTGGCAAGAGCAGCGCGAGCGCCGGGAGCAGCAAGGGCTCAGACGGCGGCGGTCGCCACAGGAAGTAACCGCTACGACAATCGGCCCCCTCTTCAGCCAGAAGAGGGGGCCGGTACGCACGCGAGCAGAGGATTAGGTAACGGATTGCGACAGAACACAACGCCCACCGCAGCCACCCTGCTGGACCTTCTGCGGCAGCGAGCCGAGGCTTATCGGGACAAGGTTGCGTTTAGCTTCTCGTACAACGGTGATGAAGAACAAAGAACCCAGCTGACGTATCGCGAGCTGGACGTCAGGGCGCGAGCAATTGCGTCCAACCTGCAACAACAGGGCGCTGCCGGCGAGCGTGTCCTGGTTCTATGTCGCCCGGGTCTGGACCATGTCGCCGGTTTCTTCGGCTGCATCTATGCGGGCGCTGTCGCTGTGCCGGTGCACGAGCGGCTGGCTCCGCGCCTCTCGTCGGTTGTCCCCAATGCGCAGGCCCGCTTCGCGCTTGCCACGGCCGAGACGCAAGCGAAAATCAAAGCCGCGGTTGACGATTTGGGCGAGGGACGCGACCTGCAATGGGGCCTGACGGATGAGGTTGGCGACGCCGAGAGGTGGGTGGCACCAGACGTCGACCCGAACGCAACCGCCATGGTGCAGTACACCTCTGGCTCGACCACGTCGCCAAAGGGCGTCGTGCTGACACACCGCAACCTTCTCCATAACCTGGAGTCCATCCGTCAGGTCTGGCACGGTGACGACACCGATACCGGTGTGTTCTGGCTGCCGTCTCATCACGACATGGGTCTCATCGGCGCTGTCCTCTCGATGCTCAACATCGGGAGCACTACCCATCTCATGTCGCCGACGGCCTTCATCAAGCGCCCAATGAGATGGCTGGAAGCCATCTCCCGACATCGCGCCACCTTTACCGCCGCGCCGAACTTCGCCTACGACCTGTGCGTCGACCACAGCAGCGCGGAGGAGCGTGCGGCACTCGATCTGTCGAGCCTGACCACCGCCATGAATGGTGCGGAGCCGGTGCGTGCCGCGACTTTGCAGAGGTTTGCCGACGCCTTCGCTCCGGCTGGTTTCCGCCCGGAGGCGTATGTTCCGGTCTACGGACTGGCCGAAGCCACCCTGCTGGTATCCGGTGGATCGGACTCCGCGCTTCCGGTGGTTCACCACATAGATCGCGCTGCCCTAAGTGAGGACCGCGTTGTCGACGCCGAGCCGGAGCATCAATCCGCCGTGGCGTTGGTCGGTTGCGGTCGGCCTCGGGGCGGTCAACGGGTGGTCATCGTCGATCCAGTGACGCGCCGCCCGTGCAAGGCGGACGAGGTTGGTGAGATCTGGATCGCGGGACTCAGCGTTGGCCGAGGTTACTGGAAAAGGCCGGAAGAAACCGAGCAGACATTCTCGGCGCTTCTGTCGGAATCGTCGGGCGGCCCGTTCCTGCGTACCGGTGATCTGGGTTTCCTACGCTCAGGCGAGCTGTTCATCACGGGACGCTGCAAGGACCTCATCATCATCCGCGGCGGCAACTACTACCCCAACGACATTGAGCTAACGGTGCAGGACTGCGATCCGGTGCTCGTGTCGGGCCGTGGTGCGGTCTTTGCGATCACGCCGGGGCTGGGTGCACTCGAACAGCTCGTTGTGGTGCAGGAGGTGGACCGCCATCGAGACGGTGAGGTCGAACTCGCCGACGTCATAAAGACGATCCGGATTGCGATTGCCGAGCACTATGGAATCCAGGCGCACTCGGTGGTCTTGGTGGAGCATTTGTCGATTCCGACGACCTCGAGTGGCAAGATTCAGCGAGGCCAGTGCCGACAGCAGTTCCTCAACGGCGACATTACGGCGGTGGCGCAATGGCAAGCACCGTCGGCGTCCGATGACCTCACCAAAGCCAAAACACTGGAGGTGGCGGTCACGGCGGCCGAGCTCATCAAAGCATTGGCGCGCCAGCAGCAGGCCTCCCGTCAGAGCTGAAGTTCGCCGAATCTGAGCGGACTCGGATCCGGTCGCAGCTTGATTAACGAACGCCCGTTACGACGGAGTTGAAAACCGTTCGGTGACCGCTCATTACAGCTCCTCGCCCCTGCGGGAACATAAAGATGTAAAGATAGCCTAATGGGCCGACCGGACGTCAGCGCCGACGCAATCGTCGACTTCGACCATCACTCTGACGAGTACGCCTCGAACGAGCTCGAGGTCAACGCCGATCTCCGTCGTCGGTGCCCCGTCGCGTGGAATGAGAAGTATGGCGGTTTCTGGTTCGTCACCGGATATGACGCGGTGGCGGGCGTGGCACGCGACGGCGACACGTTCGCGCACAAGTACGAGCCCGACGCGGCGGACGGCGTGAATTATCAAGGCGAGATGGGCATCCCACGCCCCGCGGGTCAGCCGCCGCTCGGCATCGGCGAAGTCGACGGCCCCTACCACCTGGCGCTGCGGCGAGCACTCACCCCGTTCTTCTCGACGGGCGCGGTCGAGAAGATGCGGCCGTTCATGGAACAGTCGGTGCACTGGTTCATCGACCAACGGATCGGCGATGGACAGATGGATCTGGTGCTCGACTACGCCAGCCCGGTGCCCGCGATTCTCACAATGCGGTTGATGGGCCTGCCCTACGACAACTGGCAGCGCTACGCCGACCTCTTCCACTCCGTGATGGCCGCTGCCGGCGGCGACGAATACAACAACGCGATCGCAGAAGTGCCCGCAATGCTCGACGGCCTGCTGAAGTTCATCGCCGCCCGGCGAGCCGATCCGCGCGACGACCTGACGAGCTTCCTGGTCCAGTTCGACATCGGCGGGACGCGTCTGGACGACACCCGGCTGCTCGACATCCTCTGGAACCTCATCGGCGGCGGCGTCGACACCACGACGTCGCTGACCGCGCTGAGCCTGCTGCATCTCGGCACCCACCGGGATCTGCGCCGGCAGCTCATCGACGACCCGGGACTGTATCGCACTGCGGCAGAAGAGTTTCTGCGGTACTTCACCGTCAACAAGCAGCTGAGCCGGACCGTCAGCCGTGACACGGTGCTTGCGGGCCAACAACTCCGGCGCAACGACCGGGTCCTGATCAGCTGGATCGGGGCCAACCACGACGAGCAGGAGTTCGACCACCCGGGCGACGTGATGCTGGACCGCTCACCCAATCGCCATGTCGCGTTCGGGCTCGGGCCGCACCGCTGTATCGGGGCGCCGCTGGCCCGAATCATGTTCGAGGTGATGGTCAAGGCGGTTCTGGACCGCCTGCCCGACTACGTCGTCGACCTCGACGGTGTCCACAAGTACGCGGGCAATCCGACGATGACGGGCGTCGGCAAGCTGCCGGTGACATTCACGCCGGGACCGTCGCTGGGGCACGCCACGTCCCGAGTGATCGTCTAGAAAAGGGCGAACTGCCCGCCGTCGAGCGTGTGGTCGGTGAACTCCTCGATGTCGGTGCCGCCGATGACGCCGTCCAGATGAGCCATGAACTCGGCGTCCGAGACGAGCGGCACACCCAGCTCGTGCGCTTGGTAGCCCTTGCCCTGTTCGGGCTGCGGCTCGTTGCAGATCACCAGTGAGGTCTCCGGGTCGACGGTGTCGGTGTAGGCGAGCCCGGCGTGCAGGATGCGCTCGACGAGTTCCTCGTGGGTGCGCTTCACCTCGGCCGACAGCCCGACGCGCATGCCCTGCACGAGGGGGCGGCCGCGGACGAACCGGCCCGGGTTGAGATACGGGCACGGCATTCGCGCCGCGATCATCTTGAGCGGGCGCAGCTCCTCGTGGGTGACCAGCCCGCTGGGCCAGCGCCGCCGCTCAACGGGCCGCAGCGGGAGCCAGACCTTGCGCTCGCGCGCCCGGACCAGCGCCGGCTTGAGGATCTGGGCCAGCACCAGCGCGTCGTCGAGCGCGTCGTGGGGCTTCATCTGGCTGATGCCCCAATGCGCCGCCAGAGTCTCCAGCCGCATGTTGTCGACGTCGAGGTCGAGACGTCGGGCCAGCTCGACCGTGCACATGACGGTGTCGATGGGCAACTCCAGCGATGCCAGTTCGGCCTCGGCGGCCAGGAATGAGTAGTCGAAGCCGACGTTGTGGGCCACCAAGGTGCGACCGCGCAGCACCTCGACCAGGTCGGGGGCGACGTCGGCGAAGCACGGCTGACCGGCGAGCATCTCGGCCGTCAGGCCGTGCACATGTGTGGGGCCCGGGTCGACACCGGGGTTCAGCAGGGTGGAGACGCTGCGCTCGACGTTGCCGTCGTCGCCGACCGCCAGTGCGGCGACGCTCACGATCCTGGCCTGCCCTGGTCGGAAGCCGGTCGTCTCGACATCGACGACCGCCCAGCCCGCGCCGGGCTCGGCTGCCGGCCGGCCCCAGGAGCCGCTCGGCCGGCGACATCCAGCTGGAGAGCCGCTCGGCCGGCGACATCCGTCACCAGTGAGGCTCACAACGTCAGGATGGCACGGCGATCCGACAAGCCTCGGCCGATGATCCCGCGTGTCGGGCACCTAAAATGCCGGGAATGGTCACCGCTCGTGGACGTATCGCGCTGGCGGCCGGATCCGCCGCACGCTGGTCGTCGCGGGTGACCGGCCGCGGCGCTGGCGCGATGATCGGCGGCCTCGTCGCGATGACGCTGGACAAATCCATCCTTCGTCAGCTCGGCCAGAGCCGGCGCACGGCCATCGTGACGGGCACCAACGGCAAGTCCACGACGACCCGGATGACCGCCGCCGCGCTCGGCACGCTCGGCGCTGTCGCGACCAACGCCGAGGGCGCCAACATGGACGCGGGTCTGGTGGCCGCGCTCGCGGGCGCGCGCGACGCCGGGCTGGCGGCGCTCGAAGTCGACGAGATGCACGTGCCGCACGTCGCCGACGCCGTCGACCCGAAGGTGATCGTGCTGTTGAACCTGTCCCGCGACCAGCTCGACCGGGTGGGCGAGATCAACCACATCGAGCGCACGCTGCGGGCCGGTCTTGCGCGTCACCCCAACACCGTCGTCGTCGCCAATTGCGACGACGTGCTGATGACCTCGGCGGCATACGACAGCCCGAACGTGGTGTGGGTCGCCGCGGGTGGCGGCTGGGCCAACGACTCGGTGAGCTGTCCACGCAGCGGCGAGATCATCGTCCGCGACGGGGCCCACTGGTATTCGACGGGAACGGATTTCAAGCGGCCCACCCCGCAATGGTGGTACGACGACACGACCATCTACGGACCCGACGGGTTCTCGGTGCCGATGCATCTCGCGTTGCCGGGAACGGTCAACCGCGGCAACGCCACTCAGGCGGTCGCCGCGGCCGTTGCGATGGGGGCCGACCCCGCTTCGGCGGTGAAGGCGGCGTCGGGTGTCGACGAGGTCGCGGGCCGCTACAGCACCGTGCAGCTCGGCGCGCACACCGTGCGGATGCTGCTGGCCAAGAATCCGGCGGGCTGGCAGGAAGCGCTTTCGATGGTCGACACCGACGCAGGCTCGGTGGTGATCTCGGTCAACGGCCAGGTACCCGACGGGGAGGACCTGTCGTGGCTGTGGGACGTCAACTTCGAGCATTTCGTCGACCATCCGGTCGTCGCGGCGGGTGAGCGCGGAACCGATCTGGCCGTTCGCCTGGGCTACGCGGGCGTCGAGCACACGTTGGTGCACAACGCTGTTGAGGCCATTACGTCGTGTCCGCCCGGTCACGTCGAGGTGGTCGCGAACTACACCGCGTTCCTGGCGCTGAATCGAGCGCTGTCTCGTGGCTGAGTCGACGGTGCGCATCGGGCTGGTGCTGCCCGACGTGATGGGGACATACGGCGATGGCGGCAACTCGGTGGTGCTGCGGCAGCGGTTGCGGCACAGGGGGTTTGACGCCGAGGTCGTCAATATCACGCTGGACGACCCGGTGCCGTCGACCCTGGACCTGTACACGCTCGGCGGCGCAGAGGACTACGCGCAGCGGCTCGCGACGCGGCACCTGATCCGGTATCCCGGCCTGCAGGAGGCGGCGGCGAGGGGAGCGCCGGTGCTGGCGATCTGCGCGGCGATCCAGGTGCTCGGGCACTGGTACGAGACGTCGGCGGGTGAGCGGGTCGACGGCGTCGGGCTGCTGGACCTGACCACGTCGCCGCAGCCGCGGCGGACGATCGGCGAGGTGGTCAGCCGGCCGCTGCTGCCCGGGCTCACCGAACGGCTGACCGGCTTCGAGAACCACCGCGGCGGAACGGTGTTGGGCCCGGATGCGCAGCCGCTGGCCCGGGTGATCTCGGGTGCGGGTAATCGCGAGGGTGACGGTGTCGACGGTGCGGTGCAGGGCAGCGTCGTCGCCACTTATCTGCACGGCCCGTGCCTGGCCCGCAATCCGCAGCTGGCGGATCACCTGCTGTCGCGCGTCGTCGGCGACCTCCCGCCGCTGGACCTGCCCGAGGTGGACCTGCTACGCCGCGAACGGCTCGCCGCACCCCGCCGCGTCTAGTTTCCTCGAAACGGAATTCCAGCAGGCTTGTACTGAATTCGCTTCTGGAATTCCGTTTCGCGAGACTCAGGTGAGGGCGCGGCGGCCCGAGAGCGCGCGGCTGAGGGTCAGCTCGTCGGCGAACTCCAGGTCACCGCCCATCGGCAGGCCGGAAGCGATACGCGTGACGGTCAGGCCGGGAATGTCGCGCAGCATCCGCACTAGATAGGTCGCCGTCGCCTCTCCCTCGGTGTTGGGATCGGTCGCGATGATCACCTCGGTGATGTCCACCCCGTCGACGCGCTCACCAATCCTGTTGAGCAGCTCGCGAATACGCAGTTGCTCGGGGCCGACACCCGACAACGGATCCAATGCACCACCCAGTACGTGGTAACGGCCGCGGAATTCGCGGGTCCGTTCGACGGCCTGTACGTCCTTGGGCTCCTCGACGACACACACCACCGACGCATCGCGGCGTGAATCCGAACAGATCCGGCAGCGGTCGTCGTCGGAGACGTTGCCGCACTCCGCACAGAACTTGACCCCGTCGCGCACCTTCCCCAACACGGCGGTCAGCCGGTCGATGTCCGGCGGCTCGACGGACAACAGGTGAAACGCGATGCGCTGGGCGCTCTTCGGGCCGATGCCCGGCAGCTTGCCCAGCTCGTCGATCAGATCCTGGACGGGGCCTTCAAACATTGCAGTACAAATCAGAGTCCCGGTAGGCCCAGATCGCCCATGCCGCCGGCGAGCGGCCCGAGCCGTTCCTGGGCGAGCAGGGTGACTTGACGCGCCGCGTCGGCGTGCGCGCCGACGATCAGGTCCTGCAGCGTCTCGACGTCGTCGGGATCGACGACCTTCGGATCGATCGACACGCCCACCACCTCGCCGCTGCCCTTCATGGTGACCTGCACGAGGCCGCCGCCGGCCTGCCCGTGCACCTCGGTGTTGGCGAGCTGTTCCTGGGCCTCCATCAGCTTCTGCTGCACCTGTTGCGCCTGCGCGAGGAGCGCCGACATGTCGGGCTGGCCTCCGGGTTGCATGACAGTCCCCTTGCGTATTGGTCTCGACTTGGTTTCGCTCGCTGGCACGCGGCGGTTTGGCCTTTCAAGCGTAGACGCCCAGGGGCTACCTTGACGCCGTGCACGTGTCAGCGATCCTGCGTGTCGGCGCGACCGCGGCTGCCTGCCTAGTCGTCGCGGCGTCGACGCTTGCCAGCCCGGCATCCGCCGCGCCCGCCAACATCGCGGGCATGATCGTCTTCCTCGATCCGGGCCACAACGGCGCCAACGACAGCTCGATCAGCCGACAGGTGCCCACCGGCCGCGGCGGCACCAAGAACTGCCAGGAAAGCGGCACCTCGGCCAACGACGGCTACCCCGAACACACCTTCACCTGGGAAACCACGCTGCGGATCCGCCAGGCGCTGACGGCGCTGGGCGTGCGGACCGCGATGTCGCGCGGCAACGACACCGGGCTCGGGCCGTGCGTCGACGAGCGCGCGGCGATGGCCAACGCGCTGAAGCCCAACGCCATCGTCAGCATCCACGCCGACGGCGGCCCGCCGACCGGCCGCGGGTTCCACGTGCTGTACTCGTCGCCGCCGCTCAACCAGGTGCAGGCGGGACCGTCGGTGCAGTTCGCGACGACCATGCGCGACCAACTGCAGGCGTCGGGCCTGGTGCCCTCGACCTACGTCGGCACCGGCGGTCTCAACCCGCGCTCCGACATCGCAGGCCTGAACCTGGCGCAGTACCCGTCGATCCTCATCGAGCTGGGCAACATGAAGAACCCCGCCGACGCGGGCCTGATCACCACTCCCGAGGGCAGGCAGAAGTACGCCGACGCCGTCGTGCGCGGCATCGCGGGCTTCCTCGGCGCGCAGCCCCGCTAGCCGCTTTCTACGGCCTTCTTCAGGTTCTCCAGCACCTCGGCCTGAATCTTCTTCAGCCCCAACGGCGCAAACGTCTTCTCGAAGAAGCCGCCGATGCCTGCCTGCGCCCTGCCACGACGTCTTGACGGTGACCGACGAGCCGGGCCCGGCTGGCGCGACGGTCCAGTTGGTCACCATCGACGAGTTGGCGTCCTTCTCGATCACGGTGTGTCCGGCGACGTCGACGTCGGCCTTGACGTCACGCACCCGCGACTTGGTCGCCTGCAACTTCCAGCTCGCGACGGTGCCAGCGCCCTGTCCGCCCTCCAGCACCTTGTAGTCGAGGTAGTGCGCCGAGAGGATTTTCGGGCGGACCGTTGTGTAATCCGCCACAGCCGCCAACACTTTCTCCGGTGTGGCGTCGATCAAGACGCTGCTGGCAGCGCTGACCTGTCCCATCTCCTATAACTCCCCTCGTCGTGGTGCGGTCGCATCGGCCGCAGCCGCGGACTAGCGTATATGCGTGTCTGTCCCGGCCACCGACGCACGTGCTGCGCACGCCGCAGGCGTGCAGCGGCTACTCGCCAGCTACCGCGCAATCCCGCCGGCGGCCACCGTCCGGCTGGCCAAACCGACCTCCAATCTGTTCCGCGCCCGCGCGAAGAGCACCGCCAAGGGCCTCGACGTCTCGGGGCTGACGGGTGTGATCGCGGTGGACCCCGACGCGAGGACCGCCGACGTCGCGGGCATGTGCACCTACGAGGACCTGGTCGCCGCGACGCTGCCCTACGGGTTGTCGCCGCTCGTCGTCCCGCAGCTGAAGACCATCACCCTCGGCGGTGCGGTCACCGGGCTCGGCATCGAGTCGACGTCGTTCCGCAACGGCCTGCCGCACGAGTCGGTGCTCGAGATGGACATCCTCACCGGCACCGGCGACGTGGTCACCGCATCGCCGGAGCGCAACGCCGACCTGTACCGCGCCTTCCCGAATTCGTATGGCACGTTGGGCTATTCGGTCCGGCTGAAGATCGAGCTGGAACCCGTGAAGCCGTTCGTCGCGCTCCGGCACCTGCGATTCGGATCGCTGCAGGATCTGATCGCGGCGATGGATCGCATCATCGAGACCGGCGGCATCGACGGCACGCCGGTCGACTACCTCGACGGCGTGGTGTTCAGCGCGGACGAGAGCTATCTGTGCGTCGGCGTGCAGACCACGACGCCGGGACCCGTCAGCGATTACACCGGCAGGCACATCTACTACCGGTCCATCCAGCACGACGGCGCCGAGAAGCACGACCGGCTGACGATTCACGACTACCTGTGGCGCTGGGACACCGACTGGTTCTGGTGCTCGCGGGCGTTCGGCGCACAGAACCCGAAGATCAGGCGGTTCTGGCCACGGCGCTACCGGCGCAGCAGCTTCTACTGGAAGCTGATCGCCTACGACCAGCGCTTCAACATCGCCGACCGGATCGAGAAGCGCAACGGCCGGCCACCCCTTGAGCGCGTCGTGCAGGACGTCGAGGTGCCGATCGAGCGATGCGTCGAGTTCCTCGACTGGTTCCTGACCAACGTGCCGATCGAGCCGATCTGGCTGTGCCCGCTTCGGCTGCGCGACGACGGGAACTGGCCGCTCTACCCGATCCGGCCGCACCACACCTACGTCAACATCGGCTTCTGGTCGTCGGTGCCGGTCGGACCGGAGGAAGGCCACACCAACAAGTTGATCGAACGCAGAGTCAGCGAGCTGGAGGGACACAAGTCGCTGTACTCCGACGCGTTTTATTCTCAGGATGAGTTCGACGAACTCTACGGCGGGGAAGCATACAAAACCGTAAAGAAGACATACGATCCCGATTCACGTCTCCTCGACCTGTATGCGAAGGCGGTGCAACGACGATGACGACATACAAAGAACAAGAGGCACAAGCGCTGGCCAGAAAGTTGACGCTGGCCGAGATCCTGGAGATCTTCGCGGCGGGTCAACTGCCTCTGAAGTTCACCGCCTACGACGGGAGTTCGGCCGGACCCGACGACGCCACCGTCGGGTTGGACCTGCTGACCCCGCGCGGCACCACATATCTCGCCACCGCACCAGGCGAGCTGGGGCTGGCCCGGGCGTACGTCTCCGGTGACGTCGCGCCGCTCGGTGTGCATCCCGCCGACCCCTACGAGCTGCTGCGGGCGCTCGCCGACAAGATGGACTTCAAGCGCCCGCCCGCCCGCGTGCTGGCGAATATCGTCCGCTCCATCGGCATTGAGCACCTCAAGCCGATCGCGCCGCCGCCGCAGGAGGCGCTGCCCCGCTGGCGGCGCATCGCAGAAGGCCTGCGGCACAGCAAGACCCGCGACGCCGAGGCGATCCATCACCATTACGACGTCTCGAACACGTTCTACGAATGGGTCCTCGGCCCTTCGATGACCTATACGTGCGCGTGCTACCCACACCCCGATGCCTCTCTGGAGGAGGCGCAGGAGAACAAGTACCGGCTGGTGTTCGAGAAGCTGCGCCTCAAGCCGGGCGATCGGCTGCTGGACGTGGGCTGCGGCTGGGGCGGCATGGTCCGGTACGCGGCACGGCACGGCGTCAAGGCGATCGGTGTCACGCTGTCGAAGGAGCAGGCGGCGTGGGCGCAGAAGGCCATCGCCGAGCAGGGCCTGACCGACCTCGCCGAGGTCCGTCACGGCGACTACCGCGACGTTCCCGAATCCGAGTTCGACGCTGTGTCGTCCATCGGGCTGACCGAGCACATCGGCGTGCACAATTACCCGGCCTATTTCGGCTTCCTGCAGTCGAAGATGCGCGTCGGTGCGCTGCTGCTCAACCACTGCATCACCCGGCCCGACAATCGCACCGGCTCCGCGGCGGGCGGCTTCATCGACCGCTATGTCTTCCCCGACGGGGAGCTCACTGGCTCCGGCCGGATCATCACCGAGGCGCAGGACGTCGGTCTGGAGGTCGTGCACGAGGAGAACCTGCGCCACCACTACGCGTTGACGCTGCGCGACTGGAGCCGCAATCTCGTCGAGCACTGGGACGAAGCCGTCGAGGAAGTTGGGTTGCCCACCGCCAAGGTGTGGGGACTCTACATTGCGGGCTCACGGCTCGGGTTCGAGACCAACGTCGTTCAGCTGCACCAGGTGTTGGCCGTCAAGCTCGACGAAGCAGGCAATGACGGCGGATTGCCGTTGCGGCCGTGGTGGACACCCTAGAGTCTGCGGTGTGATTCGCTTTCTGCTTCGCGTCGCGGTCTTCCTCGGGTCATCGGCGATCGGCTTGCTCGTCGCGGCTTGGCTCGTGCCCGGCGTCTCTGTTTCGCCGCTCGGCTTCATCACCGCGGTGGTGATCTTCACTGTCGCACAAGCGATCCTGTCGCCGTTCTTCCTCAAAATGGCCAGCCGGTACGCGTCGGCCTTCCTGGGCGGCATCGGTCTGGTGTCCACCCTCGCCGCGCTGATTCTGGCCTCGCTGCTGACCAACGGGCTGAGCATCCGCGGCATCGGGTCGTGGATCGCGGCCACCGTGGTGGTCTGGCTCGTCACCGCGCTGGCGACGTTGGTGCTTCCGGTCCTGGTGCTGCGGAAGAAGAAGAGCGCGGCTTAGCCGCCGTCGATGCGACGGGCGCCCAGTTCGTTCTGCAGTAGTTCGAGTGCGGCCTCTTCGGGATCGCGCCGCACGGTTTCGGAGGTGTCGCTGCCTGCCTCGGCCAGCATGTCGTCCTCCTCGTCGCGCGCAACCTCGGTGACCTCGGCAGCCGCCGATGCGCTCGCTGTCACTTCGCCGGCCGCGCCGACTTCGTAGCGCACCTTGAGCCCAACGCCGAGCGCGTCCTTCAACGCCTCCTGGACGACCTCGGCGTTGCGGGCCTCGTTGAGCCGCTTGGCCAGTGGCGACGACTCGTGGTTGAGCAACAGCGTCCCGCCGTCGACGGTGCGGACGACCGCGCCCGCCAGCATGACGGCCAGTGAGCGGCTGCGGTCTCGCACCTTGTCCAGCACGGTCGACCACTGCCTGCGTATCGCGGCGGCATCGGGTTCACCGGCAGCGGCAACGGCGGCCGTTGCGGGTACCTCCACCACCGGGTCGGCAGGCGGCTGCACCGGCGGCGGTGACGGAGGTGGAGGCTCCACCGCTTCTGGCGCGACCGGTTCGGGCGCGGGCTGGGGGGTCGGCGCCGGTCCGGGCGCCGGCTCCTCCGGTGGCGGCGCGGCGGCCTTGGTCTTACGGACGAACTGCTTCGACGGCTTCGCCGCGGGCGATGCAGCGGCGGCGCTGTCGGCGGGAATCGACATGTCCAGCCGCGTCTCGATGCGCTCGAGCCGTTGCAGCAGAGCCGATTCCGTGTCGCTGGCCGACGGCAACAACAGGCGAGCACACACCACCTCGAGCAGAAGCCGCGGCGCGGTGGCCCCACGCATCTCGCCAAGGCCCGCGTGCACGACCTCGGCGTAGCGGGTCAACGTCCCCGCTCCGAGGCGGGCGGCTTGATCGCGCATCCGGTCCAGCACATCACCTGGCGCGTCGACCACCCCGCGGGCGGCGGCGTCGGGCACCGCCTGCAGCACGATCAGATCCCGGAAGCGTTCCAGCAGATCGATGGCGAACCGGCGCGGATCGTGGCCCGCGTCGATGACCCCCTCAACCGCCCCGAACAAAGCCGCGGCGTCGCCCGCGGCCAGCGCGTCGATGGCGTCGTCGATCAGCGCGACGTCGGTGGCGCCCAGCAGCGCCAGCGCCCGCGGATACCGCACCCGGTTACCGTCGGCGCCTGCCAGCAGCTGGTCGAGCACCGAGAGAGTGTCGCGCGGTGAGCCGCCGCCTGCGCGGATCACCAGCGGGTAGACCGTCTCGTCGACTTCCACCCCCTCCTGCTCGCAGATCCGCTCCAGCAGCGACCGCATGGTGCGCGACGCGAGCAGCCGGAACGGGTAGTGGTGGGTGCGCGAGCGGATGGTCGGCAGCACCTTCTCCGGTTCGGTGGTCGCGAACACGAAGATCAGGTGGTCGGGCGGCTCCTCGACGATCTTCAGCAGCGCGTTGAAGCCGGCCGTGGTGACCATGTGCGCTTCGTCGACGATGAAGATGCGGTAGCGCGACTGCGCAGGGGCGTAGAACGCGCGGTCGCGAAGCTCGCGGGTGTCGTCCACGCCGCCGTGGCTGGCTGCGTCGAGCTCGACGACGTCGACACTGCCGGGCCCGTTCGGGGCCAGGGCGACGCACGAATCGCACACCCCGCACGGCGTCGGGGTCGGACCCTGTTCGCAGTTCAGTGAGCGGGCCAGGATGCGCGCCGACGACGTCTTACCGCAGCCGCGGGGACCGGAGAACAGATACGCGTGGTTGATGCGCCCGGCCGCCAGCGCGGTGGACAGCGGCTCGGTGACGTGCTCCTGGCCGACCACTTCGGCGAAGGTTGCGGGTCGGTACTTGCGGTAGAGCGCCACGCTCAGCAGGCTACCGAGGCGGTCTGACTCATGCTCGCTCGGTTGTGAATCTCACGACGTTGACGGCGGTTTGCGTCGTCAGATCACAATTGGCGCTCAGTCCTTGAGCAGGGCTTCGGTCGCGGCCAGCAGCGCGCAGGTGGCAAGGCCGTCGATGGCCTCCCTCAGATCGGGCAACGACGGGAACGAGGGCGCGATCCGAATGTTCTTGTCCTCCGGGTCTTTTCGATATGGGAACGACGCACCCGCCTCGGTGACCGCGATGCCCGCGTCCTTCGCCAGCGATACGGTGCGGCGGGCGGTGCCCGGCCAGACGTCGAGGTTGACGAAGTAGCCGCCCTTCGGGTCGGTCCACGACGCGATCTTGGACTCGCCGAGCCGGTCTTCCAGGATGTCGCCGACCAGCGCGAACTTCGGGGCGAGCACCTGCTGATGGCGCTGCATCTGCAGCCGCACTCCGTCGGCGTCCTTGAAGAACCGCAGATGGCGCAGGTGGTTGATCTTGTCGGGGCCGATCGACTTCTTTCCTGCGTGCTGCAAGTACCAGGCGATGTTGGCCAGCGATCCGCCGAAGAAGCTGACTCCCGCCCCGGCGAACGTGATCTTGGACGTGGAGGCGAACACCAGCGGCCGGTTCTGGTTGCCCGCGGCGGCGGCCAGCCCCAACACGTCGATCTGCGGCACCGAGTCGTGGGTGAGGGTGTGCACCGCGTATGCGTTGTCCCAGAACAGCCGGAAATCGGATGCGGCCGTGCGCATTTGCACCAGCCGTCGCACGTTTTCCCATGCGAACGTGACGCCGGTCGGGTTGGAGAACACCGGCACGCACCACATGCCCTTGATGCCCGGGTCGGCGGCGACGAGCTCCTCGATCAGGTCGAGATCGGGTCCGTCCTCGAGCATCGGCACGTTGATCATCTCGACGCCGAGGCTCTCGGTGATCGCGAAGTGCCTGTCGTAGCCGGGCACCGGGCACAGGAACTTGACGACGGGTTCGTCCTTCCAGGGCCGCGGCGAATCCACGCCGCCGTGCAGCAGCGAGTACACCACCACGTCGTGCATCAGCTCGAGGCTGGCGTTGTTACCCGCGATCAGGTTCTGCACCGGGATGCCGAGCAGCTCGCCGAAGATGGCGCGCAGCTCGGGCAGGCCGTGCAGGCCGCCGTAGTTGCGGGTGTCGGTGCCCTCCCCGTCGCGGTAGGCATCCTTTCCGGATCCCGGCAGCTCCAGCAGCGCGTTGGACAGGTCGAGCTGCGCAGGCGATGGCTTGCCGCGGGTCAGGTCGAGTTTGAGCTGCTTGGCCTGCAGGTCGGCGTAGCTGGTCTTCTGCGACTCATGCTGCGCCTGCAATTCCGCACGGCCGAGCGAGTGAAACGACACGATGCGTCCTCAATGTCGGAGGAAGTTAAGGGGACCCCGCGCACCCGACAGAGCCCATTGACCCTTGCTGCCTTCCGGCCCTGGGGGAGTTCACAGGATAGACGCCGCGCGGGGTCCACGGCGAGTGTAATACGTGGTCGATAAGTCACTGGACGGGCGGCGTAGGCAGGTCGGTTACCATGGCCCGCGGAGGATTCGCCTAGTGGCCTATGGCGCTCGCCTGGAACGCGGGTTGGGTTAATAGCCCTCAGGGGTTCAAATCCCCTATCCTCCGCACTCGGTCCGAGGGGCGACCAGTGGGCAGTGATGAGCTGGTCGCTCCCCGGCCCAGCAAATCTGAGGAGGAGTATGGGCCGCAAAGTTGCGGTGGCTTGGCACGCGTCGTTCTCGATCGTCGCCGGCGTCTTGTACTTCTTTTTCGTGCTGCCGCGGTGGCCGGAGCTGACCGGCTCGACCACCCACACGCTGGGCACGGTGCTGCGCATCGTCACGGGCGCGGTGATCGGCCTTGCGGCGCTGCCGGTGGTGTTCACGCTGCTGCGCACCCGCAAGCCCGAGCTGGGCACACCGCAGCTGGCGCTGAGCCTTCGGACGTCGTCGATCGGGCTGCACGTGCTGGCGGGCGTGCTGATCATCGGTGCCGCGATCAGCGAGATCTGGCTGAACCTGGACAGCGCCGGGCGCTGGCTCTTCGGCATCTACGGCGCCGCCGCGGCGATCGCGCTGCTCGGCATCTTCGCGTTCTATCTGGCCTTCGTGGCCGAGCTGCCGCCGCCTCCGCCCAAACCGCTCAAGCCCAAGGCGGAGAAGAAAGGCCGTCGCGGGCGCCGCAAGGCCGCAGAAGATGCGGACGCCGACAGCGAGGAAGCCGCGGACTCCACCCCCGACGAAGACCAGGCCACCGCTGCCGACGACGACGAACCGTCCGATGCCGAGGCACCCGCCGAATCCGAGGAACAGCCCAGCGAGGAGCCGGCCGAGGTGACGGCCGAGGTCACGGCCGAAAAGCCCGAGGATGACGGCGCGGACGCCGGCGAATCCAAAACCGACGACACCGACGCGGTCAACGGCTCCGAGTCCACCAACGGCGGTCTGCGCAACCGGCGCGCAGGGGGCAAGATCAGCCTGCGCAAACGCAGGCGGTCACGCGGCGGCGTCGCCGTCGACGATTAGCCTCACGTCGACAGGGGAACCAGTCATTGCCACGATGTAATGAGAACCCGTCCCCAGCCGAAAGTCTCCATATGCCCCGCTTGCATCTGTATCGCCTGCTGATCGCGCTGGCCGCCGTAATTGCACTGGTGGCGCCGATCCGCCCGGCGATCGCGTCTGCGGCGCCGCTGGACACTGCGATCGCGGCGGTGGAACCGGCCGTCGTCCAGATCGACACCACGATCGACTACCAGCACGCCATCGGTGCCGGCACCGGCTTCCTGCTCAACCCCAACGGCGAAGTTCTGACGAACTTCCACGTGGTCCAGGGCGCCGACACCATCACCGCCCACAACGTCGGCACCGGCCAATCCTTTGGCGCGGATCTCATCGGCTACGACCGCACCCACGACATCGCCCTCCTGCAGCTGCGCGGAGCCTCGGGCCTGCCCGTCGCGCCACTGGGCAACTCCGGCTCGATAGTCATCGGGGAACCCGCAGTGGCCATCGGCAACGCGAACCCGGGCAGCCCCCCGACGCGCGAAGCAGGCAGCATCACAAGGCTCGATCGCACGATCGACGCCAAGGACGCGCTGACCGGCAGTTCCGACGAGCTGACCGGCTTGATCGAGGTCGCGGCGAACGTCCGCGCGGGTGACTCCGGTGGACCGCTCGTCAACGGTGCGGGACAGGTGATCGGCGTCATCACGGCCGCGACCGTGAACTACCGCTTCGCACCCGGCGGCAAGGGCTTCGCGATCCCCATCAACCAGGCGCTGGCCATCGCCGACCAGATCCGGGCGCGCGCGCCGTCGGACACCGTGCACATCGGGCCACCCACGCTGCTTGGCGTCGGTGTCGCCGCGGGCGATCAGGACGCAGAGGTGCCGGGCGTCATCATCCGCGAGGCGTTGCGCGGCGGTCCGGCCGAGGCTGCCGGCCTCGTCGACGGAGACGTTCTCACCACCATCGACGGCGCACCGCTGGATTCGGCGACCACGCTGACGCGGATTCTCGATCGGCATTACCCCGGCGATGTCGTCGACCTGACCTGGATCGACCGAAGCGGTCAGCAGCGCACCGGCAAGGCGACGCTGGCCTCCTGACCGCAACCGTCAATTTTGTGGCCGAAAGCCGCCGCTGGAACCGCACCGCTTTCCCTATGCTGAGCGAGTGCCAAACACCACTCCTTACCGGGTTGTCCAGTGGACGACGGGAAATGTCGGAAAAAGCTCGGTAGAAGCGATCGCAAAGAATCCGACCTACGAACTCATCGGGTGCTATGCCTGGTCGAAGGACAAGGCCGGTGTCGACGTCGGCGAGCTGGTCGGAATCGAACCGCTCGGCGTCAAGGCCACCAACGACGTCGACGCTCTGCTGGCGCTGAAACCCGACTGCGTCATCTACAACCCGATGTGGATCAACGTCGACGAGCTCGTGCGAATCCTGTCGGCGGGTGTGAATGTGGTGACCTCCGCGTCCTTCATCACCGGCGGTAATCTCGGCGACGGTCGCGACCGGATCGAGGAGGCCTGCAGGCAGGGCGGCTCGACGATGTTCGGCTCGGGGGTCAGCCCGGGTTTCGCCGACCTGCTGGCGATCGTCGCGGCGACGGCCTGCGACCGGGTGGACAAGGTGATCATCGCCGAGTCCGCCGACACCACCCTCTACGACTCACCCGACACCGAGCGACCGGCGGGCTTCGGCGCCGCGATCGACGATCCCGATCTGGGTCCGATGGCGGCACACGGCACGGCGGTGTTCGAGGAGGCGGTGCGGCTCGTCGCCGACTCGCTCGGCGTCGAGCTCGACGAGGTGGTGTGTGAAACCGAGTACGCGCAGACCACCGAGGACCTCGAGATGGCCTCGTGGACCATCAAGGCCGGCCATGTGGCCGGGGTGTTCGCCAGCTGGCAGGGCCGGGTCGGCGGCAGGACCGTCGTCGACCTCAACGTGCGGTGGCGCAAGGGCCAGACGCTGGAGCCGGACTGGAAACTCGACGGCGACGGCTGGAAGATCACCATCGAGGGCCGACCCACGGTCAACATGCAGGTCGGCTTCCTGCCGCCGCAGGACATGATCGAGAACGCCAAGACACTCGAAGACTTCTTCGTGCTCGGCCACATCATGACGGCGATGCCGCCGATCCATTCGATTCCGGCGGTCGTCGCCGCCGCGCCCGGCATCGCGACCTACAACGATCTGCCACTACCCCAGGCGCGCGGCGTCGTCCCGACGCGCTGACTCGGCGCTAGATGCAGGCGCTGCCCTGCACGTAGCCGAAGGGACCCTGGACGCCGATGCAGGCGTCGATCGGATCCCAGTGCCTGGGACCGTCCCACCACCACCATCGTCGTCGTCATCATGACCGTGCCCGTGGCCACGGCCTGGCCCGTTCTCCGAGATGTACTGCGGTCCCGCGGTGGCGGGCGCGGCCGGTGCCGCATTCGCTACACCTGTGTTCAGACCGACGGCGGTCAGAGCCATGCCGGTCGAAACGAATATTCCTGCTGCTACTGCTTTCAGATTGATCACGTTAAATCCCCTCGGCAACTTCTCCTACGGTGCACGACGCCGAACCGCTTGGCGCGCCCCGTCGGCCAAAGAGGTTGGAAATTCACATCTTCCAGCGTCCGGGAATTACTATAGCGCCCGACACGAACGCTCGCACGACCGCCCCGCGAGCCTGTCCGCGGCCGAGTTTGCTCCTATCTAGCGCCTGCCTGCTACTCGCTTCTTCCGCGCGTCGCTGTGCTCATCGGCCTCGCGGAACGTCGCGCCGTAGCGCGGCACCGTCATGGCACCTGCGCTGCGTGCGGCGGTGATGGCGCTGCGCATCGGGCGCGCGATCCCCGCGAACGACCCCATGTCGAACACCATCGCCGTCAGCAACCTGTTGTGCACGAAGCCGAACGCGCTGCCGGTAGCCGGATCGGCCCAACCGATGGTGCCGCCGAGGCCGATGTGGCCGAATCCCTTCAGCAGCCCGGGAATCGGCGATTCGTGGTAGCCGAGGTGGAACGGCATCGGCACCACGATGTTCAGGTCGGGCCGCACCTTCGGCTTGCCGATCAGGCCGTCGGTCATTTCGGGCGAAAGGAACTGCTCGCCGTCGATCACTCCGCCGTTGGCGATCGCCGCGTACATCTTGGCGAGGCCGCGGCCGGTGACGACACCGTTGGCCGCCGGGACCTCTCCGTCGAGGAACGGAATGTCGCCCTGCACAAACGATCTGATGCCGGGGAAGTACATCGCGCCGAACGCACCGGAAAACGGTAGACCTGCCACTCTTGGTGCGACGAAGTCGAACACCGGGTTGGGCCGCGCGTTCTGGGGAATCAGGATCTGCGCCACCTTCGTCGGAGAACCGGCGGGTGGGCGGCCAAGGTGCAGGCCGTCGATGTTGAGCGGACGGGCCACCTCGTCGCGGATGAGGTCGCGCATGCCCATGCCGGTGACGGCTCTGCACACGCCCGACACCAGCCACCCGAAAGTCAGGGCGTGGTATGCAGGCCATCCCCGCAAGTGATCGGCCGGCGCTGCGGCCAACCGTTCCTCCATCAGGTGGTGGTCCAGCAGGTCCTGCTTGGTCACCCCTTTCAGATGCGAGAGGCCGGATCGATGCCGGAGGACGTCGCGAACGGTGATGTCGGACTTGCCGTTGGCACCGAACTCGGGCCAGTACTCGGCGACCGGGGTGTCGTAGTCCAGCAGGCCGCGGTCGACGAGCCGGTGGACCACGGTGGCCGCCACACCCTTTGTCGCCGAGAACACCATCGCACCGGTGTTGGCCGTCCACGGCGCCTTTCCGTCCCGGTCGGACCACCCCGTCCAGACGTCGACGACGGGCTTGCCGTCGATGTAGACGACGAGGGCTCCACCGCCGAACCGGCGACCGGGAAACAGCCCGGCGAAGATGCGGATGACGTTGGCGAATCGCGGGTCGGCCGCCCCCTGCACGCTGCGCGGCAAACCGTCTTCAGCGCGAAGGAGCGACGACGACGTCATGGAGCTAACAATGCGTCCCGATGCATCACGACGGGTTGCGAATCGAGATAATCAGCCGACGATCTGGGTGACCGCGGCCTGCAGCCGTGCGCCAGGCGGACCCTCGAGCGGGACGTCCTGCAGTACCCGCGCCTGGCCACCCTGGACCGTGAAGTCGCCGATCTGGGGCTGATGCCCGCCGGTGACCTGGTAGATGACCTTGATCTCCGTGTCCGGCAGCGGGTGCAGGCCAATGTATTTCGGCTCGATGCGGTACTTGTACACACATCCGTTCGGCTGAGAGCAGTTCTGGTCCGTGACGACGACACCGACCTGAAACTCGGCCGGCGTTGGGACGGATGGCTTCGGAGGTGGTAGCGGCGCACGCGTGATCGCGGCGGGTGGAGGGTTCTTGATCGCCGAGATCATCGCGATGGATACCCCGATTCCGGTGGCGACCACCGCGAAGATAGCCAGCGCAGCAATCACACGGCGGGGGTTCATCGCGCCTCCATCTGCCCAGACTGCACCACGATCAGGCATTTTGTGGTTTGAAGTAGGCGAATACTCAATCCAAGCATCGGCCACTGCGGTAATCCTTATCTGCATGCACGAGCAGCTGGCCGGCTACATCTCGGGGCCGGTCAACGCTGAGGATCTCGCCGTCGCCCCCGGCGGCGAATGGGTGCTGACGTCGGGTATGACCGGGCCGACCGCGCCGCTCGGGCGGCTGTACGCGGTGAGCGTCGCAGACGGGGCGTGCAATGAGATCTTCCCGTACCGGGCGACTTCGACGCTGAACGCCGAACGGTTCGTCGCACAGCCCGACCTCGACCCGTTGAAGTTCAGACCGCACGGCATCGACGTGCAGCTCCGGCCCGACGGTCGCATCGAACTGTACGTCGTGAACCACGGCGGCAACGAGTCGGTGGAGGTGTTCGAAGTCGACCTCGACGCACCCCGCCCGTCCTTGAAATGGATTGGCGGTGTACGACTTCCGGGCAATGCCGCGGGCAACGACGTCGCCGCGGTCGACGACGGCTTCGTCGTCAGCACCGCCGGAGACCCGGAAGGTCGCAGCGTGGTGAGCGTCGAGCAGGCAATAGCGGGTGACGATACGGGTGGTGTGCTGGAGTGGTCGCCGGACCGCGGCTGGGCGGCGCTGCCCGGCACGCAGATCAACACGGCCAACGGTGTGGCAATCTCACCCGACGGGCAGTGGCTGTACATCGGTGGCTGGAACTCGCGCTGCCTCAGGAAGGTTCGACGCGGCAGCGCCAACCCCGACCCCACCACGGTGAATGTCAGCATCATGGTCGACAACCTCACCTGGACGGCGTCCGGCAGGCTTCTCGCCGCTGGCACCTACGGCACGAGCATGCAGGAGTTCATCGAAGGGCACTTCAGTGGGAATCCGCGACTCGGCATACCGTCGCGGGTGATCAGCGTGGACCCCGAAACGCTGGCAGCAGAACAGCTGATCGACTACGGGCCTGACACCTTCGGCGCGGCGACGACCGCGCTGCAGGTCGGCCGAGAGATCTGGGTCGGCACGGCGCGCGACCAGGGCCTGGCCCGGTTCCGGTTCCCAGCACACGCCAAGAACTGACATAGCTTCGACGCCGCCGGTTTCAACTGCCGGTTGGCGAGGTATTCCCCGAGTCGGATATTGACGCGACGGAAGGACCGACGACCCGTGATCGTTCTCGGTGTGATTCTCATCCTTGTGGGTTATCTACTGCCCGTACCCGCCATCATCGCGACGATCGGGTGGATTCTGCTCGTCATCGGCGTCGTGCTGTTGATCCTCGGACGGGTCGGGCGTCCTGTCGGCGGCCGACGGTACTGGTACTGACTCTTGGCTGCTCACGAACAGGCCGCGCCGCGCCACTAATCGCTTAGGTGGTTCGGCGCGGGCGTGCGCGCTGTGCTGGCGGTCGAACGCGTCATAGGCATCGGCGATGAGGTCGGCGGTCGCGTCCGGATGTTCCTGGGCAATCGCCTCGATCGCAGCCCAAGTCTGGTCGCTTAGGCCAATCCATCGAGACGGCCGAAGGCCGTGGGCGATAGCAGAATTCAGCGACTCTTGAAACGCATCGCGCAGATGTTCTGCTCCACCGGACATGTTTCAACGTTACGCACCCAACGCCCGCGACCCGAAGGCTGCAGCAAACATTTAACCCAAACGTCAAGGGACTTGCGGGGAACTCAGCCGTCCTTCACCGGATTGCCGTCGTCATCCCAGTTTGCGGCCACCTTCTTGCTGGGCGCGACGCGCGGCGGCTCTCCCGGCATCTTCGGATAGTTCGGCGGATACGGCAGATCGCCGAGGCCCTGCTCCTCGTCGGCCTTGACCATCTCCAGCAGCGGTTCGATCGACTGCGCGTTCGCGTCGATGTCGGCCCACGGGTCGTCGCGGCCGGCCAGGAAGTCGGGGACCGTCTCAATGGTGAAGTCGTCGGGGTCGGCATCCGCCAACTCGACCCACGAAAGCGGGGTCGACACCGTGGCTATCGGAGTCTTGCGCGCCGAGTACGCCGACGCGAAGGTGCGGTCGCGCGCGTTCTGGTTGTAGTCGATGAACAGCCGCTTCCCTCGTTCCTCCTTCCACCACGACGTGGTGACGGCGTCGCGTGCTCGGCGCTCAACTTCGCGCGCCAGCGCGATACCGGCACGGCGAACCGCGATGAAATCCCAGTCCGGCTTGATGCGCACGAAGACATGAACACCGCGGCCGCCTGAGGTCTTCGGAAAGCCGAGCAGCCCAAGTTCGTCGAGCAACGGTTTGAGCACATCGACGGCGATCGTGCGGGCCTCCTCGAACCCGGTGCCGGGCTGCGGGTCGAGGTCGATGCGCAGCTCATCCGGGTGCTCGGTGTCCGGGCAGCGCACCTGCCACGGGTGCAGTGTGACGGTGCCCATCTGCGCCGCCCACGCGATCGCCGACGGATGCGTCACCTTCAGCGCGTCGGCCGTGCGGCCCGACGGAAAGGTGATCAGGCAGGTCTCCAGGTAGTCGGGGTGCTTCTGCGGCACGCGCTTCTGGTAGATCTCCTCGCCCGCGATGCCGTCGGGAAACCGCTGCAGATGAACCGGCCTGTCGCGCAGCAGGTTCACCATTCGGTCGGCAACCGACAGGTAGTAGTCGAACAGGGCGCCCTTGGTCCCCTTCGCGCCGAGCTTCGGAAAGTAGGGCTTGTCGCGATTGGTGAACCGGACGGCCACCCCGTCGACGTCGATCTCCTCTGCCTTGCTTGCCATTTCAGGACTCCAGTACGTCGTAGAGGTCGTAGTTCAGCGGGACGTCGAGCTGGTCGAAGGTGCAGCTCTGCGGATCCCGGTCCGGCCGCCAGCGCACAAACTTCACTGCGTGTCGAAACCGCCTGCCGTGGACTGTGTTTCCCTCCATCTGGTCGTAGGCGACCTCGCACACCTTCTCCGGCCGCACCGGAATCCAGCGCTTGTCGGCGGCCGAGTTCCACCGGCTTGGCTCGCCGTCGACCGGCTCGTCGCCCTCGCGCAGCGGTTCGAGGTCAGCCAGTAGCTTCAGCCGGTCCTTCGCCGTGAATGACGCTGCACCACCGATCATCTGGAGCTCACCGTCGTCGCGGTACAGCCCCAACAGGATCGAGCCGACGCCTTCGCCGCTCTTGTGGATGCGGTAGCCGATCGCCACGCAGTCGGCGTCGCGGGCGTGTTTGACCTTGACCATCTCCCGCTTGCCCGGCACATATGGGCCGTCGAGGCGCTTGGCGATCACGCCGTCGAGGCCCGCACCCTCGAACGTGTTCAGCCACTGCGCCCCCAGCTCGGGGTCCTCGGTGGTGCGGGTGACGTGACACCACTGCTTTTCGTTGACCGCCGCCGACAGCGCCTGTCGACGGACCCGGAACGGCTCCTTCAGCAGGGACGTGTCGCCGGTGGCCAGCGCGTCGAAACCGATGAAGTGCGCGGGGGTCTCTTCCGAGAGCATCTTGATGCGACTGGCCGCCGGATGGATGCGTTGGCTGAGCGATTCCCAGTCGAGCCTGATGCGGCCACCGACCTCGCGCGGCACGACGACCTCACCGTCGAGCACGCAGCGCGGTGCCACCTCGTCGTGCAGCGCGTCGAGCAGTTCCGGGAAGTACCGGCCAAGGTCCTTGCCGTTGCGCGACTGCAGGACGACGTCATCGCCGTCGCGGAACATCAGCGCCCGAAAGCCGTCCCACTTCGGCTCGTAGGACCACACCCCCGCCTCGTCGGGCACCTTGGCCTGGGCCTTGGCAAGCATCGGCTCGATCGGTGGCTGCACGGGGAGGTCCACGCTTTCCATACTCGTGCAGACCTCGGACACCCGGCAATGTCATCGGCGACGCTGCGCCCTCAAAGAAGTCCTCCGGAAAGTGCCCGCCGGACGGGGGGTCGCTGCTCTTACCTTCATGAACGACACGCACGACATTGCGATGTTGTACCTCGGGAATCTGCACGCAGACCAAGAGCCGCCCGATCTCGACGCGGCCCGCCGCTGGTACCAGCGCGCCGCCGAGGCTGGCAACAGCGCAGCCATGTACACCCTTGGGGTCCTGTTCGCGCAGAAGATGAAGCCGCGGGATCGCAAGGCCGCGCGGTACTGGCTCGATCGTGCGGCCGACGCTGGTTGCGATATCAGGCCCCTTTGCGGCCGGTGGTATACAAAGCCCGGGCTGTGGATGTACCGGGTTGGCAGAGCGTTGGTTCGATGGGGCGAGGAACCCCGCAGTTGCGCAGACTAGGGCGATACGGCGACGCTCTGCGGGTCCACGCGAGAATGGGTGTCGATGAAACTGCCCGTCATGCCGCCGCGTGTCGCCGATGCTGTCGAAATCGGTGTCGATCGATCCCGCCCGACGCCTCCTATGAGCCGAAGTGGGACGGCTTCCGGTCGATCTGTTTCCGCGATGGCGACGAGGTAGAACTGGGCAGCCGCAACGAACGACCGATGACCCGCTACTTCCCCGAACTGGTGGCAGCGGCCCTCGCGGAGCTGCCCGATCGGTGCGTCATCGACGGCGAGATCATCATCGCCGCCGACGGCGGGCTGGACTTCGAGGCGCTTCAGCTTCGTCTGCACCCGGCCG
The DNA here is from genome assembly GCA_963716505.1 of uncultured Actinomycetota bacterium. Classification (GTDB taxonomy): domain Bacteria; phylum Actinomycetota; class Actinomycetes; order Mycobacteriales; family Mycobacteriaceae; genus Mycobacterium. The sequence continues at coordinate 25,368 of CAVQTL010000004.1, forward strand.
CGTCGCGGGTGCGGATGCTCGCCGAACAGACGCCTGCCTCGTTCATCGGGTTCGATCTGCTCGCCCTCGGCGATGACGACTACACGCAGCGACCGTTCAGCGAGCGCCGCGCCGCCCTCGTCGACGCGTTGGCGGACGCCGGGCCGTCGATCCACGTCACGCCCGCCACCACCGACCTGACCACCGCACAGCGATGGTTCTCCGAGTTCGAGGGCGCAGGCCTCGACGGAGTCGTCGCCAAGCCGCTGACGATCCCGTATCAACCGGACAAGCGCATCATGTTCAAGGTCAAGCACCAGCGCACAGCCGACTGCGTGGTCGCCGGATACCGATTGCACAAGTCCGGCGCGGACGCGATCGGCTCGCTGCTGCTCGGGCTCTACAAGGACGACGGCACACTCGCGTCGGTCGGCGTTATCGGCGCCTTCCCGATGGCCAAGCGGCGGCAGCTTCTCACCGACCTGCAGCCACTCGTCACCACCTTCGACGAACATCCGTGGAACTGGGCCGCCCACGTCGCCGGCGACCGCACGCCGCGCAGAAACGAAGGCTCCCGCTGGAATGCCGGCAAGGACCTCTCGTTCGTTCCGTTGCGGCCCGAGCGGGTCGTCGAGGTCCGCTACGACCACATGGAAGGCGAAAGATTCCGCCACACAGCACAATTCAACCGCTGGCGCCCCGACCGTGATCCGCGCTCATGCACCTACGAACAACTCGAGCGAGCCGGTCACCTTCAGCCTGGGCGACATCGTTCCCGGGTTGAGACACCGGCCCCGTTAGCCGGCCAAGTCATCGGAGCGCCCCGCTGCCAGCCGCGACCACTGGGCGGTGGGCCGCCCGTCGCTGCGGAACTGCTCGCCCCTGGTGGCATAGGACTGCGGCCAGCCGTCCGGCGACTCCTCCCAGGTTTCCTGCCTGCCGTACACGGTGAGGTCCAGCAGGTGGTAGCTGGTGGCGCCGGCCTCCGTGCCGCGGCCGGTGCTCCAGTACGTCTCGAACACACGGTCGCCGTCACGCAGATAGCAGGCGTAGCCGCCGAATTCGCGTCCGGGGAGCAGCTCGGCGCGTGCGCCGCGGGCCGAGTACCACGGCATCTCCCAGCCCATGAAGTCGCGGTAGCGCGCGCTCTCGTCGTAGCGGCCCTCGCAGAACGTCGCGTACGTGACGTCGCGGCTGTGCAGATACGACAATTCGAGCGCGTGCCCGGTGAAGAACGTGCAGCCCTCGCACTGGTCTTCCGCTGGCTTGTCGTCGTGCCACATGTGGAAGTAGACGAGCAGCTGCGTTCGCCCCTCGAATACGTCGACGAGCGGCACTGTGCCCTGCGCGCCGACGAGCGGCGTTTGAGCGTCCACCTCGACCATCGGCAGCGACCGGCGTGCGGCCGCGATCTGGTCGCCCTCACGCGTGTGCGCCTTCTCGCGCACCGACAACCGGTCGAGTTCGGCCTGCCAGGTCGACCGGTCAACGATCGCGGGCAGTGGATGAGCGGCGTTCATGGTCAGCCCTCCTTCATCGGGTCTTCGGATATGTAGACCATCGGTCGGCCGCAGAATCATCGCCCTTGACCTCAACTATTGTTTAGGTTGCACGCTGGTCTCATGCATCAAGTTCTGAGTGACCTGTGGCAGACCCGCACCGACTCACCGTTTCCCGGGCTGACCACCCACGCATTTCTGTGGACCGGCCGCAACACGCTGTTCTACTCCACCGCAACGGATGCCGACTTCGCCGAACTCGAGAAGCTCGGCGGCATCTCCGACCAGTACCTGTCCCACCGCGACGAGGCAGGCCCGATGCTCACGAAGATCGCCGACCACTTCGACTCGTCGCTGCACGCCCCCGTCGCCGAACTGCTCGAGATCGGCCAGCACGCGCATGTCGACGTGCCGCTGGGCAGCCGTCATGTCGACGTCAACGGAATCGAAGTCATCCCGACGCCCGGCCACACACCCGGCAGCACCTGCTATCTGGTGAACGGTGCCGAGGGCAGATACCTGTTCACCGGTGACACCATGGGCGTCGGCGATTCCGGCGCGTGGTGGGCCGGCTACTTCCCCGGCTTCAGCGATGCGGACGCATTGGCCACCAGCCTTCGGCTACTGCGCACGCTGTCCCCGGATGTGGTGATTTCCAGCGCATTCCAAGGTGACTCGGCCGTGCACCGCATCCAGCCGGGACGCTGGAAAGACCACGTCGACGAGGCGCTTGACGGCCTGTCCGCGGGATTGACGAAGTACTGAGTCCGCTAAATTACGGGCGTGACCCCAACCGGCGCGGGCCGGTTCGCCCCGAGCCCGTCGGCCGATCTGCACATCGGCAACCTGCGAACCGCGGTGCTGGCGTGGCTGTTCGCCCGTTCGACGGGCCGACGCTTCCTGATGCGGGTCGACGACCTCGACGATCGCACCCATACCGACATCGCCGCGCGTCAGCTCGACGACCTGGCGGCGATCGGCCTCACCTGGGACGGACCGGCTGAATGGCAGACGCATCATCCGCAAGCGTTACGACGACGCCGTCGCGGTGCTGGCCGAACGTGGCCTGCTGTACGAATGCTATTGCAGCAGAAAGGATATCCAGCAGGCGCCGCGCGCACCGCACGCGCCGCAGGGCGCCTATCCCGGAACCTGTCGTGACCTGACCGACGCCGAGCGGACGATCCGACGCGAAGATACCGGCCGTCCGCCCGCGTTGCGTCTGCGCACCGATGTCATCACCCGCACCGTCAACGATCTGCTACACGGCGAGTACACCGGAATCGTCGACGACTTCGTGGTCCGCCGGGGTGACGGGGTGGCCGCCTACAACCTGGCAGTCGTCGTCGACGATGCGGCACAGGGCGTCGACCAAGTGGTGCGCGGCGACGACCTGCTCGCGTCGTCACCTCGCCAGGCCTACCTCGCGATCCTGCTGGGCTATCCAGGAGCCGACGTACGCCCACGTCGCGCTGGTGCTCAACGAGGACGGCGCGCGCCTCGCCAAGCGGGACGGCGCGGTGACGCTCGCCGAGATCGGCATGCCCCGCGCGATCGAGCAGATCGCCGAATCACTGGGTTGGCAGGCGAGCAGCATCGAGGAGATGCTCGACGCAGTTCGACCCGGCCACGCTGCCGCGCGACCCCTGGATCTACCGGCCCGCCTGATATGCGCGAGCGACCGGTTTGTACATAAGTGGCGGCGTGTCGACGTACAGACACGGTCGCTGCGGTGGCTAGGTGACCGGCGAGCGGCCTTTCGACGCGCGTTCGGCGGCGGCCATCAGGTCGTCCCGGAATTGCGGGTGCGCGATCGCCGCAAGCGCCTCGCCACGCTCCCGCACGGTTTTCCCCTCCAGTTCCGCGGCGCCGTACTCGGTGACGATCACATCGACCTGATGCCGCGGCGTCGTGATCACCGCCCCCGGGCCGAACCACGGCACGATCCGCGACTGCAGCACCCCGTCTTTCGCGAATGTCGACGGCAGACAGATCAACGAGCGGTCCGACAGTTCGAGTCCGGCACCGGCGACGAAGTCCTCGGCTCCGCCGATGCCACTGAACTGGCCGCCGGAGATCGTGTCGGCGACGACCTGGCCGTGAATGTCGATGGCGAGCGCGCCGTTGATCGTGACCATCTCGTTGTTGGCGGCGATGACGTCCGGTGCGTTGACGATCTCGACGGGCAGGAACACGACGTCGGAGTTCCCGTCCAGCCACCCGTACAGATCCGGCGAGCCGAACGCGAACGTCGTCACGCTGACGCCGTCGTACTGCCCCTTGCGGGCGTTGCTGATCTTGCCCGCACGGTGCAGCTTCATGCAGCCGTCGGTGAACATCTCGCTGTGCAGCCCGTAGTCACCGCCGTCGCCGTCGGCCAGCAGCGTGGCGATCTGGTTGGGGATCGAGCCGATGCCCGTCTGCAGTGTCGCGCCGGGCTGGATGAAGCCAACGGTGTGCCGGGCAATGGCCTCGTCGACGTCGCTGGGCGGTGCGTCGCCTCCCGGCAGCGCCAGTGGCGCGTCTGACGAGCGCACCAACACGTCGATCTCGTCGACGTGCAGCGCGTGGCGATGCTGTTCGCCGAGCCCGAACGTCCGCGGATAGGCGTCGGAGACCTCGACGACGAGCAGCCGGTCCGGGTCGGCGCCCGCGCGGTGCAACTCGCCGATCGTGCCTCCCGCGTGCAGCGACAGGGAGCACCAACCGTCGGCGTCGGGCGGCGTCGCGACCGTCGTCATCACGCGCGGGGACTTGGCCTGCAGCAATGGACCGAAGCGGCGGAAGTCGGCGGGGGTGAATTCGATGTCGGCACCCATGTCCCGCAGGGCCCGCTCGAGCGGACCGTAGAACCCGGAAAGGTAATGGACGCCCGGACGCGAGAACAGTTCGGTGCCGACCGCGAGCAGCGCGCCGTAGACGCGAAGACGTGTCCAGTCCTCGCGCTCGCCGAGAGCACGCAAGAACGCAGGGGGCTGGCCGGGCCCGAGAGGCAATCCCAGCGTGTCTTCGGGCTTGAGCCGCGCGGCGGCCTGCTCGGCAGTCAGTTCCTGTGGCATTGCGCCGGATCCTATATACCGAGCCAACTGAGCAGAACCCTTGGTCAATACCCAGCGACTTGCTAGCGTCCGCCGGTGCGCTCTCTCAGAAAACCCCTCCTGGCCCTGATGCTGCTCGGTGCGCTGCTCCTTGCGGCGTGCGGCTCGTCGGGCACCAACAGCGACACCCCGATCAAATCGGCGGGCGTCCTGCGTGTCGGCACCGAGGGCGTCTACGCCCCGTTCAGCTACCACGATCCGACCACCGGGGAGTTGACGGGCTACGACGTCGATGTGGCCCGCGAGGTCGGCAAGAAGATCGGCGTGAACGTCGAATTCGTCGAGACTCCGTGGGATTCGATCTTCGCGGCGCTCGAAGCGGAGAGGTTCGACGTGGTGGCCAACGAAGTGACCATCAACGACGAGCGGAAGGCGAAGTACGACCTGTCCGACCCGTACTCGGTCGGTGAGGGCGTCATCGTCACCCGCGCCGACGACAACTCCGTCACGTCGCTCGCCGACATCAAGGGCAAGGTCGCCGGCGAAACGCTGACCAGCAACTGGGCCCAGGTGGCCCGCGACGCCGGCGCCACGGTCGAGGGCGTCGAAGGCTTCACCCAGGCGATCACACTGCTCAACCAGGGCCGCGTCGACGTGGTCATCAACGACAGCATCGCGGTCTACGCATACCTCGCCGAGAAGCCCGATGCAGCGGTGAAGATCGCCGGGAAGGCCGGCGATGAACCCAGTGAGCAGGGCTTCGCCGCCCGCAAGGACAGCGGCCTGCTACCCGAGCTGAACAAGGCCATCGGTGAGTTGAAGGCCGACGGCACGCTCGCGAGCATCTCGCAGAAGTACCTGAAGGCCAACGCATCCGGCGCACCCGCGGCGACCGAGAGCAAGCCGGCTCCGCGATCGACGGTGCAGTTGATCCTGGACAATCTGTGGCCACTCGCAAAGGCCGCGATCACGAAGACCATTCCGCTGACCATCATCAGCTTCGTCATCGGCCTCGCGATCGCCTTGGTGGTGGCGCTGGCGCGGCTGTCGCCGAACGTCATCGTCACCAATGTCGCGCGGTTGTACATATCGATAATCCGGGGAACGCCGCTGTTGGTGCAGCTGTTCATCGTGTTCTACGCCTTACCGCAGTTCGGAGTGAAGATCGACCCGTGGCCGGCAGCGATTATCGCGTTCTCCCTGAACGTCGGCGGCTATGCGGCGGAGATCATCCGGTCGGCGATTCAGAGCATTCCCCGAGGACAGTGGGAGGCCGCGCAGACCATCGGCCTGAACTATGCGGGAGCCCTGCGTCGCATCATCCTGCCGCAGGCCTCCCGCGTCGCGGTGCCCCCGCTGTCGAATACGTTGATCTCGTTGGTGAAGGACACGTCGCTGGCATCGGTCATCCTGGTGACAGAGCTGTTCCGCAAGGCGCAGGAGATCGCCGCACCCACGTTCGAGTTCTTCGGCCTGTACGGCACCGCGGCGATCTACTACTGGGTGATCTGCCTGGCACTTTCGTTCGGGCAGGGCCGTCTCGAACGTCGACTGGAAAGGTATGTGGCGCGATGACAACCCCATCAGAGGACCGGGTCGTCGCCGACGGCGTGCATAAAGCCTTCGGCGACAACGAAGTGCTGAAAGGCGTTTCGTTCACCGTGCCGCGCGGAACGGCCACCACGATCATCGGCCCGTCCGGCTCGGGCAAGACGACACTGCTGCGTGCGCTCAACGCACTCGATGTGCCCGACGCCGGAGTCGTGCGCGTCGGCGGGGAAGACGGCGTCGAGGTCGACTTCTCCAAGCCGGTGCCGGCGGATCAGCTGCGTCGCTACCGCGCGCAGAGCGGCTTTGTGTTCCAGTCGCACAACCTTTTTCCGCACAAGACGGTGCTGGAGAACGTCATCGAGGGACCGGTGATCGTCCAGAAGCGACCCAAGGACGAGGCGGTGTCCGACGCCGTCGAGCTGCTGACACAGGTCGGGCTCGCCGAGAAGCGCGACCAGTATCCGTTCCAGCTGTCGGGCGGCCAGCAGCAGCGAGTCGGCATCGCGCGGGCGCTGGCGCTCAAGCCGAAGGTGGTGCTCTTCGACGAGCCGACCTCCGCGCTGGACCCCGAACTCGTCGGCGAAGTGCTGTCGGTGATCAAGGACCTGGCCGTCGAGGGCTGGACTCTGGTCATCGTCACGCACGAGATCCAGTTCGCCAAACAGGTTTCCAACCAGGTGCTGTTCACCGACCAGGGGGTGATCCTCGAGAAGGGCCCGCCCGCCGAGGTGATCGGCGACCCGAAGGAAGAGCGGACGCGCCAGTTCCTCGACCGAATCCTCAACCCGCTGTAGGTGGTCCGTGGGAGGGTGTGCACCATGGCACACCCAACACGCCAGGAGGCCGACGTCATCATCGTCGGAGCCGGCATTTCGGGGATGATCGCCGCCCGAAAAGTGCTGGCAGCCGGGCTCACGCCGCTGGTGTTGGAGGCCGACGAGCGGGTGGGCGGACGGATCCTCACCGAGGAGGTCATCCCCGGGGTTCCGATCGAGCTCGGCGCCCAGTGGATCGGTGACACCCATCAACGGATGTTCCGGTTGGCGGCCGAACTGGGTGTCGAGACCTACCCGCAGTACGACGAGGGTGAGACGTCCTACGAGCTGGACGGCTCCGGGGTGTTGCGGGAGAACGAGTTTCACGCCCGCTTCGCGTCGGAGCTTAAGGAACTCGAGCTGGTGCTGCGCCGCCTCGACGTGTTGGCGGCCGAAGTTCCGGTCGAGGCGCCCTGGCAGGCACCACGCGCCACCGAGTGGGACGCGATCACCGCAGGCGCCTGGTACGACGCGCAGGGGTTGTCGAGGGTCGCCCGCAACCTGCTGGAGATCTGCACCGTGGGGATCCTGGCGGTGCCGACCGCCGAAGTGTCGTTCCTGCATCTGCTGTTCACGATTCAGACCTGCGGGGTGACGTCGGAGATCTACGCGGAGTCCGAAGGCGGCGCCCAGACCACGCGGTTCGTCGGCGGCACCAGCGAGATCCCGAAGCGGTTGGCCGCGCTGATCGCAGACCACATCGTTCTCGAGACGCCGGTGCTGCTCATCGAACACGCCGCAGACGGCGTCACGGTGCACTGCCGAGGCGGCCGGGTTGCGCACGGACGCCGTGCCATCGTGGCGATCTCGCCGACGCTGGCGGGCCGAATCATGTACGACCCACCACTTTCCGGCGTCCGCGACCAGCTCACCCAGCGCCTTCCGAACGGCTCGGCGATGAAGGCGTTCTTCGTCTACGACGAACCCTTCTGGCGCGCAGACGGATTCAACGGCCAGCTCATCTCCGACGTCGGCCCGGCCCGAATGTCCAACGACACCTGCATTCCCGGCGACGACCACGGCGTGATCCTGCTTTTCCTGGAAGGCGATGAGGCGCGCACCGTCGGCAGGCTCCCACAGGCCGAGCGCAGGGCGGCGATGACCGCGGAGCTGGTGCGGCACTACGGCGAGAAGGCCGCGCATCCGGAGCACTACGTCGACGGGGAGTGGTCGGATCGGCAGTGGACGCGCGGCTGCTACAACGCCAACCACGGCCCGCATGTGTGGACGAAGTACGGGCCCGCACTCACGGTCCCGATCGGCCCGATCCACTGGGCGTCGACGGACACCGCCACGCAATGGAGCGCCTACATGGAGGGCGCGGTCGACGCGGGCGAGCGCGCAGCGCAAGAGGTCATCGACGACCTGGTGTCGTGATCACGTCCGGCAGGAGATCTCCATGCTGTCGGCATCCCTGACCGGGAAGTGCACGCTGACGTAGCCGTTGGCGGGGTCGCGCATGTAGTCGAGGTAGGGCTGCAGTCCCGGCATGCTCGTGTTGTCGGCGACGACCAGCGCTCCTGGCGCCAGCCGCGGCTCGAGCAACTGCAGCACCTGCACGTAGAGGTCCTTCCACCCGTCGAGGAGGACGAACTGCACCGGCCCGTCGATCGAGGCGAGCGTCTCCAGCGCGTCACCGTGCAGCACGGTGATGAGGTCGTCCAGCCCGGCATCGGCGAAGTTGCTGGAGGCCATGGCGACCTTCTTCTCGTTGAGCTCCGTGGTCACCACCCGGCCCTCGCCGTTGTCGCGCACCGCCGACGCCAGGTGGATCGCGGAGATGCCCAGCGACATCCCGAACTCGACCACCGTCGTCGGACGCGACGCCCGCACCAACGTGTAGAGCAGTCGGCCCGCTTCCGCGGTGACCGGGAGGTAGAACTCGCTCAGCGCGTCGGCGCGTTGCTGCGCGTTGGCCTCGGCGGGCACCGCGTCGCGGCCCATCATCTCGCTCAGCTGCGGCATTTGCGCATCGGCCTCGGCGAACATCCGGTTGAGGGCTGCCGCGACGCGCGAATCATGCAAGGTGGAAGTCATACCCACGACGGTAGTCCACACTATTCCCATGCCCGTCCTGCACATCGAGCACGAGATCAGCGACCTGGCGGTCTGGCTCGACGCATTCAACAAGGTCGCGCCCGCTCGTGAGGCGGCGGGTGTCACACGCACCGAGGTGTTCCAGCCCGCCGACGACCCGAACTACGTCGTGATCAACCTGAGTTTCGAGAACATCGATGCGGCAAGCAAATTCCGCGAGTTCCTGATCAACCAGATCTGGTCGTCGCCCAATTCCGCTCCTGCGCTTGTGGGGCTGCCGACCGCCCGCGTGTTGTCGGAGGTAGAACTCTAAGGGGCCACCGGCAGCGTGGACATTCCACGCAGTGTCAGGTTCGGCTTGTACTGCGGTTCGCCGACCATCCGGGCGTGCGGAAACCGTGCCGTCACCTCGGAGAGCGCGATGGCCGCCTCCAGTCGTGCCAGCGGCGCACCGAGGCAGAAATGCGGACCCTTGCCGAACCCCAAGTGCCGGATCGACTCTCGGTCGGGCAGGAACTCGTCGGCGTGGTCGAAGGCGGCCGGATCGCGCTGCGCAGCGGCCAGAAGCAACATCATCGTGTCACCCTTGCCGACCGTGATGTCGCCAATTGCCATGTCGTCGGCCGCGATTCGCCCCATCAACTGAACGGGCGGGTCGTACCGCAGCGTCTCCTCGACCACGCAGGAAACCAGTGATGAGTCCTTCCCGAGCGCCGCCCAATGCTGCGGGTGGCGCAGCATGGCCAGGACGGCGTTGGCGATGAGGTTGACCGTCGTCTCGTGGCCGGCGACCAGCAGCAGAGTGCACGTCGCGATGATCTCTTCCTCGGTGAGCTGATCGCCGGACTCCTCGACCTGGATCAGGCCCGACATCAGGTCGTCGCCGGGATCTGAACGACGCCGAGTGACCAGGTCGCGCAGGTACTCGCGCAGCCACAACCCCGCCTTCAGCTGACTTTCCAGATTCTCGGATGCCTCGCCGGTGAACGTCATGAACGGATCCAGCGACTGGGCGGACAGCGCTGAGGCCTTGCTGAACTCGGGCTCGTCCTCGATCGGCACACCCAGCAGCCGGCAGATCACGGCCACCGGCAGCGGATGGGCGAGGTCGGCGATGACGTCGAAGTCGTCCTTCTCGGCCACCGCGTCGAGCAGGGACTTCACCAGGGCGGTGATATCGGGCTGCAACGCCTTGACGACCTTCGGCACGAATGCCTTGCTGACCAGCCTGCGCAGCCGGGTGTGGTCCGGCGGGTCCTGGAACAGGAAGCTCGGCTCGCCGAAGGATCGCTCGTCGTCGACTGCCGCGAGTCGTCGCCGCACGGCTGTCGATTTCGCCGAATCGCTGGCCGACGACGGATGCCGCAGCACATCGTCGCAGTCCTGGTAGGACGAGAAGACGGTCAGGTGGAAATCCGCAAGTCGCAGCGGGCCGTGCTCGCGAATCCGCGCGTAGGCGGGATACGGGTCGGCCCGGTTCGTCGGGTCCAGGAGCTGCCCGAGTAGTTCCTGCGCCTGCGTCGCGGTGGTCATTTTCTTATTGTGCACGCGTCTAAGCGCCGGTCAGCTTCGGTAGTACCGGCCGAGGACATGGGCCCGCAGCTCGTCGAACTCGCCGGCCCTGATGGCCATCCGGATCTGGTCGACGAGCCTGACGATGAACCGCTCGTTGTGGATGGTGCACAGGGTGGCGGACAGAATCTCCTTGGCCTTGAACAGATGGTGGATGTAGGCGCGGGTGTAATGCGCGCATGTGTAGCAGTCACATTCGTCGTCGATGGGTGTGAAGTCGCGGCGGTAGCGGGCGCCGGTGATGTTGTAGCGGCCGGTCGCCGAATACACCGCCGCGTTGCGGGCGACGCGTGACGGCGACACGCAGTCGAACGTGTCGGCGCCCGCGGCGACGGCATCGAACAGGTCGTCGGGCTCGCTGATCCCCAGCAGGTGTCGCGGCTTGTCCGCGGGCAGCTCACTGCTGACCCAGCCGATGATCGTGGCGAGATTCTGCTTCTCCAGCGCACCGCCGATGCCGTAGCCGTCGAAGCCGCGGCCGTCGTCGTCGACGACGGACACCAGCCCGCGCGCCGCTTCCCGCCGGAGGTCCTCGTACTGGGCACCCTGCACCACGCCGAACAGCGCCTGCGGATCGCGGTCCGGGTCGGCCGCCGCCAGCCTGCGATGTTCGGCCAGGCAACGCACCGCCCAACGGTGCGTACGCTGCACGGATTCCTCCTGGTAGCCGCGGGTGTTCACCAGGGTGGTCAGTTCGTCGAACGCGAAGATGATGTCGGCGCCGATCTGGTGCTGGATCCGGATGGACACCTCAGGGGTGAACCTGTGCGTCGATCCGTCGAGGTGCGACGTGAAGGTGACGCCGTCGTCGTCGACGCGGGCCAGCCGCTCCTTGCCCTCGGCGATGATGTCGTCGGCCCGGACCCGCTCGGTATCCATCGCGAGGACCTTCCGAAAGCCCGCGCCCAGCGACAAGACCTGGAAGCCGCCGCTGTCGGTGAAGGTCGGGCCGGGCCAGTTCATGAACGCGCCGAGTCCGCCTGCCTCCTCGACGATATCGGCACCCGGCTGCAGATACAGATGATAGGCGTTCGCCAGAAGAGCCTGTGCGCCAAGGTCTTTCATCGTCTCGGGGATGACGGCCTTCACTGTGGCCTGCGTGCCGACGGCGATGAACGCGGGAGTGTGGATGTCGCCGTGCGGTGTTCGGATGACACCGGCGCGACCGAGCCGTCCAGGAAGCTCGGCTTCGATGCTGAAAGACGGCTCTACCACGCCGTGTATTCAATCAGCAGGAGGTGCACAGGCAAATTTCTCGCAATCTCAGGACCCCGGGTGGGCAGCCCCCCATACTCTGTGGGACGGTCCGCCGATCTTGACGGTCCGCGACAACATAAAGGAGAACACTGGTGAAGCGTGGGTTCGTGGTCGCCATCGGCGGCGCGGCGATTGTCATCGCCGGTCTGTCAGGCTGTTCGTCGGAAAAGAAGTCCGAGACCGGCGGGGAAACGTCTGCGGCTGCCGCAGCAGAGGGCAAGAGCACTGTCACGATCGACGGCAACGACCAGGCGGTGCAGGGCACGGTCGTCTGCAGCACGATGGGCGAGAACGTCAACATCGCGATCGGCGACGCCACGACGGGTATCGGCGCGGTCGTCAGCGCAGGCGACAGCCCGACCGTTCATTCGGTCGGCCTCGGCAACGTCAACGGCGTCACGCTGGGATTCCAGGAGAACGCGGGCCAGGGTGAGGCCAAGGCCGAAAAGGACGGCAGCACCTACAAGATCTCCGGCACCGCGATCGGCATCGACATGGCCAACCCGCTGCAGCCGGCCAACAAGCCCTTCGAAATCGAGGTCACCTGCCCGTAGTCGGGTAGCGACTTTCCAAAACGGCGGCGTCCCTTGGGGCGCCGCCGTTTTGGCGATCAGGCAGCCACAGCGCCAGGGCAACCAGTGTCGGCTTCATCGCAGGTGAGCCTAGTTCGGCGAAGGGCGGCCTGCGACTTGTGCAAGAGTGGAAAGTGTGAGCCCACGCCAACTGACTCGTTTGCTTGGTGTTGCGGCGGTGACGACAGGAGCGCTGCTCGCCACACCTTTTCCATCCGCGGCCGCCGAGCCGTGTCCAGACGTCGAGGTGGTATTCGCCCGCGGCACGTTCGAACCCCCTGGTCTCGGCGGGATCGGACAGTCATTCGTCGACGCCTTCCGCGCGCAGGCGGCCGGTAAGTCGGTGTCGGTCTATCCGGTCAACTACCCCGCCAGTACCGACTTCCCCACCGCCGTCCAGGGAGTCAGGGATGCGGCCAATCGCATCGAGGCCACGGCGGCACGCTGTCCCGACACGAGGATCGTCCTCGGCGGATTCTCGCAGGGGGCGGCCGTAGCCGGCTTCGTCACCTCGGAGGCCGTACCGAGCGGGGCGGACCCGACGGAGGTGCCCGACCCGATGCCGCCCGCGGTCGCCGACCACGTCGCCGCGGTCGTGCTCCTCGGGAAGCCGTCGCCGAAGTTCATGGAGGCCATTGACACACCACCGGTCGAAATCGGTGACCTGTATGCGACCAAGACGATCGACCTGTGTATCCCCGATGACCCGATCTGCTCGGGCACCGGCGACGGCGCGAACCACGCCCTCTACAACAAGAACGGAATGACCGATCGGGCAGCGACTTTCGCGGTCGACAAGCTCTAGCTAGCCGAGCTTCTTCCCTCGTTCGCTCCGGATGGCGCCGCTCAACGGTTGCGACACGGTCACGGATAGATACCTATCAGTGCATCACTGATCCCAATAGCCCCAATAATCACTATCGTCACATCAGCCAGCGCGGGACGTCAACTGCGACGTACTGCCCCCTGAAAGGTGTGACATGTCGCCGTTTGCTCGAATCGCATCGATACCGGTGGCGTCGGCGGCCGCTGTGGGGCTCGTTTTCGGGATCGTCGTCGCTCCACCGGCGGATGCAGAGCCATGTACCGGAGCTGCCGCGGAGGCCCAACCTCCGACGGCGCCGAACTCCGCGGCGACTCCAGCGTTGCCCGGTGTCAGCGGTCCCCCGATCGGGCATCGACCCGCCAAGGCCAACGACAGCGCGCCGCTGCCCAACCTGGGCCGGCTGTCGCGCTCGATTCTGAGCGCGTTCGTGCCAAAGTCCGCGCGGGTGCAACAGCAAGCGGGAGTGACGCCGCCACCCGCACCTCAGCCGGTTCCCGACGCGGCGGCAATCGCCCAACCCGCGCCGGCACCCGCGCCGCCGCCCGCACCAGGCCCGCCGCCGGGAACGTCGCTCGTCGGCTGGGTGACAGGACCACACAGCCCCAACGACACCATCAAGCGCTTCGCGATCACCGGGACCGACCTCGGAATCATGTGGGACAACGGGGATCCCGCGAACAACCAGGTGCTGATGGCCTTCGGCGACACGCTCGGCTACTGCAGTGTGCGCGGCAGGCAGTGGCGGTACAACACGATGTTCCGCACGAACGACCGCGCCCTGTCGAAGACGGTCAGCATCCCGAACGGCGTGGTGAACAACAAATACTCGGGCTCGCCGCTGTGGGCGCCCGCGCTGTCCAAGCAGGTGGTCAACAGCATCAAGTTCGCGCCGTCGGAGACGGGCATCATTCCCACCTCCGGAATCTCGGTCGGGACAACGCAATACATGAGCTTCATGTCGATCAGGAGTTGGGACAGGCCCGGGCAGTGGACGACGAACTTCTCGGCGATCGCGGTCTCGCCGGACAACGGGGAGCACTGGGGTGTGTACCCGCAGAGCGTGCGGCCCGCGTCGCCGGATGCCACGCCTCGGGTCCCCTACGTACCGGGCGGGGAGAAGTTCCAGGTGGGCGCCTTCCTCAAGCCGGGCGACGGCTACCTCTATTCCTACGGGACACCGTCGGGCCGAAGCGGGCCCGCGTTCGTGTCACGAGTCCCGCAGACCTTGGTGCCCGAGCTGAGCCGTTACGAGTACTGGGACGGCGGGAACTGGGTGCCGAACAACCCCGGCGCCGCGCAGCCGGTGTTCCCCGCCCCGGTGGGCGAAATGTCGGTGCAGTACAACACCCATCTCAAGCAGTTCCTGGCGCTGTACTGCAACGGCAACAACGATGTGGTGGCGAGGACGGCGCCGGCTCCGCAGGGACCATGGGGTCCCGAGCAGATGCTCGTCTCGGCCAACGATTTCCCCGGCGGCATCTACGCGCCGTTGCTGCACCCGTGGTCGACGGGCAAGGAGATCTATTACAACCTGTCGCTGTGGTCGGACTACAACGTGATGCTGATGAAGACGGTGCTGCCCTAAGCCGGGAACGAGTAGTCCACTACTCACTCCGACGCCACCGGGCGTGCCTACGCTTCACGCCATGAACGCAGCTCAGGCCGTCATCGTGATCGGCGGTTTCGCAGTTTTGATGTGGGCGATGATCGCCTGGATGAGCCGGGTCAGCAGGCGCGAGAAAGAAATCATGGAGCGTCGGCACGAAGAGTGGATTGCCGGTGGCGCCATTCCCGAGGAGAAGCCGAACTTCTTTTCGGGTAACCCCGGCGGCTGAGGCGGGTGGCGCCGCGGCCGCGATGAGCTCGCTACTCGAGGACGAAGGTGACCAGCATGTTGACGCGGTAGGCGACAATCTTGCCGTTCTCCACGTCCACCGACTGCTCCTTTATCCAGGCCGACTTCACACCACGAAGCGTCGTGTTGGCCCGATCAAGGCCAGTATTCACGGCGTCTTCGAAGCTGGTGTCGGACCTGGCGCTGATCTCGCTCACGCGTGCAACGGTGCCTGCCACGATGACCTCCCAGGGTGATGTCGGGTCGAAATGATCCGACTGTGGTCCGGGTACCCGCGCCCAGCCTCACTAACCCCACCGTCAACTCAACGCTTTGGCGACGTATTGAATGCATCCCGGCGCGAGCGTGAACTGAAGTCAAGGGCGTTGTGGGCCACGAAGATCGAATTCGACGGTCCACCAAACGATCCGGCGCCTGCCGACCCATCGTCGAACTCGGGCAGGAGCAAAGACACCGCGATCAAGGATTGGCAGACGGCGTCGTCGCCCCGTGCTTGGCGGCCTCTTGAGCCAGCTGTACGCGAGAGGTGAGACCGAGCTTGGTGTAGACGTGCGTGAGGTGGGCCTGGACGGTCCGCGGTGAGATGAACAACCTGGCTGCGACCTCCTTGTTGCCCAGGCCTTCGCTGACGAGTTTCACGACGTCGAGTTCGGCGCGGGTGAGCGACGCCCATCCGCTGCCGGCGCGTTTACGCTCACCACGACCGCGTTGCGCATAGGCGGTGGCTTCCTGGATGGACAGCGCCGCACCCTCCGCCCACGCCGCCTCGAAGTCATTCGTACTCAGTGCATCCCGAAGCGCCGCGATGTTCGCTTCATCAACCTCGTCGAAGATCTTGAAGCGCACCAGGCTCATGTGTTGGCGGGCAGCGTCCGCCGCGCCGAAGAGGCGAGCCGACAACAGGTGGTTGTCACTTAGGGCCGCCACAGTGGCGAGGCAGTCGAGCGCGAACGGGACGACCAGGTCACCGCCAAGGCTGGCGGCGAGGTCAAGCGCGTCGTATGCATCCCGTTCGGCGGTGTCGAGCTCGCCCTGTGCGATCAAGACGCGAGAGCGCGATGTCAACGATGCCGCCAGACTCCACGCCGTGGTCGCCGACACCACGTCGTCCGCCCAGCGACGGGCGGCGGCGAGATCGCCGCATATCAGCGGAGCAAGCGGTGCCCAGGTGTGTATCCCTGAAGTCATGGGATCCATCGCGGTGCGTTCACGCGCGGCCTCATATGCTTCCCACACTGCGGGCGCATCGCCCGTTGCCAGGTGGACCGTGCCCAAAGCTGCGTAGGCAATTCCAACGTGGTACTCATCGGACTCGGTTGCGCGTCCGAGACTCTCAACGGCCAGTGCCCGCGCGTCGGCTGCCGCCACCAACACCACCACGTGCACGAGCACGACGCTGACAAGGCCGAGAATGTGCAGCCGACGCGGCCCATACACTGGGTGTCCGTCGGCGTGCTGAACGGCACCGCACAGATCGAGCAGGCCGGCTAGATCGGCCCGCGATGTTGGGATCGGTAGCAGGTCCAGCAGTTTCCAATTGCATCGGCTTGAAAATGCAAATTCCCGGAGGTAGGCGCCCACCAGGCGCAAGCTACGCAATAGGTGCCTTTGGGAGATCGCGCCGAGCAAAGGGAAACAACATGAAGACCACCCACACCTTCAGACGGGGATTCGTCGGGTTGACAACGGCCGTGTTGGTGTCTGGCGGCTTGGGGCTGGCCGGTTTGGCACTGGCAGGTACCGCCGAGGCCGGACCCCTACCACCGCATACGTGGTGCCCAGGCAATTCCATGGTGTACTCCCGCTACGACATGGGGTCAGGACCAGGGGTTGCCTACCAATGGGACATGAACGTCTGCCACACGTGGTACTTCGTCCAGAACTCGGCCGGCAACGTTCCGTACAAGGGCGAGCTACCAAGCGATGTGTGGGACGGAGAAAATCCGCCTCCCGTCAAAGAGGATTCATGCGACTTCTGCTGGTAAGCAGCTGACTCTGAACTGCGACAACGGCCGCGGGAAATATGGCGGTGGCGGAGGGATTTGAACCCTCGGACGGGGGTTACCCGTCACACGCTTTCGAGGCGTGCTCCTTAGGCCGCTCGGACACGCCACCGTGTGGCAGCTTACCGATGACGTGCGGACTGCCCAAACCCGTTGGATTGGGCCGCGAAATAGCACTGGGGGCTGTGTCGGCGTCGGGATCACGACCATGGGTGCTATCTCGGGGGACAGACCTCATCGCTGCCTGGCGAAGAACGCCTCGAGCGGCGCCGCGCACTCGTCGGCCAGCACGCCGCCGACGACCGCGGGCCGGTGCGTCAACCTGCGGTCACGCACCACGTCCCACAGCGAACCGACCGCGCCGGTCTTGGGTTCCCAGGCGCCGAAGACCAGGCGGGACACCCGGGCCATCACCAGCGCGCCGGCGCACATCGTGCACGGTTCGACGGTCACCGCGAGCGTGACACCCTCGAGTCGCCACCCGTCGCCGAGTATCGCCGCCGCCGCGCGCATAGCCAGGATTTCGGCGTGCGCCGTCGGGTCCCCCAACGCCTCACGAGCGTTGGCCGCCCGCGCCAACTCCGTCCCGTCGGGCCCGACGACCACTGCCCCGATCGGCACATCGGCTGGGCCCGCGCTACCGGCGGCATCGAGTGCGGCGCGGATGAGGTCTTCGTCGGTCACCGATCGAGGCGGTCGAGCACCGCGGACAGTTCCTCGGCGAAGCCCATTTCCCGTGCGATGCGGCCCAGCTGTTCGTCGGCATAGAGGTCGTACTCCGAGAGGATGACGCCGAGCACCGCATCGGGCAGGCCCACATCGGACAGCAGCCCCAGATCGCCTTCCTCGAAGGGATCGGCGTCGTCGAGGTCGTCCGGTTCGATATCGGCGTCGAGCTTCTCGAGCACCTCGGCGGCGATGTCGTAGTCCAGCGCCGCGGTGGCATCGGACAACAGCAGCCGGGTGCCCGCAGGCGCGGGCCGCACGATCACGAAGAACTCGTCATCGACGTCGAGGAGCCCGAAAACGGCCCCGGCGCTGCGCAGTTCACGCAGTTCGGTCTCGGCCGCGGCCAGGCTGGTCAACGCGGCGGGACGCATCGCCGAGCAGCGCCACTTGCCGTCTTCGCGCACGACGGCCACCCCGAAGCCGTCCAGCGCGTCGGCGTCCTTCGCGGGTGCCCGCTGTGGTCCCATGGGCGCTTACGCTAGTCCCCGACCAGGGCATTTGACTAGCGATCGGTACCAGCCGCGCGTCCGGCGAACAACATCATGTGCCACCCTTGATGCCGTGACGAAACCGCCCGTTTGCGTACTGGGTCTTGGCCTGATCGGCGGCTCGGTGATGCGCGCGGCGACCGCGGCGGGCCGTGAGGTCTTCGGCTACAACCGGTCGGTCGAAGGCGTCCAGGCGGCCACCGGCGACGGTTTCGACGCGACCGAGAACATCGACAAGGCGCTGAAGCGGGCCGCGAAGGCCGGTGCGCTGATCGTCGTGGCCGTGCCCGTGCCCGCGCTGCCGATCGTGCTTGAGCACGTTCGCGATCTCGCGCCGGACTCCCCGCTGACCGACGTCACGAGCGTCAAGGCCGCCGTGCTCGACCAGGTGAAGTCGGCCGGGCTGCTGACCAACTTCGTCGGCGGTCATCCGATGGCAGGCACCGCGCACTCGGGCTGGGCGGCCGGCGACGGCGGACTGTTCGTCGGCGCACCGTGGGTGGTGTCCGTCGACGACCACGTCGACCCGGATGTCTGGGCGATGGTCATGGATTTGGCACTGGACTGCCGCGCAGTCGTGGTGCCCGCGAAATCCGACGAGCATGACGCCGCCGCGGCCGCCATCTCACACCTGCCCCATCTGCTCGCCGAATCCCTGGCCGCCACGGCAGGAGAAGTGCCGCTAGCCTTCGCGCTGGCCGCCGGATCCTTCCGCGACGGCACGCG
Organism: uncultured Actinomycetota bacterium; assembly: GCA_963716505.1. Taxonomy (GTDB): domain Bacteria; phylum Actinomycetota; class Actinomycetes; order Mycobacteriales; family Mycobacteriaceae; genus Mycobacterium. The sequence goes on from CAVQTL010000004.1 coordinate 44,315, forward strand.
GGTGGCGGCCACCGCACCGGATCTGGTGCGCGCCATGTGCGAAGCGAATTCAGACCAGCTGCTGCCCGCGCTCGACCGCTCCATCGACATGCTGAAGAAGGCGCGCAAGTCGCTGGCCACCCAAGGGTCGGTCGCCGACCTCGTCGAGAAAGGCCACGCCGCCCGGATGCGGTTCTCCAGCTTCCGCCGATCTCAGATCGTCACGATCGTCGTCGGCCAGGATGGGTGGCGCGACGAACTGGCTGCCGCAGGCCGCGCCGGCGGGGTGATCAAATCCGCTCTGCCAGTCCGGGGTAGTCGAGGATGAAGCCGTCCGAATCGACCGTCACCGTCGTGTCGGCCACCGGCGAATGCAGCTTGATGCCGTCGGCCGCACTGCTGTAACTGATCGTCACGGGATTCACCGCGAGATCAGGAAGCGACACGTAGACCACCGGCACCGACAACGAATCGCTGCGCTGATAGAGGCCGGTACGCCGAATGGGCAACGTGTTGAAGAAGGGGCTGAAGATGACGTCGACGTCCATCGCACCGTCGTAGGCGGCCCGGTTGGTCTGGCCTCCGTGATCCTGAACCAGCCACATGTTCTCTTCGTCGCGGGCGATGGACAGCTGCCGCTCGCGCTCGGCGAGGGTGACCGTCAGTGAGAGCCGTTTGGTCGCGCCGGATTCGTCGGTGACGAGATCGTAGGACGCGGAGAACGACGGATGCGTCGGCGTCGCCGCTGCGACGATCCGGCCGTACGCCTTGATCCGGTTGTTGGACAGCTGCACCCGCACGGATTCCATTCGCGGAACGTCGTGTGCGCGCCAGGTGAGGATCGCCGGCCAGGCAGTGGGCTGTTCTGCACTCACCCATCTACCGTAGGCGACCGACCGCCTCGTTCGTAGCCCGCTGAGAAACTGCTCTCCGTCCGATCGTCTAGACGGTTCGCGAGATTCCAGCGCGACTTCGTCATCCAGCAACGGCTGCGGCATATTCCGCAACCGTCCACTCCCGGGCACCGACGCCCACACCGCGAAAGCCAACAGAGCGTCGAGGATCAACGCGAGCGCGGTCACCATCAGCGCACCGACCAGCGCCAGGTAGAACTCGCGCACCTTGATGCCGTCGATGAGGTAGCGGCCGAGTCCGCCGAGGCTGGCATACGCGGCGACGGTGGCGGTCGCGACGATCTGCAGCGTCGCCGTGCGCAATCCACCGAGGATGAGCGGCATCGCGTTGGGCACCTCGACGCGCAGCAGTATCCGGCTTTCGGTCATGCCCATCGACCGCGCCGCGTCGACCACCGCCCTGTCGACATTGGCGATACCCGAGTACGTGCCCGCCAAAAGCGGCGGTATTCCGAGCAGCATCAGCGCGACGGTGGGCGGCACCAGACCCAGACCCCACAGCAGCACCCCGAGCAGCAGCACGCCGAGTGTGGGCAGCGCGCGCAACGCGTTGACACCGGTGACGACGAGGAAGGTGCCGCGCCCCGTGTGCCCGATGATCATGCCGATCGGGATCGCAATCAACGCCGAGAAGAACACCGCGATCACGGTGTACTGCAGATGCTCGAGGATGCGGGCGGTCAGCCCGGCCGGCCCGCCCCAGTTGGCCGCGGTGAAGATGAAGGACAGCGCCTCGGAAAGGAAGTTCATGCGGCCGCCCCCGCCTTCGGCTTGGCCACCTTGGGCGCGTCGGTCGCCCTGGTCCACGGGGTGAGGGCCTTACCGGCGAGCATGATCAAAGTGTCGACGACGACGGCCAGCACGAAGATCGCGATGATGCCCGCGATGATCTGGTCGCTCTTGTTGGCCTGATAGCCCTCGGTGAACCACGTGCCGAGGCCGCCGATGCCGATCACCGAGCCGACCGCCACCATCGAGATGTTGGTGACGGCGACCACGCGCAGACTGGCGACCAGGACCGGGACGGCAAGCGGCAGTTCGACTTTCAGCATCCGGGTCAGCGGTTTATAGCCGACGGCAGTCGCCGAGTCGAGGACCGCTGGCGACACCGCGTCCAGCGCCTCGGGCACGGCGCGCACCAACAACGCCACGGTGTAGAGCGTCAGCGCCACGATCACGTTGGCCTCGTCGAGGATTCGCGTCGGGATGATCAACGGCAGCACGACGAACAGCGCCAGCGACGGAATCGTGAAGATGATGCTGGCGGTGACCGTCGTCAGCCGTCGCAGCACCGTCGTGCGTTGGACGAGCGCACCCAGCGGCACGGCGATCAGCAACCCCAGCACGATCGGGATGAGCGACAGCCTCAGGTGGATGACCGTGAGGGTCCACAGGTCGTCGAGGTGGGTGAAGAGATAGCGCACCGGCTAGCCCACCTCCGGGATACGCCGCTGCTCGTCCAGGAGTTTGAGCACGTCGTCGGCCCGCACCCCGCCGATCAGCTCACCGCCGTCGTCGACGGCCACCCCGAGCCCGGTCGGCGAGGACAGCGCCGCGTCCAATGCCAGCCGCAGCGTGCCGTCGGGCCGGAAGAAGGATCCACCGCCGACGGAGCTGTCGTACAGCGAGCTGCCCTTGCGGTGCGCGTCAACGCCTTCGGCGTTGATCCACGCGAACGGCTTGCCGTCCTTGATGACCAACGCCCACTCCTCCGGCCCGAGTGCGAGCGCGTCGACCTCACGCTCGGCGACGTGCCTGACGTCGTGCAGCGGCAACCCCGTCGCGTGGAAGAACTGCAGGCCCCGGTAGCCGCGGTCGGCGCCGACGAAACCCGACACCAGTTCGTTGGCCGGGTTCGACAACACGAACTGCGGGTCGGCGTACTGCTGCAGCACACCGCCCCTGCCGAACACCGCCACCTTGTCGCCGAGCTTGACCGCCTCGTCGATGTCATGGGTGACGAACACGATGGTCTTGCGGAGTTCGCTTTGTAGCCGGAGGATTTCGGTCTGCAGATCCTCCCGCACCACGGGGTCCACCGCGGAGAACGGTTCGTCCATCAGCAGGATCGGCGGGTCAGCGGCCAGCGCTCTGGCCACGCCGACGCGCTGCTGCTGGCCGCCCGACAACTGGGCGGGGTAGCGGTCCCCCAGCTTGGGATCCAGCCCGACGCGCTCCATCACCCCCAGCGCGGCTTTGCGTGCGCTGCGCCGGGATTCGCCGCGCAGCACCGGTACGGTCGCGATGTTGTCGACCACCCGCAGGTGCGGCATCAGGCCGGCGCTCTGGATCACATATCCGATGCCCAGCCGCAGCTTGACCGCGTCGACCTTGGTGACGTCGTCGCCACCGACCGTCAGCGTGCCCGACGTCGGGTCGATCATCCGGTTGATCATCCGCATCGACGTGGTCTTGCCGCAGCCGGACGGGCCGACGAACACCGCCAACGTCCCCTCCGGCACCTCCAGGGTCAGATCGTCGACCGCGACGGTGCCGTCCGGGTACTCCTTGGTGACGTTCTCGAAGGTGATCATTGCGCTCACTTCTGCAGAGGCTTGTCGAAGCCGTTGGCCTTGATCCACTTCTCCGCCGCCTCGTCAGGGTCGATGCCCTGGTTGCCCTCCACCGCGGTGTTCAGTTCGATCAGCCCCTCGGTGGTCAGCTTCGCGCTGACGGCGTCGAGCACCGACTTGAGTTCGTTGGACATCTTCTGCGACGCCACCAGCGGCACCACGTTGGCGGCGAGGAAGACGTTCTCCGGGTCTTCGAGCACGACGAGCTTGTTCTGCTCGATCGACGGGGCCGTGCTGAAGATGTTCGCGGCGGTGACGGTGTTGTCGGTCAATGCCTTGACGGTCGCCGGACCGCCGCCGTCGCTGATCGCGATGAAGTTGACCGGCGCGATGTCGAGGCCGTACTTGTCCTTGAGTCCCACCAGTCCCGTCGACGCGGGTCTGGAACTCCGATGGCGCACCGACTTTCACCTGCGCGGAGTCCTTGGCCAGATCGGCGATGGACTTCAGGTTCAACCGCTGCGCGGTCGCCTCCGGTGACCGCGAGCGTGTCCTTGTCCTCGGCGGGCGACGGGTAAAGGATCGACAGGTCGCCGGGGAGCGCCTTGAGCAGCCCGAGCAGCACCGCGTCCGGGGTGGTGGCGGTGGTCTCCTCGTCGAAGTACTGCAGCAGGTTGCCGGTGTACTCCGGGATCAGATCGATCGAATGATCCTGCACCGCAGGGATGTATGTCTCCCGGCTGCCGATGCCGAACTGGCGGGTGACGGTGAAGTCGTTGGCCTCCAGCGCCTGCGCGTAGAGCTCGGCGATGATCTTCGACTCGGTGAAGTCGGCCGAACCGACCTTGATCGACTTGAGGTCGCCGGAGATCTCGCCGCCACCCAGCGGGTTCGAACTGCCGCAGGCCGCGACGACCAGCGACAGCACGGCGGCCAGGATCGCCAGAGTCCACCTACGTGTCTTCGACATAGCGCTCGACATACCCATGTCCTCTCGCCCAAAGCTCCACCGGACCCTATCGACATGTGAGGCAACCCGCCGCACTTTGCCTCACCGTAAAGATGACAGGTGGTTTGATTCGGGGCGGGAAGGGGCAAGATGGACCCATGACCAGCGATCCCTATGTGTCGCCCGACCGGCCCGGTGGGGCATCGCCGCTGCCCGGCGAGCCGCCGCCTCCGCCCCTTCTGGATCAAGGAGCTAGTTCGAAGGACAAATCTGTAGACCCGACGGCGACGCCCGGTGAGTACCTCGCCTCACCAGAGTCGGCGGTCAAGTTCACCCGCGCCGCGGCCCTTTGGTCAGCACTGATCGTCGGTTTCCTGATCTTGATACTTCTTCTTGTCTTTATTCTGCAGAACACCGACTCCACCACTGTTCACCTCTTCGGATGGCAATGGAGCCTGCCGGTGGGTGTGGCGATCCTTTTTGCCGCCGTGAGCGGCGGACTGCTGACGGTTGCCGCAGGCACAGTGCGGATCTTCCAGCTTCGTCGGGCCGCGAAACGGTATCTGAAGGCCGCCCGCTAGGGCGTTACCGCTTCAGCGCGCTCAGCCCCGAGGCGACCAGCGGGCCGACCGCCCGGTCCACTTGGTCGGTGTCGGCGGCGACGCCGCCGCCCATCCGCGCCCGAAATGCGATGCCCGCAGCGATGATCGCCACCTTGAAGTAGCCCGAGCGCCATGTAGAAGTCCCAGTTGTCCAGCGACTGTTCGGCCGCAACCGAATAGCGATGCGCCAGGTCGTCGGCCTCCGGCATCAGCGGCGACGCCCACGCGGAGCTCGCGTGGATCATGTTGAACATCGGGTGCCGGTACACACACATCAGCGCGGCGTCGCTGATCGGGTCGCCGAGCGTGGACATCTCCCAGTCGAGGACGGCCAAAACCTTCGTCGCATCGTCGGCGTCAAGAATCGTGTTGTCGATGCGGTAGTCGCCGTGCACCACCGACGAGCGGCTCTGCGCCGGAATCGCTTCCGCCAGAGCCGAATGCAGCCGCCGGACATCCGTGTCGAAGGGATCGTTGTGCCGTTGCACGAGATCCCACTGCGACCCCCATCGGCGCACCTGGCGCTCGAGATAGCCGGTCGGCTTGCCGAAGCCGCCGAGTCCGACCGCCGCCGGATCGACCGCGTGCAGGTCGGCGAGCACCTTGATCAACGCGTCGACGCAGCTGCTGATCGTCGCCTTGTCGCCCAGCGCCTCGAGTTCGGCGGTGTGACGGACGACCCGGCCGGGCACGTACTCCACCATCTGGAACGGCGCACCGCCGACCGAGTCGTCGTTGCGCATGGTGACCGCGCGGGCGACCGGGACGGGCGTGTCCGCCAACGCGGCGACGACCCGGTACTCGCGGGCCATATCGTGCGCCGACGGCGTCAGGCCGTGCAGCGGCGGCCTGCGCAGCACCCACTTCGACTCGTCGTCTCCAACCAGAAACGTCAGGTTGGACCGGCCGCCCGAAATCAACTCGGCCCGCAACTCGCCGCTGCGCGGAATGCCGACCTCCCTGAGGTGGCGGTCAAGGGCGGCGAGATCGAGCCCTTCCAGCGAAGTCGTCACCGGACTTGTCTACCACCGCTGATTTCGAGGGCAGCAGGTCCCATACGTGTTCGGTGCCGTTCACCGCGGCGACATAGAACTCGCCGTTGCGGGAGGACAGCAGCCGGGTGATGCCCGCGTAGTCGACGTTGACGCAGAGGATCTTGTCGGTGCGCAGGATGCTGTGCACCAGGCCGTTGATGACACCGCCGTGGCTGAACACCGCGACGGTGTCCTCGTGATCGCCCGCGTCCGCGATTTCCCGGATCCCGTCGTTGATGCGGGCCAGAAATGCGTCCTCGTCGACGGTGCTGGGCAGGTGCCCGCTGGCCAGCCGGGCCAGCTCCTCGGGGTACTCGGCGGCGATCTGCTCGATCGGGATGTAGTGCTTGAGGTCGCGGTCGTACTCGGCGAGGCGGTCGTCGATGTCGATCGTCAGCCCCAGCTGCGCAGCCACCGGTTGCGCGGTCTGCACTGCGCGCCGCTGCGGGCTGCTGACCAGGCGGGTGATCGGGAAGCGCGCCAACGCATCGGGCAGCCGCTTGGCCTGTTCGACGCCCTTCTCGGACAGGTCGGGATCGGACCCCTCGCCAGGCTCACTGCGGCGTGGCAACGCGTGCCGGATGAGAAGCAACTGCACCGTGACACCATATGGGTCGTGCGTGCATTCGCCTGCCCGGTGTGCAACAGCTTCGCTTCGTTCGAGTCGCGCAGGTGTGCCACCTGCCATACCGACCTCGGCCTTCACCTGCCGTCGAAGTCGATGCTGCCGGTCGCCGACGGCACCGCCGACGTCGACGGTGGCCGATGGGTGCGATGCACACAGGTCGAGACGACGGGCTGTAACTGGCTGGCACCCGAGGAACAGTCGGCGGAGGAACGCGGCAGATGCCTGGCCGACTCGACGATCCGCCGCGAACCCGCCGCCGACGACACGTTGGCGCGCGAGAAGCTGGTGCCGACCGCACGGGCACTGCGGCGACTGGTCTACCAGCTCGACGACATCGGGCTGCCCGTCGATCCCTTCTGGCGTCGCGACGGCGGCCTCGCGTTCGACTTGTTGTCCAGCTACACCGCGGGCGACAAGGTGATCATCGGCCACGCCAACGGTGTCATCACGATCGACCTGGTCGAGTCTCTGGACGCCTATCGCGAATCACTGCGGGTTCGTCTCGGAGAGCCGTACCGCACGATGCTCGGCCATTTCCGGCATGAGGTCGGCCATTACTACCAGCACATCCTGGTCGAGAACGGTTCTGGCGCAGACAGATACCTCGACGAGTGCCGCGTGCTGTTCGGTGACGAGCAGGCCAGTTACAGCGATTCCATTGCCCGGCACTACAAGTTCGGCGCTCCCGATGGCTGGGAGGACACCTATATCTCCGAGTACGCCACCATGCATCCGTGGGAGGACTTCGCCGAGTGCTTCGCGCACTATCTGCACATCGCCGACACCATCGACACCAGCCGCGAGGCGGGCCTTGTGCTGCAGGCCGACCGGGTGCGTTTCTCGGCACCGCGGGACATCGTCCCGTTGGAGTCCTACGACGACGCGCCCATCGAGCGGTTGCTCTTCGACTGGCGATGGCTGTCCATGTTCTTCAACCGCGTCAACACCGCAATGGGCAAGAATCCCCTCTACCCGTTCGAGATACCCGAGGCCGTCATCGCCAAGCTCGGGTTCATTCACCGGGTGATCCGGGAGGTCGCACGCGCGAAGGCGCAGGGCTGACATGGGCTACGCCGACGAACTTATTCGACCTCACCGACCGCGTCGTGCTGGTCACCGGCGGTAGCCGGGGACTGGGCCGGGAGATGGCGTTCGCCGCGGCGCAGTGCGGAGCCGATGTCGTCATCGCCAGCCGCAAGCTCGAGTCGTGTGAGGCCACCGCCGAGGAGATCGCTGCGGCCACCGGGCGCGCCGCGATGCCGTATCAGGTGCACGTCGGACGGTGGGATGAGCTCGACGGTCTGGTGGACGCGGTCTACGAGCGGTTCGGCAGGGTCGACGTCCTCATCAACAACGCCGGGATGTCGCCGCTGTACGAGTCCCTGGACTCGGTATCGGAGAAGCTCTTCGACGCCGTCGTCAACTTGAACCTCAAGGGCCCGTTCCGGTTGTCGACCCTGGTGGGCCAGCGCATGGTGGCCGACGGCGGCGGGTCGATCATCAACGTCAGCTCAAGCGGGTCGCGGCGGCCCCGGCCGGAACAGCTGCCCTACTCGGCGGCGAAGGCGGGCCTCAACGCGTTGACGGAGGGGCTCGCCCTGGCCCTCGGCCCGACCGTGCGGGTGAACACGTTGATGCCCGGTCCGTTCCTGACCGACGTCAGCAAGGCCTGGGACATACCCGCGACAACGAAAGGCGCGCAGAGCTTCGCGCTCAAGCGACTCGGCAACCCGGCCGAGATCATCGGCGCCGCTTTGTATCTGGCGTCCGACGCGTCGAGCTACACCAGCGGATCGATCATCCGGGTCGACGGCGGGATCCCGTAGCGCTACGGCTCGATGATGTTGAAGCCGGGGTCAGGCTTATCCACCACCGCCAGCACCGACGGCATGGCGTTGGTGTCGCCGGTGACTTCAAGCCCAGGTGAATCGGTGTCACCGGCGGCAAATGCCAACAGCCGCATCTTGTTTGCGAACTTGATCGTCGCCGCAGCGGTGGATTCGTCGGCTGGCAACTTGCGGTAAACCAGCACTCCGTTGCGGACGGTCAGCCGATAATTGGTGTCGGTGTCGACGAAAGTGATGTCCACGGCCACATCGAGATCCCATGCACGCGGACCGTTGAGGTTGATCGCGAACGTGTCGAAAAGCTGTTCCGGTGTCAGCTGACCCATGATCGACGGCGAGGCGGTCTGGGTCGGTGTGCCGAAGTTCCCCTCCCGCAGTTCGGTGGCCCCTGAGAAGAAGAAGTTGCGCCAGACGGCATTCTCGGAGCCGTATGCCAGCTGTTCTAGCGTGTCGGCGTACAACTCCCGCGCTGCCGCGTGACTCTTGTCGGTGAAGATCGCGTGGTCGAGCAGTGTTGCTGCCCAACGGAAGTCACCATCGTCGAAAGCGGTGCGGGCAATTTCCACGACCTTGTCGATTCCGCCCATGGCTTCGACATAGCGCGGCCCGATGGCTTCGGGCGGATGCGCCCACAGCCGGCCCGGATTGCCGTCGAACCACCCCATGTAGCGCTGGTACACCGCCTTGACGTTGTGGCTGACCGAACCGTAGTAGCCGTGGGTGTGCCACGCCTTCTCCAACGCGGGAGGCATCTGGAAGTTCTCGGCGATCTCAATGCCGGTGAAGCCCTGGTTCAGCTGCCGCAAGGTTTGGTCGTGCAGATATGCGTACAGATCCCTTTGTACGGAGAGGAATTCGACTATCCGGTCCTTGCCCCATGTCGGCCAGTGATGGGACGCGAACACCACGTCGGTGCGGTCGGTGAACGTGTCGATCGCCTCGGTGAGGTAGCCCGCCCAGCCGTGCGGATCGCGCACCAGCGCGCCGCGCAGAGTGAGCAGGTTGTGCAGATTGTGGGTGGCGTTCTCGGCCATGCACAACGCGCGGAACTTGGGGAAGTAGAAGTGCATCTCCGCGGGTGCCTCGGTGCCGGGCGCCATCTGGAACTCGATCTCGACACCGTCGAAGGTGTGCTTCTCGCCGGTTTCGCGGATATCGACCGTCGGAACGATCAGCGCCACCTCACCCGCGGACGCGACCTGACCCAGCCCGCAGCCCACCTGTCCCTGGGGCCCACGCGCCAGCGCGGCACCGTACATGTAGCCGGCCCGTCGACCCATCGCCGTCCCCGCGTAGACGTTCTCCTGCACGGCGTGCTCGGTGAAGTGCTCGGGCGCGATGATCGCGACCTTGCCCGCGTCGACGTCGGCCTGCGTCGTCACACCGAGCACGCCGCCGAAGTGGTCGACGTGGCTGTGGGTGTAGATGACCGCGACGACCGGACGGTCGCCGCGATGGGCGCGATACAGCGCCAGCGCGGCGGCCGCCGTCTCGGTGGAGACCAGCGGATCGATGACGATGATCCCGGTGTCGCCCTCGATGAAGCTGATGTTGGACAGGTCGAGGCCGCGGACCTGATAGATGCCCTCCACCACCTCGAAGAGCCCCTGTTTAGCGGCGAGCTGGCTTTGCCGCCACAGGCTGGGATGCACCGAGGTGGGTGCGTCGCCGGCAAGGAACGAGTACACGTCGTTGTCCCACACCACGCTGCCATCGGCCGCCTTGACGACACAGGGCTCCATCGCAGCGATGAATCCCCGGTCCGTGTCCTCGAAATCGCGGGTGTCGTCGAACGGCAGGTTGTCGTGCTGAGCGCGGTTTGCCGATTCGATGACGGCGGTGGGCGGCTTCTGGTTCATGCCATCGACATTGCCACCAAACCCTGTCAGGCGGGTTCAGTTGGCGCGAAAACCTCGATCACACCGTTGATTTCGCGCACCTCGAACTTCGGTAGTGGTGGCGGCGCCGTAGGCATCTGGTGGGTCAACGTCTCACCCTCCAACGAGAACGACGTCGAGTGGCACGGGCACCGCAGCCGGCTGTCCGGCGCGTCCAACCAGAGCTTGCAGCCCTGATGGGTGCAGATGCCCGAGACCGCCTCCACGTTCGCGTCGGCTCGGTGCACGAACCCGTTGACCGAGCCGAGGTCGAACGCCATGGCGCCGCCCTTGGGCAGGTCGGCGCTCGCACCGACGGCACGCCATGTCCCTGCGTTCGGGTCGAGTACACCCTGCGTGGGTGGCGACGCCTCAGCGGGCCCACGGGACGGAGCCAACACGTTGCGGCCGACGACGATCCCGGTGGCCGCCGAAGCCGCCGCGAGTCCGGTGCCGATGACGACCTGCCGACGGGTGCCCGACGGCCCCCACGACGATCGGCTCTCGACCTTCGGGGCGTCGCCCATCTGCTCGGCCAGCCGGCGGTGCAGGTCGGTGACGAAATCCTCGCGCGGCGAGTCGCTGCCCGTGCGGGCGGCGCGCAACTCGATGGCCGTCTTCATCTCCTGGGCTTCGACATCGTCGGGGCGTGCCCGCTCGGTGGGCTGGCCCCGCAGCAAGCCGTCGACGAAGCGGCGCACTGGTCGTCCGCTCACAGCGCCTCCTCACTCATCTGCGCAGCCATCTGTATTGCCCGATGCTGCAACACCTTGGCGTTCGCGACGCTAACACCCATCTGCCCCGCGGCCTCGCGAACCGAGAAGGCCTGCAGGAAACGGAGTTCCAGGATGCGCCGGTAGTTGTCCGGCAGCTTCGCCAACACCAGTCGCACCCGATCGGGTGCATCCGACTCGAGGGTTTCCTGTCCGCTCACGTCGGGCAGGTCCTCCTCGATCGTCGTTATCTGCCTGCCCATCCGGTTCCGCCAGTAGGACGCCAGCACCGTGCGCGCCGTCATCTTCAGGTACTTGCGTACCTCCGGCACCGTCGCCGAGACGCGCAGCGGCTTGAGAGCGGTCATGAAGACCTCGGCGGTGAGGTCCTCGGCGTCGGGTTGGGTGCCCACCTTCGAGTACATCAGCCGGTACACCCAGGTCACGTTGTCGCGGTACACCGCATCCCAGTCCGGATACGCCGCATCCGTCACCGCTCGCAGCCCTCCCTCGGGGCGGGACCTACGCGCCGGGCCGAGTCGAGGACGGCGCGCCTCATTCTGGCTCGCGATCACTCGTCACCGTCCTCGAATCGACCTTGGAGTTCGCTGTGTACCTGGCTAGACCGACGGCACCGGTGACACGTGCCGACGCGCCGACCCGGTTCATCCGGCTGTCGAACGAGTGGCCGCCTGCGCCGACGATGAGCAGGAAGACGCTGCCGCACAGCATCGCGATCTCGAGCCGACCTTCGTGGAAGAAGTCCCAGAAGCCGTGTTCCTTCGGGTACAACGCCGCGCTGCCGAACAACAGCGGAACCTTGGTGAAGGCGAGGGCGCCGATCATGTCGACGATCATCGGCAGGGTGGCCAACCGAACCAAGAGGCCGACGAGGATCGCCGCGCCGCAACCGATTTCGAACACCCCGTCCAGGTAGGCGGTGAAGGTCGGGAACGGAACGTCGACCTTGGCGAAGCGGCCGGGCCCGAGCGCTTCGGGCCGAAGAAACTTCAGGATTCCTTCGCCGATGAAGATCAGCCCCACATAGAGGCGGATCCAGACCACGGCACCCGACGCTCGGGTGGCGGCCAGCGAAGCGATTGAGAGTTCGCGCTGTGACATGGGGCATGTGCCTTTCTGTGTGGTTGTCCTTATTCAGATAGGCAGCGGGGTTACACATCGCGGTGATTGACTGGCCGGATGGGTGTGCGCCGAGTGGTGACCGGGCATGACGAGTCCGGGAAGTCCGTGTTCGCGAGCGATCAGACGGTCGAACCCGACCGGCCGGTGTTGCTGCCGGCCGCGGAGTTCTACCAACTCTGGGGCGGCGACACGACGCCGCAGTTCCCCGACGACGGGTCGATGCCCGACTGGCACACCTACTTCCCGCCCGTCGGCGGCTTCCGGTTCGGAATGCTGACCATTCCGCCCGCAGTACGGCGCAGCCGAACAGGACCTCGGCAACGTCGAGGACGCGGTCGCCGACATCGAGGGCAAGCTACCCGGACTTCTGCGGTACATGGACCCGTCGGACCCGGGCATGCACACCACCGACACCATCGACTTCGAGGTGGTACTGGACGGCACCGTCGTGCTCGAACTCGACGACGGCGCCGAAGTCACCCTGAATCCCGGAGACACCGTCGTGCAGAACGGAACCCGGCATCGGTGGAAGAACCCGGGCGACAAGCCGGCAAGGATGGCCATCTTCATCTGCGGGGCCAACCACGCCAACGTGCCAGCCGCCGAGAACCGGGCGACCTAGCTTCGCCCCATCTCCCGCGCGATGCGGCTGATCTCCTCGGGCCCGTGGCCTGCGGCTACTGCGGCGTCGACGTAAAGCCGGAACGCCTCCATCATGCCGGCGTCGACTTCCGCCGCGTGCGACGCGGCGATCAGGTGCCGGACCGACGCGGCCACCGATGACACCGGGGCGGTGCTGTCGTCGTGACGATCGGCCTGAATCCGCTCGGCCAGCTCATCGAAGATGGGCGGGAGAATGTCGACGATGCCGCGCGTGTGCGGCAGCAGTTCGTCAGGCGCAATACCGTTGGCCTGGGCCATCACCAGCGCGTGCATGAATCCGCCGACCGTGGTCCAGAACAGGTCGAGCAGAGACATGTCGAAGGCCGCAGCGCGGCCGAAGTCCTCGCCGAGCCAGGTCGGCTCGCCCAGCGCGGCGAAGACCTCGCGATAGCTGACGAACGTCTGGCGTGGGCCCGCGAAAAGAATACTGCCGCTTGGGGTTCCGATCGTGGTGGTCGGAGTCATGATGGCCCCGTCGAGGTAGCGACCGCCAAGGTCGTCGACGCGCTTGGCGGTTTGGCGTGCGCGGTCTGGGGTATCGGACGTCAGGCCCACGATGGTGCGCCCGTCGGCGGCGTCGCCCACAGCGGCGAGCAGTGAGTCCACGACATCGTGGTCAACGACGTTGACGATGGTGAGGTCGCTTGCCGCGACGGCTTCTGCCGGACTCGGGGCCCACGCCGCGCCCTGGGCGCGTAACGCATCTGCCTTTGACTCGGTGCGATTCCATACGGTGGTGCGGTGGTTCGCGTCGACCAGTGCGCCCGCGAGAGCCTGGCCCATCGGGCCGAGTCCGAGCACGGTAACCGTCGTCACGCCGCCGCCTCCGGTTCTTGATGCTCTCGATGACACGGGCGAGGCCGTCGCGACCGTGGCCTGCGTCGATCTGCCGACGGATGAGACGCTGCACGACGTCGACCACTTCAGTGCTGATTCCCTGGGCGCGGCTGGCGTCGACGATGTCGCTGATGTCGGAGAACTCCAGGCTCTGCTGGCCGGGCACTGAGTAGTCACCGCCGTCGATGACCTCCGCGTACTCGGTGATCGCGAACACCACCGTGCGCAACCACTCGGCGGCGCGGGTGGCGAACTCCTTGGCCGGCACGCCGGAGGGCCCGACCATGGCCGCGCCGTGGAAGAACCCGGCGAACATCACGTACATCGCCGACAGCAGGGCCAGGTCGTACAGCGAGGCCATGCCGGCGTCATCGCCGAAATACTCCGGCCGGCCCCATAATTCGAGGAGCCCTCGGTAGTCGTCGTAGAGCCGTTGCGAGCCGCTGTAGAGAACGCTGGATTGCGGTGTGCCAATCATCTGTGGGGTCGCCATGATGCCGCCGTCGAGATAGTCGACGCCGATGCCTTCGGCCCAGTCGGCCAGTTCGCGAGCCCCTTCCGGTGATGTCGTGGTCAGGTTTATCAGGCGTCGGCCCGCGAGCCCATCAGCCAACGGGTCGAGCACCTCATGCACGGACCGGTGATCGAACAGGCACACCACGATCACGTCGGCGTCCTGGTCGTCGCCCGGGTGGTTCGCCACGCGCGCTCCCGCTTCGACCAGTGCCTCGGCCTTACCGGAACTCCGGTTCCAGACGATCGTCGGATGGCCGGCCTGGGACGCGGCTCGCGCGAGCGCAGAACCCATCTCACCCAATCCGAGGAAACTCACTGTGTGCGGTGCGGTTGTCATGTCATCATCGTCGACGTGACGCGGAGTTTTTGACAAGTACCCACTAAAAAGTGCGATACTTACCGCAAAGAAACTATTGGCTGTGAGCTGCAAGGAGTGATCCGGTGACGGCGTTAGGAAAGTACACCTGCGGGCTTGATGCAGCAATGGCGGTCGTGGACGGGAAGTGGAAGCCGCTGATCCTGTGGGAGCTGCAGGACGGCCCCAAGCGATTCAACGCACTGCACCGCAGCCTGACCGGAATCTCGCAGAAAATGCTGACCCAGCACCTCCGGGAGCTGCAGCGCCACGGCGTCGTGCACCGCGAGAGCTATCACGAGGTGCCGCCCCGCGTGGAGTATTCGATGACCAAGGCCGGTGAGGAGCTTCTCGAAGCGCTTGAGCCGCTTGGTGATTGGGCGACCAAGCACATTAACCTGATCTGCGCCGCAGAGGCGGGCTGACTTATCCGCCGTGCTCGGCCAGCCACCGCTCGGCGCGACGATGCGACGCCCGGGACACCCACGCGTCCGCAATGAGCTCGGTCAGTTCCCGCTTGCCGATTTCGTCCAATGCGCTGGCGCGCACCAACACCGACGGGTGTCCGTCGAAGCGGTCGGTGGTGAAGAACGGCGACTTCGGGTCCTGCAGGAGCGCAAGCTTGTCGCTCTCCGATTCCACCCAGATCATGATGACGTCGGCCCAGCGCTCGCCCGTCTCGGGATCCTCGGCGTCGGGTTGCGGCGTGCGGAAGAACACGAACGACTTCCCGCCCACCTGATAGATGGAGTTGCCCTTGGGTCCCTCGATCCGCGTGACGTGAGGCATGCCGGAGGCGATCTGGTGCACGTCGGCGACCTTGGCCGGCCGGTCACGCACTGGGGCGCTCCAGGCGATGCAGCGTGACGTCGGCCAGCACACCGTCGTCGACGACCGCCGTCATGTACGTGCAGAACGGTTGGCGACGGCGATCGGTCGGCGATCCGGGATTGAGCAAGCGCAGACCGGTCGTCGCCGTGGTGTCCCACGGAATATGGCTGTGCCCGAACACCAGCACATCGGTGTCGGGGTACTGCTTGGCCATCCGCGCGTCCCTGCCCGCAGACCCACCGGTTTCGTGGACGACCGTGAACCGCAGACCACCGAGGGTGGCGTCAGCGCGTTCGGGCAGCCGCGCACGCAGCTCGTCGCCGTCATTGTTGCCCCAGCACGCGACGAGGCGATCGGCCTTCGCCTCCAGTGAATCGAGCAGGGCCGGCTGCACCCAGTCGCCCGCGTGCACGACGACGTCGGCGCGGGCCACCTCATCCCATACCCGTTGCGGCAGGTCGCGCGCCCGCTTCGGCACGTGGGTGTCGGCGATCAGCAGCAGCCGCACGGTCAGCTCGGCGCGAGAAGCTCGGCCATCCTGGGCATCAGCGCCTGCAACCCCTTGAGCGGCCGCACCATCACCTTCACGGAGACGATCTTCTCGGCGTCGTTCCAGTGGATCATGTCGATGCCGTTGACGTACTTCCCGTCGATGGTGGCGGCGAACTCGAGAATCGCCGAACGCTCGCCGAACCACTTCTCGACGTAGTGAAAGTCGGTGTCGCTGAACACCTTCGCTGCAGCCGTCAGATACGCCACGGTCTTGTCGCGGCCTTCCTGCGGCGTGAACACCGCAGGCGAGGAGAACACGGCGTCCTCGGCGAGCAGGCTGTCCAGTTCGGAAGTGCGGCCGTTTTCGATGATGTCGATCCAGCGTGCGATCACCGGTGGCGTCATGGGTTCAACCCTATCGCCAGAAAAAGATTGTAAGCACTCACTATCTTTGGTACCGTCGTCCGCATGACCTACGACGTGATCGTTCGCAACGGCCTGTGGTTCGACGGAACCGGCGCCCGCCCACAACGCCGCACGCTGGGCATTCGCGACGGCATCGTGGCCGCGGTGTCCGCCGAACCGCTCGATGAGACCGGCTGTCCCGACGTCATCGACGCCGAGGGCAAGTGGATCCTCCCCGGCTTCATCGACGTGCACACGCACTACGACGCCGAGGTGCTGCTCGATCCAGGCCTGCGGGAGTCGGTGCGGCACGGCGTCACCACGCTGCTGCTGGGCAACTGCTCGCTGTCGACGGTGTATGCCGACGCTGAAGACGCCGCGGACCTGTTCAGCCGCGTCGAGGCGGTCCCGCGCAAGTTCGTGCTCGGCGCCTTGGAAGCAAAGAAGACATGGACGTCGCCCGCCGAATACGTCCAGACGCTCGACAACCTTCCGCTCGGGCCGAATGTCAGTTCCATGCTGGGCCACTCGGACCTACGCACGTCGGTGCTCGGACTCGATCGCGCCACCACCGAGGGCGTCGAACCGACCGATGCCGAACTCGAGCGGATGGCGAAGTTGCTCGACGAGGCGCTCGACGCGGGCCTGCTCGGCATGTCCGGGATGGATGCGGCGATCGACAAGCTCGACGGTGACCGGTTCCGGTCACGCGCCCTGCCATCGACGTTCGCCACCTGGCGTGAGCGCCGCAGGCTGATCAAGGTGCTGCGGAAGCGGGGCCGCATCCTGCAGAGCGCCCCCAACACCAAGAACCCGCTGGAGGCGTTGAACTTCTTCCTCACCAGCAGCAAGATGTTCGGCCGCAGGCGGGGTGTCCGCATGAGCCTGCTGGTATCGGCCGATGCCAAGTCCGCCACCGGCGCCGTGCACGTATTCGGTCCCGGCGTAAGGATTCTCAACAGGTTGCTGGATTCGCTGGTGAGGTTCCAGCACCTGCCCGTGCCGTTCGAGCTGTACTCCGACGGCATCGACCTGCCCGTGTTCGAGGAATTCGGGGCAGGCACCGCCGCGCTCCATCTGCGCGACCAGCTCGAGCGCAATACGCTGCTGGCCGACCAGGAGTACCGCCGCCGGTTCCGTGCTTCGTTCGACCGCAAGAAGCTCGGCCCGACGTTGTGGCACCGCGACCTCCACGACGCCACCATCGTCGAATGCCCTGATGCGACCCTGATCGGAAAGAGCTTCGGGCAGATCGCCGACGAACGCGGTCTGCATCCGCTTGATGCCTTCCTCGACGTGCTCGTCGAGAACGGTGAACGCAATGTGCGCTGGACGACGATCGTCGCCAACCACCGGCCCAAGCACCTGAACGCACTCGCCATCGACCCGTCGGTGCACATGGGCTTCTCCGATGCCGGTGCGCACCTGCGCAACATGGCCTTCTACAACTTCGCCGTGAAGCTGCTTCGCCGGGTCCGCGACGCCGAGCTGGCCGGAAAGCCGTTCATGACGGTCGAGCACGCGGTGCACCGGCTGACTGCCGAGGTCGCCGAATGGTTCGGCCTGCCCGCTGGCACGCTGCGTGAAGGTGACCGCGCCGACTTCGTCGTCATCGACCCGGCCGGCCTCGACGATTCGGTGGACACCTACCACGAGGAGAAGGTGCCCTTCTACGGCGACCTGTCCCGCATGGTGAACCGCAACGACAAGGCGATCGTCGCGACCGGCGTCAACGGCGCAGTCGTGTTCCGCGAGGGCGAGTTCCGCGACGGCTACGGGGAGACGGTCAAGTCCGGACGGTTCCTCAAGGCCGGCCAGACCGCGCGGGAATCCGTCTCCGCCTGAGATGGCCAGAACCCAGCAGCAGCGCCGGGAGGACACGATCGCCCGCCTGCTCGACGCGAGCATCGAAACCATCATCGAGGTCGGATACGCCCGCACCTCGGCAGCCGTGATCGCCAAGCGCGCACAGGTGTCCGACGGCGCCATTTTCCGGCACTTCCCCACGATGGGCGATCTGATGGCCGCGACGCTCCGCGAGGCGGGGCGACGGCAACTCGAGTTGTACGCGAGCCGGATCGCGCAAATCCCGGCTGGCGACGCCGGCCCTCGAGGCCGTGCTGCCAATCATCGGTGATCTGACGGGCAACCAGACCAATATCGTGATGCACGAGCTATGGGTTGCCGCGCGCACCGACGAGAAGCTTCGCGGACTCATTGCGTGAAGTGATGACGGTCTATGCCGCGAAGATCTACGAACGCTGCGCGGGCGAGTTCGTCCGCCGAGGAGATCCTGGCCTTCGGAGGCGAGGAGAACTTCGCGACCTTGGTGATGGTGACTCATCAACACGTTCGACGGCGCGTCCATCATTCGGCATGTGCTCTCACAGCCCGAGATCGAGGATCGGCGAATTCCCGTGCTGCTGTCGCTGCTGAACGCCGCACGCCCGTCAGAGGCTTGTTAGCAAACTTCTGACCTTGACTGGCCAGCGCGTTTCGGCTAACTTTGCCACCATCTGATGGCGCACGCCTGAAGACGCTTGGGGGAGCCGTGACCGGTAGTTTCATCATCGACAGTCACGACATCGGCGAGGCCGAAGAGTTACTCACCGCGACTTACACCAAGGTCCGATTGAGCGAACTATCTCACGCCGCACCCACTCGGACCCGGGTTTGGCGGACACGTATCGGTTCACTCGACGTCGACGACTTCGAGTACAGCTACGACATGCAGTACCACGCGGATCCCATCGAGAAGATCCTGCTCTGCCGAGTGCTCAAGGGCGCCATCGAAGACCACCTGCCCGGACGCCAACCCGAGATGTTCACGACGGGCGAGTCGGTGGCGATCGGCGCACTCGACGGCACCGCATGCAGCGGCGTCGTCCACCGGGCCACCTTCACTGCCATATCCATCGACCGACGCCTGTTGAGCGAGGTGGCCGCGCCGTCGCAGGACGGTGCAGCCGTCCAGCTGACGTCGTCGGCGCCGATTTCGGCCGACGCGAGTCAGCACCTCGTGGATGTCATCGACCACGTACGCCATACGGTGATCAATTCCCCCTCGGCGCAGGAGCCGTTCCTGGCGGGAACGGTCGCCAGGTATCTGGCGGCGACGATGCTGACCACGTTCCCCAACAATGCCGTCACCGAGCCGGGCATCGAGCAGCGTCGCGACAACACACCGGTGCTGCTGCGTCGCGCCATCGCGTTCATCGACGAGAACGCGCACACCGACATCTCCCCTGTCGACATCGCGGCGGCAGCCAACGTGCCACCGCAGACGCTGCTGAACATGTTCCGTGTGCATCGCAACTGCAGCCCCATGGACTACGTCCGCAGAGTCCGCCTACACCATGCGCACCTGGAACTCGTCGCAAGCGACCCCGAGACGACCAGCGTCACCGACATCGCGCGGCGGTGGGGTTTCCACCACATCGGCCTCTTCATGCGTCGTTATGTCGACGCCTACGGGCGCGAAGCGGACACCCGTGATCCTTAATCGGCCACATCGTGCGCCGTGCTGAATACGCTAGAGGCATGACGGAACAGCCCAGGGCAATTGCGATGCCCGCCAAGCTGATTCTGTACATCTTGACCGCGGGCCTTATCGTTGCGGCGCTGGTGTTTCCGATCGTCGGCGGTGCAGGCGCGGTGGCCAACCGACTCTCCGACGTGGCGGCCCAGGAATCGGCTCAGCTCGTCGAGGGCGAGGTGCCGATCATCTCCACGATGGTCGACGCCGACGGCAATCCGATCGCGTGGATCTTCACGCAGCGCCGGTGGGTGGTCCCCGGCGATCGCATCGCCGACACCATGAAGCTGGCGATCGTCTCGATCGAGGATCGGCGCTTCGGCGTGCACAACGGCGTTGACGTGCAGGGCTCGCTGACCGGTCTGGCCGGCTACCTGCGGGGCGCCATCGACACCCGCGGTGGCTCGACGATCGAGCAGCAGTACGTCAAGAACTACAACCTGCTGGTGACCGCCCAGAACGAAGGAGAGCGCCGGGCGGCCGTCGAGACCACTCCGGTGCGAAAGCTTCGCGAGATGCGGATGGCCCTGGAACTCGACAAGGCCCTGCCCAAGGCGGAGATCCTGACCCGCTATCTGAACCTGGTGTCGTTCGGCAACGGCAGCTTCGGCGTACAGGAGGCGGCGCGCACCTATTTCGGTGTCAATGCGGCGGATCTCAACTGGCAGCAGGCCGCGCTGCTGGCGGGGATGGTGCAGTCGACCAGCGCGCTGAACCCCTACACCAACCCCGAAGGTGCCCTGGCGCGAAGGAACCTCGTTCTCGACACCCTGATCGACAACGTTCCGGACAGGGCCGACGAGATCCGCGCCGCCAAGGCAAAGCCACTGGGCATCCTGCCCAAACCCAACCCACTGCCTCAGGGTTGCATCGGGGCCGGCGATCGCGCCTTCTTCTGCGATTACGCGCTGTCCTACCTCGCTCGGGCAGGCATCGAGAAGGACGACCTGGCGCGCAACGGTTACCTGATCCGCACCACGCTCGACCCGAAGGTGCAGGACTCCGTCAAACGTGCGATCGACAAGGTCGCGAGCCCCACTCTCGACGGCGTCGCGAGCGTGATGAGCGTCATCAAGCCGGGTAGGGACGCGCACCGCATTCTGGCGATGGGCGACAACCGCACATACGGGCTCGAGCTCGGCGCGGGGCAGACCGTGCAGCCGCAGCCGTTCACTCCGGTCGGCGACGGCGCCGGATCGGTGTTCAAGATCTTCACCACTGCGGCGGCGCTCGACGCGGGGATGGGCATCAACGCCCAACTCGACGTCCCGGCGAAGTTCGAGGGCGCCGGGCTGGGTGACAGCAACACCCCCGGGTGCCCCCCGCGCACGTGGTGTGTCAAGAACGCCGGCGGCGGCGGCCGCGGACCGATGAACGTCACCGATGCGCTCGCGCAGTCCCCGAACACCGCGTTCGCGAAGCTGATTCAGCAGGTCGGCGTTCCGCGTGCGGTGGACATGGCGGTGCGGCTGGGAATGCGGTCCTACGCCGAACCGGGCAGCGCCAGGGAGTATGAACCCGACAACAAGGGCAGCCTCGCCGACTACGTCAAACAGCAGAACCTCGGTTCGTTCACGCTCGGCCCGCTCGAGCTCAACGCACTCGAGTTGTCGAACGTCGCCGCGACGCTGGCCTCCGGCGGCATGTGGTGTCCGCCGAACCCGATCGACAAGGTCATCGACCGCCGCGGCCGCGAAGTGCCGCTGCCGCAGGCGAAGTGCGAACAGGTCGTGCCCGAGGGCCTCGCCAACACGCTGACCAACGCACTCGGCAAGGACCACACCAGCGGGACCGCCGCCAGTGCCGCGGGCTCGGTCGGCTGGAACCTGCCGATGGCAGGGAAGACGGGTACCACCGAGTCGCACCGGTCATCGGCGTTCGTCGGGTTCACCAACCAGTACGCGGCCGCCAACTACATATTCGACGACACCCCCACCCCGTCGGAGCTGTGCTCGTGGCCGCTGCGCAGATGCTCGAGCGGAAACCTGTACGGCGGCAATGAGCCCGCCCGCACCTGGTATCACGCGATGAAGCCGATCGCCGACGATTTCGGCCCGGTGTCGATGCCCCCGACCGACCCGCGCTACGTCAACGGTGCTCCGACCGTTCCGTTGCCCAAGATCACCGGCCTGAAGTTCGATGCCGCGCGTAAACGACTGCAGGATGCCGGTTTTCAGGTCGCCGACCAACCCTCGCCGGTCGACAGCTACCTCTCGAAGGGGTCGATAGTCGGCACTTCGCCGAAGGACAAGGCGGTGCCCGGCTTCCTCATCACGATCAATACGAGCAACGGTGTCGCCCCCGCGCCGGTGTACTACCCACCCAGACGGCCGGCCGCACCGCCTCCACCGCCACCGCCACCGGACGCTCTGCCACCGCCCCCCGATGCCAACGTGATCAACATTCCCGGGCTGCCGCCGATCTTCCTGCCGCTTCCACCGCCGCCTCCGCCGCCTGTCCCGCCACCTCCGGGACCGCCGCCACCGCCGCCGCCTGGTCCGCCGCCGCCTGGTCCGCCGCCGCCTGGTCCGCCGCCGCCTTAGTCGGAACCGGGGATCGGCCACTCCCACGTCAGCTCGAGCCACGAAACCCGCAGCACCTCAGCGGGTTTCGGAGCGCGCACGACGACCCGTGCGCGCGCGTGCGCGCCGGGTGCGACGGGCTCGCTGATCGGCGCTGCGCCGTCCCCGCATTCGGGATAGGCGACGAGGTCGTGAAGCGTTCCGGCCGCCCCGTCGACACTCCAGTGCGGCAATAGCAGCGCGTCCGCGGAGTCCGGGAACTGCGAAGGCCTCGTTGCTCGAGACCGCGTCGATGTCGAACCGGAGGAACTGTTGATCCGGTCCTGGGCGGTCGGCCGCGGCGTCGCACGGAGCGCCCGGTTGGATCGCCGTCACAGTGAAGTTCAGGTCACAGGGTTCGTCCGGGTCGTCGGAGCAGTTGAGGCCTGCGGGCTCACCGATCTTCTTCTCGATGACGCCCTCGGCGTACGTCGGCCCGAACGCCTGGGTCGGCGCGGGCGCCTTACTCGAGGCGGACGGCTGACTTGTCTTGTCCGCTTCTGGGGTGTCACCCGACCCGCAACCGGCGACCGCAATGACGGCCATCGCCGCAAGCACACACTGGACCCGAGTCGGTGTCATTCGTCAATAATGACCGCGCCTGAACGGATTCGAACCCGAAACCCGAATGCGTGCCTATGCTCCGACGATGCAGCTTCAAGGCAAGCGGGTTCTGATCACCGGGGCGTCGCGCGGTATCGGAGAGGCGCTGGCGGAAAAATTCGCCGGCGCGGGCGCCACCGTGGCGCTCGTGGCACGCAGCAAGGACGCTCTGGAGAGGTGGCCGGACGACTCGGCGGCACCGCGCACGCCGTAGACCTCTCGGATCCAACGCAGGTATCAGGTCTGATCGGTCGGGTCGAAGAAGAGGCGGGCCCGGTCGACGTCCTGGTGAACAACGCGGGCAATGGCGTTCCTGCGGGTTTCACGGACGCACCCGACGACGTTCTCCGCATGACGACCGAGGTCTGCTATCTGGCTCCGGCCGAACTGTGTCGGCAGGCGATACCCCGGATGTTGAAGCGCGGCGGCGGTCATATCGTCAACGTCTCCTCGATGGCAGGAACCGCGGTGGTGCCAGGCCTGGTCACCTACTCGGCCGCGAAGGCGGCGCTGTCACACTTCACGGCCGGGCTGCGGGCGGACTTCCGTGGATTGCCAATTGGCACGACGCTGGTCGAGTTGGGTCCCGTGCGCACCGACATGCTGGCCCAGGCCGACGACTACGAACCGACGGGCAAGTCATTCGAGCGTTTCTACCGCATTCGGTTCTTCGTTGATGTTCCGCGGGAGAAGGTGGCCGCTGACGTGGTCAAGGCGGTGCAA
The DNA here is from genome assembly GCA_963716505.1 of uncultured Actinomycetota bacterium. Classification (GTDB taxonomy): domain Bacteria; phylum Actinomycetota; class Actinomycetes; order Mycobacteriales; family Mycobacteriaceae; genus Mycobacterium. The sequence continues at coordinate 68,035 of CAVQTL010000004.1, forward strand.
AAGAACAAGCGACACGTACGACTGCCGAAACGAGGCGCCTTCTCGGCGATACTCGTCGAAGCGCCACGCAGAGTCACCGAGCTGGCGCTGACTGGTGTACCGCATCGCGAGAATGAGCGCGCCCGAAGGGATTCGAACCCCCAACCTTCTGATCCGTAGTCAGATGCTCTATCCGTTGAGCTACGGGCGCCTGTCTTCAGTTGTGCGTGGCTGTGTCAGCCGCGGCGGAGGCGAGAGGATTTGAACCTCCGGTCGCCTTTGAGGGCGACAACTCATTAGCAGTGAGCCCCATTCGGCCGCTCTGGCACGCCTCCCGACGGTTTACCGCCGATCCGACAGAGTACACAGGGGCGACGCCACCAGGCAAAGCGCATTACGGCCACCCATAGACTGGTCGGGTGCCTGCCCGTCTACGCCCTGAACTGGCCGATCTACCGGCGTACACGCCCGGCAAGACCGTGCCGGGTGCGATCAAGATCGCGAGCAACGAGACGGTGCACGGGCCGCTGCCGAGCGTGCGGACGGCGATCGAGAAGGCCACCGACAACATCAACCGCTACCCGGACAACGGCTACGTCGAGTTGAAGGAGCGGCTGGCCAAGCACGTCAACTTCGCGCCCGAGCACATCGCGGCGGGCTGCGGGTCGGTGAGCCTGTGCCAGCAACTCATCCAGATCACGTCGACCGTCGGCGACGAGGTCCTGTACGGCTGGCGCAGCTTCGAGATCTACCCGCTGCAGACCCGGACGGCGGGTGCGATCCCCGTCCAGGTGCCGCTGACCGACCACACCTACGACCTGGACGCGATGCTGGCCGCGGTCAGCGACCGCACCCGGCTGATCTTCGTCTGCAATCCGAACAACCCGACGAGCACCGTGGTCGACCCCGACGCGTTGGTCCGCTTCGTCGAGGCGGTGCCGTCCGACATCCTGATCGCACTCGACGAGGCCTACGTCGAGTACATCACCGACGACATGCTGCCCGACAGCTTCGGGCTGGTCCGCGCACACAGCAATGTCGTTGTGCTGCGCACGTTCTCGAAGGCGTACGGGCTGGCGGGACTGCGCGTCGGCTACGCGGTGGGCGATCCCGACATCATCACCGCGCTCGGCAAGGTGTACGTGCCGTTCAGCGCGACGAGCATCTCGCAGGCTGCGGCGATCGCATCGCTGGACGCCGCCGACGAACTGCTCGCGCGCACCGACGCCGTCATCGCCGAACGCGCAAGGGTGACAGCGGCGCTGCGCGAGGCCGGCTACACCGTCCCGCCGTCGCAGGCCAACTTCGTCTGGCTGCCGCTGCCGGGTCGCGCCAAGGAGTTCGCGAACGATTCGGCCGAGAGCCGCATCATCGTCCGGCCCTATGGCGAGGACGGGGTGCGGGTCACGGTCGCTTCCCAGCAGGAGAACGACGCGTTCCTGGAGTTCGCGCACCGTTGGATAGCGTCCTAGCCCTTCGGGTTGCGACCGGTATAGGCCACCAGCCGCTCCAGTGAACTCGCGTCGGCCGGTACGTTTATCGGGTCGTCGAAGCCGGCGGTCGTGCGACCCTGCGGTGTGATGATCCCGCGCGCCAGCCCCATCACGTAGTCCACCAGTGAGTCGGGCGCATTCACGGTGCTCCCTACCGCGGCCGCGTAATCCCAAGCGTGAACGAGGAATTCGAGGGACAGAATCCCCGCCATCACCCGGGCCGGCGCTTCGTTGTCCCCGAACTTCACGGTGCCGTCGAGCCCGCGGCGGTGCCATGCGTCCAGCGCCGGCCTGGCCGCGGCGACGACTTGGCGCTCCACCGAATCGGCGGGATCTCGCTCGGGGAGCTTGCGCACCGGCCGCGCCGCCGATGACGGTGATCGAGTTCATCAGGTGGTCGGTCAGTGTGGCGACGTCGAATTCTCGGCACGGCGTCCGCTTGGACCAGTCGTCGTTCGCGATCGGGTGCAACACGTTCTGCAGCACACTCAGGCCGGCTTCCGCGCTGTCGAGTTCATCGGTCGGCGGCGAATCCGGACCGGCAGGCAAATCGGTGGGCATGGTGCCCACGCTACGACGCGCGTGCGCCTATCGTTGCGCAGATGAGAACCCATCTGCGGGTGATGGCCGCGGCATTGATCTTCGTCGGCCTGGCCACCGGGTGCTCACGCACCACGGAGGGCGTGGTTGCGCAGACCACCGAACCGGGGCCGCCGATCGAGTCGCCGTCGACGCGCACACCGTCGGCTGAACCCGGCTTCCCCGGTATCCCCGGCTTGCCGAACATTCCGGGCCTTCCGCAGATCCCTGGCTTCCCGATGCCGGGCAACACCGACGTTCCCGACGTCCCCGCGCCCGCGGGCTGGGAAACCATGAAGTGCAGCGAGTTCACCAAGCTCGACGAGGCGCAGCAGAAGGCCGTCATCAAGGCGATCCTGAAGGACAGCGGCGACACCACCCCTGAGTCCGAGATGGTCGCGGCGCTGATGGCGACGACCATGTGTGGATTCCTGCCCAGCGCGGTCGTCAAAGAGGTGGTGCTCGGCGGGTCGCCGCCGTGAGTGCGGCGGCGGCGGCTAGCCTCTGCAGTCGTGACATCTCTGATGGCTGAAGCCAGCAGCTTCATGGCTTTCACTCAGCCTCAGATTCTTCTCTGCGGTGCGTCTCCCGACGCCGCACGACGGGCCAGTCCGACCCTGAAAGGAAAGCTACCAGTGGGCAACGACAAAGTCCGCCGTCACGCGGCGGAGGTGCCGATTCCGCCGATGCCTGAAGCCGCCGGTCCCCTCGGGACACACTGATGGGTGACGCATACGAATCCGTGACCGTGGACCTGCATGGTCAGGTCGCGCAGGTGACACTCGTCGGTCCTGGCAAGGGCAATGCGATGGGGCCTGCGTTCTGGGCGGAGATGCCTGAGGTGTTCGCCAAGCTCGACGCCGACCGCGACGTCCGCGCGATCGTGCTCACCGGGTCGGGGAAGAACTTCAGCTACGGACTCGATCTACCCGCGATGGGCGGGTCGTTGTCCGATGTGATCGCGGGCGGCTCGTCCGCGCGACCGCGGGCCGACTTCCACGCCACGATTCTGCGCATGCAGGGCGCGATCAGCGCGGTCGCCGACTGCCGCACCCCGACCATCGCCTCGGTGCACGGCTGGTGCATCGGCGGCGGCGTCGACCTGATCTCGGCCGTCGACATCCGCTACGCCAGCGCGGACGCGAAGTTCTCGGTACGCGAGGTGAAGCTGGCCATGGTCGCCGACGTCGGGAGCCTGGCCCGGCTGCCGCTGATCCTGACCGATGGCCACCTGCGCGAGCTTGCGCTGACGGGCAAGAACATCGACGCGCCGCGGGCCGAGAAGATCGGCCTGGTCAACGATGTCTACGACGACGCGGAGGCGTCGCTCGCGGCCGCACACGAAACCGCCGCCGAGATCGCCGCCAACCCACCGCTGACCATCAGCGGTATCAAGGACGTGCTGGATCAGCAGCGCATCGCGCGGGTCTCGGAAAGCCTGCGCTATGTGGCGGTGTGGAACTCGGCGATGCTGCCGTCCAAAGACCTCACCGAAGGCATCACCGCGACGTTCGAGAAGCGCGAACCCAACTTCACCGGCGAATAGGCGTCCAGCCGAGCTCGGCCTTGGCCTTGGCATTGGACAGCGGTAGCCAGGTCGTGCCGAATGCGGTCGCCGGATACGAGGCGACCAGGCCCACCAGCCGGTGTGAGATCGGAATGGGCCGCGGCCGATGCAGTTTCGACGACAGCTCGCGGACATAGTCGCCGAAAGGCTGCGGCCGGTCGTCGACGATGTTGTACATCTGCCCGCCACGGCCGTGGTCGACGGCATCGGCCGTCGCCCTGGCGACATCGTCGATGTGGATCCACGAGACGATCCCGCTACCTGTCATCGCGGGCAGCATGCACCACTTCGCCAGCCGCACGAACAACTCGTCATGCGGCACACCCGGCCCGTAGAAACACCCGTACCGCAACACGATTCCCTCGGTGTCACTGTGCTCACCCGACGACAGAACGTTGCGCTCCATGCCGCGCAGCGCCGCCAGCATCGCGTCCCCGCCCTTCGGCGGCGGCCCGGGATAGGGGTCCGTCTCGTCCATCACCTCGGGCCCGGTGGTCGGATAGCCGTAGGCGAAGATCACCGACTCGGCGACGACTCGGCGCACGCCCGCAGACTGGGCGGCGGCCACGAGGTTCGAAGCGCCCGTGCTCCAGAGCCTCCTGGCCGGCTCGAAGTCCTTCGGCCGCTTCGGTCCCCACTTCGGCAGCGTCGTGAGCAACGACACCACGACCTCTGGCCCGACGTCGGCGACCACCTTGTCGATATCGTCGGCGTCGAACACATCGGCCACCACCGGCCTGGCCCCCGCCGCCTGGATAGGCGCTGTCTTTGACGTCGAGCGGGTCAGGCCGACGACCTCGTGCCCACGGGCAGTGAGCTCACCCAGCAGCGGTAAGCCGGGAACGCTGGTGGCGCCTGCGACGAGCACACGCATCAGCGCTCACCCGCCTTCTCCGCATTGACGCCGGCGCGCAACGCGAACGCGAGAATCACCGTGGTCGCCACCAGACCCCCGGCCTCGAGCCAGCCGATCAGATCGCCTGCGCCATGATGCGGGTCGACGATGTGGCTGATCGAGTGCAGCGCCCAGTGCAGCGTCGCGAACGCCAGTGCCGGTACCCGCCACGACACTCGGCGTACGGCCGCCAACAGCAGCAGACCCTGCGGTATCTCGAACGTGGCGGTGTCGAAGATGTAGTGATCGTTGCGAACCCCGAACGTGCCAAGGGTGCCGAAGAACGCGCCAGGGAAGAACAGCATGAACAGCCCGACGCCGAGGGCGTACACCCCGAAGACGATCAGGGTCACGTCGACGAATCCGGCCCTTGTGCGCGTGGGTGTCGTTGACATACGTTCACGCTAGATCGTCAATGGCCTCAAGATAGGCACCACTTTCATGGCAATTCCAGGTACCACTTCTGGACCAGAGCTGCTGAGGGTCGAACTCGACACGGCGGTTCGCCCGGTCCGGGCGGTTGCCCGCGGTGGCGCCGTTGCAGGGCTTGAAGCTGGGATTTCTCGTCGGCGCTGATCACGTAGTCGTCTGGGCCCAGGGGGTGGCCCTGCCAGTGGCGGGCATACAGGTCGAGTACGCGGGCGGCCTTGGTCTGAAAGTCGGGGTCGCGGGGGAAGATGCAGGACCGGTGCTGCCACGGCTTGATCGCATCGGCGGCTAGCCATCGGCGCACGGTGGCCGCCGAGATCGTCTCGGCTATCTCGCGGCTGATCGCCTCGCTGGCCAGCTCGGCGCTCGACACCGCACGGCGCACCTCGCCGGAGCCGCTGCAGCCGCCAGCTCGCCGGACGGGCTGCGCACCGCCATCCGCCCGGCAGGCTGGCCCAGCACACCCGGATGCCGTCGACCCGCGTGTTCGCAACGGACCTCGGGGTGTCTCAGTGTTGGCTGCGCCGTCGGCGGCGGCGAGCACGATCCGCGCGCGGATCACGTCGCGATGCGGCGCGGTCGATGACCGGGCTCGGGCGCGCAGAACCGACTCGTCCAGGACGGTCAAGGTGATGGTGAACGGACTGCTCATGGTCATGCATCCGTTGTCCCAGCATGAGGTTTCAACGCCCAGGCAACGCCGTGGGCACCCAACATCGCACCCGGGGAGTTGGGTCACGATGGGGAGATGGCGAAGATCCCGAACTCGACCAAGGCCTCGTTGCATCAACGGCTGACCGAACGTTCCCGTGAACGGTGGCCGCACGGCGACGGCTCGTCGTCGATGCCTACAGCCAGCTGGTCGCCGAGGGCTTCCTGTTGAGCAGGCACGGTTCCGGGACCCGGGTGGCGACCGTCGATGCGGCAAGCGCACCGCAACACGCGGAACCGACGCGGCGCTACGACGTCGACTTCTCGCCCGGCTCGCCGGATCTCGGCAGCTTTCCCGCGCCGCGTGGCTACGCGCGCTGCGCACCGGCCTGGCCGAAATCGGTTCGGAGTCATTCGGATATCTCGAACCCCACGGTCTGCTCGCGGCGCGTGTCGCGATCGCCGACTATCTTCGACGCACCCGCGGCGTGCAGGCCGAAGCGCAGCACATCGTGCTTCTGTTCAGGAGCGACGCAGGCGGTCGCGCTGCTCGGGCGCGCGCTGCAGGGCAGCGAGTTGCCCCTGGCCATGGAGGACCCCGGATTCTGGCTGCACCGCATGGTGTTGCGGCACAACGGCATCGAACCGCTGGCCGTGCCGGTCGACGAGGACGGTCTCGACATCGCCGCCCTGGCGGACAGCGGCGCGCAGACCGTGCTGACCACCCCGGCACACCAGTCGCCGACCGGCGTGGTGCTCTCGGCCACCCGGCGCACCGCGCTCGTGGAATGGACACGCGCCGGTCATCTCGTCATCGAGGACGACTACGACGCGGCGCGGCAGTACCCAGCTACGACCGGGCGCCGCGTCGGTGCACTGCACGGCCGGTCTACCGCTACGACCGGGCGCCCGTCGGTGCACTGCAGGGCATGGTGCACGCACCGGACCGGGTGATCTACATCGGCTCCACGAGCAAGACACTGGCGCCGGGTTTGCGGATCGGCTGGATGGTGTTGCCCCCGCGCCTGGTCGGTGCGATCAGGCTGTCGAAAGGCCTTGCGGACACCGGCAGTTCGGTGATGGACCAAATTGCGTTCGCCGCGCTGCTGACCACCGGCGGTTACGACCGTCACCTCCGCCAGATGCGCCGTCGATATCTGACCCGGCGCAACGCGCTGCTAGACGCACTGGCCCGGCACCTTCCGCAGGCAACGGTGCTCGGGGCCGCCGCGGGGGTCCACCTCACCGTCCGGTTCCCCGACGGCTATCCGATCGGCGACCTGGTCCGGCGCGCAGCGGCCATGCGGGTGAACGTCGAACCACTGGCGCCCTGCTATGCGGACCCCGCGACGGCGCCGCCGGGGCTGCTGCTCGGCTACGCCAACCTCACCGAGTCTCAGATCGATGTTGGCGTTCAGGCGCTCGCGCGGGCGGCCTGATGACGGTAGATGTCGAGGTGCACACGACGATCAACCGGCCGCGCCCGGATGTCGCGGGATACTGCTGCGACCCCGACAATGTCACGGCCTGGAACGCCAATGTCAAAGCGGTGCAATGGGAGACGGACGGGCCGCTGACCGTCGGCGCCCGGTTCCGTTTCACCAGCGAATTCCTCGGCCGCAGGCTGGAGTACACCTACGAAGTCGTCGAACTCGTCGCCGCAGAGCGATTGGTCATGCGATCCGACCGGAGCCCGTTTCGGATGGAGACCACCTACACCTTCGGTGACGCACCCGACGACGCGACCTGGATGACGGTGCGCAATCGCGGAGAGCCCACCGCCTACGCCGGACTGGCGGCCCCGATCCTTGCCACCGCCATCAGACGCGCGACCAGCAACGATCTCGCCCGGCTTAAGACGATCCTGGAAGCTTGTTAGGCTCCGTCGGGGGATTTTCAAGCAGTAGGAGCAGCATGACTGAGCGCGGGGCGGCCCAGCCGGGCCAGGCGACCCCGGACGCGCTGAAGCGGACGCTCACCGAGCACGCCGCACCCGAGCGGCTCGTCGTGGCACGCGGTCTGTTCACCGGCCCGAGTGCGCAGGTGACCGACGATATGTACGCGCGCATCGTCAACGGCCGGGCGCACCGGGAGCGCTACGCGCTGCACCTGGAACAGGGCGCGACCGTCGACACCAACACCTACTTCGGCCGGCTGCCTGCGAGCTACTTCCAGCGATGGACCACCGCTGGCGAGGTTCAGCTGAAGTTGGTGTTCGAGACATCGACACGGGCGCGGGTGCTGCTTCGCGGCTCCGACATCCACGGCGGCGCCAGGACCGTCGACAGTGCGGAGGTCGACAGCACCGGCACTGTCGTGTTGACGGCGCGGCTCAACGAGTACGTGGACGGCGGCGCGATGTGGATGGAATGCACCGCGATCGGCGGACCGGCGACGATCACCGATCTCGAGTGGACGGCGCCTGCCCCGCCGACCATCCGGCCTGCCGCGATCGCCATCTGCACCTTCAACAGAGCCGACGACTGCGCCACCAATGTCGCGGCCGTCGCGGGTGACAAGGGACTGCTGGCCGGCATCGACGCGATCTACGTCATCGACCAGGGCACCGATCCGGTCGAGACCCGCCCGATGTTCAACGATGTCACCGCCCAACTCGGCGACAAGCTCGTCTATCTGCGGCAGCCGAACCTCGGTGGGGCGGGCGGCTTTTCGCGTGGCATGTACGAGATCTCCAGCGTTGCCGATCACGCGAACGTGATCCTGATGGATGACGACATCCTCTGCGAGCCGGAGACGATCCTGCGGCTCAACGCGTTTGCGAACCTGACGCCGTCGCCGACCATCGTCGGCGCGCAGATGCTCTACCTGAAGAACACCCGCGAATTGCACGTCAGCGCAGAGCAGACCCAACTCACAAGGCTGCGGGCGGGCCGATGGGCGCCGAGGGCCCTGCACAAATCGGATATGACCAAGTACCGGCAGCACAAGCGCATCGACGCCGAGTACAACGCGTGGTGGTCATGTCTCATCCCGTCGGAAGTCATCGCCGCCGTCGGACTGCCCGTGCCGTTGTTCTTCCAGTGGGACGACATCGAATACGGGCTGCGCGCTCGAGACGCGGGATTCCCGACGACGACGTTGCCCAACGCCGGCGTCTGGCACGCCGATTTCGACTGGAAGGACCGCGACGAGTTCTTCCGTTATTTCAGCGTCCGCAACTCGCTGATCACCCATGCGCTGCACGGCACAATCGATGCAAAGACGACCGGCAACTGGCTGGCACGAGAGATCACCGAAGGTCTCGTGTCGATGCAATACGGCATGGCGTACACGATGATTCGTGGAATCGAGGACTTCCTGGCCGGTCCTGAGATGCTGCGAGACGGCGGTCCCGCGGCATTGGCAGCCATCCGTGCGGAGCGCAAGGAGTTCGCCGAAACCGTCGTGCATCCGGCGGTCGAGATCGGCGAACTCACCGGCTCGATCCCGCGTATTTCACCCGCGTGGCCACCTCCCTCGCAAGGAGAGGATCAACCTCGTGCTGGCCAAACGCTGGCTGTTCCAATGGCTCGGGCGCACCATCGGAGGACCGGTTGCCATCGCGGCGGAGGACAATCAGTGGTGGCACGTCTCGTTGTTCGACCAAGCAGTGGTGACGGATGCCTCGCAATCAGGTGTTCGGATACGACGACGCGATAAGCAGAAGCTCAGCAAGCTGACCAGACGAATGACGAAGGCGCTGAGAAGGTTCCGGGCGGAAGCCCCTGCGCTGCAAGAGCAATACCGGCGCGCACTTCCGGAACTGATAAGTCGGGAGAACTGGGCGCGCCTCTACAACAGCTGATCAGTGCAGCCGCACGACGACCTGTTCGTTGTTTCCCGTGTATGCCAGATACTCGAACGACCGTCCCGTGCGAGAGACGAATTCGGTCCAGGCCCGATATTCGTGCTGCTGCCAGCCCGGGTAGTTGAAGAACTCGTCGAAAACCAGCACCGCTTCGGGGGCGAGCCGGTCGGTCACCAGATCCAGCACCGTCACCGACGATGAGTACAGATCGCAGTCGACGTGCAGGAATGCGATCGGTTCGTCGTTGTCGGCCAGGAACGCGGGCAGGGTGTCCTCGAACAGGCCCGGCACAACTGTGGCTCCGGGGACGTCGGGCGGTTCCTGCGCGAACTCGCCTGCCGGAAACCCCGTGCGCCAGGTTTCGGGCAGGCCGGTGAAAACGTCGAATCCGACGACGGTGCGGTCACCGGCGACCGTGTCGGCGATGATCTTCAGCGTGCTGCCGGTGGCCACGCCGAACTCGAGCGCCAGTCCCGGCCCCTTGATCTCGCCGAGCGCGAACCGCAGGGTGTCCGGTGGTTCCCAGAACACCTTCGCCTTGGGCATGTGCTCGAGCACGAAGGCCGCGCTCTCCTGCGCGGTCCGGGCGTCCTGCGCGTAGGAAAGATCCCGTCGGGCGCGGTATTCGGTGTCCGCTATGCGGGTGACGACGGCGCGGATGGACTCGTTCACCCGGTCCAGCGCAGCGAGCACCTCGGCGTGCTGATCAGCCAACTCCTGGCGGGAGCGGGCCTGCTCGGCGGCCACCACCTCGGCAATGGCTCGTTGCAGCTTCTCCCGGGCCGCCACCTTGAACCGGTCAAGCATGCGACAACCGTAGCGTCACCCCATAAGATCCCCGCGATGGCCACGACCGAAGACCTGGGCGCGACCACCGCCGACGTGCCGCGGGCCGCGGGCCGGCGTGGCAGCCGAAGCGATTTGTGGTGGGCCGTCCCAGGGGCACTGGTCGGCGCGGTCGTCATGTTCATCGCGCACCGGGGCCTGGTCGACGACGCCTACATCACGCTGAGCTACGCCCGAAACGTCGCCGAACATCTGCACTGGGGAATGATCCCCACCGAGGAGTCGAACACCGCGACCTCGCCGTTGAACGTGATGCTGTTGGCGGTCGCCACGTGGATCAGCGGCGTGACCGGTACGCTCCGGCCCGTCGTCGGACTCGGGATCCTGACCGTCGCGCTGTCGGCGGCGATGGCCGTGTGGGCGGCGCAGATATCGCGGCGGCTCGATGTCTCGGGCGCTTGGTCGCTCGCGGTGCTGGCCGTTGTCTTCGCCAACCCGTTCGTGAACTCGGCGATCGGGCTGGAGGTGGTGCCCATCGCCGCGTTCCTCACCGGGTTGACCGCACAGGCCGTTCACGGTCGCCGGGTCGCCTTCGGCGTTCTTGCCGGCCTGCTCGTCCTGACCCGGCCCGACCTGGGGATCGTCGTCGCCGTCATGTACCTGGCCACGCCCGCACTGCGGCGGCGCTTCTGGGTGGCCCCCGCGACGGCCCTCGCGGTGGCGCTGCCGTGGTGGGCGTTCAGCTGGTACCACTTCGGCTCCGCAATTCCGACCACTCTGGTGATCAAGACACTGCAGAAGTCGTTCGGCGACGCGACGTTCGCCAACGGGCTTGCGAAGATGTGGCAGGCGGGCACGACGCTGCCGCTGTCGCTCGCCCTTGTCCCCGCCGCGGTCGGCCTGCTCACCGTGCTGTGCATGGTGGCGATCGGCCTCCGTGGCCGGTTGGCTGCCGAACATTGGCCGCTGACGGCGCTCGGCCTCGGCGGCCTCGCGGACTACGGCGCGTACTGCCTGCTCGGGGTGCCGCCCTACCACTGGTACTACGTATCGTCGACGGTCGCGCTCGGGGTGACCGGTGTGTTCGGGCTGGCTCTGCTCCTCAGAACGGCTGTGCCGACGGGGATCCCGGCCGTGCGGCACGCCGCTCCTGTCGTCGTGGCAGTGGTGCTCACCGTCGGCGCCGTCGTGTCCTTCCGCGGGCTCGGTGTGCCCTGGGTGCATCCGGTGATCTTCGGCAACTGGGCGATCCCCGAGCAGTACATGGCGGCCGGGGAGGAGATCGGCGAGTTGGTCGGCGATGCCACCGTGAAGTCGCCGCCGGAGATCGGCACGGTGGCCTACGCGTGCGACTGCTCGGTCGTTGACGTGTTCTCCGACCCGGGACGGACGCTGCCGTTGATCGAGAAACGCATCCGCGAGGCCGGACCGGTGATGCGCTTCCTGCTGGAGGCCAACTTCTCCCGGCTCGACCGGAGCCAGCGACCACGGCCGTCCGAATACCGGTTGGCCTGGTCGCGAGACGGCTTCCCGCCCGGTCTGCCGAACTGGTACATGAACTCACCCTGGACGGGCTCGGCGTTCATCTACCTCGAACCGATCGATCGGCGTGGCGGTGGCGGAGGGATTTGAACCCCCGGTCGGGTTTAGCCGACTCTCGCTTTCAAGGCGAGTGCATTAGGCCGCTCTGCCACGCCACCGCGGTAGAGCCTAACGGGGCTTCTAGACCCGGCCGACCTTGGCGGCCGACGGGGTTCCCTTGAGCCCGACGCTGATGCGACGGCAGTTCTCGCCCATCGCGGCGATCTGGGGCCGCGACAGCTTGCCGAGGAAGTTCTCGCGCACACCCTCCCCGTAGGTGACCATCGCCTGGCGCACCGACAAACGGCCGTCGTCGGTGATGGTGGCCAGCACACCGCGGCCGTCGTCTGGGCTGGCGCCACGGCGCACCAGGCCAGCCACCTCCAACCGGCGAATCTGTCGGGTCACCCGGCTCGGCAGCGACATCAGCCCTTCGGCCAGATCACCCATGCGTGCCGAACCCGTCGGTGATCTGTCCAGCATGTCCAGCAGGCGCACATCGTTCAGCGTCAGATGATGCGCCTCGACGAGCGCCCGGTTCAGGGTCGCGTACATGCGCAGTGCCGAGTCGAGGAAGTTTTGCCACGACCGTTGTTCAGCGATGTCCAACCCGGGCATATCACCAGCAGTACGCCCGGCAATCATCCCCTCCATCTTCGGCATGGTAAACGACGGACGCATTGCCAAGGGCGGGAATCCGCGCGGGTAGGGTATTGAAAATGCGCGCGATCGTGGCTCATTCTCCCGACCGGCTGGAATGGCAGGAAGTTCCGGACATCAGGCCCGCTGCAGGTGAGGTTGTGGTGGAGGTGAGCGCCGCAGGCGTCAACCGCGCCGACTTGCTACAGGCCGCCGGCAAGTATCCGCCCCCGCCTGGAGCAAGCGAAATCCTGGGCCTCGAGGTGTCCGGAACCATCGCCGAGGTCGGGGATCACGTCGACCGCTGGCACATGGGGCAAACTGTATGCGCGTTGCTGTCGGGCGGTGGGTACGCCGAGTTCGTCGCGGTGCCCGAGGGCCAGGTGATGCCGGTTCCGGACACCGTCGAACTGCCCCACGCGGCCGCTCTTCCCGAGGTGGCGTGCACGGTGTGGTCCAACGTGGTGATGACCGCGGGCCTGTCGGCCGGCCAGGTGGTGCTGTTTCACGGCGGCGCCAGCGGCATCGGAACGCACGGCATCCAGGTCGCACGGGCGCTTGACTGCCGCGTCGCGGTGACCGCCGGTTCGACCCAGAAACTCGACCTGTGCAAGGAACTCGGCGCGGAGATCCTCATCAATTACCGCGACGAGGATTTCGTGGAGCGGGTGCGCGAGGCGACGGACGGCGCCGGAGCCGACGTGATCCTCGACATCATGGGCGCCTCCTATCTCGACCGCAACATCGACGCGCTCGCGGCCGATGGTCGAGTTGTCGTCATCGGCATGCAGGGCGGCATCAAAGGCGAGCTGAACGTGGCCAAGCTGCTCGGCAAGCGGGCCGGGGTGATCGGCACGACGCTTCGGGCGCGGCCCGCACGGGGGCCGAGCGGCAAGAGCGAGGTCGTCGCCGAGACTGTCCGCAATGTGTGGCCGATGGTCGCCGACAGCCGGGTACGCCCGATCATCGGCGCCGAGTTCCCGATCGATCAGGCGGCGGCAGCCCATGAACTGCTGAATTCCGGCGACGTATCGGGGAAGGTGCTGCTGCGCGTCGCCTAGTCAGCCGAGCGACGCCAGCGCGCGAGTCAGCTGGTCGACCTCGGCGGTCGTCGTGTAGTGCGCGAGGCCGATCGTTACGGCACCGCCGATGTCGTTGACGCCGATCACGTCGAGCACCCGCGAGCTCGCGCTGGCGATGGCCAGCACGCCGTTGTCCGCCAGCCGCCGCACGACGCTTTCCGCGGGCACTTCCCTCACCACGAAGCTCAGCACAGGAATCGCCGTCTCGGGCCTGCCGATCACCATGATCAGCGGCAGCGACCGCAGCGACCGCAGCAGATAGTCGAACAGCCTCGCCATGTAGGACGACGCGGACTCCATCGAAACGGCCAGCCGTTCCCGCCGCGTCCCCTTCGCCGACTCATCAAGGGAGGCAAGGTATTCGATACTGGCAACCATGCCGGCCAGCAGCGGGTACTGATGGGCACCGATCTCCAGGCGCTCGACTCCGATGGCGTACGGGTTCAGCGCGATCGAACCGAACGAGCTGATGACGTCGGGGTCGCGGAAAACGAGTGCCCCGACCGGCGGCCCGCCCCACGCGAGCGCGTTCACCGCGACGACGTCCGCATCGATCTCGTCGATGTCGATGAGGCGATACGGTGCCGCCGCCGAATGATCGACGATCACCAGGCCGCCGTCTGCGTGCATCAGCTTGGTGGCGGCCCGCAGGTCGGTGACGGTGCCCAACGTCGCGGAGGCAGAGGTGATCGCGACCAGGCGGGTCGCGTCGGTGATCAGGTTCTCCCACTGCCAGTTCGGCAGCTCGCCGGTTTCGATGTCGACTTCGGCCCATTTCACTTTGGCGCCATACCGGTTCGCCGCACGCAGCCAGGGCGCGATGTTTGCCTCGTCGTCCAGCCGGGTGACCACCGTTTCATAGCCCAATCCGACTCGCGCCGACGAAGCGTCTGCCAACGAATTGAGCAGGATGGCCCGGTCCGCGCCGAGGATCACGCCGCGCGGGTCGGCGTTGACCATGTCGGCCACCGCCTGGCGGGCCGCGTCCAGCACAGCCGCGCTGCGCTTTGCCGAGGGATGCGGACCGACCGTCGTCGTCATCGAGTTCCGGAAGGCCGTCGAGACTGTGGTGGCGACGGAGTCGGGTAGCAGCATGCCGTTCTGGGCGTCGAAATGCACCCATCCATCGCCCAGAGACGGATGCAGACCGCGCACCCGGGCGACGTCGTATGCCATGCCAGCCACCTTAGAGAGCCTGTGAAGTCCACGAACCGACAGCGTTCTGGTGGGTGCCCAACCCCACGTGGGCAGTGCCGGACCGGGTCACCTGGGCAGCCATACTAGTGCAGTGAGCTTGGCCTTCGAAGTGCTACTAGCGGTGTTGGTGCTGGTAGTGCCCGGAGCCATCGTCGCGCGCGCGGCTAGATTGCCCGTCTCCGTCGCGATCGCCGTCGGGCCCGCGTTGACCTACGGCGTCGTCGCACTGGCGATCGTCCCGTTCGGCGCGGTCGGAATCCCGTGGAATGCGTGGACTGCGTTCTTTGCCATGGCCGTCGTCACGGTGGTCGCCGCCTGTTTGCCCAAGTTGCTGAGCCGCTACCGCGACCGAGATGGCGAGGCGCGGGCGCCGTCGCGCGGCCCCGCGCTCACCGTCGCCGCGGGCGTGCTGCTCGGCGCCGCCCTGATCGGGTTGGCGGCGGTCAAGGGACTACCCGACTGGCAGTCGATACCGAGCACATGGGACGCCGTCTGGCACGCCAACACGGTCCGGTTCATCCTCGACACCGGGCAGGCCTCGCCGACACACATGGGCGAGCTGCGCAACGTCGAAACCCACGACGCGCTGTACTACCCGTCGACCTTCCACGCGGTCGCCGCGGTGTTCAGTCAGCTGACCGGTGCCGCGCCCACCACCGCCTACACGGTCAACTCGGTGGCGGCGGCGGTCTGGCTGTTCCCGGTGAGCGCGGCGACCCTGACCTGGAAGCTGCTGCGCGGCAGGTTCAGCGAGTGGCAGACCGCAGGGGCGGCCGCGACCGCCGCGGCGCTGTCGGCGTCCTTCACCGCGATTCCCTATGTCGAGTTCGACACCGCGTCGATGCCCAACCTCGCCGCGTACGGCGTCGCGGTGCCGACGATGGCGCTGGTGATGTCTGCGGTGCGCCACCGTGACCGAATCCCGCTGGCCGTGCTGGCACTGCTCGGGGTTTTCTCCGTCCACATCACCGGCGGCGTGGTGACGGTCCTGTTCGTGGTGGCCTGGTGGCTCGTGGATGCGCTGTGGCATCCGGTGCGCGGCAGGCTCTCGGACTTCACCGCCCTTGTCCTCATCGCGGTGCCCGACGGTCTGTCTGCTGCTGCCGCAGTTCGTCGGCGTGCTGCAGCAGGCCGAGATCATCGAGGGGCACGCGTTCGTCACCCACGAAGGCAAGAAGCGCGGGCTGATCGACGCCGTCGTGCAGCACACCCGCCACCTCAACGACTTCCCCATCCAGTGGGTGCTGATCGTGCTGGCCGGCGTCGGCGCGGTGATCTTTCTCGTCAAGAAGATCTGGTGGCCACTCGTCGTCTGGCTCGGGCTGGTCGTCTGCATCGTGCACTCGTCGGCGCCGTTCGGCGGCCCCCTCGGCGCGCTCACCGGCAAGTTCAGCGACCTCTTCTACAGCGACCCGCGCAGGCTGTCGGCCGTGGTGGCGATGCTGCTGGCGCCGGCCGCGGGCGTGGCGCTCTTCGTTCTGGTCAGCACCGCCGTGCGCGGCATTCGCAGGCTGGTAGGCGACAAGGGGCCGCGTCCGGCGCTCTGGTACGGCGCAACCGCAGCGGCGCTGATCGCCGTCACCGTCGTCACCGCACTGGCCTACGTGCCGCGGCACCGGTTCCTGTTCGGCGAGAAGTACGACTCGGTGATCATCGACGAGAAGGACCTCGAGGCGTTCGCCTACCTCGCGACCCTGCCCGGCGCACGCGACACCTTGATCGGCAACGCCAACACCGACGGCACGGCGTGGATGTATGCGGTTTCCGGGCTGCATCCGCTGTGGACCCATTACGACTATCCCGTCCAGCAGGGACCGGGTTACCACCGCTTCATCTTCTGGGCCTACGCCGACGACGCCGACACCGACCCGCGCATCGCCGAGGCGGTGAAAGCGCTCAATATCCGCTACGTGCTCACCAGCGCACCGGTGGTTTTGAAGTTCGCGATGCCCGACGGGCTAGTGTCGCTAGAGAAATCACGGTCGTGGGAGATGATCTACGACAACGGCGAGGCCCGTATCTATGAATGGCGCGGCGCGTAGAGGAAATGCGAAACAGATGAGTGCGAACACCGACGACGACAACATCGAGATCATCGGCGGCGATGTGCCGATGGCGCCCGGCGAGGATGCCGACGGTAAGTCTCTGACCGATCTGGTCGAGCAGCCTGCCAAGGTGATGCGCATCGGCACGATGATCAAGCAGCTGTTGGAGGAGGTGCGGGCCGCGCCGCTCGACGACGCCAGCCGCAACCGGCTGCGCGGAGATCCACAAGACGAGCATCCGTGAGCTGGAGGACGGGCTCGCGCCGGAGCTTCGTGAGGAGCTGGAGCGGCTGACGCTGCCGTTCACCGAGGACTCCGTTCCGTCCGACGCCGAGCTGCGGATCGCACAGGCGCAGCTGGTGGGCTGGCTGGAGGGGCTCTTCCACGGCATTCAGACCGCGCTGTTCGCCCAGCAGATGGCGGCCCGTCAGCAGCTGGAGCAGATGCGCCAGGGTGCGCTGCCGCCCGGCATGAGCGCGCCCGGACAGCGCGGGCCCACCCCGCCCGGGACCGGGCAGTACCTGTAGCGGCGGCTCGGGTGGCAGCACCGCATATCGAGACGCGCAACGCGTGGGTGGAGTTCCCCATCTTCGACGCGAAGGCACGCTCTCTGAAGAAGGCGTTCCTCGGCAAGGCAGGCGGCACGATCGGACGCAACGAGTCCAACGTCGTCGTCATCGAGGCGCTGCGGGACATCACGATGTCGCTGGAACTCGGCGACCGGGTGGGTCTGGTCGGCCACAACGGTGCGGGCAAGTCGACGCTGCTGCGCCTGCTGTCGGGTATCTACGAGCCCACCCGCGGCGTCGCGACCGTGACAGGTCGCGTCGCACCGATATTCGACCTCGGCGTCGGCATGGACCCCGAGATCTCGGGCTTCGAGAACATCATCATCCGCGGCCTTTTCCTTGGTCAGACGCGCAAGCAGATGGTGGCCAAGGTCGACGAGATCGCCGACTTCACCGAGCTCGGCGACTACCTCTCGATGCCGTTGCGCACGTATTCCACCGGCATGAGGGTGCGGCTGGCGATGGGCGTGGTCACCAGCATCGACCCCGAGATCCTTCTGCTCGACGAGGGCATCGGTGCCGTCGACGCCGAATTCCTCAAGAAGGCGCAGTCGCGGCTGCAGGGCCTCGTCGAACGCTCCGGCATTCTCGTCTTCGCCAGCCACTCCAACGAGTTCCTGGCACGGCTGTGCACGACCGCGATGTGGATCGACCACGGCACCGTCAAGATGACCGGCGGTATCGAGGAGGTCGTGCGCGCATACGAGGGCGAGGACGCCGCGCGCCATGTGCGCGAGGTGCTCGAAGAGAATGCCCGTGAAGCGACGTGAGTGAGACCGTCATCGCCGTACTGGTCACCCACCGGCGTCCCGACGAGCTGACCAAGTCACTGGACGCGTTGACCACTCAGAGCCGCGCTCTCGACCACATCGTCGTCGTCGACAACGATGACGACGAGCGCGTGCGCGATCTGGTGGCCGGCCAGCCCGTGCCAACCACCTATCTCGGCTCTCGCCGAAACCTCGGCGGCGCAGGCGGTTTCGCGCTGGGCATGCTGCATGCACTGGCATTGGGCGCCGACTGGATCTGGCTCGCCGACGACGACGGACGCCCATCCGACCGCGACGTGCTGGCGACCCTGCTGACGTGTGCCGACACGCACGCCCTTGCCGAAGTCTCGCCGATGGTGTGCAACCTCGACGACCCGGATCGGCTGGCGTTCCCGCTGCGCCGCGGACTGGTGTGGCGTCGCCTGGTCAGTGAGCTGCGCACCGAGGGCGCGGGCCAGAGATCTTCTGCCGGGAATCGCGTCGCTGTTCAACGGTGCGCTGTTCCGCGCGGCCACGGTCGAGGCCGTCGGTGTGCCGGATCTCCGGCTGTTCGTGCGCGGCGACGAGGTGGAACTGCATCGGCGGTTGGTCCGCTCGGGGCTGCCGTTCGGAACCTGTTTGGACGCAATCTATTTGCATCCCTGCGGAACAGACGAGTTCAAGCCGATCCTGGGCGGCCGGATGCACACCCAGTACCCCGACAATGCGGCGAAGAGGTTCTACACCTATCGCAACCGGGGCTATCTGTTGTCTCAGCCGGGACTGCGCAAGCTACTGCCGCAGGAGTGGCTGCGGTTCGGCTGGTACTTCCTGGTGTCCCGCCGCGACCCGCGAGGTCTCGCCGAATGGGTTCGGCTGCGCAGGCAGGGTAGGCGCGAGAGGTTCGAGAAGCCATGACGTTCACCGACGCAGCCGCCCAGTCGAGGACGATGTCGCGCGCACGGCGTGACCTCGTCGACGGCTTCGCGCGCCGCGAGCTCTGGGCACACCTGGGCTGGCAGGACGTCAAGCAGCGCTACCGCCGGTCGGTGCTCGGGCCGTTCTGGATCACCATCGCGACCGGTGTCACGGCGGTCGCGATGGGCGGGCTGTACTCGAAGCTGTTCAAGCTCGAGCTGTCCGAGCACCTGCCGTACGTCACGCTCGGCCTGATCATCTGGAACCTGATCAACGCGGCCATCCTCGAGGGCGCCGACGTGTTCGTCGCCAACGAGGGTTTGATCAAACAGCTGCCGACACCGTTGTCGGTGCACGTCTATCGGCTGGTGTGGCGGCAGATAATCCTGTTCGCGCACAACATCGTGATCTTCGTTGTCATCGCGATCGTCTTCCCCAAGCCGTGGTCGTGGGCCGACCTCGCCGTCATCCCGGCGCTCGGCCTGATCGTGCTCAACTGCGTGTGGGTGTCGCTGTGCTTCGGCATCCTGTCCACCCGCTACCGCGACATCAGCCCGCTGTTGTTCAGCCTCGTCCAGCTGCTGTTCTTCATGACGCCGATCATCTGGAACGAGGCCACGCTGCAGCAGCAGGGCGCCGGAAAATGGGCCAAGATCGTCGAGCTCAACCCGCTGCTGCACTACCTCGACATCGTGCGGGCGCCGCTGCTCGGCGCCGAGCAGGAGGTGCGGCACTGGGTCGTCGTGGTGGTGCTCACCGTCATCGGCTGGATCTTCGCTGGGATCGCCATGCGTCAATATCGGGCCCGCGTGCCGTACTGGGTTTAGTCGAATTTCAGGCACTTCACAGGACGCTTGCGCGTTAATGAACCATGAGCATCCCGCCATACGAACCCCCGAAGGCCCCGCCAGCTGCAGGCATCGGCAACACCCTGCTGTGTCCGAAGTGCGCAGGGTGATGAAGACCTACGAACGCAACGGCATCCACCTGGAGCAGTGCGATACCTGCAAGGGCATCTTCTTGGACTTCGGCGAGCTCGAATCGCTCACCCAGATGGAGAACCGGTTCGTCGCGGCCGCGCCGCCCCCGCCAGCTCCGCCTCAGCAGGGATACGGGCAGGGATACGGGTACGACCAGGGCCCTGGCTGGGGCCACCGCGGTAACAAGCACTACCGCAAACAGGGATTCGGCAGGCTTTTCTTCTCCAGCT
>CAVQTL010000005.1:0-275621 GCA_963716505.1 uncultured Actinomycetota bacterium
CGGCAGCCCGACCATGCGGAACACCACCAGGGCCGAGAGCGGGTTGCCGGGCAGCCCGATCACCGGCACTCCGTCGCACTCCGCCAGCAGCGTCGGCTTGCCCGGCTTGATCGCCAGCCCGTGGCAGTAGACGCCGGGTGCGCCCAGCGACTCCACCGCCTCGGCGGTCTGGTCACGGGCACCGACCGACGACCCGGCTGAGACCACCACCAGGTCGCAGTCGTGCAGGGCGGCCTGCAGGGTCTTGGCGAGCGCCTCGGCGTCATCAGTCACGATCCCGCGCGGGGATGGCTCGGCGCCTGCCTCGGTGACCATCGCGGCCAGCGCCGAGGCGGTGGCGTCGCGCACCTGACCGGGGCTCAGGCGCACGGTATCGGGTGGCACCACCTCGTCGCCGGTGGACACGACCGCCACCCGCGGGCGGGCGTGGACCGCCACCTCGGTGACGCCGGCAGCGGCGAGCATGCCGAGGTCCTGGGCGCGCAGCGGCCTGCCGGCGGGCGCGATCTCAGCGCCGACGGCGACGTCCTCGTCGGCTCGCACGAGACCCTCGCCCACCGCGACCGGCCGGCTCACCTCGATCACGCCGGGCATGGTGACCTGGGTGTACTCCACCATGACCACGGCGTCGGCATCGGTGGGGATCGCCGCTCCAGTCGGGATCTGCACCGCCGTACCGGAGCGCACGGCGATGTCAGCGGCGGCACCCATCCGCACCGCTCCGGCGAGGTTGAGGTACGCCGGAAGGGAGTCGCTGGCGCCGTAGGTGTCGGCGGCGCGCACCGCGTAGCCGTCCACGGTCGACCGAGCGAAGCCGGGCAGCGCCGAACCCGACACCACCGGCGAGGCCGGCACCCGGCCGAGGGCCTCTTCGCGGGGAACCGTCTCGATGCGGGTACGTCGCGCCGGCCGGAACCCGGCCAGTGCCTGCGACACCGATTGGGCCGTGAAGAACTCCCGACCGGTCATCCGAACCTCACTGATCCGGGTTCTGCCGCGGCTGCGGGCGCGCCACGGCGCCACCTCGCTGCCGTCCCATCACGCTGACCACCGGGCCCAGCGCCACCTGGCCCAGACCGCAGATCGAGGTCTTGCGCATGGTCAGTTCCAGCTCCAGCAGCCTGGCCCGACGAACCTCGTCGAGCTCGCCGCCGGCCCGCAGAGTATCGGTGAGCAGGTCGTGAGCCTTGGTGGAGCCGACCCGGCACGGCACGCACTTGCCGCACGACTCGTTGCGGAAGAAGCGCAGTACATTCGTGGCGGCCGCGAGCGAGTCGGTGCCCTCGGCGATCACCACCACCGCGCCCGAGCCCAGCATCGAGCCCGCCTCGGCGAGCGTGCCGAAGTCGAGCGGCACGTCGAGATGTTCCGGGCCTAGGAAGTTCGACGAGGCGCCGCCGGGCTGCACCGATTCGAGGGCCGCCCCGCCTGCCACTCCGCCGGCGAGGTCGAGCAGGTCGCGGATGGTGGTGCCCATCGGCACGCAGTAAACGCCGGGATGCTCCACGTGACCGGACACGGCGAAGAACTTCAACCCGTCGCTGTCGCCCAAGCCCTGGTCCTGCCACCACTGCGCACCCCGGGAGACGATGATGGGTACGTCGGCGAAGGTTTCGACGGAGTTCATCAGCGTGGGTCGGCCCCACAGACCCCAGACGCCGGGGAACGGCGGCTTATTGCGCGGCTCGCCCCGATGCCCCTCCATGCACTCGATCAGCGCGGTCTCCTCGCCGAGGATGTACCCACCCGGCGAGGTGAAGATGTCGAGGCTCAGGCGGCGGCCGCTGCCCAGCACGTCGTCTCCGATCAGGCCCTGGTCGCGCAGATTCTCGATCTCGGCGTGCAGCACCGCCTCCTCCGGACCGTACTCGTGCCGGATGAAGACCCAGCCCTCATCGGCGCCGGTGACGACCATGCCCATCAGCAGGCCCTCGAGTACCAGGTGCGGCTGCTCGGCGAGCAATTGGCGGTCCTTGAAGGTTCCCGGCTCGGACTCGTCGGCGTTGCAGATGGCGTACTTGATGCCGCTGCCGTCGACGGCCTCTTCGTCGCGAACCAGCTCCCACTTCTTGCCGGTCGGGAAGCCCGCCCCGCCCATCCCGCGCAGGCCGGAGGCCTGCAGGTTGTCGATCACCTGCTGCGGGGTGATCTCCCCAGACAGCAGGGCACGCAGGGCCTGGTAGCGCGGCTCGCCAGGGCCATAGGGGTCGTTGGGCCAGCCGCCTTCCGGGCCATAGGCCACCACTGCGCCGAGGTCGTTGTCGCCGCTGCGCTTGGCGTTTACCAGCGTGTCGACGTCGTCGAGCCGGACGGGCTGTTCGTCGACGGTGGCCGCCGGTGCGATGTCGCACCGGCCGGGGCAGGAGATCTCCACCACCTCCACGTCACCGGCATCGCCGTACTGCCCGTGCAACTGCGCGATCCGCTCCTCCGCACCGTGCAGCCAGCAGGTGAGGTCGTGGCAGACCCGGACGGTGACGCCTGTGGGCGGCTCGGTGCGAAAGTGCGGATAGAAGGACACCAGACCCTGGATCTCGTAGAGCGGCCGCCTCTGCTCCCGCGCCATCGCCTCCAGTTCCTCGCGCGGCAGCCAGCCGAGGCGCCCCTGGATCTCGATCAGCATCGGGATGAGGCTCGGACCGCGGAACTTACCCGCACGCGCTTCGACGCCCGGTACGGCCGGCTGCTGGTTAGCCGCAACTGTCAACGTGCGGACCCTCCGACTAACGCGCTCTCGCGATCGCCGGCCGGGGCGATGCGGACCGCACAGAACTTGAACTCCGGAATCTTGCCGAACGGGTCGATCTCGTCGATCGTGAGCAGGTTGGCCGCGGCCTCCCGGAAGTGGAACGGGATGAACACGTTCCCGCGCGCTTCGCGGTGGGAGACCTTCACATGCAGCACGATCGTGCCCCGACGGGAGGAGACTCGGGCCAGCTCGCCGTCGACGAGACCTCGCTCGGCCGCGTCCTCGGGGTTGACGTAGACCTCCGCGCGCGGCGAGATCGAGTCCAGCGCGAAGGAGCGGCGGGTCATCGACCCGGTGTGCCAGTGCTCCAGCAGTCGTCCGGTATTGAGCACGAACGGGAACTCCTCGTCGGGCAGCTCCTTGCCCGGCAACCACTCCGCCGGCACCAGGTGGGCGAGCCCGTCGTCGGTGTTGAACCGCTCGTCGAACAGCACCACGGTGCCGTCGCTGTGGTCCGGGTCCTCGATCGGGTACAGCTTGCCGTACGAGCCGAGGTTGTCGTGGCTGAGGTTGGCGTAGTCCGGCATCAACGGCACCATCTCGTCGAAGATCTCGCTCGGCGAGGAGTAGTTCCAGTCCAGCCCCAGCCTTCGGGCGATGTCCTGGACGATCTCCCAGTCGACCCGGGCATCACCGGGCGGGTCGGTCACCTTGCGGCCGAGCTGCACCCGCCGGTCGGTGTTGGTGTAGGTGCCGTCCTTCTCCATATACGACGAGGCCGGCAGGACCACGTCGGCGAACTCCGCGGTCTCGGTGAGGAAGATGTCCTGCACAACCAGGAAGTCCAGCTTGGACAGCGCCTTGCGGACCTTGTTGATGTTGGGGTCGGACAGGAACGGGTTCTCGCCGAGCATGTACATCCCGCGGACGCCGCCGTCGAGGATCGACTTGATTATCTCGGTGACGGTCAGCCCGGTGTTGGGATTGAGCTCGGTGTCCCACGCCCGCTCGAACCGCGCCCGGACCTTGCTGTCCGTTGCCGACTGGTAGTCCGGGTAGAACATCGGGATCAGCCCCGCGTCGGATGCGCCCTGCACGTTGTTCTGACCGCGCAGCGGATGCAGGCCGGTGCCCGGCCGGCCGACGTTGCCGGTGATCGCGCACATCGCGATCAGGCAGCGGCAATTGTCGGTGCCGGTGGTGTGCTGGGAGATGCCCATGCCCCAGTAGATGACGCCGGCCCCGGCCTCTCCCCACAGCTTGGCGACGTCGCGGATCAGCTCGACGTCGAGGCCGGTGATCTGCGCGGCCAGCTCCGGCGGGTAGGCCTCCACGGTCTTGGCCAGCTGGTCGTAGTTGGAGGTGCGGTTCGCGATGAAGTCGCGGTCGATCAGGCCGAGGCGGATCACCTCGTGCATGATCGCGTTGTAGAGCGCCACATCGGTGCCGGGTTTGAGTTGGCAGAAGATGTCGGCGTGCTCGGCGACGGTGCCGGCTCGCACGTCGATGTAGATGATCTTGGTACCGCGGCGCCGCGCCTGCTTGAAGAACGACGACGCCACAGGGTGGTTGGCGGTCGCGTTGCTGCCGGTGATGATCGCGACGTCGGCGTTCGCGATGTCGCCGTAGGTGGTCGAGACCGCGCCAGAGCCGACACCCTCGAACAGCGCCGCGACACTGGACGCGTGGCACAGCCGGGTGCAATGGTCGACGTTGTTGGTGCGGAAGCCGGTGCGGATCAGCTTCTGAAAGAGGTAGGCCTCTTCGTTGGAGCACTTGGCCGACCCGAAGCCGGCGATGCCGTCGGAGCCGCTCTCGGCGTAGATCTCGCCGAGCCGGCGCGCGACGAGGTCGAGCGCCTCCTCCCAGCTCGCCTCCCGGAAGTGCGGCATCACCTCTTCGTAGGGCACCAGGCCGCCGGGCTTGCGGCCACGCTTGTCGCTGCGTCCGTGTCCGCCGTCCTCCTTCACATCCGACGACAGCGGCCCCTTGGGGTAGGACTCAGCGATGCGGATCAGCGGCTTGGTGAGCCGCTGCGGTGAGGCCGCGTAGTCCCAGCCGTAGCGGCCCTTCACACACAGCCGGCCCTGATTGCCGGGTTGGTCGCGACCCTCGGCGAACGAGATGCCGCCGCGCTCGCGGTCGACGTGGTAAGTCAGCGCGCAGCCCACGCCGCAGTACGGGCACACCGTATCGACCGCGTCGAGCGTTGCGCGGGGCTGGATCGGGATGTTGTTGATCGGCTTGTTGGTCAGCGCGCCGGTGGGGCAGGCCGCCACGCACTCACCGCACGTGACGCAGGACGACGCCCCCATCGGGTCGTTGAGGTCGAACGCGATGCGGGTGGCGTAGCCCTTGCCGCTGCGGCCGATGACGTCGTTGCCCTGGATGTCGTCGCAGGCGCGCACGCAGCGGTCACACAGGATGCAGGAGTCGTGGTCGACCGCGATCACGGGATTGGACATGTCGGTGCCGCGGGCGGGTCCCGGAAGCAGGTCTGCCACGCCGGTGATGGCGAAGCCGTCCGCGACCGCGATCAGCTCGTTGTCGGCGGTCGTCGTTTGCTTCGGGTCTTTCTCGCGCGGCGGCTGGTCGGCGACCAGCAGTTCGGTGAGCACCCTGCGCCGGTTCTGGATCTCCGGCGTCGCGGTGGCGACATTCATGCCCTCCTCGCACGGCCGGATGCACGCCGCCGCGTCGACCCGCCCGCCGACGTCGACCACGCACATCCGGCACACGCCAACCGGGTCGTAGCGTTCGTCGTGGCACAGCGTCGGGATGTCGATTCCCACGTCACGGGCCGCCTGCCAGATCGTCGTACCCTCAGCGACGGTGAGGCTTCGGCCGTCGATGGCGAGCGACACGGTGCGCTGCTGCACGTCGGTCGTGCCGGGACGGGTGATGGTCATATCTGCTCCGTTACTGCGGCGGTCTGTGTGAGCGGCCGGCCCTGCGGGTCCAGGCCGCGTTCGGCGTAGTAGGTGTCGATCATCGTGCGCAGCCGGACGGCGGGCAGCGTCGCCGTACGACCGGACCCGAGTTCGAGCGGGCTGTCGAGGAACCGCTCGGGAAGCCAGTCGTCGGCGGGGGTCCAACCCTCCCGGAGGTTGAAGGCGCGCTTGGCCAGCACGATGCGTCGTGCGGTCTCGTGCAGTTCGTCACCGTCGACGTCCCAGCCGGTGACCTTCGAAAGCAGCTGTGCCCACTCCGCGAACGGATCGGTGAACACCCCGCGCAGGAACTTGCACAGGATCATCGAGTCCATGACCGCGGCGCGGTCCTCGGTCTCGATCGCCGCGCGTACGTGCTCGGTGCCACCACGGATGCGGTCCAGACCGCCCTTGAGGTCGGCCTCGTAGGCGCCGGACCGATTGTGGTCGGCACCCCTGGCGTTGACCGCAAGACCCAGGGCCATGGACTGCATGGTGCGTGGCTCGTAGCCGGGCATCTCCATGCCCTTGACGTGCGGGGCGAACGCGGCCGAGCCCTGGCCGACCACCTCAGCGGCCCGGCGGGAGCCCTCGGCGAGCAGCTCGCCGAGGCCGGTGCGGGAACCGATCTCGTCCAGCACCCGCAGCAGGGCCGCGCCGTCACCGAATCGCAGCCATGGCGCGTCGAGTAGCCCACGGTCGACGCACTCCATCGCCCAGGCGATGGTGCCGCCGGCGGAGATGGTGTCGAGCCCGAGCGCGTCGCAGCGCGCACTGGCCTCGAGCACATGGTCAGGGTCGGATACCCCGCACATCGGCCCGAGCGCGAAGACGTTCTCGTACTCCACCCTCGCCGTCTTGCCGCCCTTGGCGGCATAGATGTGCTCGCACCCGATGGTGCAGGAGGCGCAACTTTTCCTGGCGACGGACCGGGTCTGCGCCAGATCCTCGGCGGACAGCATGGGTGCCTCGGCGAAGCTGGCGGACTGGAAGTTGCGGGTGGGCAGGGTATTGATCGCGTTGAACGCCAATAGGTTTGCCAGTGTGCCGAGCTCGCGGTACTTCGCGGTGGCCGGGCCAAAGGAACGCTCGCGCAGGTCCTTGGCCGCCGCCAGCACCGCCTCGCGGTCGGCCACCGTGGGCCGGGTGCGGCCTTGCACGGCGACCGCCTTGATGTTCTTCGCGCCCAGCACCGCACCCAGACCGCCTCGCCCGGCGTGCCGGCCGTCGTGAGAGATCGTGGCGTAGCGCACGCCGCGCTCGCCCGCCGGGCCGATGCAGGCCGCACGCCAGCGCCGGCCGTGCTGCGCGCGCAACGACTCCTCGGCGTCCGACGCCGACATTCCCCACTGCGGCGCCGCGTCGACGAGTCGGACGCCGTCGGCGTCGATCAGCAGATGGGCCGGCGCCTGCGCCCGGCCGGTGACCACGATCGCGTCGTGGCCGGTGAACTTGCCCGCGATCGCGAAGTGGCTGGAGGCCAGTGCGTCGGTGAGTAGACCGGTCAGCGGCGACTTGGCCACCACGGCGAACTTCGCGCTGGTCGTCAGCGGGGTGCCCACCAGCGGCGAGAATACAAAGGCGAGCGGCGCGGCGGGATCAAGCGGCTCGACGCCGGGCGGCGCCAGCTCGGTCATCAACCAGACTCCCAGGCCGGCCCCGCCGAGGTAGTCGCGGAGCACCCGCTCGGGCAACGCCAGGGTCGTGGTGGAGCCGTCGGTGACGTCGACCACCAGGGCGTTGCCGAAGTAGCCGCTCGGCGAGCCGAGGTGGTTGTTGCGAAGGCCGCTGCACACCTCGGTCATAGCTACCCGCCCACGTCCGCGGAGATGAACGACACGGTGTCGCCAGTTTGCAGCGGCGACTGCGCGTCGCCGTGGATCTGATCGCCGTTGATCGCCGCTCGGACATGGCGGCTCAAGGCCAGCCCGAGCTGTTCGGCGGCCGCACCGATGGTGGCGGCCCGGATCTGCAGCGGCCCACGGACGCCGCCGTTGGTTGCCAGCACGCCGAAGCACTCGACGACGACCACGGGCGCTGGTCGGGCACGTGCCGCGCGGTAGTCGTCGGGGGTGTTGACGTTGAGCACGGAGTCCAGCTCGGGGTCGGCGCGGGCCAGCCGGGCGTCAGCGAGCAGCGTGGCCTCGTCAAGCTGGCGCACGTTGACCTCCTCGAAAAGATGTGCGGGGCGCATCCGCTGCGCCTCGATCAGCTTCTCGACCCGCGGCGCGAGGTCGGTGCGGTAGCCCGCGGCCATCGGCTGCCGGTAGCCGCCGACAACGGGCAGCACCACGTCCGGGGATGTCTCCGGCTCACCCGACGGAGATGCGGGGTCGAAGCTGCGCAGCACTGCGGTCACGAAGGCAGAGTGCAGGAAGGGTAGGTCGGTGGAGCAGACGAAGGCCACGGGGGCGTACTCGGTCGCGGCGGCCAATCCGACAGCCAGGCCCTGCATCGGCCCCCGGCCTTCCTCCGCGTCGGTGTGGACCAGCACCTCCGGGTCGAGTTCGGGCAGCTGTTGTCCCGGGGCACGCACGACGATCACCGGACCTTCGACCGCGCGACCGACGATGCCCGTTACGTGGCGCAGCAGGGTCGAGCCGTGCCACTCAAGCGCCGCCTTGGCGGTGCCCATCCTCGTCGAGCGGCCCCCCGCAAGCACGACGCCGGCCGCTGGTGCCGCACAGCCGAGGGTGCGCGACCCGTCAACGGGTGTCACGGCTGGCTCACCTCCTCGCGTACTCGATGGCGATGTCGGTGCCGATACCTGGTCGAGCCCGGGTGCCGCCTCTCAGGGCGCGACACCCGGGGGCGGTCGATCAGCTGAAGAGTTGCATCGCTGCCTTGACGGCGTTGAACTCCCCGTAAGTCAAGGTTATGCCGATAGTAAGCCAGATGACGACGATCTCTACCAGTGGAGCGGGCGACGGTGGAGCGGGCGACGGGAATCGAACCCGCGTAGCTAGTTTGGAAGACTAGGGCTCTACCATTGAGCTACGCCCGCGAACGTGCAGCACCACACTGTACCGGTGGCAATCTAACCAAATCCAATTGAAGGTTCGGCGAGCCTGGGCCGTATTATCTGCGGTGGTCCGACGGGGTGTAGCGCAGCTTGGTAGCGCATCCGCTTTGGGAGCGGAAGGCCGCAGGTTCAAATCCTGTCACCCCGACCAGCAGCAGTACCACCGAGCCGTCGACAGATCTACCCGAGGAGCGCGTCCGTGAAGAGCACCGTCGAGCAGTTGAGCCCCACCCGGGTTCGCATCAATGTGGAGGTGCCCTTCACCGAGCTGGCGCCCGACATCGACACGGCCTTCAAGCAGATGGCCAAGCAGATCCGGATGCCGGGCTTCCGGCCCGGCAAGGTGCCGGTCAAGCTGCTCGAGTCGCGCGTCGACAAGCAGGCGATGTTCGACCAAGTCGTCGGGGACGTGGTGCCCGGTCGCTACACCGAGGCCGTAACGAGCTCCGACGTCCGGCCGCTCGGGCAGCCCGAGATCGAGATCACCAAGCAGGAATACGGCGAGGATCTCGACGTTCACCGCCGAGGTCGACATCCGCCCCGATATCGAGGTGCCCGACCTCAAGGCGCTCAAGATCGAGGTCGACCCCATCGAGGTGGCCGACGAGGACGTCGACACCGAGCTGCAGAACCTGCGCGCCCGCTTCGGCACCCTGACCGGCGTCGAGCGGCCCGTCGAAGACGGCGACTTCGTCTCCATCGACCTGTCCGCCTCCGTCGACGGCAAGGACGTCGCCGAAGCCAAGACCGAGGGCCTGTCCCACGAGGTCGGCTCCGGCCAGCTGATCGAGGGACTCGACGACGCGATCGTCGGCCTCAAGGAGGGGGAGACCAAAGTCTTCCCGACGACGCTGGCCGCCGGCGAGCACGCCGGCGAAGAGGCCCAGGTGACCGTCACCGTCAACTCCGTCAAGGAGCGCGAGCTGCCCGAGCCCGACGACGAATTCGCCCAACTGGCAAGCGAATTCGACACCATCGACGAGCTCAAGGCCAGCCTGAAGGATCAGGTCGAGCGGGTGAAGCGCGTCCAGCAGGCCGAGAAGATCCGCGACAAGGCCCTCGAAGTGCTCCTCGACCAGACCGAGGTCCCGCTGCCCGAGAAGATTGTGCAGGCGCAGATCGACGACACCGTCCACAACGCCATTCACCAACTCGACCACGACGAGGACGCCTTCGCCAAGGCGTTGGAGGCCCAGGGCAGCAGCCGCGAAGAGTTCGACAAGGACAACAAGGAGAACTCCGAGCGCGCCGTCAAGACCCAGCTCGTGATGGACGCCATCGCCGACCAGCTCAACGTCCAGGTCGGCCAGAACGACCTGACCGAGCGCCTGGTGCTGATGTCGCGGCAGTACGGCCTCGAGCCGCAGCAGCTCCTGCAGTACCTCCAGGAGAACAACCAGCTGCCGGTGATGTTCGCCGACGTGCGCCGCGGCCTGGCCGTCGCCGCCGTCGTCCATGGCGCCACCGTCACCGACACCGACGGCAACGTGATCGACACCACCGAGTTCTTCGGCCCGCCCGCGACCACGGACCCGGCCGAAGCCGCCGCTCAGATCGCCGCCCAGGTTCAAGCTGCAGCGGAAGAAACCCCAGCCGTCGAAGCCGAAACCGAGGCAGCAGCCGCCGACGAAGGCGAGCCGGCGGCCGACGAAACCGACGAGGCATCCGCCGACGCGAAGTGACGCTCTGAGCGAACGGGCGCCTGTCAGGGAGTGCGCCGTCGCGCAGGTTGGTTAGTGTTCGGTGAGAAGCAAAAACGAAAGCAGGTATCCCGTGACTGACATGCGTTCGAACGGGGCAGGGTTCAACCTCGTCGACTCCGTCTATGAGCGCTTGCTCGCCGAGCGCATCATCTTCCTGGGGTCACAGGTCGACGACGACATCGCGAACAAGCTCTGCGCCCAGATCCTCCTGCTGTCGGCGGAGGACCCGAACAAGGACATCCACCTCTACATCAACTCGCCGGGCGGCTCGATCAGCGCCGGCATGGCCGTTTACGACACCATGGTGCTCGCCCCATGCGACATCGCCACCTACGCCATGGGCATGGCCGCCTCGATGGGTGAGTTCCTGCTCGCCGCGGGCACCAAGGGCAAGCGCTACGCGCTGCCGCACGCGCGGATCCTGATGCACCAGCCGCTCGGCGGCATCACCGGTGGCGCCGCGGACATCGCGATCCAGGCCGAGCAGTTCGCGGTCATCAAGAAGGAGATGTTCCGCCTCAACGCCGAGTTCACCGGCCAAACCCTCGAGCGCATCGAGGCCGACTCCGATCGCGACCGCTGGTTCACCGCGCCGGAGGCCCTCGAATACGGCTTCGTCGACCACATCATCACCAGTGCCAGCCTCACCGGCTCAGGACCGACAGCAGGACTAGACAAATGACCGACCACACAGACCCCCGTCTCCAGCCGCAGGCCCGCTACATCCTGCCGTCGTTCATCGAGCACTCGAGCTTCGGCGTCAAGGAGTCCAACCCGTACAACAAGCTGTTCGAGGAACGCATCATCTTCCTCGGCGTGCAGGTGGACGACGCGTCGGCCAACGACATCATGGCGCAGCTGCTTGTGCTGGAGTCGCTCGATCCCGACCGCGACATCACCATGTACATCAACTCGCCCGGCGGCTCGTTCACGTCGCTGATGGCGATCTACGACACCATGCAGTACGTGCGCGCCGACATCCAGACCGTCTGCCTCGGGCAGGCCGCGTCGGCCGCCGCGGTACTGCTCGCTGCGGGTTCGCCCGGTAAGCGTCTGGCGCTGCCGAACGCCCGCATCCTGATCCACCAGCCCGCGCTCACCGGCGTCATCCAGGGCCAGTTCTCCGACCTGGAGATCCAGGCCGCGGAGATCGAGCGGATGCGCACGCTGATGGAGACGACGCTGGCGCACCACACCGGCAAGGACGCTGCGCAGATCCGCAAGGACACCGACCGCGACAAGATCCTGACGGCCGAGGAGGCCAAGGAGTACGGCGTGATCGACACCGTCCTGGAGTACCGCAAGCTGTCCGCTCAGACGGCCTAGTTCATCAGCCCGCGCGAGACTGCGGGGAGATCGCGATATCGCCGATTTTCGCGATCTGTGCGCAGTTTCGGCGCCTAAGGGGACGTGAGCGTCGCCTAGAGCGGGCTGAGCGTCGCCGCTAGCTCCGCGATGTCGTCGGGCATCACCCGACAGCAGCCGCCGACGATGCGTGCGCCCGCGGCCACCCACTGCGCGGGCAGCTCCGACGACCACCGCGCCGTGCCGATCCACGTCCGACGGGCGCCGTCCCACTCCTCGCCGCTGTTGGGGTAGACGATGACGGGCTTGTCGGTCACCTCGCGCGCAATCTGAATCGCCGGCAGCACATCGCCCGGCGCGCAACAGTTCACGCCCACCGCGACGATCTCCGGCACGTCCGCCGCAACCGCGAACGCCTCCGCCAGCGGCTGGCCCGCACGGGTGTGCAAACCGTCGATCGTGTAGCTCAGCCACGCGGGCACACCGAGCCGCCGCACCAGCCCGACCAACGCCTCGGCCTCGTCGATATCGGGCACCGTTTCGATCGCCAGCACGTCGGCTCCCGCGTCGGCCAAGATCTCCAGCCGCGGCAGGTGCCACTGCGCCAGCTCCGCGACCGTCAGCCCGTACCGCCCGACGTACTCCTCGCCGTTGGCCAGCGCCGCGCCGTACGGCCCGATCGACGCCGCCACCCACCGGCCGTCGCTACCGGCTTCGTCGCGGGCCGCCGCGGCCAGTTCGACGCTGCGCCGCATCAGCGCTTCGGCGTCGTCGCGGGCGATTCCGCCGGCCGCGAAACCGTCGAAGGATGCCTGGTAGCTGGCCGTCGTCGCGATCGCCGCCCCGGCCTGAAAAAACGCCCGGTGAGAAGCGACGATCTCGTCGGGCGCGTCGAACAACAGCCGCGCCGACCACAGGTCGTCGGACAGGTCATGGCCGCGTGCTTCCAGTTCGGTGGCCAGGCCACCATCGCTGACCAGCACGGTATCGTTGAAGGCTGCGAACGCCACTTCGCAACTCTACGATCTGTTCGGGACGCCCTCTCGGTCCGGTAACGGCGGCGACACGCCAGGGACACAGTGGCGCGTCCATGGGGGTTGTGGGACGCGTGAGGCGATATGTTCTGCAAACACAGCTAAATACCACCGACGCGATTCGGCTTTATCGGTCGCACCGCGCCGGAATGAACGGGTAGCGTCGGGTAATCGCCCCGAGGCGACCACCAGACTTGACTCTGAACGACATTGAACGACTGCGACAGGAAGTAGGGAACTCCACCACCATGGCGCGCATTGGAGACGGCGGTGACCTGCTGAAGTGCTCGTTCTGCGGAAAGAGTCAGAAGCAGGTCAAAAAGCTTATTGCGGGTCCCGGCGTATATATCTGTGACGAATGCATTGACCTCTGCAACGAGATCATCGAAGAAGAACTCGCCGACGCCGACGACGTAAAACTCGACGAGCTGCCCAAGCCGGTGGAGATTCGCGATTTCCTCGAGGGCTACGTCATCGGGCAGGACACCGCCAAGCGAACACTGGCCGTGGCCGTCTACAACCACTACAAGCGCATTCAGGCGCAGGAGAAGATGCGCGACTCGCGCGCCGAGCCCGTCGAGCTGTCCAAGTCCAACATCCTGATGCTCGGCCCCACCGGCTGCGGCAAGACCTACCTCGCGCAGACGCTGGCCAAGATGCTCAACGTCCCGTTCGCGATCGCCGACGCCACCGCGCTGACGGAGGCCGGCTACGTCGGCGAGGACGTCGAGAACATTCTGCTCAAGCTGATCCAGGCCGCCGACTATGACGTGAAGCGCGCCGAGACCGGCATCATCTACATCGACGAGGTCGACAAGATCGCCCGCAAGAGCGAGAACCCGTCGATCACCCGCGACGTGTCCGGCGAGGGCGTGCAGCAGGCGCTGCTGAAGATCCTCGAGGGCACGCAGGCGTCGGTGCCCCCGCAGGGCGGTCGCAAGCATCCGCATCAGGAGTTCATCCAGATCGACACCACCAACGTGTTGTTCATCGTGGCCGGCGCGTTCGCGGGTCTGGAGAAGATCGTCTCCGACCGTGTCGGCAAACGCGGTCTGGGCTTCGGCGCCGAGGTGCATTCCAAGGCCGAGATCGACACCCAGGATCACTTCGCCGAGGTCATGCCCGAGGACCTGATCAAGTTCGGGCTGATTCCCGAGTTCATCGGCCGGCTGCCCGTCGTGGCGTCGGTGACGAACCTCGACAAGGAATCGCTCGTCAAGATCCTCTCCGAGCCCAAGAACGCGTTGGTGAAGCAGTACACGCGGCTGTTCGAGATGGACGGCGTCGAGCTGGAGTTCACCGAGGAGGCGCTGGAGTCCATCGCCGATCAGGCCATCCACCGCGGCACCGGTGCCCGCGGCCTGCGCGCGATCATGGAAGAGGTCCTGCTGCCGGTGATGTACGACATCCCGAGCCGCGACGACGTCGCCAAGGTCGTGGTGACCAAGGAGACCGTCGAGGACAACGTGCTGCCGACGATCGTGCCGCGAAAGCCTGCTCGGCCCGAGCGTCGCGAGAAGAGCGCGTAGCCCTACTCGGCCCCCATGTCTAGGACGACGCGGAACCTGGCGTCGCCGGACATCATTCGTTCGTAAGCGGCAGGCGCCTGTTCGAACGGGAACACCTCGGTCATCGGCGCGACACCTTGCTTCGCGCTGAACTGCAGGCTCTCCTCGTTCTCGAGCGCCGAACCCGTGAGACTGCCGACGATCGAGCGACCACCGAGTACGAGGTCTACTGTGCTCACTTCGATTGGGTCATCGGCGATGCCGACGACGACCAACTGACCCCGAGGTGCCAGCCCGGCCACCAACGGCGACATCGATGTGCCGCTCGCGGCGGTGGCCACGATGGCGGCGGCGCCGCCGAGTTCTTGCAACGCCTCGGCGGGGTCGACGGCAGCGCTGTCGATGTATTCGTCGGCGCCGAGCCTCTTGGCCAAGTCCGCCTTGTCGGTGCCGCGCGCGATCGCCGCGACACGGTAACCCAGCTTGTTCGCGTATTGCAGCCCCAGGTGGCCGAGGCCACCGATGCCCTGAATCGCCACGAGGGCGCCCGGGCCGGCGTTGAGTTGCCGCAACGGGTTGTAGGTCGTGACGCCTGCACACAGCAGCGGCGATGCATCCACCGGTGTCAGCCCATCCGGTATCCGGGCCAGGGCTGTGGTTCGGGCGTACGCCACCTCGGCGTATCCGCCGTCTACGGTGGTCCCGAACTGAGGTTGGTTCCCGCAGTTGACGAAGTCGCCGCGACGGCACCAGTCACAGGCGCCGCAATGACCGCCCAGAAATCCGACGCCGACGCGATCACCGATCGCCCAATCGACAACACCCTCTCCGACTGCGTCGATGACACCGACGACCTCGTGTCCGGGCACCACCGGCTGGCTCGGGTCGGCCCGCAGGCCCTCGACGGCGAGAGTGTCGCTATGGCATACGCCGCAGCTTTGGACACGCAGCCGAACGTAACCCGGCTCCGGGTAACGGAGTTCGCGCTCCACCAATTCGAATTGCCGTTGCCCGGTGACCTGATAGGCGCGATAGGTCGACATGTCAGGCCTTCTCTCCGGTCGTGTGCACGTTGACGCGGTTCCACCAGTCGGTGACCAGGTCGGCGTACTCGGCGGGGCGTTCCTCCCAGCAGAAGTGGCCTGCGCCTGGGATGAAGTCGACGCTCATTGTCTTGGTCTGGATCAAAGCGGTCATCGCAGTCCCTTTCGAATTGAGCCGTGCCTTATGCCCAATCGAGCGCCGTACTCGCGCATCGAATTCCTGCCGCGGGCACGACAGGGTGACCTGGTTGATCCTGGTACTGGAGGGGACAGGCCCGAAGCGGCCACTGACCCATTGGCGAGCAGACGCAAAAGCCCCTTTTGACACGGCGTGTCGGGGGTTTTTGCGTCTGCTCGCGCTGGAAAGTCAGCCCGGTCAGACCGCGGCGGGCACCTTGGAGTTCGACCGGGAAACTCGTTGGCACCCTGGCGATCAGCGCCAGGCACTCGACGAAGAAGTAGATCGCCTTGAAGAACTCCAGGAGGTCGCCCTCCTCGAGTAGCAGCTTGCGATACATCACGGTCCGGAGGGCGTCGTACCCCTCGAACAACGCCTTCCAGTCGTGATAGTCGGCCGCAAGCACGTACGTGGCATCTATCGGTTCCGACTCGTCGAGCACCCGACACTCGCCGACATAGCCTTCGCTCCAGCCGACGACGAGATACCTTGTGCCGCCGCCTAACTCGGCCGGGACGTCCCGCGCTCCGAGCGCCCATGACGACGGGTAGGTGAAGCGCACCAGGTTGTAGAAGTCCCAATACTCCGGCAGCTTGCTGGCCAGCGCGTCGTCATCGGGGCCCGCGTTCAACGCCGCCCGGACACCGTCGGCCCACTGTTGGCTGAAGAACATCGACATGGTCAGCCTCCCGCCAGCACCGGCTCGATCTGCACAAGCAGGTCCTCGAGCTCCTGTGACAGCGAGATGCCGACGTCGTTGCACTTGCGCCGCAGCTGCTGGATCAACAGCACCCGAACCTCGTCCTCCGTCCAGCCCAGCGGCTCGTAGTACAGCTTGCGGCTGGAGACCCCGCTGATCATCAGGATGGTGCGCAGGGTGTCGTGGATCTCCTTGAGCATCGTCGGATCATTTCGCACCGCGTCCTGCAGAAAACGCATGCCGCCCTGCACATGTCGCGACTCGTCGCGGCACGTGGCAGTGAAACCCGCGTAGTACGCGGGCAGGAACCCCCGCCAACGCGCATACGACAGCGTCACTTTCATGACCGACAGCGCCAGCACACCCTCGATCCAGAGGAAGTACGTCGTCCCGTAGCGGACCCGAGCCCGTTGGTCGTACGGGTTCCTGCGCAACTCGTCGGCCTGGTAGGCCAGCAGACCGAACGGGCCGACGAACGTCTCCTGCACCCACGGGAAGGACTTGTCGAGCACCTCCATGATGTCGGCGCCCTCGATGCCGACGACCTCGCGGTAGAACCGGTCGAAGAACACGGTGTGCCGCGCCTCGTCCTCGATCTGGGCGGCGATGTGGAGCTTCTCCTCCTCGGTCGCGCCGATCATGAAGACCGGCAGCTCGATCTCCACCTGCCGCTCGCCGTGGTGGAAGCCCGACGCGATCCCGACGAACGACTCGCGCTCGTCCTCGGTCATCTTCTCGACCCAGTCGATGCGGTCCTGGGTGAAGTCCAGCTCGTAGACGTCCCACCGCTGCTTGAGGTACTTCTTGTACAGGGTGACGAAGTCCGGCAGCTTCCGCAGGCCCTGATGGACGTACTCGATCACGTCATCGATATCGACCTGCCGGATCTCCTTGAGATCGCGCCGCTCGATGTCGGCGGTCTCATGCTCGGAGAGGCTGCGCGGTCCCTCGTGCAGCACTGCCGTCGGCGTCTTGAGTTCGGTCATAAGACTCCTTATGTCGGCCCCTGCGACTCATGGTGCGCGATCGCCCTACCCGACTGCCGCGTTTTTGTCGCTTTCGTCAATATTCGACGCGGCGTCCTGCTCGTCGGACTCGAGCACGCCGGTCAGCGCGCTGAACAGGCACCACAGCAGGTACGCCGCGACGGCGGCGAACTGCAAGTTGCTAACCATGGGTCCACTCTTTCCGGGCAGTGCTCTTCGGGCACGCGTAGTCGACTACTCGTATTCGGCGGTCTGCCGAATGGGTCGGCACAACTCACGACGTCACCGCCGCACGGCGTTCGCCGACCACTTCGTCGATCAGCGCGGCGATCTCGGCGACGCCGTCGCGCTGGGCGTACGCCGCCTCCAACTCGCGGGCGCGGCGCAGATAGCGGCCGTTGCCGAGCACCTCGCGCACCGCGTGGCGAACCGCCTTCGCGGTGGGGATACCGGTCCTCAGGTCGACGCCTGCGCCCGACCACGCGACGCGCACCGCCACCTCGGGCTTGTCCTCGGTATTGCCCGCGACCACCAGCGGTACACCGGACGCCAGGGCGCGCTGGACGGCGCCGTAGCCGCCGTTGGTCACCATCACGTCGACGTTCGGCAGCAGCACGTCGTGCGGAATATGCTCTGCGACATACGTATTGGGCGGAATGGGGAAGTCAAGCTCCGAGACGTGCGGCCCACCGGTGGTGGCGACCACCATGACGTTCTCGTCGGCCAGCGCCTCGATCGTCGGCCGCAACAGCCGGTCGAGGTCGGCGTTGTCGACGGTGCCCTGGGTGACGTGCACGACGGGGCGGTCACCGTCGAGCTTCGGCCACCACACCGGCGGGCGGAACTTCGCCGTCGGGGTCGGGTGAACCATGCCGACATATCGGACGTTGGCGGGCAGATCGCTGCGCGGGTAGTCGAATTGGGGCACGGTGGGCGCGATGAAGCGGTCGGCGAGCGCGCCGGAATCCAGCAGGAACATCGGCAGCTCGCGGGAGTTCAACCGATGCAATTGATAGTTCGCGGCCCTCTGCGACTGGCGCAGCAACACCTTCTGCGACAACAGGTTCAGGGTGCGGTTGCGCAACCGGCCCAGCGCGCTCGTCGACGGCGGCAGCCCGAGTCCGCCGGGGGCCGTGTCGCGGCTGCTGAACATCATCGGGGTGGTGCCATAGAGCAGTACCGGCGGCCGAGCGGCCCGATCTCCGAGCACGAACGGCAGCACGCCGAAGAAGCCGTAGTCGGCGAGGATCGCGTCGAACCGCTTCTGCGACATCAGGTCGGCAAGAGCCTTGGTCTGGTACGGCATCGGGGCGACGAAGAGCCGGACGATGTCGAAGTTGAGCCGCTTGATGCCGCTGGTTTCCTCGCGTCCGCTGTCGGATTCCAGCAGTGCCAGGTCGAGGTCGCCCTGCGCAGGCAGCGTGGCGGGCATGGCGCCCGCCGCTCGGATGTCGTCGGCGCGACCGGCGCCGGACAGCACGGTGACCCGATCCCCGCGGTCGACCAGGCCCCGTGCGACGTTCAGCAGCGAGCCGATGTGCCCAATGGGCGACAGCGCCGCGATGAGGATTTCAGGCATGGACCGATGCTCGATCACAGCCGTTGCCCAAGCTTGGAGGTTTTGTGGAGATTCGGTGGAGATCGCAGGTAGGACCGTTTCCGCCGAGGTGTCCGACGAGCGCTCGTCCACCCCGAGGCTTACCCGACGGATAGGAAACCCTGGTTGATATGGAGCGGAATCTGGCTTCCCGACGATTACGGAGCCCCTACCCGATCGATGAGTATTTCGGTCATGACCACCGGAAGCACCGCCTACACCGAACGGACAGTGACCGTTCGCGATGGCGTGCGACTGGCGGTGCGAGACAGAGGGCCCATCGATGCCGAAGCCACCGTTGTGCTCCTGCACGGCCTCTGCCTCGAGCAGGGCTCGTGGGCCGGCCAAATCCATCACCTGACCCGGCGGTGGGGTGCTCGTCTCCGGATCATCAGCTATGACCACCGTGGCCACGGTGATTCGGATACCGCCCCGACAAGCACCTACGTCGTCGAGCAGCTCGCCGCCGACCTTGCCGACGTCCTCAAAGCCCTCAACGTGACCGGTTCGCTGACCCTCGTGGGCCACTCGATGGGCGGGATGGTCGCGCTCACCTACCTTGGCCGGCCGCCGGCTGATCGCCCCGTGCAGCCGCACGGAGTCGTCCTCGTCGCCACTGCGGCGGGTCGGCTCGCTGAGCGCGGCGTGGCCCGACTCCTGGCCAGTCCCGCTACGGACGTGCTGTGCAAGTTCGCGTCTCGCGCGCCTCAACGGGCGGTTCGGCTGCTTACCAAGCCCGTACGCGCCGCCCTAGCCCTCCAGGTCGGCGACCACTCCCGCGCCACCCTGGCGACGCTGTTCGATACGGCGATGGCCGCGGCATCCCTCACCACCGCCGTCGGGTTTCTGCCAAGCCTGCGGTCCTACGACCAATACGCCACGCTCGCCTCGATTCGCGCCCATGCGACCATCCTCAGCGGCGGAGCAGACCTCCTGACCCCACCATCCCACGCGCGCGATCTGGCCGCCGCCATCCCCGGCGCCGAACACGTGCACCTCCCGATGGCCGGGCACATGCTCCCTCACGAGGCCTCCCATGCCGTCACGGGTGCCATCAACAACACGATCGCCACGGGCATCGGCGCCGACGCGGCACCTACAGCGCCGGTTCAGCGGTCCCGACGACGGTATTCACAGCCTGCAATGGCAGCGTGAACTTGCCTGTGCGACAGGGCTATCCATTTCTGGATCGCGACAGCCGCGAGCACCGGGATGCGGACCATACCGTTGTTCTGACAACTACGACGGTTCGTCAACTATCTGTAGCACGCCGCCGGTCACTCCCGCGATGAACAGCCTGCCGGTAGTCGCATCGACGCCAAGCGTGTAGGGGTTCTGCACGGTCGGCAGGCGTCGCACCTCGCGCGGCGTCGGCTGGCTCATGTCGTAGCCGACCACCTCGTTGGTGCCCGACGAGGCGACCCACAGCAGGTCACGGGTGGGGTCGTAGGCGATGCCGTACGGCCCGCCCGGCTGGGCGACCTCGCCGACCTGGTGCGGCGTCGGCAGCGGCTCGAAGACCCGGATCGCATCGCCCCTGGTGTCCGTCGCGATCAGGCGGCCGTGCTTGTCGGCGACCAAATGTGTCGGCCCGTCGCCTGCCGGTGCCGACCCGAGGATGCGCAGGTTATGAGTGTCGAAGACGGTCAGATCGTTCTTGCGGACGTCGATGAGGCCCATGGATTGGCCGACCGATGCCAGAC
This sequence comes from uncultured Actinomycetota bacterium, assembly GCA_963716505.1. GTDB lineage: Bacteria > Actinomycetota > Actinomycetes > Mycobacteriales > Mycobacteriaceae > Mycobacterium. Next base: position 20,399 of record CAVQTL010000005.1, read on the forward strand.
CCGCGGGCTGCACACTGCCGGCGAAGACCTTCACGACCTCAAGGCCCCGCAGTACCGAAACCGTTCCGCCGTGCTCGTTCGCGACGAACACGGTTCCGTTCGCGGCCTGCGCTGCGTCGTGAGGCACGACGCCGGTGACGACCTGCGGCAACGCCAGTCCGCTCGGCAGCTCGACGCGGACCAGCGCGTTGGCGCTCTCGACCGGGACGAGGACGGGACCGCCCGGGTTGGCCAGCTGTAGATGCCGGACGAATCCGGGAAGGGGGACCCGTTGCCCGATCTGGCCAGTATCGGCGTTCAGCAGGACGAGCTCGTTGGGGTCGCGGGTGGCGACGGCGACCATCCGGGTGGCCGCGTCGACGACGACGCCTTCGGGCTTGTCTCCGACCGGTACTTGGCGCCCCGGGATCGGAGCCGTCTGGGGTGGCGCCGACTGCGGCTCGGCGGGCGGCGGTAGATCGTCGGCCGGTGGCGGGTTCCCCTCGGTCGGTACCAGGCTGGGCATGACGACAGGTGGCAGGCTCGTCGGTGCGGCTGGGGGAGGCGACGCGCCGGTATCGGCCGGGGGCTGTGGTGAACAACCTCCGACGATGAGTACCAACGCCACGGAGGCAGCGAGCTGCCGCATACCTCAATCTACGACTTCGCTTCGGCGTCGGTTCATGTGCGCCGCGTCACATACGAAACCGCGGGGCCATCGGCGAATTCCACCGTTGACGGCGGCGTAACAAGTTTGCCATCGACCGTCCCTAGGGTTGGCCGGTCAACCATCCGTTGAGCCGAAGCGGGCGACGAGCGATAGGGAACAATCTTGAGTGGAAATGCGGTGCGCCTGCAGGCCATCAACAGCGTCGAGGCGTACGTGCCACCGGCAATCAGCTTCGACCCGGCCGAGGCGCCGGGAGAGATCTTCGGCGCGAATGTCTTCACCCTCGCCGAGATGCGGCTGCGGCTGCCGAAGTCGGTGTACAAGTCCGTCGTCGCGACCATCGAGAAGGGCGCCAAGCTCGACCCTGCCGTCGCCGACTCCGTCGCCTCGGCGATGAAGGACTGGGCGCTGTCGAAGGGTGCCACCCACTACGCGCACGTCTTCTACCCGATGACGGGGCTGACCGCGGAGAAGCACGACAGCTTTCTGGAGCCCGTCTCCGACGGCCAGACGCTGGCCGAATTCGCAGGCAAGACGCTGATCCAGGGTGAGCCCGACGCGTCCAGCTTCCCGTCGGGTGGGCTGCGCAGCACCTTCGAGGCGCGCGGATACACCGGCTGGGATGTCACCAGCCCGGCGTACATCCTGGAGAACCCGAACGGCAACACGCTGTGCATCCCGACGGTGTTCGTGTCGATGACGGGCGAGGCGCTGGACTACAAGACTCCGCTGCTGCGCAGTCAGCAGGCGATGGGCGCCCAGGCCGGGCGCATCCTGAAGTTGTTCGGGCACAAGGACTTCGACCACATCGTGTCGTTCTGCGGCCCTGAGCAGGAGTACTTCCTGGTCGACCGTCACTTCTTCCTGGCGCGGCCTGACCTGATCAACGCAGGCCGCACCCTGTTCGGGGCCAAGCCGCCCAAGGGTCAGGAGTTCGACGACCACTATTTCGGTTCGGTGCCCGATCGGGTGCTCGCATTCATGATGGACACCGAGCGGGAGCTGTTCAAACTCGGCATCCCGGCCAAGACGCGGCACAATGAGGTCGCGCCGGGGCAGTTCGAGATCGCCCCGATGTTCGAGCGGGCCAACATCGCCGCCGACCATCAGCAGCTGTTGATGACCACGTTCCGCAACATCGCCAAGAAGCACGGCATGGAGTGCCTGTTCCACGAGAAGCCGTTCGCCGGCGTCAACGGTTCGGGTAAGCACGTCAACTTCTCGATGGGCAACGCGCAGTTCGGCAGCCTGCTGGTGCCTGGCGACACCCCGCATGAGAACGCTCAGTTCCTGGTGTTCTGCGCCGCGGTCATCCGGGCCGTCCACAAGTACGGCGGCCTGCTGCGGCTGTCGGTGGCCTCGGCCACGAACGATCACCGTCTCGGCGCCAACGAGGCTCCGCCTGCCATCATCTCGATCTTCCTCGGCGAACAGCTCGCCGACGTGTTCGAGCAGATCGCGAAGGGCGCGGCCACATCGTCAAAGGGCAAGGGCAGCATGATCATCGGTGTCGACACGCTGCCGGAACTGCCGACCGACCCGGGCGACCGCAACCGCACCAGCCCGTTCGCCTTCACCGGCAACCGTTTCGAGTTCCGTGCGCCGGGCTCCGGGCAGACCATCAACGTGCCGATGATCATCCTCAACACGATCATGGCTGATTCGCTCGACTACATGGCGACGGTGCTGGAGAAGGCCGTCGGCGCGGGCGAGGATTTCGACATGGCTGTGCAGAAGCTGCTCACCGAGATCATCACCGAACACGGCGCGGTCGTCTTCAACGGCGACGGGTATTCCGAGAACTGGCAGATCGAGGCCGCCGAGCGTGGACTGCCGAACCTCAAGACGACGCTGGACGCCATCCCGCAGCTGATCACACCGGAGGCGGTCGAGGTATTCGAGAAGTACGGGGTCTTCAACGAGCGCGAGCTGCACAGCCGAGAAGAGGTCCGGTACGAGACGTACGCACTGACGATCACCGTCGAGGCGAAGCTCACCCTGGAGCTCGCATCCACGGTGATCCTGCCCGCGGCGATCCGGTACCAGACCGAGCTCGCGCAGAACGTCGCGACGCTCAAGGCGGCGGGAGTGCAGGCCGACACGACGTTGTTGGCGGCTGTCTCGGCGCCGATCTCGGAGCTGACCAGCGCCCTGACGGCGCTCAAGACGGCGATGGAAGCGCACGGCGGCGATTCGGCCGCCGATGAGGCCAAGCATGCGCAGAGCCTGCTGCCGTTGATGGATGCGGTGCGTGCCGCCGCCGACACGCTGGAAAGTGTTGTGGCCGACGATCTTTGGCCGCTACCCACGTATCAGGAGATGCTCTACATCCTCTGAACCCGCAGCTCACTGACGACGTCGTCGAGTGTGGGGGTACGCCTGCATCGCAGGCACTGTTAACCCGCAGCCCCCACACTCGGCGGCTACGTCAGCACTGTCAGCGCATCACTTCGCTCGCCGAACGCGCCGTGTTTGCACACGACACGCCGCTGATATGTGTGCATTTGAGGACGCTCGCGGCCTGCGAACGCCCCAAATGGTCAGAGCACTGTCAGCGCGGAGTCGGCAGCCAGTTTGACCGCCTGGTCCACCGGGAGTTGCCGGAAGGACGTGGACAGGATCTCCACGCCCCACGGCCCGTCGAAACCCTTGTCGCGCAGGACGGCGACCAGGCCGGGCAGATCGAAAGATCCCTCACCGCAGAGCAATCGGCGCTCGACGGTGTCCTCGAACAGCGTCCCGACGACCTCGGGCGCGGCGTCGTCGAGCTCGACACCGAACACATGCTCCGGCTTCAGCACTGCGCTCAGCTCGCTCAGCGACGTGTCCGCGCGGAAGACGTGCCACGCGTCGATGAGCAGGCCTGCGGCGGGATGATTTGCCGCGTCGATGATTTCGACGCCCATCGGCACCGTGGCAATCGCGGAGAACGGCATGGTTTCGATGGCCACGCGCGTGCCGTGCGCTTCTGCTTCATCGGCCAGGTCACGCAGCGGGCCGACTAGTGTCAGCGGATCTTCGATGGCAGGCCCTTTCTGTGAACCGATCTTGATGAACGCCGGCGAGAGCGCATCGGCGGCGTCGAACAACAGGTCGCGGACGTCGTAGGTGTGTCCGGGTTCGCCGCGCGGAATCCACCAGCGTTCGATGAGCTCGATCTCGAAGTGCGTCAACCCGTGATCGGCGAGCAGGGTGCGTAATCCGTCGTACCCGACCGTGTCGCGGACGACGGCAAGATCGTCGGCGATCAGCCCGAGCCCGCAGTAGCCCGCGTCTGCGACCGCCGCAACGCGCTGCGCTATCGGAACGGGGCTTATCGGCGGGATCCGCCTCGGTGACGTGTCACCGGCACTGGTCCATGCCGTCGCGACGAGGTCAGCCATCGTCCCTCCAATGCTCGATGCACCGCGAGCGGCCGCATTTGTACACAAAATGACGGTGTGTCGTGTACAGACACGGCCGCTCGCGGTGCTACTTGTTTTGCGGGAAGCCGAGTTCCAGGCCGCCGTGGCTGGGGTCGAGCCAGCGGCTGGTGATGGCCTTGCCGCGGGTGAAGAAGTGCACACCGTCCATGCCGTGGGCGTGGGTGTCGCCGAACAGCGACGCCTTCCAGCCGCCGAAGCTGTAGTAGGCCATCGGCACCGGGATCGGCACGTTGATGCCGATCATGCCGACCTCCACCTCGTTCTGGAAGCGCCGCGCGGCACCGCCGTCGTTGGTGAAGATCGCGGTGCCGTTGCCATACGGGTTGGAGTTGACCAGATCCAGGGCCTCGTCGTAGGTCTCGACGCGCACCACCGACAACACGGGTCCGAAGATCTCGTCGGTGTAGACGCTCATCTCGGGGGTGACGTGGTCGATCAGCGTCGGGCCCAACCAGAAGCCGTCTGCTTCCCGCTCGGTCGCCTGCCTCGCCACGCACACCGCGCCCGTCGACGACGATCTTTGCGCCGTCGGCCTCGCCTGCGTCGATGTAGGAGGCGACCTTGTCGCGGTGCACCTTGGTCACCAGCGGGCCCATGTCGGCGTCTCCGGTGCCGTCACCGGTCTTGATGGTGGCCGCCCGTTCGGCGATCTTGGCGACCAGGTCGTCGGCGATGGGCCCGACCGCGACCGCGGCCGAAATCGCCATGCAGCGTTCGCCCGCCGAGCCGAAGCCGGCGTTGACCATCGCGTCGGCGGCCAGATCCAGGTCGGCGTCGGGCAGGATCACCGCGTGGTTCTTCGCGCCGCCGAGCGCCTGCACGCGCTTACCGGCCGCGGTGCCCGTGCGGTAGACGTACTCGGCGATCGGCGTCGAGCCGACGAAGGACACCGACTTGATGGCCTTGTTGGTCAGCAGCTCGTCGACGGCGGTCTTGTCGCCCTGCAACACGTTGAAAACCCCTGGCGGAAGGCCGGCTTCGGCCCACAGCTCGGCCAGCCACAACGACGCCGACGGGTCCTTCTCGCTCGGCTTCAGCACGACGGTGTTACCGGTCGCGATCGCGATGGGGAAGAACCACATCGGCACCATGGCCGGGAAGTTGAACGGGCTGATGACACCCACCGGTCCCAGCGGCTGGCGGATGGAGTAGACGTCGACCTTCGTCGAGGCGTTCTCGGTGAAGCCGCCCTTGAGCAGATGCGGGATACCGCAGGCGAATTCGACGACCTCCTGGCCGCGCGACACTTCGCCCAGAGCGTCGGAGACGACCTTGCCGTGCTCGGAGGTGATGATCTCGGCCAGCTCGCCCTTGCGCTCGTTGAGCAGCTCGCGGAACTTGAACAGGATCGCGGTGCGCTTGGCCAGCGAGGTGTCCCGCCACGCGGGGAATGCCGCGGCCGCCGCGTCGATCACGGCGCGGGCGTCCTCGACGCTGGCGAGCGCGACCTGCCCGGTGACCTCGCCGGTAGCCGGGTTCGTCACCGGCGCCGTCGCCCCGCTGTTACCCGGATAGGCCTTGTTGTCGATCCAATGCGAAATGGTCTTGCTCATAATCACTTTCCAAACTTCGAAATGTATTCGGTCATGGTGTTCAGTTGGTAGCGCGACACCTCGTGGGCGTTCTCGTCCTCGGCGAAGACGGACGAGACCATGACGGTGTCGGGCCGGTCGTAGAAATCGATATCGGCAAGGGCGCCGAAGAACTCGTCCCAGTCGACGTCGCCGTCACCGATCTTCAGGTGCTGGTGCACCCGCGCCGGGCTGCCCGGCGGGTTGGTGATGTAGCGCAGCCCGTGGCTGCGGCGGTGGTCCATCGTGTCGGCCACGTGCACCAGCCGCAGCTTGTTGCCTGCGGCGCGGATGATCTCACCCATGTTGCCGCCCATGTGGTAGCTGTGGCACGCGACGAAGACCATGCCGATATTGGGTGAGTTGACGCCGCGGATGATCCGCAACGCCTCCATCCCGTCCTCGACGAAATCGTCTGGGTGCGGGTCGATTCGGACGTCGATGCCTTCCCGTTCGAAGATCGGCACCAGCTCTTCCATGGACCGGAAGAATGCCCGTTCGGATTCCTCGGCGCGCTCGGGGCGGCCGGAGAACTCGGTGTTGATGACGTTCACGCCGAGGTCGACGGTGATCTGCACGACGCGCTTCCAGTTGCGCACCGCGGCTTCGCGGGCGTCTTCGTCGGGACCCGACCAGCGCAGCACGGGCAGCACCGACGCGATCCCCACCCCGGCGGCGGCGCACGCCTTGCGGAACTGTGCGACGAGGTCGTCGTCGGCCCGCGGATGGTTGAAGAACGGGATGAAGTCCCGGTGCGGCGTCAGCTGCAGGTATTCATAACCCAATTCCGCTACCAGCCGCGGGAAGTCGAGCAGGTCGTAGTCGTGGTGGAACGGCGTCGGATCGAGTGCGATCTTCATGTTCGCGTTCTCTTGATCGACGCGGGATCGACGATCTGGACCTCGACGGGCCTGCCGGTGTGCAACGAGTCGACGCCGGCTTCGCAGACCGCGGCCGCCGCGTACCCGTCCCATGCGTCGGGCCCGTCGATGTAATTGCCGGTGGTCCCACCGCCATGGACCGCGTCGACCCAGCGCTGGAACTCGGTGTCGTAGGCCTGCCCGAAGCGTTCCCGGAAGCCGGGGGTGATGCGGCCTCCCCAGTTGCCCGGTGCGACCTTGCGCACCAGGCCGACGTCCAGTCCGATCATGGCGCTGCCCTTCTCGGCCACCAGCTCGGTGCGCACCTCGTAGGCGACACCGGTCGTGACGAACAGCTCGACGTCGACATACTTGCCGGACTCGGTCCGCATGATCGCGATCTGCGGGTCGGCAAGCCCCTGCGGTGCAACGGGATTCGGGGCGGGCGTGATGATCTGGATCGAGGCGATCTCCTCGTCGAACAGGAAGCGGGTGACGTCGACCTCGTGTACCAACGAATCCCGCACCACCATCGCGCTGTCGAATGACGGTGGGACGGCCGGGTTGCGATGCACGCAGTGCAGCACCAGCGGCTGACCGAATTCGCCGCCGTCGATGAGTGCCTTCAGGTGGGCGTATTCGTGGTCGAACCGACGCATGAACCCGACCTGGATCAGCTTCTTGCCGAGTTCGGCCTCCCGCTTGACTACGGCGAGTGAGGTTTCCACGTCGGTGGTCAGCGGCTTCTCGCAGAGCGCCGGCTTGCCGTGCTCCAGGCAGGCGAGCAGCTGCTTCTCGTGGGTCGGTCCCGGCGTGGCGAGCACGACAGCGTCGACGTCGGGATCGGCGATCGCGTCCAGCGGGTCGCCCACCGCGCGGGCACCAGGTACCGACGCGGCGACCTGCTCGGCCTTCTCGGACAGGTAGTCGTTGACCACGACGACGCGGGCGTTGCTGATGCGGTTCGTGATGCGGGCGACGTGATCGGCACCCATCACACCGACGCCGAGCACGGCGATGCGGAGATCAGACATCTTCGTTCCTGACTTGCTACTAGGCGAATTTCACGGAGGGGACACCGCACGAGCCGAGGTACTGGCGGGTGCGCTTGGCGATCGGCAGAGGTGCGTCGACCTCACACGGGTACATGTCCTGTTCGACGATCGCGAAGACGTCGACGCCGAGCTTGTCGATGGCGGCCAACAGCGGTGGCATGTCGGGGATTCCGCGTGGCGGCTCGGTCATCGCGCCGAGCTTGACTGCTTCGCCGAACGGCAGGTCCTCGGCGATCACCTTGGCCTGGACTTCGGGATCGACCTGCTTGAGGTGCAGATAGCCGATGCGCTCCGGGGCGCGCTCGATGATCGCGATGTTGTCGCCGCCGCAGTAGCTGATGTGGCCGGTGTCCAGGCACAGGTTGACGAACTCGCCGTCGGTGCCGTCGAGGAAGCGGTAGACGTTCTCCTCGGTGTCGACGTGACTGTCGGCGTGTGGGTGGTATTGCGCACGCACGCCGTACTTTTCGTACATCGCCTTGCCGAGCTCGTTCATGCCGTTGGTCTTCTTCTGCCACTGCTCGGTGGTCAGGTTGCGGTCCTCCAGCACGGCTCCCGACGACGGGTCGCGCCACATCTCGGGGATGACGACGACGTGCTTGCCGCCGACGGCCGCCGTCAGCTTCGCGACGTCCTCGATCTGCTTCCACACCGCATCCCACGAGTCGTCCTGATGCAGGTGCTCGAAGACGGTGCCCGCCGACAGCTTCAGGTCGCGCGCCGCCAGTTCGTCGGACAGCTGATTAGGGTCGGTGGGCAGGTAGCCGAACGGGCCCAGCTCGATCCACTTGTAACCGGAGGCGGCCACCTCGTCGAGGAACCGGGTGTACGGCGTCTGAACCGGATCCTCGGGGAACCACACGCCCCACGAATCGGGTGCGGAGCCAACGAGAATGGTGCTCATCGATCAATCCCTTTCGAGTCGTAGGGCTTCACGTACGGGCGCTGAACCTTCTTCCACTCGGCGTACGTCTCGTACGCCTGCCGGGTCGAGTCCAGCTCCGAGGTCTCGCTGACGGGAACGTCCCACCAGGACTGGCTGTCGGGCGCGTAGATCAGCGGGTCGGTTTCGACGTGGATCACGGTGGTGTGCTCTCCTGGCCTTGGCCATCTTGACCGCGTCGGTGAACTCGGCCGCCGTCGTCACCTTGATCACCTCGGCGCCCAGGCTGGCCGCGTTGGCCGCCAGGTCGACCGGAAGCTTGTCGCCCGCCAGCCGACCCGAACTGTCGCGATAGCGGTAAGAGGTGCCGAATCGCTGGGATCCCAACGACTCTGACAGCGAGCCGATCGAGGCGAAGCCGTGGTTCTGTACCAGCACCAGGATGACCTTGACGCCTTCCTGGACCGCGGTCACCAACTCCGTCGCCATCATCAGGTAGGAGCCGTCGCCGACCATCACGAAGACATCGCGATCGGGGCTGGCCATCCGCACGCCGATGCCGCCCGCGACCTCGTATCCCATGCAGGAGTAGCCGTATTCGACGTGGTAGCCCTTGCGGTCGCGGGTGCGCCACAGCTTGTGCAGGTCGCCGGGCATGGATCCGGCCGCACACACGACGACGTCACGCGGATCGGACAGGGTGTTCGCCAGCCCGATGACCTGGCTCTGGTTCAGGGCGCTGCCATCATCCTCGACGCGGTAGGCCGAAGTGACGGTGTCGTCCCACTCCGTGGCGAGTTCGATTGTGCGCGTGCGGTAGTCGTCGCTGACCGAGTAGTCGCTCAGCGCGGCGGACAGCGCCTCGATGGCCTCGCGTGCGTCGGCGACGACCGAAAGGCCGCCCTGCTTCACGGCGTCGAACGAGGCGACGTTGATGTTGACGAATCGGACGCCTGGATTGTTGAACGCGGTCCGCGACGCACTGGTGAAGTCGCTGTAGCGGGTGCCGATTCCGATGACGACATCGGCCTCTGCGGCCAACGCGTTGGCGGCGGTGGATCCCGTCGAGCCGACCGAGCCGACCGACTGCGGGTGGTCGTAGGGGAGTGAGCCCTTGCCGGCCTGCGTCTCCGACACCGGGATTCCGGTCCGCTCGACGAACGCCGCCAGAGCGTCGTTCGCGTCGGAGTAGATGACCCCGCCGCCTGCCACGATGAGCGGGCGCTGTGCGGACGCGATGATCTCCGCGGCCTGCGCGACCACCGACCGCTCCGGCAGCGGGCACGCCACGTGCCAAGTGCGTTCGGCGAACAGTGATTCCGGCCAGTCGAACGCCTCGGCCTGCACGTCCTGTGGCAACGCGATGGTGGCCGCACCGGTCTCGACCGGGTCGGTGAGCACTCGCATCGCGCCGAGCAGCGCCGCGGGCAGTTGTTCCGGCCGCCAGACTCGATCGAAGAACCGCGACAGCGGCTTGAACGCGTCGTTGACGGTCATCTCGTTGTCGTGCGGCTGTTCGAGGTCCTGCAGCACCGGTGCGCTCACTCGCGTGGCGAAGGTGTCCGATGGCAGCAGCAGCACGGGCAGCCGGTTGATGGTGGCCAGCGCGGCGCCGGTGAGCATGTTGGTCGAGCCCGGCCCGATGCTGGCGGTCACGGCCCACGCCTGCAGCCGGTCCTTCTGCCTGGCATAGGCGGCGGCCGTGTGCACCATGGCCTGTTCGTTGCGGCCCAACACATATCGCAGCCCCGGCTCGGTGCCTGCCTGCTCGGCCTCGACCTCGGCCTGCAGCAGCGCCTGGCCCATGCCTGCCACGTTGCCGTGCCCGAAGATGCCGAAACAGCCTGCGAAGAACTTGCTGCGTTCGCCGCCGCGTTCGACGTACTGGTTGGAAAGGAACCGAACGACTGCCTGCGCGACGGTGAGCCGCACGGTCGGCTCGTTGTGCGGCGACTTGAACGCGGATGCCTTGGAGACCACGTCACTCTCCTCGTGAACGAAGGGGTAGCCGGGGGTCGACGGCCTGGTCCTCCCAGGTGCCGCGCAACCACGCGTGCTCGGGGTCGTCGACGATCTTCCAGGCCCGTTCCTCGCCGGAGCCGGCCATCACGTTGAGGTAGTACATGTGATAGCCGGGCGCGGCGACCGACGGACCGTGGTAGCCGTGCGGCACCAGGACGACGTCACCGGTGCGCACCTCTTCGAGGACCTCGATCGGCCTGCTCGGGGTGCCGTACACGCGGTGGTAACCGAAGCCGCGGGAATCGTCTGGGCCGGAGGCGATCTCGAAGTAGTAGATCTCCTCGAGCGCGGACTCGACCGGCGTCTCCTCGTCGTGCTTGTGCGCGGGATAGCTCGACCAGTTGCCGCCGGGCGTGATCACCTCGCAGGCGATCAGCGAGTCGGCCTCGAACACACCCGCGGTGCCGAAGTTGTGCACCTGCCTGCTGCAGTTGCCGGTACCACGCAGCTCGACGGACACGTCCGCGGCGGCCACCCTGCGGTTGGGCAGCTGCCGCTTGGCGCGCGCGCCGCAGATCGCGAGTCTGCCCTCGCCACGCAGGGTGTAGCTCTGGCCGGTGCCGATGTAGACCATGTCGGCGGGACCGTCGAAAACCGATGCGCGCGGCGACAGTTCGAACGTCTCGTCACCGCATTGCACCGTGCCACCGCCCGCCAGCGGCAGGATCATCACCTCGATGCCATCGGTGGCCAACGCGAGTTCCCGGTTCGACTGCAGCTCGACCACCCACAGGCTCGCCTCGGACCAGCCGGCGGATTCGGGTGTGACGTCGACGGTGTAGGGGAGGGTCGCGCTGCTCGCCGGGATGTAGTACTTGCTGTGCATGCCTACTCCCTTCCCGTCGTCCCCCAGGCCTGCGGCGGGGAGGTGCCCCCATCGCTCGCCTCGGTCCTCACCATCGACACGGCGGTGGCAACCGCCGAGCTGACGTCGTCGTCTGCGGGATAGAGCAGTGTCCGTCCCACGATCAGCCCGCGCACCGACGGCAGCGCCAACGCCTTCTCCCAGCTGGCGAACGCCTCGTCCGGATCGGCGGGGTCGCCGCCCAGAAGCAGCGTCGGCAGCGTCGTCGACTCCATCACGCGGTCCATCTCCTCGACCACGGGAAGCTTCATCCAGGTGTAGGCGGACGTGGAGCCAAGGCCCTGTGCGATGTGCACGGACTTGATCACCGCATCGGCGCTGAGGTCGTTGCGCACCTTGCCGTTGACCCGCGACGACATGAACGGCTCGACCATCGCGATCAGGCCGTGGGATGCGAGCTCATCGATTGCCCGCGCACACGTCTCCAGCGTCGACACGGTGCCGGGGTCGTCGAGATCGATGCGGCACAACATCTTTCCGCCGTTCATGCGCGCGGCCGCGGTGGCTGCCGCGGTGGCCGCCGTCATGCGGTCGTCGAGTTCGAACTGCGCGCCGGCGAGGCCGCCACGGTTCATCGAGGAGAACACCACCTTGTCCTCGAGCGCGCCGAGCAGCAGCAGGTCGTCGAGGATGTCGGAGGTCGCCAGGACGCCGTCGACGCCGGGGTCGGCCAGCGCCGCGCGCAGCCGGTCGAGCAGGTCGGTGCGGCTGTTCATGGCGGTCGGCCGTGACCCGACACCGAGGGCGCCGCGGGCGGGGTGGTCGGCGGCGACGATCATCAGCCTGCCGTTGCCCCGCACCGCGGGCCGGATGGTGCGCGTCTGCCACGCCCGCTCGACTGCTTGCGGGTCCGTCGCGCGCACCTCGGTGAGCTGGGTGTAGTCCTTGCACACAGCGTCAGACATTGACGGCCTCCACCGCGGTCTGGTCGGCCAACTCGGCGACCTCTTGCGCCGTCGGCATCGCCGTCGAGCACTCGAGCCGCGATGCGACGATGGCGCCCGCGGCGTTGGCGTACCGCAGGGTCTTCTCCAGCGGCCAACCGTGCAGCAGGCCGTGACATAGGCTGCCGCCGAAGGCATCTCCCGCCCCAAGGCCGTTGACGACGTCGACGTCGTTGGGGGCGACGTTGACATGGGAGTGCCGGGTTTTGCCCAGCACACCGCGGGGGCCCTGCTTGACGATGGCGAGCTCGACACCGAGGTCGAGCAGTGCGTCGGCGGCGCGCTGTGGATTGGTCTCGCCGACCGCGATTTCGCACTCCTCCCGGTTGCCGACCGCCACGGTCACGTGCTGCAGTGCGCGCTGTACCTGCTCGGTCGCAGCCGCAGGCGACTCCCAGAACATCGGCCGGTAGTCGAGGTCGAGCACGGTGAGCCGTGCTCTCGCGCGTGCCTCCCACGCGGCGAAATGCGCGCTGCGGCTTGGCTCTTCGGACAGCCCGGTGACCGTCGACCAGTAGAGCTTGGCATTCTGCACGGCGTCGACGTCGATTTCGTCGGGCCGGATCTGAAGGTCGGGCGCGCTCGGGCGCCGGTAGAAGTACAGCGGGAAGTTGTCCGGCGGGAAGATCTCGCAGAACGTCACCGGCGTCGGGTACTCGTCATGGGTCGTACACGAAGGCGTTGTCGACGCCGAGGTCGGCGAGCTCGTTGCGGACGAAGGTGCCGAACGGGTCGGCGCCGACGCCGGAGATCAGCGCGGTGCGGTTACCGAGTCGGGCGGCGGCCACCGCGACGTTGGCGGCGCTGCCGCCGAGGAACTTGCCGAACGACTCGACATTCTCCAGGCCGACGCCGATCTGAAGGGGATAAATGTCGACGCCACTGCGCCCGATGGCGAGTACGTCGAACGGCTGCGTGGTGGTCAAGATCGCTCTCCGGCGGTTGTTGGTGGCTTGCGTAAGACTGTGCCCTGCGATACTCCGGGCTGTCAATAGTTTGTCCTGACATTCTGACTTTCGATCATGCGGTGCTAATATTCAGCTACCGTGATCTGGTCGGACCCCGAGATCGGAGACAACGTGCCTTTGACGGTGGAGCTCGACAGGTCAAGCCCTGTCCCTCTCTACTATCAACTTGCCCAGGCCATCGAGGCCGCCATTCGCGACGGTGACCTGGCTCCGGGCGATCGGTTCGAAAACGAACTGGCGCTGGCGAAAAGGCTGACGCTGTCGCGGCCGACCACCCGCCGCGCCATTCAGGAACTCGTCGACAAGGGCCTACTTGTCCGCAAGCGCGGAGTCGGCACCCAGGTCGTGCAGAACCCGGTGCACCGTCGTGTCGAGCTAACCAGCCTGTACGACGACCTCACTCGCGCCGGCCAGGAGCCGACCACTCAGCTGCTCGATTACCACGTCGGCCCGCCCGACGAGGAGGTCGCGCGCGAGCTCAATCTGAAGGACGACCGCGAGGTGGTGTCGATCCACCGGCTGCGCTGTGCGAACGGCGAGCCGCTGGCAGTGATGACGAACCACCTGCCAGTGGACATCGCGCCGGATGCCGAGGAACTCGAGAGCAACGGTCTGTATCAGTCGCTGCGTGCGCGCGGGGTGCACATCCGACTTGCCCGCCAGCGCATCGGCGCCCGCGGAGCGAGCAGGGCGGAGGCGAAGCTGCTCGACGAGAAGCCCGGCGCGCCGCTGCTGACGATGTCGCGGACCGCGTTCGACGACTCCGGCGCCGCCGTCGAGTTCGGCGCGCACTGTTACCGCGCGTCGCGCTATTACTTCGACACCACGCTGGTCGACCGCTGATTCCTCTGCCGAGCAGACGCGAACTCGCGCTTTTTGCGCGTGTTTCGTGCGAGTTTGCGTCTGCTCGGCGGGGAAAGGTGACCGCTATCTGAAGGCGCGGGTCAGCTGAAGGCGCGGCGGAAGGCGTCGAGGGCCGCCTCGCTGCCGGCCTCGCTGTCGCCGGACGCCCAGGCCTCCATGCCGACGGTGCCGGTAAACCCCATGTCGCGCAGCGCCTTTGCGATCGCGGGGTAGTTGATCTCGCCGGTGCCGGGCTCGCAGCGGCCGGGCACGTCGGCAACCTGCACTTCGCCGATGGCGTCCCCGCAGCGTCGGATCAACTCGATGAGATTCCCCTCGCCGATCTGCGCGTGATACAGGTCGAGCATCATCCGGACATTCGGATGGCCCACCCCCTCGACGAGCGCCAGCGTGTCCTTCGCCCTGGCCAGCGGGACGCCGGGATGGTCGACGACGGTGTTCAGGTTCTCGACGCAGAAGGTGACGCCCGCGGCCTCGCCGAGTTCACCGATCCGCTCGAGCGCCCGCCGCGCGCTCAGCCACATCTCGCCCGTGGCGCGGTGGCGCGGACGCGCCGCCTTACCGTCGACGAGTTCGGCCGTGTGCAGATTGAGCCGTGGAACGCCCAGCGTCTCAGCGGCTTTGACGCTCAGTTCGGCCGTGCGCACGACCTCGTCGGCACTGGCCGGGTCGATCAGATCGCCATGCAGGTACCCGGTCATCGACGAGAACCGGGCCCCGGTCGCGGCCAGGGCGTCGAGGTCCTTGTCGTGCCAGCTCCAGATCTCGACGGCGAAGCCGAGCTCGTCGATGCGCCGGACCCGGTCGATCAACGGCAGGTCGGTGAAGACCATCTCGGAGCAGACCGCCAATTGGAGGTCAGTCATCGGGTGTCACCCATCTCGTCCGGACCAGCATGGATGGACCTTAGCATTTGATATGCAGTCCTAATGTCCGAACAAAGTCTTGACTTTCTACTGTGAGCCGTATTACATCGACCCTTGAGGCGTGCTACGCCGCATACGGATGCAAGGAGAAACAATGAGGTTCAGTCGGCTCGCGGCGATCACCGGGGCAAGCGTGCTCGTACTCGGGATCGCGTCATGTTCTTCGACCGGGGGCAAGCCCCAGGAGAGCGGCGGAGGTATGGGCGCCGGTCAGGCCAACACCCCGCGTGCCACGGTCGCGATGATCACCCACGAGGTACCAGGCGACTCCTTCTGGGACCTGATTCGCAAGGGCGCCCAGGCGGCGGCCGATAAGGACAACATCGAATTGCGGTACTCCAATGACCCCGAGGCGCCGAACCAGGCGAACCTCGTGCAGACCGCCATCGACAGTGGCGTCCAGGGCATCGCGCTGACGCTGGCCAAGCCGGACGCGATGGCGCCTGCCGTCAAGGCCGCGCAGGCCAAGAACATTCCGGTCGTCGCGTTCAACTCGGGCTTCGACAACTTCAAGGCAATGGGCGTCCAGGAGTACTTCGGGCAGGACGAGAAGCTCGCAGGCGTCGCCGCGGGCGAGCGGCTGACCAAGGACGGCGCGAAGAACATCGTCTGCGTTATCCAGGAGCAGGGCCAGGTCGCGCTGGAGTCGCGGTGTGCCGGTGTCAAGGAGGGCTTCAAGGGCGGTTTCGAGATCCTCAACGTCAACAGCAAGGACATGCCGTCGGTCGAGTCGACGATCACCGCCAAGCTGCAGCAGGACAAGTCCATCGATCATGTCGTCGCCCTCGGCGCACCGATCGCGTTGGCCGCGGTGCAGTCCGAAGACCAACGCCGGCAGCAACGCAACGATCGTCACCTTCGATACCAATGCCGCGCTCGTGGACGCGATCAAGGCGGGCGACGTCAAGTGGGCAGTCGACCAGCAGCCGTTCCTGCAGGGGTACCTGGCCATCGACTCACTGTGGCTGTACCTCAACAACAAGAACCTGATCGGTGGCGGACAGGCCACTCTGACGGGCCCGTCGTTCATCGACGAGACGAACATCGACTCGGTCGCCGAATTGGCCAAAGCCGGCACGCGTTAGGGCAAGGAGAATAACACATGACTACACAAACTGATCTGGACGTTGCCAGTCACAAAGTCGTTCGCGACGAACGCGTCAAGGAACGAAACCGCATACAGCGCCTGTTGATTCGCCCGGAGATGGGCGCGGCGATCGGCGCTGTCGCGATCTTCATCTTCTTCCTGGTCGTCGCTCCGCCGTTCCGGTCGCCCGAGGCGCTGGCGACAGTGCTGTACGCCAGCTCGACGATCGGGATCATGGCGTGCGCGGTGGCACTGCTGATGATCGGCGGTGAGTTCGACCTGTCGTCGGGCGTTGCGGTCACCACGAGTTCGCTCGCCGCGTCGCTGTTGGCCTACAACCTGCATCTGAATCTCTGGGCCGGCGCGGGGCTGGCCCTGATCGTCGCCTTGGCCGTCGGGTTCTTCAACGGCTACCTGGTGATGAAGACGAAGATTCCCAGCTTCCTGATCACACTGGGCACGTTGTTGATGCTGACCGGCATCAATCTCGCAGCGACGAAACTGATTTCGGGTCAGGTCGCGACGCCGAGCGTGAACGACATGCAGGGTTGGGCATCTGCGAGTGGTTGTTCAGTCACACCTTTGTCGATTGGGGGTGTCGGCGTCCGGATCACCGTGTTCTGGTGGCTGCTGTTCACCGCCGTAGCGACCTATGTGTTGTTCAAGACCAGGATCGGCAACTGGATCTTCGCCGTCGGTGGTGACGAGGAAAGCGCCCGCGCAGTGGGTGTTCCGGTGACCGCGGTGAAGATCGGCCTGTTCATGTTGGTCGGGTTCGCCGCCTGGTTCGCCGGCATGCACCTGCTGTTCGCGTTCAACACCGTGCAGTCGGGCCAAGGTGTCGGCAACGAGTTCATCTACATCATCGCGGCGGTGATCGGCGGCTGCCTGCTCACCGGTGGATACGGAACCGCGATCGGCGCCGCCATCGGCGCGTTCATCTTCGGCATGGTGCAGCAGGGCATCGTCTACGCCGGTTGGAATCCCGACTGGTTCAAGTTCTTCATGGGCGTGATGCTGCTGTTCGCGGTGATCGCCAACAACGCATTCCGCAACTACGCCGCAAAGAGGTGACCCATGACCGCAACAGTTGACCAAACCGTGGAAGAGGCTCCGTCCGGTGGCAAGGTGCCACTGGTCGAGCTGAAGAACGTCGGCAAGAGCTACGGCAATATCACTGCGCTGAAAGACATCTCGTTGCGTGTGCACGCAGGAGAGGTCACCGGCATCCTCGGTGACAACGGCGCAGGCAAGTCGACGCTGATCAAGATCATCGCCGGCTACCATCCGCAGACCGACGGCGAACTGCTCGTCGACGGCGAGGCGATCAAGTTCACCTCGCCGAAAGATGCGCTGGGGAAGGGCATTGCGACGGTGTACCAGAACCTCGCCGTCGTGCCGTTGATGCCGGTGTGGCGCAACTTCTTCCTCGGCCAGGAGATCCGGCAGGGCCGCTTCCCGTGGGCTCTGGACGCCAACGCGATGCGGGCGACCACGCTGTCCGAGCTGCACAAGATGGGCATCGACCTGCCCGACGTCGACGTGCCTATCGGCTCGCTGTCCGGCGGTCAGCGGCAGTGTGTGGCGATCGCGCGGGCGGTGTTCTTCGGCGCGCGCGTGCTGATTCTCGACGAGCCGACCGCGGCGCTTGGCGTCAAGCAGTCCGGTGTGGTGCTGAAGTACATCACCGCGGCCAAGGAGGCCGGGTTCGGCGTCGTGTTCATCACGCACAACCCGCACCATGCGCACATGGTCGGCGACCACTTCGTGCTGCTGAACCGCGGCCAGCAGAAGCTGGACTGCACCTACGACGACATCACCCTCGAGCACCTCACCCAGGAGATGGCAGGCGGCGACGAGCTCGAGGCGCTGTCACACGAACTGCGCGGCGCCAAGGGCTGACCGGCTACAGCCCCCTGTTCGCCACCAGGTACGACGAGGTCTATCGCCAGGGTGAGCCGCTGGGGAGGGAGGCCGGCCCGGCCGCAGGTCCGGGCGACGGCATCGGCCGAACCGGCCGCGAACAGCGCGAAGACCATCTCGTCGGGGGGCACCGAGAACCTCGTCAACAGCTGGACGGGCGAGCCCTCCGCGGACGTGGCGGCCGCACTCTCGTCCAGCCGGACGACGGTTTCGGGCAGGGGCTCGTTCCCCGGCTCGGGCCGGTACCACTCGGCGAGGAAGCACAGGTCGGCCATAACTCGACGTTAGGTTGTTCGCGCCGTTGAGGAAATCGGGTGTTTCCCTATGCTTCGGGCTCCCTCATCCGGCCGCCGAGCTCCGCGCGCGAGTGGATGCCGAGCTTCCGATAGATGCGCGACTTCCTAGGTTTTCAAAGCCGCCATCGGCGACTGGCGTAAGCGCATCTGCTCAGTGGTGACGCTGCTGTTCAGGGTGTGTTGATCACGCCGGGCGGTGGCTCGAACGGCGCTGCTGCGTCGACGGGTCCCTGAACGCCGGGCGGGGCTTCGAACGGCGCTGTCTGCATCGACCGGGCCCCTGCACACCGGGCGGTGGCTCGAATGAGTCACCAAACGGGGGAGCCGGGCAGTTAAACTTCTGTACAGACCGCCAACTGTTCTGCGCGAACTTGCTGTTGAACGTGGTGCCGCTCGCGGTCCCGTCGTCGGCGATATGGCCAAAGTAGTTGTTCCAGACTCCATTGAGCCACTCGACGCGGAAGCTCACGCTCTGCCCTTTCACGCTCCCGGTAACGAGGTCGATGGACCGCTGCGCGTCAGATCCGACGGGTCGCGGTCACGGCGCGCAGCAACAGCCGCACCAGTTCGGCCTGTCGGTGGGTGTCGGTCTTGTCGAATACATGCTGCAGGTGGGTGCGAACCGTCGCCAGTGAAACCGCCAACTCGTCGGCGATCGGAACCAGACCCTGTCCGTCCAGCACGTGCAGCGCCACTTCGGCTTCGTTCTTGGTCAGGCCGTAGAGACGCCGCAATGCGTCGGAATCCGGCACCGGTTCCAGCTCGGGATCGACGATGACGACCAACGCGGTGGGAGGGGTGACATCGATTCCGTCGTTGAGGCCGATCGGAATGGCGCGCAGCACATAGGGTCGGCGACCCTCCGAACGCGAGACCGCCACGCATCCACCGGTTGCGGGCCCGGATGCCCCGCCGTCCAACGCCTGATGGACGACTCGGTTGAGCGCACCGTCGATGTGGGCGACGGTCGCTCTGAGATAGCCCGAACACACGCACAAACCATCGCGGCTCGCGACGATCACTTCGGCCGCGGAGTTGAGATGCAGTACCCTGCCGTCGCGAC
The DNA here is from genome assembly GCA_963716505.1 of uncultured Actinomycetota bacterium. Taxonomy (GTDB): domain Bacteria; phylum Actinomycetota; class Actinomycetes; order Mycobacteriales; family Mycobacteriaceae; genus Mycobacterium. Next base: position 39,800 of record CAVQTL010000005.1, read on the forward strand.
CAACGATGGCGACGCCATCGGTCAACGCGTCGAGCGCGGCCACCAGGTCGTGCTGGGGCCGGTCGAGCTCACAAAGGCGTGCATGCACAGTGATTGCATCCTGCAGATGCGGAACAAGCGCGTTCAATAGAGACAGTCGCTCCGCGGTGCCGAACGATTCGAGATCGGCCTTCGCTGCAACGCACATCCACGATGTGCCGCGGTCGCCTCGGGTCAGGACCGAGTATGCGCCGTCGCCATAGTCGTAGGGAGTCGCCCAGTCGTTGAAGAACTCGCTGCGGGTCAACAGATCACGGTCAACGAGTTGCTCGTTGGGTACGACCAGTCCTGTCGGCATCCGCTCCAGCGCGACGGGGACGGGTCGAGCCGGCCGAAATACGTGTTGTATTCATTCATGCTCGCCGGGTCGGCCCCGGACGACTTGACGGTGATTTCGCTGTGCTCAGGGTCGGAGGTCAGCAATGCGCAGCCGGTCGCGCCTACTGCCGACGAGATTTCTTCCAACGCGACGGTCCAATGGTTCTGATCCACTGCCGCGTCGTAGATCTCGTGCACCAGCCGGGAGAAGTGTTCGATTGTGACCATCGCGCACTCCCGACGAACACCGGGTTCTGCCTGGGAAGTCCATTCCCGCAGATGAGAGTACGCGCTTTCAGCGCGGCGTCATACCTGCGGCTCGGTATGCGGCATCGACATACGCCATGTTCTCCACCGCGTCTGCGGTGTCGATCGGCAACGGCGTCTCATGGAGCACGTGCGCGGCGAACGCCTCCAGCTGATAGCTGTACGAGGTCCTGGTGCCGTGGTGCTCCACTCGCGTGCCTGCGGGCGTACGGATGGTGAGGCGGTCATCCTCGTTCGGCTTGATGAAGTTGTGCACCAACAGATCTCCCTTCGTGCCGACGACGCGCACTGTGAACGTGCTGTCCGGGGCGGCCATCGTGTTCGCGCTGAGACCGGTTGCGCCGCCGGGGAAGCCGACTTCCACGTCGCACCATTCGTCAACGCCTGCAGCGCGTTCCTTTGCGTGCGCACGGATGATCGACGGGTGGCCGAGCCTGCGCATGATGTGCAGGCCGTAGCAGCCGAGATCCATTAGCGCTCCACCGGCCATCTCGAAAGACCAACGCGGGTCGGAGGCGTCGGGCGCGGGCATCGCCATCCGCACCTCGGCGTGGTGCATATCGCCGATCGTGCCGTCGACTGCGATCTCGAGCGCCCGACGCATCACCGGATGGAACAGGTAGTGGAAGCCCTCCATCACCGTCACGCCTGCGGCCTGCGCGGCCTCGGCTACCTGCTGCGCCTCGGAACGGTTGCGCGCGAACGGTTTCTCGGTGAGCACCGGCTTGCCCGCCTCGATCGCCGCCAGGTTCCACGGTGCGTGCAACGCATTCGCCAGCGGGTTGTAGATGGCGTTGACTTCCGGGTCGGCGATCACCTCGGCGTACGAGCCCAAAACGCGTTCGACTCCGTGTTTTTCGGCGAACAATGCAGCGCGACCCCGATCGCGCGCGGCGATGGCGACCAGCCGGTGGCCCAGCTGTTGGGCGGGGCGGACGATGGCGAGGTCGGCGATTCGGGATGCACCGAGCACCCCGATTCGCAAACTCATACCGCTACGCTGCGGCACACGTTCTGCATGAAAGTCACACTAGCCTGCACATCGCGCAATGGGCCCTCGTCGGCCGGCTCCTCATCGAGGATGGTGTCCTGCTCCATGACGAACCAGCCGTCAAATCCATTGCTCCGCAGCGCGGTGACGATGCCTGCGATGTCCACGTCTCCCGCTCCGAGCGGCGTGTACATCCCGCGCCGGACCGCCTCGGTGTAGGTCAGCTCGCCGGCCTGCACGTCTGCCGCCAGCGTCGCGTCGACGTCCTTCAGGTGGGCGTGGGCGATGCGGTGTGGCACCTCCCGTGCCAGCTGTAGCGGGTCCGTCCCGCCGATCAACAGGTGGCCCGTGTCGAGGCACAGCCGGATCGCCGAGCCGTCGAGCACTCGTTGGACCTCGTCGCGCGTTTCCACCATCGTGCCGACGTGCGGATGCAGCACGGCCAGCACGCCGTGGTCGGCCGAAGCATCGGCGAGCCGGTCCAGGTTGGCCAGCAGTGTCGCCCACTGCCCGTCGTCGAGTGCCGGTCGTGCGTCGTATCCGTCGGTGCCCGTCGCGGCGGCCAGCACGAGCACATCGGCCCCGCACGCCACGATCGCCTCCAGCGATGCGGCGATGTCGGGCAGCGGATCGTGGTCCGGATCGTGCAGCACGACCGGGGCGAACTGGCCGACGCACCGCAGACCGTAGGCGTTCAGCAGTGCGGTCAGCGCGGCAGGGTCAGACGGCAGAAACCCCTCGGGGCCAAGCTCCGTCGCAGACATTCCGACGTCGCGCATCTCGGCGAGCACCCGTTCGGGCGTGAGCTGATATCCCCATCCGGGGACCTCGCACACACCCCAGGAGATCGGAGCACCGGCGATCTTCATCGAGACCTCACGTCCTCGAGTCGCACCGGAACACCGCGCTTCAACGACTCCGTCGCCGCCTCGGCAAGCCAGGCGACCTCGACGGCGTCCTCAACGGTGCACGCGGGCTCGGCCTTGCCGTTCGCCACATCGACGAAGGCCGCGAGCTCCGCACGGAACGCCTCGGTGAAGCGGTCCATGAAGAAGTGGTGCGCGGGTCCCTCGGGAAAATCGTTGGCGGGATCGACATTTCGTACCGGCGCACCCTGGTCCCAGCCGGCGACCACCGTGTCGTGGAAACCGTGCACCTCGAGCCGGCAGTCGTAGCCGTGGCCGTTGTACCTGGCCGCCGAGATCACGCCGAGGGTGCCTGATTCGAAGCGCACCACCACGGCGGCGGTGTCGACGTCGCCGAACTCGCTGAACTTCGGATCGCCCTGCACACTGCCGGTGGCGTAGACGTCGACGGCCTGCTGGCCGGTGATCCACCGCAGGATGTCGAAGTCGTGCACCGCGCAGTCGCGGAAGATGCCGCCGGAACCGGCGATGTATTCCATCGGTGGCGGGGCGGGGTCCATCGTCGTGCTGCGGACCGTGTGCAGGGTGCCCAGCGAACCGTCGTCGACGGCACGCTTGGCCGCGGCGAACGCGGTGTCGAAGCGACGCTGGTAACCCACCTGCACCGGCACCCCGGAGCGGGCGATGATCTCGGCGACCTTGGCGCTCTCCGCCGCGGTGGCGGCGATCGGCTTCTCGCAGAACGTGGGGATACCGCGCTCGACGGCGGCCAGTGTCAGCTCGGCATGGGCGGGGGTCGCCGCGGCGACCACCACTCCGTCGATCCCCGACGAGAGCAGCTTGTCGACCGAATCGGCCGGTGTGGCACCGTGTTTGGCCGCCACTGCCGCGACGAGCTCGGGCCGCTCGTCGGTGATGACCAGCCCGTCGACGCCGTCCAGGCCGCTGAGGGTGTCGGTGTGGAAGGCGCCGATACGGCCCAATCCGATCACGCCGAGTGTGGTCATGGAATTCTCCGATCGTCTTGGTCGCGCAGCGCGACATCGAGTTGTTCAGGGGTGCAGCCATCGGCCAGCGCGGCCAGCACCGTGTCGACCTGTGACGGCGGTGCGAGGCTGCCGATCGGCTGGTCGAGGTCGAGGTTGGTGGGGAACGCGTAACCTTCCGCGGTCGCGACGACGACGTTGTGCAGTTCGCGCTGGGGGATGCCCGCGGCCTTCATCGCGAGCAGCGCCGGATACACCGCCCGCACCATCGCGGTGCGGTCCAACGCCTCCATCGCGCGGCCGAACGGCGACGAGATCTGCAGCAGGTTGGCCATCCGTCGGATATCGGTCGACACGTTCGACCCGGCGCCGTGATACAGCGCCGGATTGAAGAACACCGTGTCACCGGTGCGCAGCGGCACCTGCACTTGGTGTTCAGCGAAGAAATCCACGAACTCGGGCCGGTTGAACGCGATGTATCCGCCGAGGAACCGCTGTGAGTAGGGGAGCAGCATCGTCGGGCCGCTCTCGATCGGCATGTCGCAGTGGGCCACCGCACCTTGCAGGGTGAGCACCGGCGACGTGCGATGCAGGTGCGCAGGATAGGCCGCCAGGTCGTCCTTCGCGACGAAGCCGAGGTGATAGTCGCGGTGCGGAACCTGTTGTTTACCACCCGGATTGACGACGTTGACCTGCGAGGTGACCTGGTAGCGGGGGCCGAGCCACGCCTCCGAGATCACCGCGATCGTGTCGTTGGCGTAGTACTCCGCGAACACGTCGGGGGCGTGCAGGGCGAGCTTCTGTGCGGCATTCCAGATGCGGTCGTTGTCCCCCGGCTTACCGAAGTGATCGCCCGCCGCGGAGCCGGCCGCGCGCTGCGCCTCGATGATGGCGTAGAAGGCGCTGCTGGCCCGATCGATGACGGCCGGGGTGAAGGCGTCCTCGAATACCACGACGCCTGGCCCGTCGGTCAGCGCGCGGATCAGCTCGGCCTGCAGCGTGCGCCGGTCAGACGGCGCAGCGGCCGGGTAAACCAGGACGTTTTCGCGGACGTCGACGGCGTGCGGGTAGTCGGCAAGGTCGGTGTCTCGTGCCACCTCCGCGCGGAACTCGTCAAGCCCGCAGTCGGACTCGTCGATCCACGGCCTGTCTGCAGTGGTCAGTGGTGTTGCCATGGCAGCTAGTCTGGTAGTCGCCCGCATCACAATCAACACCAAAAACCCATCAAAAACGCCTCAGGAGGCCGGACGTGGCGCATCGCTTCAAGGTCCGCGAGATCGCTCAGCAGTCCGGGCTGAGCGAGGCCACCGTCGACCGCGTGCTGAACGAGCGCCCGGGCGTGCGGGAGAACACCCGCGCCGAGGTCATGCAGGCGATCGCCGACCTGGACAAACAACGTGCCCAGCTGCGGTTGAGCGGCAGGCGCTACCTGATCGACGTCGTCATGCAGACCCCGCAGCGGTTCTCCGACGCGTTCCGCGCTGCGGTCGAGGCGGAGCTGCCCGCCTTCGCGCCCGCCATGGTGCGGGCCCGGTTCCATCTGTGGGAGACCGGCTCGACCGAGCAGATGGTGGAAGCGCTGGCGCGGCTGCGCGGCAGCCACGGCGTGGTCCTCAAGGCCCAGGATGAACCCGAGGTCGCCGAGGCGATCGACCGGCTTGTCGACGGCGGCGTCCCCGTGGTCACCTACGCGACCGATGTCCCCGCCAGCGCTCGGTGCTCGTATGTGGGCATCGACAACCACGGAGCGGGCGTGACGGCCGCCTACCTGATGGGGCAGTGGCTGGGCTCGTCTCCGTCGGACGTGTTGATCACGCTCAGCCGCAATGTGTTCCGCGGCGAGGGCGAGCGCGAGGTCGGCTTCCGGTCGGCGCTGCGGGGTTCGGGCCGCCAAATCGTCGAGGTGAGTGACAGCGACGGCATCGATGCGACGAACGAGCGGCTGGTGCTCGAAGCGCTGGAGCACAACCCATCGGTGGCGGCCGTCTACTCAGTCGGCGGTGGGAACGCCGCGACCGTCGCTGCCTTTGACCGGCTCGGCCGCGACTGCCGTGCCTTCATCGCACACGACCTGGACGCCGACAACCGGCAGCTGCTGCGGGACGGGCGGATCTCGGTCGTCCTGCACAACGACCTACGTGCCGACGCGCGGCTGGCGATGCGGCTGATTCTGCAGGAACGCGGCGCCTTGCCCGTCGAGCCCGCACGTCCGGCACCGGTTCAGGTGATCACGCCGTTCAACCTGCCGGGCTAAGGGCAGGCCTCTCGTTTGTGAATCTGACGACGTTTGTCGACGAATTGCGTCGTCAGATTCACATTCGAGCCAGAAGCGCGCTTGCGGACAAGCAAAGGGGTGCTAGCCGGGAGCTACCGGGCGGTAACAATTTCCTTAGAAAGTTTGTGTCGCAGCGACGTGACGAACGACACACTTTTGTCTCATCGAGTTGTCGCACACGTCGCTGACCTGTGCATTGCCCGCTCGGTCACCTGCAATGAACCGGCGAGTCCGGTAAAGGGCCGCCTAAGAGAAGTGGTTTAATCGGTACCGAGAGTGACACCAAATTTGATGGACGTTGAGCCTGATGGCGCGACCAGCCCGCGACTGAGGAGCACGTCCGAAGCAGCACGAGAGGCAGGGGTTGTGAGCCCGAACGGCAACGGGGCCAGTCCGGCCAGTGACGTCGGCGGCGGCTCCGCAAGCTCCGCGCCGGATCGCCAGAAGCTCGAAAAGGTTGTCATTCGTTTCGCCGGCGACTCGGGCGACGGCATGCAGCTTACCGGCGACCGATTCACCACTGAGGCCGCTCTGTTCGGCAATGACCTTGCGACGCAACCGAATTACCCCGCCGAGATCCGTGCACCAGCAGGCACGCTGCCCGGTGTTTCGTCGTTCCAGATTCAGATCGCCGACTACGACATCCTGACCGCAGGCGACCGCCCCGACGTCCTCGTCGCGATGAACCCGGCCGCGTTGAAGGCCAACATCTCCGACCTGCCTCGCGGGGGTCTGGTGATTGCCAACTCCGACGAGTTCACCAAGCGCAACCTCGCGAAGGTCGGCTACGAAGGCAATCCGCTGGAGACCGACGCGCTCTCCGACTACGTCGTCCAGCCCGTCGCGATGACCACGCTGACGCTCGGTGCGGTGGAGTCGATCGGCGCCACCAAGAAGGACGGTCAGCGCGCCAAGAACATGTTCGCGCTCGGCCTGCTGTCGTGGATGTATGGTCGCGAGCTCGAGCACAGCGAGGCCTTCATCCGCGAGAAGTTCGCCCGCAAGCCCGATATCGCCGAGGCCAACGTGCTGGCATTGAAGGCCGGCTGGAACTACGGCGAGACCACAGAGGCATTCGCCAGCACGTACGAGGTGGCACCGGCGAAGCTGAAGTCCGGCGACTACCGCCAGATTTCGGGTAACACCGCCCTGGCCTACGGCCTCGTCACCGCGGGTCACCTCGGTGATCTTCAGATCGTCCTCGGCAGCTACCCGATCACCCCGGCGTCCGACATCCTGCACGAGCTGTCCAAGCACAAGAACTTCAACGTCCTGACCTTCCAGGCCGAGGACGAGATCGCGGGCATCGGAGCGGCCATCGGAGCGTCCTACGGCGGCGCACTCGGCGTCACCAGCACCTCGGGCCCCGGCATCTCGCTGAAGTCCGAGGCAATGGGTCTGGCGGTGATGACCGAACTTCCGCTGATCGTCATCGACGTGCAGCGCGGCGGCCCGTCGACCGGTCTGCCGACCAAGACCGAGCAGGCCGACCTGCTGCAGGTGCTGTTCGGCCGCAACGGCGAGTCGCCGGTCGCGGTGATCGCGCCGTGTACACCTTCGGACTGCTTCGACGTGACCGTGGAAGCCGTTCGAATCGCGACCACCTATCACACGCCGGTGGTCATCCTGTCCGACGGCGCCATCGCCAATGGCTCTGAGCCGTGGCAGATCCCGGATATCAGCAGCTATGCACCCATCGAGCACACCTTCGCCAAGACCGGTGAGCCATTCCAGCCCTACGCCCGCGACCCGGAGACCCTCGCACGCCAGTTCGCCATCCCGGGAACGCCCGGTCTGGAGCACCGCATCGGCGGGCTGGAAGCGGCCAACGGCTCGGGCAACATCTCCTATGAGCCGAAGAATCACGACCTGATGGTGCGGCTGCGGCAAGCCAAGATCGACGGCATCGCCGTTCCGGATCTGGAGGTCGACGATCCCACCGAGGACGCCGAACTGCTGATGCTGGGTTGGGGTAGCAGCTACGGCCCGATCGGCGAGGCCTGCAGGCGGGCGCGGCGCAAGGGCATCAAGGTGGCCCACGCGCAGCTGCGGAATCTCAATCCGCTTCCCGCCAACCTCGGTGAGGTGCTTCGGCGCTACCCCAAGGTGGTACTGCCGGAGATGAACCTGGGCCAGCTCGCACTGCTGCTGCGGGGCAAGTTCCTCATCGACATCCAGTCGGTCACCAAGGTTGAAGGCATGGCGTTCCTCGCCGACGAGGTGGAAGGCATCATCGATGCCGCACTGGACGGAACGCTGAGCGAAAAGGAAAGCGACAAGGCCAAGTTCGCGCGGTTGGCGGCGGCCACCGTGGAGACTGGCGTGGGAGCTGACGCATGACTGACCTGATTGGGAGCGACCTCGGACTGACGCCGGGCATCGGTGGTGTGCCGACCACCGACGAACCCCAGAAATCCAAGGATTTCACCAGCGATCAAGAGGTCCGGTGGTGCCCCGGCTGCGGTGACTACGTCATCCTCAACACCATCCGGAACTTTCTGCCGGAGCTGGGTCTGCGCCGCGAAAACATCGCCTTCGTCAGCGGTATCGGATGCTCGAGCCGATTCCCCTACTACCTCGAGACCTATGGATTCCACTCCATCCACGGGCGGGCGCCGACCATCGCCACTGGGCTGGCACTGGCCCGCAAGGATCTGTCGGTGTGGGTGGTCACTGGTGACGGCGACGCACTGTCGATCGGCGGCAACCACCTGATCCATGCGCTGCGCCGCAATATGAACCTCACGATCCTGCTGTTCAACAACCGGATCTACGGCCTGACCAAGGGCCAGTACTCGCCGACCTCTGAGACCGGCAAGATCACGAAGTCGACGCCGATGGGCTCGCTGGATTATCCGTTCAACCCGGTGTCGCTTGCCCTGGGTGCCGAAGCGACGTTCGTCGGCCGCGCACTGGACTCCGACCGTAAAGGTCTGAGCGAGGTGCTCCGCGGAGCCGCCGCGCACCGTGGCGCCGCGCTCGTCGAGATCATGCAGGACTGCCCGATCTTCAACGACGGCTCGTTCGACGCGCTGCGCAAGGAAGGCGCGGAGGAGCGGCTGATCAACGTCCGCCACGGCGAGCCGATCACGTTCGGCGCCGACGGTGAGTACTGCGTGGTCAAGTCCGGCTACGGGCTGGAGGTGGCGAAGACGGCCGACGTCTCGGCCGACGAGATCGTCGTCCACAACTCGCATGGTCGAGGACCCCGCGTACGCGTTCGCGCTGTCACGGCTGTCCGAGCAGAACCTCGAGCACATGGTGATGGGCATCTTCCGCCAGGTCAGCAAGCCGACCTACGACGATGCGGCGCGCCAGCAGGTCGCCGCGGCCCGCGATGCCAAGCCGCACGACACGGCTGCACTGCAGTCGCTGCTGCGCGGTAATGACACCTGGACCGTCGACTAATCTCGCTGACGTGACATCGCCCGTGCCGCTTGCTGCTGTCGTCCTCGCGGGCGGTGCGTCCCGCCGGATGGGGCGCGATAAGGCGACCATGCCGTACGACGGCTCGACCATGGTCGAACGGGTCGTTTCGGCGTTGAGCGCGCGGTGCTCGCCGGTGTTCGTCATCGCCGCGCCCGGGCAACCGCTGCCCGAACTGCAGGCTGAGGTCTTGCGCGACGAGGTGCGTGGGGTCGGCCCCCTGTTGGCGACTGGACGCGGCCTGCGGGCGGCGGCGGATGCCGGCTGTGAGCTGGCCTTTGTCTGCGCCGTCGACATGCCGCACATGGACACCGAGTTGATCGACGAACTCGCCGACCACGCAGCCCGACTGGGTGTCGACGTGGTCCTGCCATGGGACGGTCGCGACCACTATCTGGCCGGCGTGTACCGCACAGAGCTGGCTGACCGGGTCGACGCGCTGATTACCGCGGGGGAGCGGAGCATGCGTGCGCTGGTGGACACCGTCGACACGCAGCGCATCGTCATGCCGACGCAGCGGGCACTGACGAACGTGAACACCACGGCCGACCTGTCCTGAATCCGCAGTTATTACCTTGGGTAATAACTGCAGCAAATTGCTGTATTCGTATTTCGGCGGTCCGGCGCAAAATTCGGTGCCATTCTCTCGATAGTCATTCGCAATGAATCGGCGATTAATTCGCAATCCAATCGCCGTGGCAGTCAGCGGCCGCCTGCTTGAGATCGCCTCTCGCCGTTCGGTTTTCGGCTGGCGGCACGGCGATTCCCCGCTGCCGGCTTTGCAAAGGTAGCGACGGGCGCTGGGGAGATCGGCACTGAATCGGTGGTTGGACGGGTTCATTGCGGCCGCTGTGACCAGCAGCCGAGCCGACTCGAGCACGACGCGCCTGCCTGGCGCGCTCAGATGAAGCGAGAGATGCCGAGAAGTGAACGCCACCTTGATCATTCACTGCCCATGTGACCGTCGACGTGAGTTGACATCTCTGGCGGCAGGCCACGTCTCCGATGCGTAGATGCGTTGAAATGCCCTGCACGACAGGGCGACTCGTCACCTACTAGCGAGAGCGGCTAGTAGCGAACCCTTTCGGCAGCTACCGCCGAAAAGCTCTGCCGGAAGCCAATTCTGGGCAATATGACCCGAATTACTTGAACTATCAATAAATTTCGCTGTGTCCCAGGTCACAAAATGTGCGTGATTTAGCTCACGTGACCCTGATGCCAGTCCCGATGTGACATTCCGGTCGACACGCCGTAATGACCTGCACCGACCGCGCATTATGGCGGTCGTGATCTGACCGTGATCTGACCGCGACACGTTCTTCACCGATATGACTTTGCCGAGATCGCTTTGTACGTTTCCAAACGTCTCAAAGACGAGCAAATAATTTCAAACCACGAACCTGCGTGTGAGTGGGGCTGCGGACGGCGGGATCGCCTTCTGCGGCCGCCGGGTTTCACGCCCGGTGGGGTGATGTGTCGCTCCCCCTGTCGTGCCTGACCGAGACGGCACGGCCCAAATCTTCTGCCTGAACGGCATCTGCGCCTGCGCGAGCAGGCGTTGTCGGCGCGCGCTTGGCGAAAGGAACGAAGTGAAGAACATCCGCAAGACGTTCGGGCTGGCCACCATCGCGGGAGCACTCGCCCTGGCACCGATGGCGTTGGCAACCGGCACCGCGAATGCGGACAGCGGTGTGAACTGGGACGCCGTCGCGGCGTGCGAGTCGGGTGGCAACTGGGCCATCAACACCGGTAACGGCTATTACGGCGGCCTGCAGTTCACCATGGGCACCTGGCGTGCCAACGGTGGATCGGGCTCGCCTCACAACGCGAGCCGCGCTGAGCAGATCCGCGTGGCCAACAACGTGCTGAAGACCCAGGGCATCGGCGCCTGGCCCTCCTGCGGCAGGCGGGGCTAGTACCCAAAGCTGCACACGATGTGAACGGTGCCGGGTCCCATTGGGGCCCGGCACCTTCTTATTCTCATTCGTCACAAATTTCACATCTGACACTTCTTTAACATTTATCGCTATTTACTCATTCAACCCATCTTACTCATTTGCCCCATCACTAGCTATGTCCTATCCCGTCTCGATAACGTGCATATACCTCCCTTGTAACGCCTGACACTCCCAACCCGAAAGTCCCAGTAGTTACAAGGTCGGGGAAGGACCAAGGTGATGAAGAAACGCCACTCGTTCATCCGGACGGCGAAAAAGGCCGTCTGGCTCGTCTCAATTGCCGGAGCGCTCGCAATCGCGCCCACGACCCTCTCAGCCGCCACTGCGAACGCCGACAGCGTGGACTGGGACGCCATCGCCCAGTGCGAATCCGGCGGCAACTGGTCGACAAACACCGGAAACGGGCATTACGGCGGTTTGCAGTTCAAACCGTCGACCTGGGCCGCCAATGGCGGTGTCGGCTCCCCGTCGATGGCACCGCGGGAAGAGCAGATCAGGGTCGCCGAGAACGTCCTGCGAACGCAGGGCCTCCGCGCCTGGCCGACCTGCGGTTCGGCCGCCGGCGGGCCTGCAATATGGAACGCGTCGAGTCCGATGATGGGATGCGGCGCGGTGCGGGGCGGCGCCGTGCTCGGTCTGGTCGACCTGCGTGCGCTCTGCTCGACGTTCCTGCGCCCGTTCGGCCTAGGCTGACGCCGTCGTCGGCGCCTTGAACGCCGACCTCGACGCCACCGTCGCCAGATGCCGGGTCAGCACCGCCTCCGGCACCAGCACCGTCGCACGACTGGCCAGCGCGCTCAGGAGCGCCGGCCGCAGGTTGACGACCCTGCCGATCATCGCCGATTCGCGCGTCAACGCCTTCGCCCGTGGCTTGCGGAACGTCGCGAACCGGGCGAACGCGGTCGGCAGATCGCTGCTCTGGTCGACGAACGCGGCCAGGATCGCGGCGTCCTCCAGACCTTGGCAACCGCCCTGCCCGAGATGTGGGCGCATCGGGTGGGCGGCGTCGCCGACCAGAACGACCGGACCCTTCGACCAGACGCGCGCCTCGTCCCGGTCGTACAGGTCGTTGTGCAGGACGATGTCGGGGTCGGTTGCGGCCAGCAGCACAGGCAGGGGCTCGGCCCATGACCCGAATCTGGTCTTCAAGTACGCCAGTTCGCCTTGCGGTGCGACCCGGCCCTCCGGGGCGCGCTCGGTTGCGAACCAGTAGGTGTGATCGGGACCAGCGGAACATGCCCGCATTCACGCCTGCGCCCAGGTCTCGCCCGCGAGGTCCGGGTCGATCGAAGCTCGGCGATGCCGCGCCACGCGGTATACCCGCGTAGCGGTTGCGCAGCGGGCCGTTGAGGTAGCGGGCCACAACCGAGTGCGTCCCGTCGGCGCCGATCACGCGGCGCCTGTCGCGTCGTCGAATCCGACAGCGTGATGCGCACGCCGCCGGTGTGAGCTCGATGTCCTCGGCGGTCAGCCGGATGCACGGTGCCGCTCGCCAGCGCACCGGCCAGCACGTCGTTGAGCGCGGATCGACGGACCACGAGCGGCTCGCCGAGGGCTTTGACGATCCGCTCTCCTGCCGGATGCCGTAACCACGTGCCGTCGCGCCAGCGCATTGCGCCGGCGGTCACCCGGCCGCCTGCCGCGCGGACGGCGTCACCGAGTCCGATGTGGTCGAGAGCCGCAAGGGCGTTGGGCCAGATGCTGATTCCGGCTCCACTCGTGGTGTCGGAGCGGCTCTCGAGGATCGTGACGTCATGGCCACGGCGCTGCAGTGCGACGGCCGCCGCAAGACCCGCAATACCCGCACCGATGACAAGGAACTGCTGCTGCTGCGCCACCTGTCGAACGTAGCGCCTCGGTCCCGCGGGACTACAGGTCGAACACCAACAGCGTGCTGGTCGCCGTCGCAACCACCGCGCCCGCGGCATCGGTCACGACACCCTCGGCGAAGCCCAGCCGCGATCCCGCCTTCACGACGGTTCCGGTCGCGGTAAGCGTTCCGCTGTTCAGCCGCACCGCCTTCAGGTAGTTCACCTTGATCTCGACCGAGGTGTACCCCTTGCCCTGCGGCAGCGTGCTGTGCACAGCACAACCGGTCACCGAGTCCAGCAGCGTGCAAACCAGACCGCCGTGCACGGCCCCGATCGGGTTGTACGCCGATTCGTCGGGCTCACACGTGAAGACCACCCGTCCCGGGTCGGCCGAGACCATCTCGAAGCGCAGCAGGCCCGCGATCGGCGGCTGAGGCAGTTCACCGCCCGCGATTGCCCGCAGGTAGTCGAGTCCGGCCATCGTCAGGCCCTTGGCGGCGCTCGGCCCTGGTTCGTGCCAGGTGACGGTGCGCGACCGAGGCGGTCCCCAGTCTTCGCGCGTGGTCGCGTCGGTCAGCTCTGCGGTCATCGTGATGCCTTCGCTTCCAGCTCGCTCATCGGTCGGTATCTGCGTTGGCGATCGGGGTCGTCGGACGCGACGGCGTGATGCTTTCCCCACTCGAGGAGCGCATCCAGAACCGGTACGAGTGCGGCGCCGGATTCGGTGAGCCGGTATTCGTAGCGGACGGGGCTTTCCTGGTACGGCCTCCGCGCGACGACGCCTGCACTCTCGAGAGCCTTGAGCCTGGCCGCGATGCGGTCCCGCGGCGCCCCGGTGCCCGCGACGATGTCGCTGAAGCGGGTGGCCCCGAGCGTGATCTCGCGGACGACGAGCAGCGCCCATCGTTCGCCGACGAGTTCGAGCGCCGCCGCGATCGGGCAGGGCCTGCCGGGAAGGCCGGCCAGCGGGCTGATGGTGGTCATGGCGCCCAGTGTGCCAGCAGTCAGTTTGAAAATCAAACTCACTGTGGCTGTGCTACGAACGTCGCATGACCGAAACCCCGTTCGGCGATCTCGACGACTACATCGCCCTGCCGCGGGTGTCCGGGCTGGCGGTCTCACCGGACGGCTCGCGGGTCGTGACAACCGTCAGCGAGCTCAACGAGAAGCGCACCGAATACGTCACCGCGGTCTGGGAACTCGACCCGTTGGGCCGGGCCCCGGCTCGACGGTTGACCAGAGGTGCGAAGGGGGAGTCGGCGCCTGCGTTCACGTCCGACGGTGACCTGTTGTTCGTCGCGGTGCGTCCGACCGACGGCGACGACAAGCCGCCCGCGGCCTTGTGGAGTCTGCCAGCGGGCGGTGGTGAGGCCGTCGAGGTTCTTGGGCCGCCGGGCGGCGTCGACGCGGTCAAGACGGCCCGCGACGAACCGAAAGTTGTGGTGCGCGCACCGTTGCTGCCGTCGGCGCGCACCATCGACGACGACGGTCGGCTGCGGGATCTGCGCAAGGACAACAAGATCACCGCGATTCTGCACACCGGCTATCCGATCCGGCACTGGGACAAGGATCTCGGCCCCGGTGCACCACATCTACTCGTGCTGGACGTCGGCGACGACGCCGCGCCGATCGATGTCACGCCGCGGCCGGGCGGTGCGCTGCGCGACGCCGACTTCGACGTCAGCCCCGACGGGAGCTTCGTCGTGACGTCATGGCAGCGACCCGCGCCGGATGCGTCTCTGCACTCCGTGCTCGTCCGCGTCGACCTCGCGTCCGGCGACCACACCGTCATCGCCGACGAACCGGGGGCCGATCTGTGGAGCCCGGCCATTTCGCCGGACGGGACGGCGGTGGCGTTCATCCGGGAGTCCTACTCCACGCCGGTGCGCGCACCCCGAATCAGCCTGGGCCACTTGCGATTCGGCGATTCGCCCTCCGGGCTCGCCGCCGACTGGGACCGCTGGCCGGTGTCCGTCACGTGGTCGCGTAGCGGCGATGCCCTGCTTGTGGCCGCAGACGACGGCGGCCGTTGCCCGGTGTTCCGAATCGGCATCGGCGACGGCGAGATAGCGCCGTTGACCACCGACGACTACGCCTATACCGATGTGACAGCCGCGCCCGGCGGCGTCGTCTACGCGCTGCGGAGCTCGTACGCGTCGCCGCCGCACCCGGTGCGTATCGAACCCGACGGCATCGTCACGCCGCTGCCGTGTGTCCACCCGCCCCAATTGCCCGGTTCACTCACCGAGGTGCTGGCGACCGCCGACGACGGGACCGCGGTGCGGTCGTGGCTGGTGCTGCCCGAACAGGACACGCCAGCGCCGCTTGTGCTCTGGGTCCACGGGGGGCCGCTGGCCAGCTGGAACTCCTGGCACTGGCGATGGAATCCGTGGGTGCTCGCGGCGCGTGGCTACGCGGTCTTGCTTCCGGATCCGGCGCTGTCGACCGGCTACGGCCAGGACTTCATCCAGCGGGGCTGGGGAAACTGGGGCGGTGCACCGTACGACGATCTGATGGCGGCCACCGACGCCGCGTGTGCCCACCCGCGCATCGACGCCTCCCGCACCGCGGCGATGGGTGGCTCGTTCGGCGGGTACATGGCGAACTGGATGGCCGGCCACACCGACCGATTCGACGCGATCGTGACCCACGCCAGCCTGTGGGCGCTCGACCAGTTCAACTCCACCACCGACGCCGCCTACTACTGGCTGCGCGAGATGACGCGCGACATGGCGGACGGCGAACTCGCCGCACCACTTCGTCTCCGAGATCCGCACGCCGATGCTTGTCATCCACGGCGACAAGGACTATCGCGTGCCGATCGGCGAGGCGCTGCGGCTGTGGTACGAGCTGCTCAGCGAATCGGGATTGCCCGCCGCCGACGACGGCACGAGCGCGCACCGGTTCCTCTACTTCCCGTCGGAGAACCACTGGGTGCTCTCGCCGCAGCACGCCAAGATCTGGTACCAGGTCGTGCTTCGCGTTCCTCGCCGAGCACGTGCTCGAGTGAGCCCGTCGAGCGGCCCGAGACGCTCGGGTAGCGTCGGAAGCGATGACACCGAAGGCGACCGCGAGTGAGGATCGCAGCGAGGAACGAGCGAGGACCGGAGCGAGTGAGAGCCGAGCAATGAGTCAGCGTGAGTTCGACATCGTCCTGTACGGCGCGACGGGGTTCGTCGGGAAGCTGACCGCGGATTACCTCGCCAAAGCGGGCGGCGACGCGCGTATCGCACTTGCAGGCCGTTCCCAGGACAAGCTGCTGGCGGTCCGGGAGACGCTGGGGGAGACGGCGCAGTCCTGGCCGCTGATCACCGCGGACGCGTCGCAGCCGTCGACGCTCAATGCGATGGCCGCGCGGACGCAGGTCGTGGTGACGACCGTCGGACCCTACAACCGCTACGGGCTGCCGCTCGTCGCCGCATGTGCTGCCGCCGGAACCGATTACGCGGACCTGACCGGTGAGCCGATGTTCATGCGCGAAACCATCGACCGGTACCACAAGCAAGCCATCGACACCGGCGCACGAATCGTGCACGCGTGCGGATTCGACTCCATCCCTTCGGATCTCAGCGTTTTTGCGCTGTATCGGCGGGCGGTCGACGACGACGCCGGTCAATTGGCGGACACCACATTCGTGGTACGGAAGTTGGCCGGCGGGCTGTCCGGCGGCACTATCGCGTCGATCACGGATGTGGTGCGGGCGGCGTCGGCTGACCCGGAGACGCGACGTCTGCTCGAAGACCCGTACACCCTGACTCCGGACCGCGCGGCCGAGCCTGAATTCGGTTCCCAGCCGGACTATCCGTGGCGACGTGGCGCTCAGATCGCACCGGAGCTGGACGGCATTTGGACCTCCGGATTCATGATGGCGTCGACGAACACACGAATCGTCAGGCGCAGCAACGCCTTACAGGATTGGGCGTACGGCAGTCGGTTCCGATACTCGGAGTGCCAGAGCCTCGGGTCGTCGGCGTTGGCCCCTGTCGCATCGGCGATGGCCGCGGGCGTCGGCGCAGTGGCCACCGGCTTGGGCAGCCGATTTCTGGACAGGGTGCCGGAAGGTTTGGTCGAACGCATTGTTCCCAAGCCCGGCACCGGCCCGAGCGAACGCACCCGCGAACGGGGTCACTACACGATAGAGACGTACACCACCACAACGACCGGGGCGCGCTATCGGGCCACCATGTCGCAGCAGGGCGACCCTGGCTACCAGGCCACCTCGGTGTTGCTGGGCGAAAGCGGCTTGGCGCTGGCGCTTGACCGTGACCGGCTCTCCGATCTGCGCGGCGTATTGACGCCCGCTGCGGCGATGGGCGACGCGCTGCTGGCTCGATTCCCCGCTGCCGGTGTGTCATTGGGAACCGACCGGTTGAATTGATCTGCGAGCGCAGAACACCTGTCAACCAAGATCATGTGGACTAGTGTCGTGTTCGGTATGCGGTAACCAGCAATGAAGGTGGACAGGACAATGGCAGGTCTCGACGAACTCTTCGCGCAGATCCCAGTAGCGGACATCGCGAGCAAAATCGGTGCGGACCAAGGCGAGGTGAACAACGCCATCAAGACGCTGGTCCCGGCACTCGTCGGTGGGCTGGCGGAGAACGTCCAGTCGAACGAGATCGACTCGAGCAAGCTCGAGTCGGCCGTGGCCGAGCAGGGCGCCAGCGGCCTGCTCGACGGCGGGGTGAACGTCGACCAGGTCGACGAGAAGCAGGGCGACAATCTCGTCGCCTCGCTCTTCGGCGGCAACGACAGCAACGCCGTCGCCTCCGCGCTGGCCGGAACGGGTGCCGGCGGTGGTGACCTGATCAAGAGGCTGCTGCCGATCCTGGCCCCGATCGTGCTGGCCTACATCGGCAAGCAGTTCGCCAACAGAGGGGCGGCACCCGCGGGCGCGGGCGCGCAGGCGCAGGCGGCTCCGGCAGGCGGTGGCGGCCTCGGCGACATTCTGGGCAGCATCCTCGGCGGAGCGGGTGGAGCCGGCGGCGGGAATAACCCGCTCGGCAGCATCCTGGGCAGCGTCATGGGCGGCGGAGGGAACAACGCGATCGGTGACATTCTCGGCGGGCTGCTCGGCGGCAAGAAGTAGCCACGCCCGGGCCGGCACACCGCACTCCATAGAATGGCGCGGTGACCGCCAGCTCGAAGCCATCAACGGACGCCCTGCCCAAGTCGTGGGATCCGGGCGCGGTGGAAGGCGAGCTCTATCAGGGCTGGGTGGACGCCGGCTACTTCAAGGCCGATGCGTCGAGCGATAAGCCGCCGTATTCGATTGTGCTGCCGCCGCCGAATGTGACCGGCAGCCTGCATATGGGCCATGCGCTCGACCACACGTTGATGGATGCGCTGACCCGGCGCAAGCGGATGCAGGGCTACGAGGTGCTGTGGCTGCCGGGCATGGATCATGCGGGCATTGCCACCCAGTCCGTCGTGGAGAAGCAGCTGGCGGTCGACGGCAAGACGAAGGAAGACTTCGGCCGCGAGCTGTTCATCGACAAGGTCTGGGACTGGAAGCACGACTCGGGCGGAACGATCGGCGCCCAGATGCGCCGGCTCGGCGACGGTGTCGACTGGAGCCGCGACCGTTTCACGATGGACGACGGCCTGTCCCGTGCGGTGCGGACCATCTTCAAGCGGCTCTTCGACGCCGGGCTGATCTACCAGGCCGAACGACTGGTGAACTGGTCGCCGGTGCTGGAGACGGCCATCTCGGACCTCGAGGTCTCCTATTCCGACGTCGAGGGCGAGCTGGTGTCGTTCACCTACGGTTCGCTCGACGACGCCGAACCTCACATCGTGGTGGCCACCACGCGGGTCGAGACGATGCTCGGCGACACCGCGATCGCGGTGCACCCCGACGACGACCGCTACCGCAATCTCGTCGGAAAGACGCTGCCGCACCCGTTCGTCGCGGGCCGCGAGTTGATCATCGTCGCCGACGAACATGTCGATCCCGAATTCGGCACCGGCGCAGTCAAAGTCACGCCTGCGCACGATCCGAACGACTTCGAGATCGGGCTGCGGCACAGGCTGCCGATGCCGACGATGATGGACGCCAAGGGCCGGATCGCCGACACCGGAACCGAATTCGACGGCATGGACCGCTTCGATGCCCGCGTCGCGGTTCGCGAGGCGCTGGCCGCAGCAGGCCGGGTCGTCGAGGAGAAGCGGCCGTATCTGCACAGCGTCGGCCATTCCGAGCGCAGCGGAGAACCCATCGAGCCGAGGCTGTCGCTGCAGTGGTGGGTCAAGGTCGAGTCACTGGCCAAGGCCGCAGGTGACGCGGTGCGCAACGGGCACACCGTGATTCACCCCCCGAGCCTGGAACCGCGCTGGTTCGCCTGGGTCGACAACATGCACGACTGGTGCATATCCCGGCAGCTGTGGTGGGGCCATCGCATCCCGATCTGGCACGGCCCCAACGGCGAAACCGTCTGCGTCGGACCCGACGAGACCCCGCCCGAGGGCTGGGAACAAGACCCCGACGTGCTGGATACCTGGTTCTCCTCGGCGCTGTGGCCGTTTTCCACGATGGGCTGGCCCGACCACACTCCCGAACTGGCCAAGTTCTATCCGACCAGTGTTCTGGTCACCGGGTACGACATCCTGTTCTTCTGGGTGGCCAGGATGATGATGTTCGGCCAGTTCGTCGCGGCGGACCAGGCGATCACCCAGGACGGCAGGCGCGGACCGCAGGTGCCGTTCGAAAACGTGTTCCTGCACGGACTGATTCGCGACGAGTTCGGCCGCAAGATGAGCAAGTCGCGGGGCAACGGCATCGACCCGCTGGACTGGGTGGAGATCTTCGGCGCCGATGCGCTTCGGTTCACCCTCGCCCGCGGCGCCAGCCCCGGCGGTGACCTGTCCATCGGTGAGGACCACGCCCGCGCGTCCCGCAACTTCGCCACCAAGCTGTTCAACGCGACGCGATACGCGCTGATGAATGGCGCGGCACCGGCGCCGCTGCCGCCCGACGACGACCTCACCGATGCCGACTGGTGGATCCTCGGCCGGCTGGAAGAGGTTCGCGCCGAGGTGGATTCGGCTTTCGACAACTACGAGTTCAGCCGCGCCTGCGAGTCGCTGTACCACTTCGCCTGGGACGAGTTCTGTGACTGGTACGTCGAATTGGCCAAAATACAACTGGCAGAGGGAGTTCAGCACACCACCGCGGTGCTGGCGGCCGTCCTCGATACCCTTCTGAAACTGTTGCACCCGGTGATGCCGTTCGTCACCGAGACGCTGTGGAAGGCGCTTACTGGCGGTGAGTCCCTGGTCATCGCCGACTGGCCGACGCCGTCGGGTCGCTCGCCGGGAGTCGCCGCCCCGCGGCGTATCGCCGATATGCAGAAGCTGGTCACCGAGATCCGGCGATTCCGCAGTGATCAGGGTCTGGCCGACCGGCAGAAGGTGCCGGCGATACTGCGCGGGATGACCGAGGTCGACCAGGAGGAGCAAGAGGCCGCGGTGCAGGCTCTGGCCTGGCTCACCGAATTGCCCTACGGCTCGGAGGACTACACCCGCTTCGCTCCCACCGCCTCGGTTGAGGTCCGGCTGGCGCACGGCACCGTCGTCGTGGAGCTAGACACGTCGGGCACCGTGGACGTCGCCGCCGAGCGGCGCCGGCTGGAGAAGGATCTGGCCGCCGCCGAGAAGGAACTCAAGGGCACCACCGCCAAGCTCGACAACGAGGCCTTCCTGGCCAAGGCGCCCGCCGACGTCGTCGACAAGATCCGCGGCCGCCAGCAGCTCGCGCAGGAGGAAGTCGACCGAATCAAGGCAAGGCTGGCTTCTCTGTAATGAACGAGCCCGTCCCGACGCCGGACGAAATCGCCTCGCTGCTCCAGGTGGAGCACCTGCTCGACCAGCGGTGGCCGGAGACCAAGCTCGACCCCAGCACGGCCCGCATCTCCGCGTTGATGGAACTGCTCGGCTCGCCGCAGCGCGGGTATCCGTCGATCCATATCGCAGGCACAAACGGCAAGACATCGGTGGCCCGCATGGTCGATGCACTCCTGACCGCGTTGCACCGACGAACCGGCCGCACGACCAGCCCCCACCTGCAGTCCGCCGTCGAGCGCATCGCGATCGACAACAAGCCGATCACCCCCGCGCAGTACGTGGCGACGTATGAAGAGATCGAACCGTTCGTCGAATTGGTCGATAAGCAATCCGAAGCGGCAGGCGGGCCCGCGATGAGCAAGTTCGAGGTCGTGACCGCGATGGCGTTCGCCGCCTTCGCCGACGCGCCGATCGATGTCGCGGTCGTGGAGGTCGGGATGGGCGGGCGCTGGGACGCCACCAACGTGGTCGACGCCCCTGTCGCTGTCATCACCCCGATCGGTGTCGACCACACCGAGTACCTGGGCACCGAAATCGCCGATATCGCGGCGGAAAAGGCGGGCATCATCGCCGGGCACAAGGACGACCTGGTGCCGGTCGACACCGTCGCGGTGATCGGCAGGCAGGTGCCCGAGGCGATGGAGGTCGTGCTGGCCGAAGCCGTAGCGGCCGACGCGGCGGTCGCTCGCGAGGACTCCGAGTTCGCGGTGCTGGGCCGCCAGGTTGCGGTCGGCGGCCAACTGCTCGAACTGCAGGGGCTCGGCGGGGTGTACTCCGAGATCTTCCTGCCGCTGCACGGCGAACATCAGGCCCACAACGCCGTCATCGCGCTGGCCGCCGTGGAAGCGTTCTTCGGCGCGGGAGCGGAACGGCAGCTCGACATCGACGCCGTGCGCGCCGGTTTCGCCGCCGCCGGCAGCCCGGGACGACTGGAACGGATGCGCAGCGCCCCAACAGTTTTCATCGACGCCGCCCACAACCCCGCCGGTGCTGCGGCACTGGCGCAGACGCTGGCCGAGGAGTTCGACTTCCATTTCGTCGTCGGCATCGTTTCGGTGATGGCCGAGAAGGATGTCGACGGCATCCTGGCCGCGCTGGAGCCGGCCTTCGATCAGATCATCGTGACCAACAACGGTTCGCCGCGCGCGCTCGACGTCGAGAGCCTCGCGATGCGGGCCGAGGAGCGGTTCGGGCCGGAGCGGGTGATCGCCTCGACCACCCTGCCCGACGCCATCGAGACCGCGACCGCGCTCGTCGAGGAGGCCGGACACGGGGGCGAAGGCTTCGCAGGCAGCGGCGTCGTCATCACCGGGTCGGTCGTCACCGCCGGTGCGGCGCGCACACTTTTCGGCCGGGATCCCGAATGAGCGATCAGAACGATCAGGCCGATAGACCCGCGGCGCCGGATCCGTGGAAGAGCTTCCGCGGCGTGATGGCGGGCACGCTGATCCTGGAAGCCATCGTGGTGCTGCTGGCACTGCCCGTCGTCTCAATGGCCGACGGCGGGCTGACGGCGGTCACGGGCACCTACCTGATCGGGCTGGCCGTCGTGCTGGTCCTGCTGGCCGGACTGCAGGGCCGACCGTGGGCGATTTGGGTCAATCTCGCCATCCAGTTGGTCGTCATCGCCGGGTGGGCCGTGTCCGGGGCCGTCGGCTTCATCGGCCTGATCTTCGCGGGCGTCTGGCTGCTGATTCTCTATCTGCGCAGCGAAGTGAAGCGCCGCGAAGAGCTTGGCCTGCTGCCAGGTCAACAGCCCCCACCCGATTGATCCGGGGCGGACCGAATCCGTGGAGCGGAAAGGTTCCGCAGGTACGCTGTCGGCCGTGACTGAGCGGACCCTGGTATTGATCAAGCCCGACGGCGTCCAGCGGCGCCTGATCGGCGAGGTCGTCGGCCGGATCGAGCGCAAGGGCCTGACGATTGCGGCCCTGGAAATGCGCGACGTCGGCGACGAGCTGGCCCGCAAGCATTACGCCGAGCACGACGGCAAACCGTTCTTCGACTCGCTGCTGGAGTTCATCACGTCGGGACCCGTCGTCGCGGCGATCGTCGAGGGTCCGCGGGCGATTGCTGCCTTCCGTCAGCTTGCCGGCGGCACCGACCCGGTGGAGAAGGCCGCCACCGGCTCAATTCGCGGTGACCTGGCACTTGTCACCCAGGAAAACATCGTGCACGGGTCGGATTCGCCGGAGTCGGCCGCCCGCGAAATCGAGCTCTGGTTCCCGGGCAGATAGCTCAGACGCCCAGCCTGGTCCATCGACGACCGCTGGTATGGGATACTGGCTGCGGGTAGACGGCTGTACACCATGGCCGGATGCCCGAATGAAGACTTTGACGAGCGCGACCACCGCTCACCCGTGGTGTGGCGCCGACCGTCCCAGCCATCATTCAGCCAGGCACCGGGTGGGTTCCCAGCGAACCGCTCGGAGCGAGACCATAACAAGCCCGGGAGTAAATCGCCCGGGCCAACAGCGGAAGCCCTCGCGTGGCCGCGTCGACAGGACGCGCCCGGGGGCTTGAGGAGAATACGTGGCCGACGATGCATCCACTGAAGACATATCGGAAGAGACTCAGGAGCCCGAGGCCCAGCCTGACGGGCTGACGGTAGTCGCGGAGGATCCGGACGGACCTGACGAGGCGGCCGTCGAGGATCAACCGACCGAGGACGTCGACGGCGCCGAACCGGAGTCCAGGACGATCCTGGAGAACACGGTGGAGCGCGCCGAGTACATGCCGCTCTTCGTGGCGCCGCAGCCCGTCGCGTCCGACGCGGATGCCGACACGGATGCCGACGACGACTATGACGACTCCGACGACGGCCCCGATGCCGACGACGACCTGGCCGAGCGACCCAATCGGCGCCGCCGCCGTGGCCGCCGCGGGCGTGGTCGCGGCCGGGGCGAGCAGAACGGTGACGGCGACGACTCGGACGACGGACAATCCGACGGCCAGGCCGAAGACGCCGACGACTCCGATGAGGACGGCGGTGACGACGAATCCGGCGGAGGTGACGCAGGCAATCGCCGCCGTCGCCGCCGTCGCCGGCGCAAGTCCGGGCCCGGCTCCGGCGATGACGGCAGCGCTTCCCCCGACGATCCACCGAACACCGTCGTCCATGAACGTGCCGGTCGCGCGGAGAAGGACAAGGACAAAGACAAGGGCAACGGCGAGATTCAGGGAATCTCGGGATCGACGCGGCTGGAGGCCAAGCGTCAGCGCCGCCGTGACGGCCGCGATGCGGGTCGGCGCAGGCCGCCGATCCTGAGCGAGGCCGAATTCCTGGCCCGCCGCGAGGCCGTCGAGCGCGTGATGGTGGTGCGCGACAAGGTCCGCACCGAGCCGCCGCACGAGGGCGCGCGGTACACCCAGATCGCGGTCCTCGAGGACGGGGTGGTCGTCGAACACTTCGTGACGTCGGCCGCCTCGGCGTCGTTGGTCGGCAACGTCTATCTGGGCATCGTGCAGAACGTGCTGCCGTCGATGGAGGCGGCGTTCGTCGACATCGGACGTGGCCGCAACGGCGTGCTCTATGCCGGTGAAGTCAACTGGGAGGCAGCGGGTCTGGGCGGTGCCGCCCGCAAGATCGAGCAGGCCCTCAAGCCGGGTGACTATGTCGTCGTCCAGGTCAGCAAGGACCCGGTCGGCCACAAGGGTGCGCGACTGACCACACAGGTTTCGCTCGCCGGCCGCTACCTGGTGTACGTCCCGGGCGCGTCGTCCACGGGCATCAGCCGCAAGCTGCCCGACACCGAGCGTCAGCGGCTCAAAGAGATTCTGCGCGAGGTGGTTCCGCCCGAGGCCGGTGTGATCATCCGCACCGCTTCCGAGGGGGTCAAGGAAGACGACATCCGCTCCGACGTGAGCCGGCTGCAGGAACGATGGTCGCAGATCGAGACGGAGGCGATCGAGACCAAGAAGAAGGCGGCCGGCGCCGCGATCGCGCTCTACGAAGAGCCCGATGTACTCGTCAAGGTCATCCGCGATCTCTTCAACGAGGACTTCACCGGTCTGATCGTGTCCGGCGACGAGCGCCTGGACCACCATCAACGACTACGTCAATTCCGTTGCGCCGGACCTTGTCCCGCGGTTGACGAAGTACCAGCCCGCCAGCGATGACGGCCCCGACGTGTTCGCGGTACACCGCATCGACGAACAGCTGGCCAAGGCGATGGACCGCAAGGTGTGGCTGCCATCCGGTGGCACGCTGGTCATCGACCGCACCGAGGCGATGACCGTCGTCGACGTCAACACCGGCAAGTTCACCGGCTCGGGTGGCAACTTGGAACAGACCGTCACCCGCAACAACCTCGAGGCCGCCGAGGAGATCGTGCGCCAACTGCGGCTGCGCGACATCGGCGGCATTGTCGTCATCGACTTCATCGACATGGTGCTCGAGTCCAACCGCGACCTGGTGCTGCGCAGGCTCACCGAGGCGCTGGCCCGCGACCGCACCCGCCACCAGGTGTCCGAGGTGACATCGCTTGGGCTGGTGCAGCTGACGCGAAAGCGGTTGGGCACCGGCCTGATCGAGGCGTTCTCCACGCCGTGCCCGCACTGTGCAGGTCGGGGCATCCTGTTGCACGCCGATCCCGTTGACTCGGCGCCTGCCACCGGCCGCAAGTCCGAATCCGGGCGCCGGGGCAAGCGCGGCAAGAAGGGCGGCCGCGCCGACGAGGTCCCCGTCGCGAAGGTGCCTGCGCATCAGGGCGAGCATCCGATGTTCAAGGCGATGGCGGCCGCCAACGGGCGGCACGAGGACGACGACGAGTCCGACGTGGAGACAAAGGACGAGAACGCCAAGGCCGCCGAGGAAGTCGCCGAAGTCGACACCGAGACCATCAAGAAAGCCGTCGTCGACTCCGCCGATGAAGAGCTCGAAGACGACGACCTGGACGAGGACTACGACGACTCAGACGACGACTCCGATGACGATTCAGACGAGGACGACGACGAGGATTCGGACGACGAAATCGACCTGGACGAGGACGACGAGGACGACGATCTCGACGACGACATCGAGGTGATCGACTCCGACGACGAAAACGATTCCGACGATGACGACGATTCCGACGATGACGATTCGGACGACGACGATTCGGACGACGACGACGACTCGGACGACGACGATTCGGACGACGACGACGACGACTCTGACGACGACGACGATTCGGACGACGACGACGAATCCGACGTCGACGAGGTACACCGCGCCGCGACCGTTGGTGGTCGCCGTCCGCGCCGTCGCGCCGCAGCCCGACCGGCAGGTCCGCCGGTACACGACGACTGACCCATTGTGACCTGCGGTGATTTGACCCTGACGGCGCTTCTCGCGTACTCTTGACCAGTTGTCTTTCGGCTGATGTCGAGGACAGCGGGCCCACTGCGGCTCCGCACCCAGACCCGCTCGCGCACCAACCGGTAGCGCGCGCCCAGAGAGCAGAGGAACGATGGCGACGTACGCAATCGTCAAGACCGGCGGCAAGCAGTACAAGGTCGCCGTCGGTGACGTGGTCAAGGTTGAGAAACTCGACAGTGAACCCGGCGCCAAGGTCTCGCTGCCCGTCGCCCTCGTGGTCGACGGCGCCAAGGTCACCAGCGACGCCAAGGACCTGGAGAAAGTCGCCGTCACCGGCGAGGTGCTCGAGCACACCAAGGGCCCCAAGATCCGCATCCACAAGTTCAAGAACAAGACCGGCTATCACAAGCGCCAGGGTCACCGTCAGCCGCTGACGGTCCTCAAGGTCACCGGCATCAAGTGATGAGCCGTCAGGCGAAGAACCAAGCATCAGGCGGGAGTCAATAAATGGCACACAAGAAGGGCGCTTCCAGCTCACGCAACGGGCGGGACTCCAACTCCCAGCGGCTCGGTGTCAAGCGGTTCGGCGGCCAGGTCGTCAAGGCCGGCGAGATCATCGTCCGCCAGCGCGGCACCCACTTCCACCCCGGCGTCAACGTCGGCCGTGGTGGCGACGACACGCTGTTCGCCAAGGCTGCCGGCGCCGTCGAGTTCGGCATCAAGCGTGGCCGCAAGACGGTCAGCATCGTGGAGCCGTCGGCCTCGGACGCCTAGCCCCTGCGTCGAGATCGACGTTTTGGCGCTTGGCTCTCGCACTTTTGCGCCCAAACGTCCATTTCGGCGATGAGAGGAAAGTCCGATGCCCCGGTTCGTCGACCGCGTCGTGATCCACGCGCGGGCGGGCAACGGCGGTAACGGCTGCGCCTCGGTCCATCGCGAGAAATTCAAGCCCCTCGGCGGGCCCGACGGCGGTAACGGCGGGCGGGGCGGCAGCGTGGTGCTCGTCGTCGACCCGCAGGTGCACACGCTGCTCGACTTCCATTTCCACCCGCATGTCGTCGCGCCGTCTGGCAAGCAGGGCGCGGGCAGTAACCGCGACGGTGCCGCAGGCGGCGACCTCGAGGTGAAGGTGCCCGACGGCACAGTCATCCTCGACGAGAAGGGCCGGCTGCTGGCCGACCTGGTCGGCGCAGGCACCCGGTTCGAGGCCGCCGCGGGTGGCCGGGGAGGCCTCGGCAACGCCGCACTGGCTTCGCGGGCCCGCAAGGCGCCCGGCTTCGCGCTGCTCGGCGAGAAGGGCCAAGCCCGCGATCTCACGCTCGAGCTCAAGACGGTCGCCGACGTCGGTCTGATCGGGTTCCCCTCGGCAGGCAAGTCGTCACTGGTTTCGGTGATCTCGGCGGCCAAACCGAAGATCGCGGACTACCCCTTCACCACGTTGGCCCCGAATCTCGGTGTCGTGTCGGCGGGCGAGCACACCTTCACGGTCGCCGACGTGCCCGGGTTGATTCCCGGTGCGTCCGAGGGGCGCGGCCTCGGGCTGGACTTTCTGCGGCACCTGGAGCGGTGCGCGGTGCTGGTGCATGTGATCGACTGCGCCACCCTCGAGCCGGGCCGCGACCCGATCTCCGATATCGACGCGCTGGAGGCCGAGCTCGCCGCGTACACGCCCACCCTGCAGGGTGATTCCACGCTCGGTGATCTCGCCGAGCGCCCGCGGGCGGTGGTGCTCAACAAGATCGACGTGCCCGAAGCCCGCGAACTCGCCGACTTCGTCCGCGAGGAGATCGACCGACGCTACGGCTGGCCGGCGTTCGAGGTCTCCACCGTAAGCCGAGAGGGCTTGCGGCCATTGACATTCGCGCTGTGGGATCTGGTGTCGCGGTATCGGGCCGCGCAGCCCGAGATCGTGCCGCGGCGTCCGGTGATCCGGCCGATACCAGTCGATGAGAGCGGATTCACCGTCGAATCGGACGGCGACGGCGGCTTCCTCGTACACGGTGTCCGGCCCGAACGCTGGGTCGCGCAAACCGACTTCACCAACGACGAGGCCGTCGGCTACCTCGGCGACCGGCTGGCCCGCCTCGGGGTGGAAGACGAGTTGCTGCGGCTGGGTGCCAAAGCCGGCTGCGCGGTCACCATCGGTGACGTGACCTTCGACTGGGAGCCGCAGACACCTGCAGGCGTTGACGTCGCGCTGTCGGGACGCGGCACCGACATCCGGCTGGAACAAACCGACCGGGTGGGTGCCGACGAACGCAAACGGGCCCGAAAGGCACGTCGGGAGCAGCAGCCATGAGCAGCCACCGGGACGCCGTTCGGACCGCGCGCAGCGTCGTCGTCAAGATCGGCACCACCGCTTTGACGACTCCTTCCGGTGTGTTCGACGCGGGCAGGCTGGCCACGCTGGCCGACGCCATCGAGGCGCGAATGAAGGCCGGCTCGGACGTCGTGATCGTCTCCTCGGGCGCGATCGCCGCGGGCATCGAACCGCTGCGGCTGACCAAGCGACCCGCCGACCTGGCCACCAAGCAGGCCGCGGCCAGCGTCGGCCAGGTCGCGCTGATCAACTCGTGGAACACGGCGTTCGCCCGGTACAACCGCACCGTCGGGCAGGTGCTGCTGACCGCGCACGACATCTCGATGCGGGTGCAGCACACCAACGCCCAACGCACCCTCGACCGGTTGCGTGCGCTTCACGCGGTCGCGATCGTCAACGAGAACGACACCGTGGCCACCAACGAGATCCGGTTCGGCGACAACGACCGGCTCTCTGCGCTGGTCGCCCACCTCACCGGTGCCGATGCCCTGGTGCTGCTCTCGGATATCGACGGGCTGTACGACTCGGATCCGCGAAAGGGAAACGCCCAGTTCATCGCCGAGGTCGCAGGCCCAGCCGATCTCGACGGCGTGACCGCTGGGCGGGGCAGCCACCTGGGCACCGGCGGGATGGCCTCGAAGCTGTCGGCGGCCCTGCTGGCGTCCGACGCGGGTGTGCCGGTTCTGCTGGCCGCCGCGTCGGACGCCGCTACCGCGTTGGTCGACGCATCGGTCGGCACGGTGTTCGCACCCCGGCCCGAACGCATGTCGGCGCGCCGCTTCTGGGTCCGCTACGCCGCGGAGTCGGCGGGCGCGCTGACGCTCGACGACGGCGCGGTGCGTGCAGTGGTCAAGCAGCGCCGCTCGCTGCTGCCCGCGGGCATCACGGCGGTGTCGGGACGCTTTCACGGCGGCGATGTCGTCGACCTGCGTGCATCCGACGAGACGATGGTGGCCCGCGGCGTGGTCGCCTACGACGCCGCGGAACTCGCGACGATGCTCGGCCGGTCGACGTCGGATCTACCCGCCGAAATGCGCCGCCCCGCAGTGCACGCCGACGACCCGGCTTCGGCGGGACTTTCAGCGTCGAGTGGTGGATGTGCCGTGCAGCGGCGGCACGACCCCGGTGCCCGTGCACCTCTTCGCGCCTGCCGACTGCCTGTCGACGGCCCTGTCGTGATCGCCAGCGGCGGAGTGGACAGCTGGAAGATGGACCTGCATGGCCTCATGGTGTTGCTCGCAGCGGGCCTGCGCGTTCGGGTGCTGGCCTTCGACATCGCAGGCACCGGCGAGTCGTCGGTACCGATGACCGGCTTCGGCGGAGCGGAAATCGTCCGGGCCTGATCGCACACGCCCGCACGCTTGGTAACGGCGTGGTGGCGCATGTGGGCATCTCGATGGGCGGGCATTATTCGGCTCGTTCCGGTCTGGCCGGTGATGTGGACGCCGCCGTGGTGCTGGGTGGACCGGTCGAAGCCGCCTTCGCCGGCGAGGGCTCGACCAATTCGGGATGGCCGGAATCGTCGGCAACGCACTGGGATTCGACCGACCGCCGAGTCGTCGCCGTCTAGTAGCGATTTCGGCGTGATTTCCTGCGCTGGGCGCTGGTTTTCACGCCGAAATCACGAGGGGCAATTCGTCGGCGAGCAGCGCGAGCATGGGGGAGCAGCCGGTGTCGATCTTGACGGTCGCCAGGTCGTCGCCGCGGGTGCGGCCGCGGTTGATGATCGCGACCGGAATGCCAAGCCCCACCGCGTGCCGCACGAAGCGGAATCCGGAGAACACCGTCAACGACGAGCCCGCCACCAGTAGGGCATCGGCCTCGTCGACCATCGCGTACGCCTGCGCCACACGGTCTTTCGGCACGTTCTCACCGAAGTAGACGATGTTGGGTTTGAGCATGCCACCGCATTCGGTGCAGTCGATGATCGTGAACGACGACGTGTCACCGACGACGGCGTCGGCATCGGGAGCGACAGCGATGCCACCGACCTTCTCGGCGCGTTCGACGAACCCGGGGTTGGCCGCTTCGAGCAGCTCGGCCAGCGCGGCGCGGGTCATGGTGTGGCCGCAGTCCAGGCAGATCACCTCGGCGTAGGTGCCGTGCAGGTTGACGACGTTGCGGCTGCCTGCCTTCGTATGCAGCAGATCGACGTTCTGGGTGATGACACCCGAAACCACACCGGATTGCTCGAGCGCCGCCAGCGCACGATGACCGGCATTCGGAAGCGTGTCGTCCATGTGACGCCAGCCCACGTGGTTACG
This sequence comes from uncultured Actinomycetota bacterium, assembly GCA_963716505.1. Lineage (GTDB taxonomy): Bacteria > Actinomycetota > Actinomycetes > Mycobacteriales > Mycobacteriaceae > Mycobacterium. Next base: position 70,462 of record CAVQTL010000005.1, read on the forward strand.
GGCCCAGTACCGCTGCCGGAACACCGGGTCGGAGGTGAACTGCCGGATCGTCATCGGATTGCTCGGCGGCGAGTCCGGTCCGCGGTAGTCGGGAATCCCCGAGTCGGTGGACATCCCCGCACCGGTGAGCACCGCTACTCGGCGGCCCTGCAGCAGGGCGACGAGTTCGGGGGCTTCCACCCCGTCGAGGATATGCGATCAGGCGCCCTGGTCGTGTTGCGGCTGGTCCTCGCCCTGCGACTGGTCAACTGGAGCTTCGTCCTCGTCCTCGTCTCGTCGTCTTCGTCTTCTTCGGCGTCGTCGATGTCGACGTCGTCGTCGTCCTCGTCGAGGGGTGCGATCTCGTACACCTCGACATGCTTCTCAGTGGGCTCCCCCTCGGACAGCGGCACCGAAACGGTCAGGATTCCCCTGTCGTAGGTGGCGCTGATGTCGTCCTCGTCGGCTTCCGCGGGCAGCGGCACGGTTCGGCGCAGCGTGCCGTAGGAGAACTCGGAGAGCCCGTTCGCCTCGGTGGTCCGCGTCCGCATGGCCTTGATCGTCAGGTGGCCGTCGCGGACCGTGACCTCGACGTCCTCGATCGGATCGACGCCCGGCAGCTCGGCGCGAACCTCGTAGATCCCTTCCTTGGTCTCGTCTTCGAGACGCAGCAGGTGGTTCTCGAAGAACGGGCGAAGGCCGGCGAAGGCAGGAAGGCTGGCGACACGGTGCGAGAGCTCGGAGAGCTCGGGTAACAACGGGCGCGACTGACGTTGAACGGCAAGCTTGTTCACGATTCCTCCAGAGGCCGACGGGTATCGCTTCACCATGGGCGATGGAGGGAAAATCGGAGAAGCGGGCACGATTCCTGCGGGCGAACTGCAGACCAACACGAGGCCACTTAGTTCAGGCACTCCGCCGCAATCTGGTCAGTCTCCTTCCACGGGCGCTGCGGCGGCTGTCACGAGTTCGCCGTTTGCGAGCCGCCGCACCACGTCGGTGAGGACGTCGAGGCCGGCGAGCATGTTGTTGTCGAGCGTGTACTCGCGCTCGTTGTGGGAGATGCCCTCCACCGACGGTACGAACAGCATGACGGTCGGCACGATCTTCTTCATATTGATCGAGTCGTGGCCGGCGACCGTCAGGATCTCGCCATGGGAGTAGCCGAGTCGCTCCGCGGACGAACGGGCGAGTTCCACCCCCTCCGGCTGGTAGGCGTCTATGCCCCACTCATGCGAGAGGGTCTGGTGAATGGTGACCTTTGCGACCCGCTCGATCTCGGCGAAGCGGTCACGCAGGAGGCGGTTCGCCTCGGCGAGCACGACCTCATCAGCGCAGCGCAAGTCCAGGAGCAAGCGCACGTTCGAGGCGACCACGACCGGGGAGTTGGGGTAAACGTCGAGTTGGCCAACCGCGGTGTGCAGGACGCCGGGGAATCGGTCGGCGAGTTCGCGCGCGAAGACGACGAGTAGCGCGGCACCGTAGAGCGCGTCGCGCCGGTCCTCCATCACGGTTGCGCCGGAATGCGCCTGGTCGCCTTCGACCGTGACGACGTACTTGCTCGCCGCCCAACTGGCGGTGACGAGGCCGATCGCGGTGCCTGCGTTCTCGAGCAGGCGGCCCTGCTCGATGTGGATCTCGGCGCAGTACGCCGCGCTCGGGCCGTCGCTGTCGTTGATGAATCCGGTCGGGGCCAGTGCCTCGGCTACCGAAACCCCGGCACTGTCGGTAACCGCCAGCGCGGTCTCGGGCCGGAGCACCCCGGTGTACACGCTGCTGCCCATCATCGATGGCGCGAAGCGCGAGCCCTCCTCGTTGAACCAGTTCACGACCGCGAGGTTGTACCGCGGGCGGGTACCGCTGTCGGACCACTCGTCGGCCAGGCGGAACGCGGCATGCGCGGCGGCGAGCACACCGTAGGCGCCGTCGTATTTCCCGGCGGTCGGCTGGGAGTCCATGTGCGAGCCGACCACCACGTACGGGGCGCCGGGGTTCAGGTCGAGAAGACCGAACTGATTGCCGATTCGGTCGTACTGCACTCGAAGCCCATGGGCGGTAAGCAGTTCCGCGAACCAGCGTCGCTGCGCGACGTCCGCCTCACCGGCGGCCTGGCGGTCGACGCCGCCGCCCGGTGTGGCGCCGAATTCGCTCATCGTCGCGAAATCTCGGAGGAAGGCGGCGGCCCGCTCGGGGGTGATGGCGGCATTTGAGGAGATTGTTTCGGAAGTCATTGTGTAGTCCTCGAGGTGGTCAGGAATCGGTCGCGGGTGCGCGGACGGCGGGATCTTGGCGGAGGTGCAGCACGGCGGGCAGCCCACTGGCTCGTGCCCGTCGGTACGCGTCGCGAAAGTCGCGGGCATGCTCGACGGTCTCGCCATATGCGCCGAAAGATCTGGCGAATGCGGCGAAGTCTGGATTCGTCAGGTGCGTGCCGGACGGCCGGCCGGGATAGTGCGCCTCCTGGTGTTCGCGAATCGTCGCGTACACCCCGTTGTCGACGACGACCGCAACCAGCGGCGCGCCGTAACCGACGGCGGTCGCGATCTCTTGGCCGTTCATCAGGAAGCAACCGTCACCGGCTATCGAGACAACCTCGCGTCCTGGGAACACCAGCGACGCCGCGACCGCCGCGGGGATGCCCATGCCCATGGCGCCGTTGCGCGGGGCGACAAGCGTTGTCGGCGTGCGGTGTTCGAGATACCGCGCCGGCCAGATGGCGTGATTCCCGGCACCGAAGGTGAGGATCGCGTCGTCGCTCAACTCCTCGCGCAGCACCGCCATGACCGCGGTGAGGTCGACATACGGCCCGTCGTTCGCGAGTCCGTCCGCCGACGGCGTCGAATAGCGCACGAACGCATCGCGGGCCGCGGCGAACCTCCCTGCGTCAAACGTGCGTCCGAACTCGGCGGGCAGGTTCCGTACGAGACCGGCGGGGTCGGTGGCGATGAACTGGTCGAGACGACCGGAGTGACCGAGCGGCTCGCCGGCCAGCGCGACCACCGTCTCGGCGTCCTGCGCCAAGGTGTAGCCGTCGCTGAGCACATCGGTGCGTGCGGCCCCGACGAACACGACGAGATCTGACTCGTCGAATAGTCTTGCAAGCGCGTCACTTCGGCCGTAGCCGAGCGAGCCGACGTATGCGCCGGGGCGTCCGTGCGGCACCGCGTCGTAGGCGCGAAAGTCGGCGGCCACCGGAATCCGATGCCGGGCGGCCCATTCGGCGAGACTGCGTCCTGTCTCGGCCGGCCAATCCTCACCACCGACGACGATGATCGGACGCTCACTGCGGCCCAGCCGCTGGCCGAGTTCGGCGATCGCGGCGGCCCCCGCCTCGGCGCGCACGACCGCCGCGGGGTCGACGACGTCTGCGCCGTCCGCGGAGCGCCGGATGATGTCCTCCGGCAGCCCGATCACCACGGGCCCTGGTCGTCCGCTCGTCGCGATCCGGACCGCATCGGCGACCACCCGCGCCGCAGAGGCCGGATCGTCGAGGGTGGTCACGTGTTTGGCGTTGCTGCCGAACCAGCCGGCAAGGTCGAACTCCTGGAAGGCCTCCCGGCCCCGGTCGGGAACGGGGATGAGCCCGACGAAAAGAATCATCGGCGTGGCGTCCTGCCAAGCTGTGTGGACGGCGATGAACGCGTTCGCAGCGCCCGGTCCCCGCGTCACCATCGCGACGCCGGGCCGCCCGGTCAGCCGGCCCTCTGCGACGGCCATGAACCCGGCGCCGCCCTCGTGGCGGGTCACCACGGTGGTGATCGACGAGTCGTAAAGGCCGTCCAACACGTCAAGGTAGGACTCGCCGGGAACTCCGTAGACCCGGGTCACGCCTTCGCGCTCGAGTTGCGCGACGAGCAGATGTCCTGCCGAGCGGGTGCGGATTGCGTCGCGCGCGGCAGGCGCCGGGGCCGCAGGAGCAGTGGTGGTGTCGAGAGACATGAGGGGATCGATTCAGGTCGTTTGTGGTTGGAGGGCGAGGAGCTGCTGGAGTGGATCTCCGCGGCGGATGCGCCGGATGAGTTCTGGCTCACCGAGATCCGAGTGCAAGGCGGCCTCGAAGATGGCCGGCTCGACCGCATCGGGAGTCAGGGCGATGACACCGTTTTCGTCGCCTGCCACGATATCGCCACCTGTGATGGTGACGCCGCCGATCTCGACGGGGCGGCCGACGCCGTCCAGTGCGGTGCCGAGGCGCTTGGTGGTCAAAGCCGTGACGCCGTTGGCGAATACGGGCAGCACGTCGGCGGTCTCGCGCAGTGCAGCGGCATCTGTTACGGGACCGTCGACGACGATGCCTGCCGCACCGCGGCTGATCGCCGCGGCGGTCGTGACCGCGCCGACCGGGGCGTGGCGACCGCTTCGAACCCGGATCACCAACACCGAGCCCGGTTCGAGCGACAGCACGGCGTGGTTGACCGCGATCGCGTCGGGCTCGGTGAGATCGACGGTGACTGCGGGACCGGCCATCCGGCTCACCCGCCCGATCGGCCGGATGCGTGCGTCGCAGAAGCCGTCCTCAAGGAAGTGTCCCAGGGTCGGCAACTCGACACCCGCAAGCGCATCGAGCAGAGCCCGGACGGCGCCGACGTCGTACTCAGCCATCTGTCTTCTCCTTAACGAGTGCGACGCAGTCGATTTCGAGCGCGACGTCCCACAGGTCCACACACACCGTGGTGCGGGCGGGCAGGTGCTCGCCGAACCAGGCGGAGTAGATGCGGTTGTACGGCTCGAGTTGATCGCGGTCGGTGAGGTACCCGTTGACCTTCACGACCTGATCGAGGCCGCTTTCCGACGGACTCGAGGAGGGTGCGCAGGTTACCGAGCGTCGCCTCGAGCTGTGACTCGAAGTCTGCAGGGACGCTGCCGTCGCCGAGCACCGGGAGCTGGCCTGAGGTGTAGACGAACCCGTCGGCGACGACCGCCTGCGAGAACGCTCCGACCGGCTCACGAAGGCCGTCGACCGTCCGCACCCTCCGGATGGTCATCGGGCGATCGCCGCCTCGGCGGGTTCGTCGGAGATGTCGACGCGGTCGATGTTGACCAGGCGGCCCTCGGTGAGCAGCAGCAGGGCGACGAGCGACAGCAGCGCAGCGCCCGCGACGTACCAGCCGATCGAGGAACTCTGCCCGGTCGCCTCGAACAGTGCAACCGTCACCGCCGGGGTGAGCGCGGAACCCAGCAGACCGGACAGCATGTACGCAACCGACAGTCCCGAGTAGCGAATCTTCGAGCCGAAGAGTTCGGCAAGGAACGTCGCGATCGGACCGTAGTTCGCCGAGAACGCGATCATCATGGCGGCGTACGCGACGAAGACGAGCGGTTCGGAGCCGGTGTCGAGAAGCCAGAAGAACGGTACGGCCAGTGCGGCCTCGGCGATGATGCCGCCGGCGATCACCGGCTTCCTGCCGACCCGGTCGGAGAGCCGCCCGAAGAACGGGATCGCGAACAGCGCCACGACGCAGGCGACGAGCACCGCCCACAGCATCACGCTCTTGGAGTGGTCCGAGTTCTTTGGTGCCGTAGTTCACGCCCGACGCGACGAGCAGGGTGAACGTCGATCCCGTCGACAGCGTCGCGATGCCGCCCAGCAGGACCTGCTTCCAGTAGCGCCGCATCAGATAGGCGAAGGGCAGCTTGGCCTTGGCGCCAGTCTCGCGCACCTGCTTGAAGCTCGGGGTCTCTTCGATGTTGAGGCGGATGTAGATGCCGACGGCGACGAGTAGCGCCGAGGCCAGGAACGGGATCCGCCAGCCCCATGACACCAGGGCCTCCTCGGAGACGGCCGCGGTCACGATGAGGAAGGCGAGGTTGGCGATGAGCGTTCCTGCGGGCACGCCGACCTGCACCATCGAGCCGTACCAGCCGCGCTTGCGGGCCGGCGCATGCTCGACCGTCATCAGTACAGCCCCGCCCCATTCGCCGCCAAGGGCGAGGCCCTGGGTGACGCGCAAGAAGAGCAGGATGAACGGCGCGGCGACGCCGATGGTCGCGAACGAGGGCAGTAGGCCGATGGCGAAGGTCGCCACGCCCATCGTGATCAGCGAGACGAGCAGCATCGATTTGCGGCCGAGCCGATCGCCGAAGTGGCCGAAGAGCACGGCACCGATGATGCGGGCGAGGTACGCCGACGCGAAGGTGAGGAACGACAAAATCGTGCCGACCGCAGGACTGAGGTTGGGGAAGAAGACCTTGTCGAAAACCAGCGCGGACGCCGTGGCGAAGAGGAACAAGTCGTACCACTCGACGGTCGTGCCGATCACGCTCGCGAACGCAATCTTCCTCATCTTGGCCCGATCGAGGCGGCCGGAACGCACGTCGGGCGCTCCGTCGGTTTGGGTGGTCATCGGTTACTCCAAAGGGTAGGGATCAAGCTGATCGCGTGAGCAGCGGGCTGTGCGGCCTGCCACAATCTTCGCGAGGCAGGGCGTGCGTCACAATCGGCATTTGCACACGTTTCCCAGGATCGACTGTGCAAATGCACAGGACTGTGAACGTCTTCCACGAGCGATGCACTCCGATTTGTCCGTCGGATAGGTGTTTAGCCCATCGGCTCCGCCGCTTCGGCCTAGGCTGAAGCCATGTCGACAGTTCAGGAAGCGAACACGTGGGCGAAGCTTCTCGAACGACTGTCCGCCGACCGCTCGCGGCTGGTCGAAGACTTTCTCGCCCGACTCACGAGTACCCATTTGTACGACGGGTACGACCTCGCACAGGAGGACCTCCGCCGAGCGGCGACCGACACAATCGAGATGCTGATCCTGCAGATCGGTGGCGTGCCGTTGCCCGCTCACTTGCAGAACCTCCCCGCAAGGCTCGGCGCGCGCCGGGCACGGCAGGGCGTGGCGAGGGAAGTGCTTCTCGAGGCAGTGCGCCTCGATTTCCGGGTGCTGTGGTCGGGGTTGTTGCGCGCGAACGGTGACCGGCCCGCCGACATTCTTGTTCTGCACACCGAGGACGTGCTCTCCGCCGTTGAGGGCTACATCAGCGAGGTCCAGGCCGCGTATCTCGACGAACAGGCCGCGCTCAATCGGGATTCCCGAGTGGAGATCTCCCGGGCATTCTCCCGTCTGCTGGCCGCAGGCGACGACGTCGCAACCGTTGCGAACGACGTGGCTGCGGTCTTGCGGTTTCGCGCTGACGCCGAGTTCGAGGTCGTCAGCGTGACAGTGTCCAACGCGGAACGTGCCGGGCGCGCCCTTGCTGCCGACAAGAGTGGCCGCCACTTCATCAGCTGGGACTTCGACGACGGCACCGCCTTTGTGCGCGAGCGAATCTCGGGCAAAAGCTGGACGACGGCGTTCAAGCACATTCCCGGCGGCCTGGTCGAGACCACACCGGGGCTTCAGAATGTCCCTAGTGCCGTCGAACTCGCCCGGGCAATCGCGCGGCACACCGGCGAGCTGAACCCCGGTCTGTCGACCGATGCTGATGTGTGGCCCTGCATTGCCCATGAGCGGCTCGGCCCGTTCCTCCCGGGACTGCACAGCCAGGCTGTCGCCGCCATTGACGAACTGCCCCAACCAGATCGGGACCGACTGGTTGACACCGTCCTTCAGTTCGCTACGAACGGATCGATCAAGGAAACCGCCGAAACACTGTTCTGCCATCGCAACACCATCGTGAACCGTCTCCTGCGGTTCCGTGACCTGACGGGACTCGACGTGACGATTCCGGTGGACGCCGCGCGAGCACTGATCGCCATCGGAACCCCACTTCCCGCCGCACATGGGGGCGTCGTAGACCCGCGCAAGCCGAACGTTGTCACGTCCGCGCCGAATCGCCGTAGTGCCCGATGATGTACTCCGAGAGCCGCCCTGCGATCGCGGCCAGTGCCGTCGCGCCGGGGTGCGCAGGATCCCACCCGCCGTACAGATGGATTCTCAATACGCTGCCTCCCACCGTGATTCGCAGCGCGTGCAGCCCGAAGCGCGGGTCATCGGTAACGACGGCAACGCCGCGTCCCGCCGCGGCGAGTGCTTGCGCCACCGGGCCGCTACTCGCTTCGATCTCGACACGAGGGGACAGCCCTGCGCCCAAGGAGGCGGTGTCCAGCATTTGCCGCGCGCTAAATGTCGCCGGCAGGCTGATGACGGTTTCCTCGGCGAGGGCACCGATGTCGGCAGTGTCCTTGTCCGCCCAGCGGTGTCCAGCCGGCACGTAGGCCCACACGGGCAAGACCGCCAGCGCGACCGAGTCGAGCACGTCGCTGGGGCGCCCATTGGTGATGACGAGATCCGCGCCGCGTCGCAGCGCGGCTTCGGGCTGATATCCATCGGAGGCGAACACGGACGGCGTCGGGTCGTGCGTCGCCAGTGTGGCGATAAAGGGGGACACCACTTCGGCGAGCGTCGTCGCCGGTGCGGCAAGGGTGAGTCGATCCAGCCGACCCGTCGCCAACGTCTGGGCATTGAGAACCAGGTGGTCCGCGCGGGCAAGTAGGTCGCGAGCCCGCGGGAGTAGGGCACGGCCCGCCGCCGACAGCAGCAGCCGGCCCTGGACGCGGTCGAAAAGCAGTACCCCCAACTCGCGTTCGAGCTGGCGCAGCTGACGGGACAACCCCGGCTGGGTGACGTGCAGGATGTCCGCGGCCGCGCTCACCGTGCCGGCCTCGGCAATTTCTACGAAGTAGCGCAGCGTGCGGAGCTCCAGCGGGACACCTCCTTCTATGCCTGGCAGGCATCGCCAGATTGCCTAACAAGTATTGGACGGCATGGTATCCGCTCGGAGATGCTGGGTCACGTTCACCGCAACATGCTCTCGGAGGAAGCCTTGACTGATCACATTCCCCAGCGTCGCCACCTGGTGACCGCCGTACCCGGCCCTCGGTCGCAGGACCTGATGGCCCGCAAGGTAGCGGCGGTCGCGGACGGCGTCGGAACTACCATGCCGGTTTTCGCCGATCGCGCGGGCGGCGGCGTCGTCGTCGACATCGACGGCAACAGCCTGATCGATCTGGGGTCCGGCATCGCGGTCACCAGCGTCGGAAACAGCGCGCAGCGGGTCGTCGACGCCGTCAAGGCCCAGGTCGAAAAGTTCACCCACACGTGCTTCATGGTCACGCCCTACGAGGGGTACGTCGCGGTCGCCGAGGCACTCAACGCGCTCACCCCCGGTGATCACGACAAGCGCACCGCGCTATTCAACTCGGGCGCCGAGGCCGTCGAGAATGCGGTCAAGATTGCCCGCGCCTACACCAAGAAGACCGACGTCGTCGCCTTCGACCACGCGTATCACGGCAGAACCAATCTCACGATGGCTCTGACCGCCAAGGACATGCCCTACAAGCGCGGGTTCGGCCCCTTCGCCCCCGGCGTGCACCGCGCCCCGCTGTCCTACCCGCTGCGCGACGGGGACACCGTCACCGGCCGACAGGCCGCCGACCGTGCCATCGCGCACATCGAGACCCACATCGGCGCCGACAATCTTGCCGCTCTGGTCATCGAACCGATCCAGGGTGAGGGCGGATTCATCGAGCCCGCCCCCGGCTTTCTTCCCGCCCTCCTGCAGTGGTGCCACGCCCACGACGTCGTCTTCATTGCCGACGAGGTACAGACCGGGTTCGCCCGCACCGGCGCCATGTTCGCCTGCGAGCACGAAGGCGTCGTCCCCGATCTGATCGTGTCCGCCAAGGGAATTGCCGGCGGCCTGCCCTTGGCGGCGGTTACCGGAACCGCGGCCATCATGAACGCCGCCCATGTGGGCGGCCTCGGCGGCACCTACGGCGGCAACCCGCTCGCGTGTGCCGCCGCGTTGGCCGCCATCGAGACGATCCGCGCCGACGACCTCATCGGGCGGGCGCAAAAGATAGAGCAGGTCATGAAGGACAGGCTGCAGCGATTGCAAGCCGCCGACGCGCGTATCGGAGACGTCCGCGGGCGCGGCGCGATGATCGCCGTCGAGCTGGTCCGACCCGGCACCATCACGCCCGATCCTGACCTGACAGCCGCGATCGCCGCTGCGGCCCGCCTGCGCGGTGTCATCGTCCTGACCTGCGGCACCGACGGCAATGTGCTGCGCTTCTTGCCGCCGCTGACCATCGGCGACGATCTGCTCAACGAGGCGCTCGACGTTCTCGCCGAGGCATTCCGGGTGACGCGATGACCGACGTCCTCGACGACCGCATCGCCGCGCCGGCACGCTCGCCCCTTGACGATGCCCGCGCCCAGCTCGCCGACGCCATCGCCGTCCTCGGCTACGACCAAGGCATGTTCGATCTGCTCGCCGCACCCCGCCGCGAGCTCACCGTCAGCATTCCGCTGCGCCGCGACGACGGAACCGTCGAGATCATCACGGGCCACCGCGTGCAGCACAACTATTCGCGAGGCCCGGCCAAGGGCGGGCTGCGCTACAGCCCGCACGTCGACCTCGACGAGGTTCGCGCCCTCGCGATGTGGATGACGTGGAAGTGCGCGTTGCTCGACGTGCCGTACGGCGGAGCGAAAGGCGGCGTGGCGATCGACCCGCGCCACTACTCCCGAGCCGAACTCGAACGGGTCACCCGGCGCTACACCTCGGAGATCATGCCGCTCATCGGTCCCGCGCATGACATTCCCGCACCCGATATCGGTACCGACGAGCAGACCATGGCCTGGATCATGGACACCTACTCGGTCAACACCGGCCACACCGTCCTCGGCGTCGTCACGGGAAAACCGATCAGCCTCGGCGGATCTCACGGCCGCGCGTCGGCCACGTCGCGCGGGGTCGTGCACATCGCGCATCAAGCCCTCGCGTACCTCGGTATTCCGTGCGAGCGCGCGTCGGCTGCGGTGCAAGGTTTCGGCAAGGTCGGCCGCGACGCCACCCGGTTCCTGTGGGAATCCGGCGTGCGCATCGAGGCCGTCGGCGACCAATACGGTGCGATCCGCGCCGACGGCGGAATCGACGTACCCGAGTTGGAGGCGCACGTCGATCGCGCAGGCACCGTCGTCGGGTTCTCCGGCGCCGACCCCCTCGATCCCGCGCAGCTTCTCGAGCTCGACGTCGATCTGCTGGTGCCCGCCGCCGTCGAGGGTGTACTGCACGCCGGCAACGCAGAACATGTGCGCGCTCGACTGATCGTCGAAGGCGCCAACGGCCCCACGACCGAGGAAGCCGACCGGATCCTCGCCGCCCGAGGCGTCACCGTCGTGCCCGACATCCTGGCCAACGCAGGCGGAGTGATCGTGTCCTACTTCGAATGGGTCCAGGCCAACCAGGCGTACTGGTGGACCGAGGACCAGGTCGAAGCACGGCTGGCGGAGCGGATGATCGGCGCCTGGCAGGACGTCCTTGAGTATGCGACCGCCCATCGGCTCACCCTGCGAGCTGCCGCGACCTCCCTCGCGGTGCAACGCGTCGCCGAAGCACACACCCTGAGAGGCCTCTATCCGTGACCACCTACCTCGACTCACTTGACCTCACCCGAGCCGTGCTGATCGGTGGCACCGCTCAACCCGGTGGAGGCGGCGCCTTCGACGTCGAGAACCCCGCGACCCGCGAGGTGATCGCGCATGTCGCTGACGGCGACGCCGCCGATGCGGTCGCCGCGGTCACTGCGGCCGACGCCGCGCTGACCGGCTGGCGGCGCACCCCGACCCGCGCACGCTCGGAGATCCTGAGCCGCGCCTTCGAGCTGATGATCCGCGACCGCGAGCCACTGGCTGAAGTCATCATGGCCGAGAACGGCAAGTCGCGCGCCGACGCCATCAGCGAAATCACCTATGCTGCAGAGTTTTTCCGGTGGTTCGCCGAGGAGGCCGTACGGCCTGGCGGTGAATACGGCACCTCACCCAACGGTGGCGCCCGCACCGTCGTCACCCACCGCCCCGTCGGGGTCGCCGCGCTCGTGACGCCGTGGAACTTCCCCGCCGCCATGGCGACCCGCAAGATCGCGCCTGCTCTGGCGGCCGGCTGCACCGTCGTTGTCAAACCCGCATCCGAGACACCGATCACCGCCATCGCCATTGCGCATCTGTTGGCCGAAGCCGGTGTTCCCGATGGCGTCGTCAACGTTGTCCCGACCATCGACGCTGGCGGGGTCGTCTCCACGTGGCTGCAGGACGCCCGGGTCCGCAAGATCTCCTTCACCGGCTCGACGGGTGTCGGCCGGGTGCTGCTACGCCAGGCCGCCGACCGAATCGTCAACAGCTCAATGGAACTCGGCGGCAACGCACCCTTCATCGTCACCGAGGACGCCGACCTCGACGCCGCGGTCACCGGCGCGGTGATCGCCAAGTTCCGCAACGGCGGACAAGCGTGTACCGCCGCCAACCGCTTCTACATCCACGCCGACGTCATCGACGAGTTCACCGCACGGTTCGGCCGAGCTGTCGAGGCGCTCACCGTAGGGCCGGCGAGCAACGGCGCCGAGATCGGCCCGCTGATCTCCCAACGAGCCGTCGAGAATGTCGACGCGCTTGTCCGTGACGCGCTCGCCGCTGGTGCCCGCATCAGCCACCAGGCCGATCGTCGGTGAAAGCAAGGGCTGGTTCTACCCGCCGACGGTGCTGGTCGACGTCCCCGCGGACGCCGACATCCTCAGCCGCGAGATCTTCGGCCCCGTCGCGCCGGTCGTCGCATGGAAAGACGACTCCGAGCTGATCGATCTCGTCAACGCGTCCGAAATGGGTCTTGCCGCCTACGTTTACGCCGGACAACTGCAACGCGCCATGCGTCTCGCCGAAGACGTCGACGCCGGAATGGTCGGTGTCAACCGGGGACTGGTGTCCGACCCGTCGGCCCCGTTCGGCGGCGTCAAACAAAGCGGCCTCGGCCGCGAAGGCGCCCGCCAGGGCCTCGAAGAATTCACCGAAACCCAATACCTCAGCGTCGACTGGCCCGCCTGACGGCTTCCCGACCGAAACGAGCCACGGCGCAATCCCGGAGGCCAACGCGCAGAAGCGATCTCACGTGCTGCGCGCGACACACTCACAACCGATCGGTAGGTGTAGATGACCTGGCACGTCCGTGATTTCGCCCCAGAAGATCTTGAAGCCGCCATCCGGCTGGACGCGGTCTCGACCATGACCGCTCAGCAGCCGCTGTTCGATGCGTCCGATGTCGTCACCAGCCTTCAAGGTCGCCATCCCGCGGTAGTAGCCGTTGCGCGCAGCGTCGTGGTCGGTGTGGCGATTAGTCGGGTGGACGCCGATCGGGCATGGGTCCTTCGGCTGTCGTTGGATCCCGATTGGCGGGGCAAGGGTCTAGGAAGCAGCCTTCTCAGTGAATTGGAGCATCGGCTCCTAGCCCGCGGTGTTCGCCGGATCACAGCGATGCTGCCCGACGGGGAAACCGGCACAGCAGCATTCGTGAACTCAGGGTTTGTTCAGCGGAGCGGGATTGCACACTTCGACAAGCACGAGACGATGTCGCCGCGGTCGGCTGCAGTGCTCGCGCGCCTCGGCGGGGCGGTACCTCCGGCCGGACAGTGGCAACAGATCGCCGGCATGGTTCGCGAGAAGACCCTCATCGAGCGCCGCATCGTGCTTCCGCTGTCGCGTCCCGGTCAAGCCGCAGAACACGGTGTGATGCCACCGCAGGCCATCGTGCTTTTCGGCCCTCCCGGCACGGGTAAGACGACATTCGCCCGCGCGATCGCCAGCCGTCTGGGGTGGCCGTTCGTTGAACTGTTTCCGTCACGCCTTGCGGTCGGCGATGGCGGGCTCGCAGCCGGCCTTAGCGACGTATTTGCTCAATTGCATGAGCTCGATAATGTCGTCGCCTTCATCGACGAAGTTGAAGAGGTGGCCTCCCAACGCGGGTCTGGTTCGCCCGCGGCGACGGCCGTGGTCAACGAGCTCCTGAAATGCCTTGTACAGTTCCGCGACCGATCTGGCCGACTCCTGGTGTGCGCGACAAACTCGGTGCGCGATCTAGATTCAGCATTCCTGCGACATGGCCGCTTCGATTACGTCCTTCCGATCGGGCCGCCGGACGACGAGGCGCGCGACGCGCTTTGCCGACGCTACGTCGCCGACCCCGGTATCGACGTGGCGGCCTTGGTGTCAGCAACTCGCGGCTATACACCCGCCGATATCACCCATGTGGCGCGCGCAGTCGCCCAGGCGACGTTCGAGAGGACCGTAGACAGTGGGCTGCGGTGCCATGCGAGCACAGAGGATTACTTGCGCACGATCGAAGCGACTCGCCCAACGCTTACCGCTGAACAGGTGTCAGAGTTCGATACGGAGATCACCGACTACGCACGATCGTGACCGCCCCGCCGTGTCACTCACCAATCGTTGAGACCCCGTGACCCGTTTATGACACTTCACAAGGGACAATAGAGGTGATGGACTTCTATTCCGCCTATGGTCAGGGCTTTTTGCGGGTCGCCGCGTGCACGCTGCACACCGCGATCGGTGAGCCCGCGACCAACGCCGAATCCGTGCTTGACGTGGCGCGACAGTGCCACGACGAGGGCGTCGGCCTGGCAGTGTTTCCTGAGCTGACGCTGTCGGGCTACTCCATCGAGGACATCCTGCTGCAGGATGCACTGCTCGACGCCGTCGAGGACGCGCTGCTCGACGTCGTGGCGGCGTCGGCCGACCTGCTGCCGGTGTTGGTGCTCGGTGCGCCATTGCGGTACCAGCACCGCATCTACAACACCGCCGTCGTCATCCACCGCGGACAGGTGCTCGGGGTGGTGCCGAAGTCGTACCTACCGACCTATCGGGAGTTCTACGAGCGCCGTCAGATGGCGGCAGGCGACGACGTACGCGGGGTCATCCGGCTGGGCCGGGGCGGTGCCGTCGCAGAGGTGCCCTTCGGACCCGACCTGCTGTTCGCCGCCGCCGATCTGCCGGGCTTCATTCTTCATGTCGAGATCTGTGAGGACATGTTCGTGCCGATACCGCCGAGCGCGGAGGCCGCACTGGCGGGAGCGACCGTGATCGCGAACCTGTCGGGCAGCCCGATCACGATCGGCCGCGCGGACGATCGCAGCCTGCTTGCGCGGTCGGCATCGTCGCGCTGCCTGGCGGCCTATGCGTATGCCGCCGCGGGCGAAGGGGAGTCGACCACCGACCTGGCGTGGGACGGCCAGACGATGATCTGGGAGAACGGCGTGCAATTGGCCGGCTCCGAGCGCTTCCCCAAGGGAGCCCGGCGCTCGGTCGCCGATGTCGATCTGGAGTTGCTTCGCTCTGAACGGCTACGGATGGGCACCTTCGACGACAACCGGGTGCACCACGGCATCGACGCAGAGTCGTTCCGTCGAATCGAGTTCGAGCTCGACCCGCCCGCCGGTGACATCGGCCTGCTTCGCGAGGTCGAGCGGTTCCCGTTCGTCCCGTCGGATCCATCACGGCTGGAACAGGATTGCTACGAGGCCTACAACATCCAGGTTTCGGGACTCGAACAGCGGCTGCGTGCACTGAACTATCCGAAGGTGGTGATCGGCGTCTCGGGTGGCGTGGACTCCACCCATGCGCTGATCGTGGCCGCCCGCGCGATGGACCGAGAAAGTCGGCCGCGCAGTGACATTCTCGCGTTCACGCTTCCCGGTTTCGCCACCGGCGACCGCACCAAGAACAACGCCATTCGGCTCGGCGACGCACTCGGCGTCACCTTCACCGAACTCGACATCAAGGCGACCGCCGAGCTGATGCTGCGCGAAATGGACCATCCGTTCTCGAGCGGCGAGAAGGTGTACGACGTCACCTTCGAGAACGTGCAGGCCGGCCTGCGCACCGACTATCTGTTCCGGATCGCCAACCAGCGTGGCGGAATCGTGCTCGGCACAGGGGATCTCTCCGAGCTTGCTCTCGGGTGGTCGACATACGGCGTCGGCGACCACATGTCGCACTACAACGTCAACGGCGGCGTGCCGAAGACGCTGATCCAGCATCTGATCCGGTGGGTGGTTTCGTCGCATCAGTTCGACGACCGGGTCAACGAGGTGCTGATGTCGGTGTTGGACACCGAGATCAGCCCGGAGTTGGTGCCCCAAGGTGAGGACGAGGAGATCCAGAGCAGCGAGGCGAAGATCGGACCCTATGTCCTGCAAGACTTCTCGCTGTTCCAGGTGCTGCGGTACGGTTTCCGGCCATCGAAGGTGGCTTTCCTGGCCTGGCATGCCTGGCATGATGCCGAACATGGTGACTGGCCGGCCGGATACCCATTGGACAAGCGGCCCGCGTTCTCGCTGAAGGAGATTCGGCACTGGTTGCAGGTCTTCGTGCAGCGGTACTACTCGTTCGCCCAGTTCAAGAGGTCGGCGGTACCCAACGGCCCCAAGGTGTCCCACGGTGGCTCGCTGTCACCACGCGGCGACTGGCGTGCGCCGTCGGACATGTCGGCCAAGACGTGGCTTGACGAGATCGAACGCGAGATACCCGAAGACTAGCCGCGGCGCAGCCGCCAGATTTCCTCGGCAGGCCAGCGACGGGCCCAGGCCAGCGATGCGGCCGACCGGTACGAGCTGGTGGCGTCCGGCCCGGCCTGCGGCTCGATCAAGTCCTCGATCACAAACCCGTTCGCGCGAAACAGCCGGATCCACTCGCCGTACGGCAGTTGGAAGCACACCTCATCGTCGAGATCGATGACGTGCATTCCGAAATAGTCGAGCACCAGCCGCTCGCCGACCTCATCGGCGTCGAGTGGCCAGCAGATCGTCTCGAGCGGCGAGTGGTGGCTGAACGCGAACAGCCCGCCGGGGCGGAGAAGCCGCGCCGCCTCGGGCACGGTCCGGTACGGGTCGGCGAAACTCATTGCGCCGTGGTCGCAGAACACCACGTCGAAGCTGGCATCCGGCAACGGCACAGCTTCGGCGCTGCCAAGCACGAGCGGGAAATCGACGCCGGCCTCGGCCATCAGCCGGCGAGCGTGCTCGAGCTGCCGTTCCGACAGGTCGAGACCGACCGGGCGGGCGCCGAGGCGGGCCAACGCGATTGACCATTGCGCAGCGCCGCAACCGAATTCGAGGATGTCGCGACCGGCGACGTCGCCGAGGACGCGCAGTTCAGATTCGGGTATCTGCGTCGTTCCCCAGGCGTACCCGCCGCTGGCCGCCAGGTCGTCACCGTGTTTGGCCTGGTACTCGTCGCTCCAGTCGTCCCACATGGCCCGGTTGCGGGCGGCGTGGCCGGTCAGCGTGGCCGGGTCGATTGGGGGGCCGGTGTCGCTCTGCATCCGGTCATGCTAACCAGACCCGAGACCGTCGAGCGCCGAACCGACCAACCGGCCCAGGGTCGGCAGATGGTAGCCACCCTCCTGCACCACCACGGTCGGAAGACCCAGGGCCGCCAGCACATTGCCCGCTTGTTGGTAGCCCTCGACGGTCACCTGCAGCGGGCTCTCCGGATCGTCGACCGCCGCATCCACTCCGAGCGCGATGACAAGTGCGGTCGCGTCGGACGCGGTGACGGCGTCGACGGCGCGCTCGACGGCGGACAGCCAAGCCCGGTCACCCGATCCGGGGGCGAGCGGTTGGTTGAGATTGGCGCCGAATCCGGCGTCGCGCCCTGTCTCCGCAACGAAACCGACGTGGTGTGGGAACCAGCCGGCATCGGGATCGACGTGAACGGAGGTCGTGAAGACGTCGGGCCGCTCGTAGAAGATCGCCTGGGTGCCGTTGCCGTGGTGGGCGTCGATGTCGACGACCGCGACCTTGGCGAAACCGGCATCGCGCAGCGCCTGCGCGGCGACCGCGGCGTTGTTGAGGTAGCACGAACCGCCGTACGCCGATCTCGTCGCGTGGTGACCCGGCGGTCGCGTCAACGCGTATGCGCACGGGGCCCCGGAAGCGACGAGGTCCACTGCGGTGCGTGCCGCGTGAGTGGCGGCTCTGATCGCTCGCCAACTGCCCGGGCCGACGAGCGTCATCGTGTCGTAGCAGAACGCGCCGACCTGGGCGTGCACCGCGGCGGGCAGCCGAGCGGGAAGCCCGTGGAGCAGTTCGGCGCTCGGGAACAGATACGGTACGACCCGCTGTGCGCCCACGTCGGGATAGCCGCCCTCAACCCACCGGTCCCACACGGTCGCCAGGTGGTCCACCAGTTCGGCGGAGTGCACGCGGGTGAGCCAGCTGTCGTCGAACTCGCGCGCGCGCACGATCTCATGGCCGAGTTCGCGCAATGCCGATTCGATGATGGTGACGCGGTCGGCGATCTCGGTGGCCGGGGTGCGCACACCAAGCCAGATCTCCGCCTGCGGGTCGTGATCCGCACAATGCGGGTGGACTACCACCGGAATTCGCCCCGCCACCCGGGCAGCATGGCACGATGCGCGGATGGGTGGAAGCGCTCGGCTGGCTGCCTGGTCGGTCGCCATCGGCACGCTTCCCCGCGGACGTACGAACTCCGTGCTGGATGTGCCGGGCGTCGGGTTGGGGCACGCGACGGTGATCTCCGATGACGCCGAGCCGCCTGCCGGCTCGGGCATCGCCCGCACCGGCGTCACGGTGCTCGACCCGGGCGGCGACGTCTGGGCCGCTCCGGTGCCCGCCGGGGTGTCGGTGCTCAACGGCGCAGGCGAGCTGACGGGCCGGTCCCAGATCGAAGAGTGGGGCGTCGCCGAGACCCCGGTGTTTCTGACCTCGACCATGCAGGTCGGTCGGGTCTACGACGCGGCGTGCCGCCTGCTCATCGACGAACAGCCGCGGATCGGAGTCGACGAAGTGGTGATTCCGATCGTGGGTGAGTGCGACGACTCGTGGCTCAACGACGTCCGCCGCATGCACGTGCAGGATGGCGATGTCGCGTCGGCCCTCGCCGCCGCGCGGCGCTCGATCGGCGGTGGCGACGTCGGCCTCGGCGCCGTCGGAGCAGGCACGGGCATGTCCTGCTTCGGCTGGAAAGGCGGCATCGGGTCCGCGTCGCGGCTGCTGCCGGACGGTCACGTCGTCGCAGTGCTCGTGCTGGCGAACTTCGGGTGGTGGGATCGGCTCACGATCGCCGGGGTCGCGGTCGGCCGCGCGCTGGGTCCGCCGCCGTATGTCGCACCGCCACCCGCCGGGTCGTGTATCGGTGTGGTCATCACTGACGCGCCGATCGACGCCGCGGGCTGTGCTCGCCTGGCGGCGCGGATGGGCCTCGGGCTGGCGCGCACCGGGTCGACCGCCCATCATGGATCCGGTGAGATATTCCTCGGTCTCGCAACGGGTTTGCGTACGGATCGGTCGACTCCCGACCGACCCGCGGCCGCCATTACCGGGACGGATCTCGACCCGTACTTCGAGGCGACGGTCGATGCGACGGAGGAGGCGGTGATCGACGCACTGCTGGCAGGCACGACGACCACCGGGGTCGGCGGCAGGACCATCCACGCCCTTCCGCACGATCGGGTGCGCACGCTGTTGGGGCTGCCGTGACCGGGACCCGCCGCGATGAATGGATCCCGATATCGGACGGCGCCCGCCTCGCGGTGACGCTCTACCTTCCCGACAGCGGGCCGCAGCCGTGCATCCTCGAGGCGTTGCCGTACCGCAAGGACGACCTGACGGCCTCCTATCGCCCCGAGTACACCCGGCTTCGCGACGAATTCGACTATGTGGTGGCACGTTTGGATGTCCGCGGCACGGGCAGCAGCAGCGGGCGGGCCACCGACGAATACCCCTACCAAGAGCAACGCGACCTGGCCGAGGTGATCGCGTGGATCGCCGCCCAGGATTGGTGCGACGGCAACGTCGGCATGTACGGCACGTCCTACAGCGGCTTCAACTCGCTGCAGATGGCCGCCGAGCGCCCGCCGGCGTTGAAGGCCGTCATCGCGATCTATGCCAGCGATGACCGCTTCACCGACGACGTGCACCTGTGCGGTGGTTCGCGACGGTGGTTGGACCTCGTCGACTACTGCCACTACATGACGCCGATGAATGCGCTGCCGCCCGTGCCCGCGGTGTGGGGCGAGGGCTGGCGCGATGAGTGGGCGGCGCGGATCGTCGACCACGAGCCGTGGCTGTTCGAATGGCTGGAACACACCCGCCGCGACGGCTACTGGGAGCACGGATCGATCCGCCCGTCCTACAGCGACATCGGGTGTCCGGTACTCATCGTCGCCGGGTGGGCGGATGGCTACTGCAACAGCACGTTCCGCGCGGTCGAGGCGCTGTGTGCGGCGGGACGGCACGCCGAGTTGCTGGCCGGACCCTGGCCGCATGCGGCGACCTCGTCGTGCCTGCCGGGCCCGCGCATCGATCTGGTCCCGGAGATGACCGCGTGGTGGGACCGTTGGCTGCGTGGCCGCGCTCCCACCGTCGAGCCGCCGCCAGCGCGTTGGTATGCGAAGGACTCCCACCGGCCCGCGCCCGACCTCGATGAGGTCCCCGGCGTGTGGCGAGCCGACGAGTGGCCGACGCCGCGCACCAGCGAGCGGACCTGGCCGATGTCGCCGAAACCGCCGTACCAGGTGGTCGCCGATATCGGTCTGGCCGCGTGGCTCTCGTGCTCCGGACACCTGCCATGGGGTCAACCCGACGATCAACGCGTCGACGACGTCCGGTCGCTGACTTGGGACTGGCCGCTGGCCGACGGTCTCGAAATTGCCGGGTATCCGGTTGTGCGGCTGCGGGTTTCGGCGAGCGAGCCGGTCGCAGGCGTCGCCGTCCGGTTGTGCGACGTGGCACCGGACGGTACGTCGACGTTGGTGTCACGCGGCTTTTTGAACCTGACCCGGCGCGGCGGGATGGCGACGGCCGAACCGCTGGTGCCCGGTGAGACCTACGAAGCCGACGTCGAGATCGACGCGATCGCGTGGCGCTGGGCAGCAGGCCACGTGCTGCGGCTGGCGTTGGCAGGCGCCGACTGGCCGAACGTCATCGCGCCTCCCTCACCGTTGACCCTGACAGTCCACGGCGGCGAGTTGGCGCTGCCGATCTACCATCCGACCGAGAGCCCCTATCCAACACCAACTTTCGCGCCGGGAGACGAGACGGCCGACGAGGATCCGTCCGCCGTCACCTGGCGGACGTCGCGCGACGTGCTGGCCCGGGTCACCGGTGCATTCGTCGATCATGGCGGCGAACCCTACGACACTTTGTACGGCCGTGCGGGCGAGCATTACGTCGGCGAGGTGAGCGTGCAGACGCAGACGTTCGCGCAGTCGGCGCGATCCGACGTGACGTTCTCGCTTCACTATGACGACGACGGGGCGGGCGTTCCCGTCGACTGCGTGGCCCGCTCGCTGTTGCGGATCGAGGCCGACGAGTCCGAGCTCGATGTCACGATCGAGCTGACGTGCACGGAAGCAGGGCCGTCGGGACAGCGGGTGGTCGGGGAGCGGCGCTGGCATCGACGGTTCGCCCGCGATCTGGCATGAGAAGGTAAACCGCTGATTCAGCGAGTTGTCTTGCGCGCCTGCAGCGTATACGACAACGGCACCCGCTCCGGCCGTTCCCGCAGATGCCACTCCTCGTGCTCGTCGCGTACCATTTGACCGGGCAGCATGTCCGTCGGCGCGCTGCGATGTTCTTCAAACGCAGTGAGCGCCATGCCCACATCGATTAGCGCGCCGATGATCTCGCCCAATCCGTGATTCCATGTGTGGGTCGTGTTGTGGGAAAACGTCGAATCCGTCTCGACGTAGGTCTCCTCGTCTTCGTCCACGTAGGGCTCGGACGTCTCGAAGTACGGGTCGACGGCGACCAGCAGATCGTCGGTACGCTCGTCCAGGGTCCACAGGATCGGATGGAATTCCCGGATGAACAGCCGCCCGCCCGGCCGCAGTAGGTCGGAAACCGTTCGCGCCCACCGGCGTACGTCCGGTAGCCAGCACAGGGCGCCGACACCGGTGTAGACAAGATCGAACCGCTCCGCGCCGAGCACCGACACCGCGTCGTACACGTCGGCTTGGACGAAATCCACCTCCGCCCCGGCCAGCGCGGCTATCCGCCGCGCTTCGGTGAGGGCAACGGGTGAGAAGTCGAGCCCGGTCATGTGTGCGCCAAGGCGGGAGAGCGAGATGGTGTCGGTGCCGATGTGGCACTGCAGATGGATGCCGCGCAGTCCCGCGACGTCCCCGAGTCGCGGCAGGTCGAACCTCACGACGTGGCTCAGATAGTCCGGGTCCTCGCCGAAGTTCGCGACATGGTAATCGGGTGAGTTTGCATGGGCAGGCGCGCGCTCGTCCCATTGGAGCCGGTTGATCTCTGCGGAATCCACGATCAAACCATCCAGTTCGCGACGTAGGAGGGATCGGTGAGGGCTGGGCGGTCGAACCGGAAAGCCGCGAGGTCATAACGGCTTTCGCCGTCGACGGCCACGTCGGTGAGCAGGCGTCCGAACAACGCGGCGAATTTGAACGCGTGGCCCGCGCCGAGACCGACCGTGACAGATGGGTGGCCGGGAAGCCGGTCGACGACGAAATCGCGGTCCGGCGTCAAGGTGTACAGGCAGCGCTTGGACCGGACGGGCGCGCCGGAACCGGGAATCACTCGGCGCATGAATCCCGAAAGGCGTTCTCGCATGGCCTCATCCAATGCGAAGCTGCGGTCGTCGCCCGTCACGGTGGGCCCGCCGCAGTCCTGCGCGGCCTTGACGGTGTGCTCGCCGTAGGTGGGGAAGCCGTAGTAGGACGGCTCGTCCATCCAGATCCACACCGGGAACACGTCGGGACTGAATTCCGCGGGTTGGGCCGGAGCGAAGTAGGTGACCTGTTCCTCGGTGACGGTCAGCGGCAGGTCGACGCCGAGTGGGCCGAGCAGATCGTTGATCCACGCGTCCGCCGTGACGACCACGTGTCCCGCGCTGACCACACCATCGGCGGTGACCACGTCGGCGCCGTCGGCGCCCGGCACGATCGCCTCGACGCGGGTGTCGTAGTGCAGCACCGCGCCGAGGTCTTGTGCACGCTGTGCCATCGCGGCAGTCCCCTTGGCCGCGGGCACGATTCCGGTGCGGGCCTGATGTATCGCGACGGTTCCGCCGGGTAGGTCGAAGGCCGGCCAGCGCTGCTCGACCGCGTCGGCATCCAGCACGTCGTAGGCGATGTCGTGGGCGTCCATCGACGACGTGTAGTCGGCCATGGAGATCGCGGCGTCGCGCGGGTACAGGTCGAGTCCACCGGTAACCGTCACGAACCGTTCGCCCGTCTCATCCTCGAGGCGCGCCCACTCGTCGTAGGCGCCGAAGGTAAGAGCCACGTAGGCAGGCGTGTGGTAGCTGTGCCGGATGATCCGCGACGTGTCGTGCGAAGCGCCGCGGTCGTGTCCGAACCCGAACGCCTCGATGCCGATCACGCGCAGGCCCCGGCTTGCGGCGTGCCAGGCGGTCGAGCTGCCCAGCGCCCCAAGGCCGATGACCGCGAGGTCCCATGTCTGCGCCACGCTAACCGTGCCGCTCTAGCCGGGGGAGCAGCCAGCGGCGAATGTCCACCGACGCGTCCTCCATCGGCGCGAACCACCCCTGCGTGTAGTACCGCGATGTCATTCCGCGCTGCACCGATTCGCAGATCGCCCAGTCCTGCCGGTTGACCAGATCCCAGAGATCGCCTGCGTCACCGGGATCGAACGCCGGCTTCTCGGCTTCGTCAGGCGCGAAGAGCAGATCGCAGGTGATCTCGGTGCAGTCGACTGCGGTTGGCCGCAGCACGAACGCCGCGACGTGCTCGGCCGACAGCGACAGCAGCAGGTTCGGGTAGACGAGCTCGCCCTTGTGCCGCACCCGTTCTGCGTCGTCGAGGTCAGGGAACGGCGCGCGGTGAGAGGTGCCGGACAGGGTGAACGTCCAGGCTCCCTCGCGGTGCGGGATGCCGTCCTCCCACGTGAGGTCGGCGCCGCCGCCACTGCCGAACGCAGGCACCAACCGCGACAGTTCGGGGTGCACCGGCCCGCAGTGGTAGCACTCGTTGTAGTTCTCGGCGATCACCTTCCAGTTCGCCGCGACCGAATACGTCAGCCGCATGCCGATCACCAGGGTGTCGAGCGGATAGCGGCGCACCCGGTCCGGCACGGGATCAAGCGCGTCGACGACAGCAGGCGCTTCCAGATCCTCGGTGAGCCAAAGGAATCCGCCCCAGGCCGCGGCGCGCAATGGCCGCAGTCCGAAAGCCGAGGTGCCCAGATCGACGTCCTCGGTGTGGGGGGCATGCAACAGCCGGCCGTCCAGCCCGTAGGTCCAGGAATGGTAGGGGCACCGCAAGGATTTCGCGGCGCACGGCTCGACCGGGACGCCCGGCTCGACAGGTACGACCTGGGAACCGCGGTGTCGGCACACGTTCGCGAACGCGTGCAGGGATCCGGCAGCGTCGGCGGTGACGATGACCGACTCGCCCCAAAAGGTCACCACCGCACGACGATTGCCAAGCACCCGGCCCGACGCGGCCAGGCCGAGGTCGTCCAGCCGACCGATGCACGTCCACTCGCGCCGCAGCATCTCCGCTTCGCGTTCGAAGGATGCCGCGGCGACGTAGTGGTGGCGATCGAGGGCCGGCTGGAGCGGTTGCGGCGATGGTTCCGACACGGCGTCTACGTCCTTTCTCCCGCCGCGACGAGATGGCATGCGCTGGTGTGGTTGTCGGCGTTCACCTCGGCGGTGAGCACGGGTAGCGCGACGGTTCGGCACTGTCCGTCGACCCCCGCGGTGGCGGCCGCGCCGTCTGCCAGTGCGGGGCACCGGGTGTGGAACCGACAGCCGGCCGGGATCCGGGTGGGGTCGGGCGTCTCGCCCGCGAGCACGACCGGCTTGACGCGCTCTGTCTCCGGTACCACCGAGAGCAGTGCCTTGGTGTAGGGATGCTGAGGCGCGGACATGATCTCTTCGGTCGGGCCGATTTCGAGGATGCGACCGAGATACATCACCGCCACCCGGTCGGCGATGTTCCAGGCCAGGCCGAGGTCGTGGGTGACGACGACAAGCGTCAAACCCAGTTCGTCGCGCAGCCGCAACAGCAGGGCGAGGATCTCCCCGCGAACCGACGCGTCAAGGCTCGATACCGGCTCGTCGGCGACGATGATCTCCGGGTCGAGAACGAGGGCTCCCGCGATCACCACCCGCTGGCGCTGTCCGCCCGACAGTTCGTGTGGGTAGCGCAGGTAGAAGCGCTCGGGTGGACGCAGTCCCGCACGCGAGAGAGCGTCGGCCACCTTGGCCTCCTCGCCCTGGTGCAGGCCGTGCACCCGCAGGCCCTCGGCCACCGCTTCGTACACGGTGTGCCTCGGGTTGAGTGCTCCCGACGGGTCCTGCAGGATCAGTTGCGCCCGCCTGCGGTAGGCCTTCAGATCGCGGGCCCGGTACGACAGCGCCTCGCCTGCGACGTAGACCGCGCCCGACGTCGGCCGCTGCAGGCCGAGAATCGTGCGCGCCAATGTTGTTTTCCCGGAGCCGCTTTCGCCGACCAGAGCGATGATCTCACCGCGGCGGACAGCGAGGTCGACGCCGTCGACCGCGCGTGCCACCTCACCACCCCGAATGCGGAACTCGACTCTCAGCTCACGCGTTTCGAGCGCCGTCGCGCCGGCTTCGGATGTTGCCGTCACACGAGCACCTCCCGTGCGTGATGGCAGGCGGCGTCCCGACCGCTGTAGTTCTCGAGTGCCGGCTCCGATATCGCGCACTCCTCCGTCGCCATCGGGCAACGCGGGTGAAACGGACAACCCGCAGGCAGGTCACCGGGGAACGGCGGATCACCGGGCACACCGGCGGGTGCGTAGCGGAACCGTGCATCACCGATTCGGGGGAACGCCGCCGCGAGCGCTCGGGCGTAGGGATGCAGCGGCCGGGCGAAGACGTCGCTTGCGCTGCCCTGCTCGACGATCCGGCCCGCGTACATGACCGCGACCCGGTCGCACGTCGAGGCGAGAACCGACAGGTCGTGGCTGATGAACACGACGCCCAAGCCCAGATCGGCGACCAGCGACGAAAGCAGATCCAGAACCTGTGCCTGAACCATGACATCGAGCGCGGTGGTGGGTTCGTCGGCGATGAGCAGTCGGGGTCGGCAGGCCAGCGCCATGGCGATCATGACTCGCTGTTTCTGTCCACCCGAGAGCTGATGCGGGTAGGCGCGGGCTCGACTGGCAGGCAGGCCAACCTGACCGAGGAGTTCTCCGACCCTCGTTCGCGCCGCGCTCGGCCCGACGTCGTCGTGCAACAGGATCGGTTCGGCGAGTTGGGTTTCGATGCGCTGCACCGGGTTGAGCGCGTGCATCGCACCCTGGAACACCACAGCGGCCTGCGCCCAGCGGACCGCGCGCAACTGGCCGAACGACATCGCCATGACGTCCTCGCCATTGAGCCGGATCTGGCCGGTCACCTGTGCCGTCTTCGGCAGCAGGCGCAACACCGAACTGGTCAATGTGGTTTTACCGCAGCCGGATTCGCCTGCGATGCCGACGGTCTGGCCCAGCGGCACGGACAACGACACGTTGCGGACCGCGGGGACCGGACCCTGCCGGGACTGGTAGGTGATACTGACGTCGTCGAACTCCAGCAGCGTCATTCGTGGGCTCCGCGCGGGTCGAGGATGTCCTCGAGCGTTCGCCCGATGAGGTTGAAGGCCAGCACGACCAGCACGACGCAGATACCGGGCGGACCCAGATACCACCATGCGCCCGCCGAAATCGCCCCACTGGCGAAGGCGTCGTCGAGGATCGTGCCCCATGACACCGCGGTCGGATCTCCCAGGCCGAGGAAGGACAACGTGGTCTCGGACAGGATCGAGATCGACACGGCCAGTGTCGTATTCGCCAGGACGAGCGGCATGACGTTGGGCAGAACGTGGCGCGTCATCTGATGCAGGTCACCCGAGCCGAGGGCCTTGGCGCGCTCCAGGTAGGGCCTGCCCTCGACGGACAGTGTCTGGGCCCGGATCAGTCGGGCGGTGGCGGGCCACGACGTCACACCGATCACGATGATGATGTTGATCAGGCTCTTGCCGAGAACGGTGGCCAGGACGATGGCCAGCGGCAGGAACGGGATGACGAGGAACCAGTCGGTGAGCCGGTTCAGGACTCCGGCGACCCATCCGCGGTAGTGCCCCGACGCGATACCGACGGCGGTGCCGATCACCATCGCCAGCACGGTGGCGCATAACCCGACGAGCAGCGAGATGCGCGCACCCCACGCCACCATAGCGAGGACATTCCGACCGGCGTCGTCGGTGCCGAGCCAGTACTGCCCCGACGGGGGTTCATAGACTGCGCCGGTCGCCTTGGTGACGTCGAGTTGTGACTCGTCGAACATGACCGGCGCGAGCAGTGCGATCGCGGCGAAGACGATGAAGATCGTGAGGCCGAGCATTCCCTGCCGCGATCGGCGGAACTGGCCCGCCAGGTTGTTCCACGACCGGCGTCGGCGCGCCCACACGATCGAGCGAGCCGAAACGGGACCAGCCGAAGTCGTCATGTCCGCACCCGCGGATCGAGTTTGGCGTAGATCAGGTCGGCGAGCAGGTTGGCCAGAATCACGGCGGCGGAGAACAACAGGAAGAGCGTCTGCAGCAGGGGTATGTCCGGCCCGCGCAGGGCTTGGACGGTCAGCGAGCCGAGACCGGGCAGCGAGAACACGTACTCGATCGTGATGGCCCCGCCGATGACAAAGCCGAGGTTGAGAAAGATCAGCGTCGTCGTCGGCAGCATGGCGTTGGGTACCGCATGCCTACGGCGCACCTCGTCGTCGCGCAGGCCCTTGGCGCGCGCCGTCTGCAGGTAGTCCTGGCCCATCTCGTCGATCAGCGACGCTCGCATGACCAACGCGTACTCGGCGAGATAGACGACGGTGAGCGTGAATACCGGTAGGACGAGGTGCCAGCCGACGTCGAGAAGGCCGGCGACCGTGCCGGTGTCGACGCCCGGTGTGGACAGCCCGCCGACGGGAAAGATCCCAGGGAATCCGAACACGCCGACCGAGAACACTGTCAGCAGGATCATCCCGAACCAGAACTCCGGCATCGAGTACAGCACGAGAGTTGTTGTGGTGGTGACCTTGTCGAAGCGCTCACCTCGCTTCCAGGCGGCGCGGACCCCGAGCCATACGCCGAAGACCGTCGCGAGCACGGTCGCCGTCCCGACCAATAACAGCGTCGGCCCGATCCGCGGCACGATGACATCCCACACCGGGGCGCTGAACTGTTGTGAGGGCAGTTCGGGAACGAAGGGGTTCTTGATGTACTGCACGAACTGCTCGGCGATCGGGGCGTTGAACTTGGCCTGCATCTGCCGCCTGATCTCCGGGTCCACGTCCCGACCGCGGGTGTAGAGCGCAATGGGATCGCCTGGCAGGAGCCGGAACAGGAAGAAGTTGAACAGGATGACGAAGATCAATGTCCCAATCGACGACAGCACCCGAGACACTGCGAAACGAGCACCAGGCCCGAGGACGCGCCCCCGGCCGGCGGCCGGCGGGGTGGGCGCGACATCCGGTGCGCTGATCAGCGCCATGCGCTAATCACTCCCTGTCGTCGGCCGCCCCGGCGCGTCGCCGCCGCAGCAGTAGGAAGCCCAGACCGCCGAGGACCACGACGGCTGCCGCGATGCCGCCGATGAGCGCGGGCGACGGACCACTCGACTGCCCGCCCGCTGCGATGGGCTTGAGGTTCTCGTACGTCCACGTCCCGTACTGGAACAGGTACGAACCGTTGGGGTCGGGCTGCGGCACGAAGCCCTCGAACTTGTCGTTGCGGTAGGCGACCAGGTTGTCGTAGTAATAGGTCACCGCGTACGGCCAGTCGTCGTACAGCATCTGCTGCATCTGCTTGACGATCTCGGTGCGCTTCGCCTCATCGGTTTCGGTGCCCTGGGCATCGAAAAGCTTGTCGTACTCGGGGTTGCAGTAGAAGGAGTCGGAGAGATTGGCCAGAATGCTGCCGCCCTCTTCGTATGACCTGCTGCCGCAGGTCATGGTGGAGAGTTGGTAGTTCGGGTCGGGCTCGACGACCCACCCCCATTCGAACATGTCGAACTCGCCCTGGCCGATCTTCTCGGTGACGGCGTCCTCCGAGATGAGCGTGACGTTCGTCGCGATACCGACGTCGGCGAGGTAGCGCTTGATGTACTCGACGGCTTTCTTCGACGTCGGGGAGTCCGACCGGCCGAAGAGACGGAAATCGAGCCGCGCGCCGTTTTCAGCGGTGCGGATGCCGTCCGGACCGACGCGGTAGCCCGCGGCGTCCAGCAGCGACTTGGCCTTGTCCGGGTCGTAGCTGACCTCGTTGGGCGGCGTGAGGTGCAAGCTCTTGTACATCGCCGGTATCACGGTCGAGCCGACACTGCCGTGTCCGCCGAACACTTTGTCCAGCATGGTCTTTCGGTCCAATGACCAACCGATCGCCTCGCGCAGCCGCTTATCCTTCAGCAGCGGGTTGCCGTCCCCGATCGGCCTGCCGGTATCCAGCGCGGCCCCGGTGTTGAAGGCCAACTCGTTGAATCCGGAGTACACCGCCGAGAGGCGACTGATATTCGGCGCGTCGGCCAGGGAGTCGAAGACGTTGGCCTCCAGGCTGTCGGCGTAGTCGATCTCGCCCTTTCTCAGCGCCTGGCCCAGCGCGTCGGGGTTGGCGTAGATCTTGAAGACGACCTCGTCGACGGCGGGTTTGCCGTTGTAGTAGTTGGGGTTGGCGACCATCCTGGTGAACTGGCCGACCTTCCGCTCGGCGACCAGATACGGCCCCGATCCGACGACCGGCTGGCCGCCCTGCGGTTCGTTGTTGTAACTCTGGACGGCCGTTTCGTCGATCTTGGACCAGATGTGCTCGGGCAGTATGTAGACGTACAGCCTGTCCATGATCGGGGTGGGTTTGTCGACGCGGAGGATCAGCGTGGTGTCATCGGGTGCTTCGGCCTTGGTGATGTTCTCGACGTAGTTGCCGTAGTTGGTCTTCTCGAACGTTCCGTCGATGATGCGGTTGAAGGTGTACGCCGCATCCTTGGCGGTCAGTGGCTCTCCGTCGCTCCACTTCAGGTCCGGCCTGATCTTGTAGGTCCAGTACGTCTGGTCTTGTGATTCCTCCCAGGATTCCGCGAGGCCGGGTTCGATGGCGAAGTCCTTGGCTCCGTACATGGTCAGCGGAGGGTAGGCCATCTGGAAGATCTCGTAAGCGGCGACGGTGATCCCGATGAACGGGTTCAGCGAGTCGACGTCCTGCACGACCCCGACGGTGAACACCGACTTGGGCGGCTCGTCGGCGGCGCTGGATAGTCCGGCCGGGAGAAAGATCAGCCCCATGATGCATGCCAATGCGGCGACGAGGCGTGCGGGTCGACGTGTCATCATTTGCCCTCGGTTTGACTGACGGATCAGGACGTCACCAAATACACCATGAACGACGGATTCGTGCAGGAGGTACGGAGATCTTGAACGAATTCGTAGCGCAACTGGCGCTATGGTGTCCATCACGTCTTGAGCCCGTCGAGAGAGTCGGGAGGTGCCGTGTCACCCGGCCGCGAAGCTGATTCCGCCCTCGCGCCGCCGGTCGCGAGGGTCGGAGAGGCCGAGAGCGCGCCTTACGATTGGATCGCCGAGCCGACGGTGGAGTTGATCGATCTGCTCGACGCCGAACGCGCCTACTACGAAGCGCGCGTCGCACCGCTCGCGGGGTTGCGCGCCACGCTGGCGGCCGAGATGGCCGCGCGGGTGCCCACGAGGTCGGAGTCGGCGCCCTGGCGGTCCGGGGACTACACCTACCGCGAAATCCACGAGGCCGGCGCCGAATTCCCCACCCTCGTGCGCCGCAGCGACGACGGCCGCGACGAGTCGATCATCGACCTGCAGGCGGTGGCCGACGCCCACCCCGGCGCGGAATTCCACCCCGGCGAGTGCGAGGTCAGTCCCGACGGGAAGACGTTGGCCTGGTCATCCGATGTCGTCGGCGACGAGCGGTACAGCCTTCGATTTCGCGACCTGGTTACCGGCGCGGATCTGCCGGGCGTCATCGAGTCGACCTTCCCCAGTGGCGGATGGAGTGCGGACTCGACGACATATCTGTATCTGCGGACCGACAAGGTCAATCGACCGCATCAGGTGTGGGCGCATTCTCTCGGCGCCGATCCCGCGACGGATCGACTGGTCTTCGCCGAACCCGACGGGCGGTTCGAAGTCAGCGTGGACGTGACGCGCTCCGGGGAGTGGTTCGTGATCACCGCGTCGTCGCGGAACACCACCGAGGTGCGTGTCCTGTCGTGCGCCGAGCCCGCCGGGACACCGTTAGTGGTGCGTCCTCGGCAGGATCTCGTCGAGTACCGCGTCGAGCACGCGCCGGGCCCCGAAGGCGATCGCTTCCTGATCGTCACGAACCTCGACGCCGAATCGTTTCGCATTGTCAGCGCTCCGGTCGATGCGCCGGAGCAGTGGAATGACTATGCGGCCGAGGATCCGGCCACGCGCATCTACCAGGTGCACGCATTCGGCTCGGCGGTCGTGGTGTCCGCCAGGCGCGACGGCGTCGGGATGCTCACGGTGCACCCGCACGGAGACAAGGCGTTCCAGATCTGGCCCGACGAGCCGGGGGGACTCGTGACTCTGGGTCGCAACGAGGTGTTCGACGCAGACTTCGTCACCGTCGTCCAGCAGTCGTTCATCCATCCGACCCGGTACGAGGACGTCGACATCGCCTCCGGCCGTCGCAGCCCGCGTCACATCGAGCCGATCGTCGGGGTGGACCCCGACGACTACGTCCAGGAGCGCCACCTCGCCCCGGCAGCCGGACGGCACCGGGGTGCCCGTCGTCGTCGTGCGCCGCCGCGATGTCGACCTCGACGGCACGCCACCGCTCTATCTGTACGGCTACGGCTCCTACGAAGCGTGCATGGACCCCGACTTCGGCTTCGACTGGTGGCGCTCGCTGCCGTCGCTGCTCGATCGCGGGGTCGTCTGCGCGTTCGGTCAGCCGCGCGGCGGTGGCGAGCTGGGCCGGCGCTGGTGGCTCAACGGTCGACTTCGGGCCAAGCCCAACACATTCGGCGACCAGGCGGCCGTCGCCGACTATCTTGCCGACGGGCTCGTCGATGGCACTCGCATCGTGAGCCGCGGGCTGTCGGCGGGCGGCCTTCTGCAGGGCGTGCTGTACTCCCAGCGCCCCGAGCGCTTCGCCGGGATCGTGGCGGAGGTGCCCTTCGTCGACGTGGTCGCCACCATGTCAGACCCGTCGCTGCCCCTCACGATCCCGGAGTGGGACGAGTGGGGAAATCCGGCCGACCCTGGGGACCGCGCCGTGCTGATGTCGTACTCGCCGGTGGACAACCCGCCGCAGGCGGAGGCCAGGCCGGCACTGCTCGTTACCGGTGCGGTGCATGACACCAGGGTGCTGGTCCGGGAGCCGGCGAAGTGGGTCGCGACGCTGCGGGCGACCGATCCGCGGGCACGGTGTCGGCGTCGACCCCGCCGCGCCGGCGTCCAGGCGAGCGGTGCTCTTTCGCGCCGAGACGGGCCCGGGCGCCCACGCCGGGCCGGTCGGGCGTTATTCCCAACTCGATTACGAGGCCGAGATCCACTCCTGGACCCTGGCGTGTCTTGGCGCATCGAACGAGCGCGAGGCGCCCGAGGGCTGAACCCGCTAGTCGTCGGACCCGTTGGAGTCAGACGGGCGCGGCCGGCCTGCGCTGAGCCAGCCAACTGCCGACCCGACAAGCACTCCGACAGTCGACCACCACCACAGACCTGTCATTGCCGCCACCGTCACGCCGATGATGAGGCCGACGATCAATGGCAGCCAGAGCCACGTTTCCGTTTGCTTCGTGTTCGTCTGCTTTTGTCCCATCGATCCCCACGCTAGCGCAGCGTCACCGACTGATCCGACCCACCCCGGGGACGAAGCGGCCGACGGTCGCGAGGTAGTCGCGGTAGGCATCGCCGTGCCTGGTCGCGAGGTAGGGCTCCTCGACGACACGTACCTGCACTTCGATCGTGACGACCAACAGCACGAAGCCGACGATCGCCACCACGTTCGGCGTCACGAGCGCGATGCCGAGCCCGAACACGAGCATCGCGGTGAAGATCGGGTTGCGCACGATGCCCGAAAACGCCTTGGCGGACAAGCGTTGTCGTCTCGCTCGGGTCGACACCGATCCGCCAGGAGTCACCCATGTCGACCTGCGCGTAGACCGTGGCTGCGACGCCTGCGATCGCCAGCACGATCCCGATGAGCTGGATCCACGGCGCATGCAGGAAACGCAGCGGCCCCACCACACCGGCCAGTTGCAGAACGGGTGCGAAAAACGCCGCGGCCATTGCGGCGACGAAGCCGACACCGGCGAACCATTCCACCGAACCGACGCGCCCGGTGACACCGCGGAAGCCGGTCGAACCGGTGCGGCGGTGCTGAAGCCAACTGCGCCAACCGAATCCGAGCAGCCCGAAGACGGCGAACAGCGCGAGCGCAACAACGGGCATGCCCGTTCCCCTCGCTAACAGCACGGGTCACCACGCCAGGCATTCTGGCCTTCGCGGACGGCGAGCGCCGCTATGACCAATGCCGCGACGGGATCCGCCCACGTCCAGCCGAGGAGTGCGTTGAGCAGCAGTCCGCCAAGCAATGCCGCCGACAGGTAGGTGCACAGCAGCGTCTGCTTCGAATCCGCAACCGCCGAAACCGATCCCAGTTCACGTCCGGCGCGCCGCTGCGCCAACGACAGCACCGGCATGACGGCGAGGCTCGCCGCTGCCAGCGCAATGCCGATCACCGACGGTTTCGGTTCGCCGAAGCCCAGCAGCGACAGCGCAGCGTCGACGGACACGTACGCGGCAAGCGCGAAGAACGAGAACGCGATGAACCGCAGCGCGGCCTTCTCCCGCGTCTCCGGGTCCTTGGCGGAGAACTGCCATGCGACCGCGGCCGCTGACGACACCTCGATCACCGAATCGAGGCCGAATCCGATCAGCGCCGACGAGGACACGCGGGTGCCCTCGGTCAACGCGATGACCGCCTCGACGACGTTGTAGGTGATCGTCGCGGCGACCAGAAGCCGGATCCGCCGGGCGAGGAGGTCGCGCCGCGATCGGGCGGGCGCGCTCATCAGCAGCAGGCCTCGGCTTCGGCCGCGGGGCAGCACGCCGGGTCGACGGCGAGCACCAGGCCGACCAGATCGTTCAGTGCATGGGCAATCCGTTTGTCGGCAAGTTGGTAGCGAATCCGCCTGCCCTCTGGCTCAGAAATCACCAGGCCGCAGCCGCGAAGACAGGCCAGGTGATTGGACAGGATCTGCCTGCTCACCCCGATCTTGTCGGCCAGCTCGGAGGGATAGTTCGGCGCGTCGCGCAGCATCAACAGGATCTCGGCGCGGGTCGGATCGGACAACGCGCAGCCGAACCGCGACAGCGCGTCGCTGTGGGTGACCGTATGAGCCTGCATGCAGAGGACAGTACAGCAGATTCTGTATTCAGGAAAGGCTGAACTATATGACCCGCGAACGTTCCGTACCGGCTGACTTTTCGCCCAATTCTCGAGCGGTAAGGAACGTTCGGCGGTCAGATGCGGCCGTCTACCCGCAGATCCGGATGCACCCAGCTGGGCGACCGTCGTTCCTTGAAGGCCAGGAACCCCTCGACAGCCTCGTCGCCGCTGTAGCTGGCCTGCATGCCGATGCGGTCGAAGAGCCCCAGGTAGTTGTCGAGGCTGGACTTCACCACCCGCCTGGCGGCAGGAGCCGTCCGGCAGCACTGGGCGAGCACGTCGCGGGCCGCGCCCATCAGGTCGTCGTGCGGCACCACACGGGCGACCATGCCCCACTCCTCGGCCTCGGCGGCGGACAGTGTCCGGCCGGTGAGCATCAGGTCGCGAGTCCGGACCGGGCCGATCAGGCGCGCCAGCACCTGGCTGTAATACGTGTCGGCGATACCACGGAACAGTTCGGGCACCCGGAACGTCGCGCGGTCGCTCACCACAGCCATGTCGCTGCAGAGTGCGATCTGCAGGCCGCCGCCCTGGCACAGCCCGTTCACCGCGGAGACCACCGGCTTGGTCGACTGACGCAGCTTCTCGAACGGCGTGACGTCCATCCCGAGTGCGGCGCCGAACGTAAGCCAGTTATCGTCGCCGCCTCCGCCCATGTCACCACCCGGCGCGAACACGTCGCCGGTGCCGGTGATCAGCAGACCCGCGAGGTCCGGGTCCGCCTCGACGTGTCCGACCGCGTACTTGATGCCGAAGTACATCGCCGGCGTCATCGCATTGCGCGCCTCGGGGCGGTCCAGCGTGCACACGGCGAACGGGCCCTCGCGGCGGAAACTGAGGAATCGCGTCCCCAGCCAGTCGCCGTCGGGTGGCCGCGGCGTCGCGGTCGTCGTCGTCATAGTTGCCTTTCTCCAGCCTTCTGATTGATCACGGCGTCCTCGATGGCCTCGGCGTACGGCGCGCAGTCCCCGGCGCCCGGCACGAGCGTCGACAACGCACCCGCCGCGCAGGCGCGCCGCAATGCGTCTTCGTAACCGTCCAGCCAGCCTGCGGCCAACACACCCGCGAATACGTCGCCTGCGCCGGTGGTGTCGACCGGGCGCACGGCAGGCGCAGGCACGTCGAACCGCTCGTCCGCGCCGAGATAGCTTGCGCCTCGCGAACCGCGGGTGATCACCAGATTCGGCACCGGCCAATGCCATTCGCGCGCCTCGGCTTCGTTGACCACGACGACGTCGGCCAATTGCGACAACGCGAGCAAGTCGTGCGGTTTCGCGCCGGCGGGCGACGCGTTGACGACGACGACGGCGTCGGCGTCTCGGGCGATTTCGGCGGCTGCGACGGCGGTGGCGATGGGGATCTCCAACTGCATCAGCACGACGTCGCTGTCGGTGATCACGGCCCGCACGTCGGCGTGGTCCACGGTCAGGTCCGCGTTGGCGCCCGGCGCGACCACGATGGTGTTCTCGGCCGTCGCGTCGACGATGATCGCGGCCGAGCCGCTCGGCCCCGGCAGGGAGACCACACCGTCCAGCCCGACGTCGTTGGCGCGCAGATGGGCGCGCAGTTGGTCAGCGGCGGAGTCGGTTCCGAGTGCGGCTACGAGCGCAACCGTGGCGCCTGCGCGGGCAGCCGCCACCGCCTGGTTGCCACCCTTTCCGCCAGGGGTCGACGCCAGCGAAGAGGCGAGCACGGTCTGGCCGGGCCGCGGCAGGGCGTCGACTTTGAACGTGAGATCGGCGTTGACACTGCCCACTACGCAGATCCGCGCCGCCATGGTGTCAACGCTAACTCACCCGGGGCCGACTGACACCCGTCGAGCCCCGCGGAGAGGTCCGATACGCTGGGGTAATGAGTCTGCAAGCACCGTCGGTGCCCGACTTACGTCAGCAGGTGCACGACGCGGCGCGGCGGGCCAGGGTGGCCGCCCGCGAACTGGCGACGTTGAGCACCGCAGCCAAGAACTCCGCCCTGCACGCCGCTGCCGACAACGTGCTTCGTGAGGCCGCCAGCGTGCTCGCGGCGAACAAAGAGGACCTGGCGGCCGCCAAGGCTGCGGGCACGCCCGACGCGATGCTGGACCGACTCGCGCTCAACCCGCAGCGCATCGACGGCATCGCCGCCGGGCTGCGGCAGGTCGCCGGGCTGCCCGACCCGATCGGTGAGGTGCTGCGCGGGCAGACGCTGCCCAACGGTCTGCAGCTGCGCCAGCAGCGGGTCCCGATCGGCGTGATCGGAATGGTCTACGAGGGCAGGCCGAACGTGACGGTCGACGCGTTCGGCCTCACGTTCAAGGCGGGCAGCGCGGTGCTTCTGCGCGGCAGTTCGTCGGCGGCGCGGTCGAACCAGGCGCTGGTCACCGCGTTGCGCGATGCACTGCAGATCGAGAACCGTAACGCCGACACCGTGCAGCTGCTGCCCAGCGAGGACCGGGCCAGCGTCACCCACCTGATTCAGGCCCGCGGTCTGGTCGACGTCGTGATTCCGCGAGGGGGAGCGGGGCTCATCGATGCGGTGGTCCGCGATGCGCAGGTGCCCACCATCGAGACGGGTGTCGGCAATTGCCATGTCTACGTTCATGAATCAGCCGACCTCGACGTGGCCGAACGCATTCTGCTGAACGCCAAGACGCGGCGCCCCAGCGTCTGCAACGCGGCCGAATCGGTGCTGATCGACGATGCCATCGCCGACCGCGCCGTGCCGCGGCTGACCAAGGCGCTGCAGGACGCGGGCGTGACGGTGCATGCCGATCCCTCCGAGGAGGAGCTGCGCGCGGAGTTCCTGTCGATGGACATCGCGCTGGCGGTGGTCGACGGCGTCGACGCCGCGATCGCCCACGTCAACGAATATGGAAGCGGCCACACCGAGGCCATCGTCGCGACCGATCTCGCTGTCGCGCAACGGTTCACCGAGCGCGTCGACGCCGCCGCCGTCATGGTGAACGCGTCGACGGCGTTCACCGACGGCGAGCAGTTCGGCTTCGGCGCCGAAATCGGCATCTCCACCCAGAAGCTTCATGCCCGAGGACCGATGGGCTTACCCGAATTGACCTCGACCAAGTGGATTGTGTGGGGAGACGGCCACACCCGCCCGGCCTGATTAGGAGCAAATACGTGAGCGTCCCCGCACGCCCGGCGCCGATGTTCGCCGATATCGACGATGTCGCGCGACGGCTGACCGAGACCGGCTACCTGCCCGACAAGGCAACGGCCACCGCGGTTTTCCTCGCCGACCGGCTGGGCAAGCCGCTGTTGGTCGAGGGGCCGGCAGGCGTCGGCAAGACGGAGCTGGCCCGCGCGGTTGCCCAGGCGACCGGATCGGGCCTGGTGCGGCTGCAGTGTTACGAGGGTGTCGACGAGGCCCGCGCACTCTACGAGTGGAACCACGCCAAGCAGATCCTGCGGATCCAGGCCGGGCATGGCGACTGGGACCAGACGAAAACCGATGTGTTCTCAGAAGAATTCCTGCTGACGCGGCCGTTGTTGACGGCGATCCGCCGGACCGAGCCGACCGTCCTGCTGATCGACGAGACCGACAAGGCCGACATCGAGATCGAGGGCCTGCTGCTGGAGGTGCTGTCCGACTTCGCGGTCACCGTACCCGAACTCGGCACGATCACCGCCGAGCGCACACCGTTCGTCCTGCTGACCTCCAACGCCACCCGCGAGCTGTCCGAGGCGCTCAAGCGTCGCTGCCTGTTCCTGCACATCGACTTCCCCGATCCCGATCTCGAACGTCGAATCCTGTTGTCCCGGGTGCCGGAACTGCCGGGTCACCTGGCCGAGGAGCTGGTCCGCATCATCGGCGTGTTGCGCGGTATGCAGCTCAAGAAGCTGCCGTCGGTGGCCGAGACGATCGACTGGGGACGCACGGTGCTGGCGCTGGGTCTGGACACCATCGACGACGAGCTGATCGCCGCGACGCTGGGTGTGGTGCTCAAGCATCAGTCCGACCAGACAAAGGCCGCCGGGGAGCTGAGGCTCAACTGATGGCCGTCCGCCGCACCCGCCCGCCGCAGCCGCTGGCCCCGCACGGTATTCCGGGCCACTTGGTCGAGTTCGTCGAAGCCCTGCGCGGACAAGGCATTTCGGTGGGCCCGTCGGAGACGGTCGACGCGGGCCGGGTGATGGGTGTGCTCGGGCTCGGCGACCGCGAGGCACTGCGTGAGGGTCTCGCGTGTGCGGTGCTGCGCCGGTCGGACCACCGCGACACCTACGACGCGATGTTCGATCTGTACTTTCCTGCCGCAATGGGCGCCAGGACCGTGCTCGACGACGACGAGGCGGACACCGACGGTCTGCCGCCCGAAGACGTCGAGGCGATGCGGCAGATGCTGCTCGACATGCTGAAAGACAACGATGAGCTGGCCAACATGGACGAGCGGCTGGCGGCGATGATCGCGCAGATCGTCGAGGCCTACGGCCGGTACAACTCCAGCCGGGGTCCGTCGTACTCGTCGTATCAGGCACTCAAGGCGATGAACCTCGACGACCTCGAAGGGCGGCTGCTGGCCGGCCTGCTCGCCCCATACGGTGACGAACCGACGCCGACGCAGGAACAGATCGCCAAGGCTCTTGCGGCCCAACGCATCGCACAGCTACGCAAGATGGTCGAGGGTGAGACGAAGCGCCGCACGGCCGAGCAACTGGGCCGTGACCACGTGCAGATGTACGGCGTTCCGCAGTTGGCCGAGAACGTCGAGTTCCTGCGCGCGTCAGGCGAGCAACTGCGTCAGATGCGCCGCGTGGTGCAACCGCTGGCCCGCACACTGGCGACGCGGCTTGCCGCCCGTCGGCGGCGCTCACGGGCGGGCGAGATCGATCTGCGCAAGACGCTGCGCAAGTCCATGTCCACCGGCGGGGTGCCGATCGATGTGGTGTTGAAGAAGCCGCATCCGGCCCGTCCGGAGCTGGTCGTGCTGTGCGACGTGTCGGGTTCGGTCGCGGGCTTCAGCCACTTCACGCTTCTGCTGGTTCACGCGCTGCGGCAACAGTTTTCCCGTGTCCGCGTCTTCGCGTTCATCGACACCACCGACGAGGTCACCGAGCTGTTCGGGCCCGACGCGGACCTCGCCGTCGCCGTGCAGCGCATCACCAGGGAAGCGGGCGTCTACACCCGCGACGGCCACTCCGACTACGGGCACGCGTTCGTGTCGTTCCTGGACAAGTACCCGAATGTGCTCTCGCCGCGGAGTTCCCTGCTGGTGCTCGGCGACGGGCGCAACAACTACCGCAACCCCGAGACCGACCTGCTGACGCACATGGTCGACTCGAGCAGGCACGCGCATTGGCTCAACCCCGAGCCGCGGCATCTGTGGGGCAGTGGCGACTCGGCGGTGCCTCGCTACGAGGAAGTCATCGCCATGCACGAATGCCGCTCGGCCAAACAGCTGGCGGGCGTGATCGACGCCCTTCTCCCGGTCTAGTTTCCCCGCGAGCAGACGCAAAAGTCCCCTTTTTCGGCTCTACTGACTGATCCGTGGGTGTTTGGTTCGGCCGGGTAGGGCGGGGCGGTGGCCACCGAGGGCGAGTATGGCCAGAGCGACGAGTGCTTCGGGAGACCGGAATCCGAACGCGATCCGGGTGAGGAGTCTGATCTTGGTGTTGGTGGATTCGATGAGTCCTTGGGAGAGGCCGTGGTCGAGGGCGGCGTTGATGGCCTGGCGGTGTCGCTTGATGCGGCCGGCCAGTTCCACGAATACCGGGATGCGGCAGCGCCGTGCCCAGGAGATCCACCTGTCCAGGGCTTGTTTGCCTTCCTCGCCTTTGACCGAAAACACGTGCCGTAGGCCCTCTTTGAGTAGATAGGCCCGATACAGTCGCCGATCTGTCTTGGCAATCCAGGCCAGCTTGGCGTGCTGGTGTTCGCTGAGGTCCTCGGGGTTCTTCCACAGCGCGTACCGGGCGCCCTTGAGCTTGCGGGCCCGCTCGCGCCCTGGACGCGGCTCGGCGTTGTTGGCGGGTCGGCCGCGGCCCCACTTGGGTTCGGTGCGGGCCAGCGCCCGGGCGTCATTCCAGGCCCGGCGCCGTTCGGCATCCAGCGCCTCGGTGGCCCAGGCCACCACATGGAACGGATCGGCGCATTGGATCGCGTCGGGGCATCGCTCGGTGACCACGTCGGCGATCCAGTCCGCGGCATCAGCCGACACGTGGGTGATCTGCGCGCACCGCCCGGCGCCCAGGGCGTCGAAAAACCCCCGCAGGGTGGCGGTGTCGCGGCCCGGGGCGGCCCACACCAGCCGGCCGCTGTCGTGATCGACCACCACCGTGAGGTACTTGTGGTGGCGCTTGTAGGAGATCTCATCGATGCCGATGCGACGCAGACCCGCGAACCGGTCGATGCTCTTTTCGGTATCGGCCCAGACCCGGGCCACGATCGCCCCCACGGTGCGCCAGGCGATCCGCATCAACTCGCACACCGCGGTTTTCGAACACGCCACCGCCAGCCAGGCCACCGTGTCATCGAAGGCCAAGGTGTGCCCGGCGTGGTGGCGCGCCCACGGCACCGCCACCACCGTCGGCCCATGGGCGGGGCAGTTGACCCGCGGCGCTTCGGCCTCCAGCACCACCTGCACGGTGCCCCAATCCAGGCCGCGCCAGCGGCGCCGCCCCTCACCGCGGTCATACCAGGGCGCCCGACGCCCGCAGCGGCCACAGCGGCGTGAAACCCCACTTCGTGGCCGCACCCGCGCCACCACCAGCGTGGCGCCCTCGGTGTCTTCCTCCTCGAACTCCTCGAACTCGATGTCCTCAATCACCGTGCGCTTATCGACACCCAACAGCCCACGCCATAACCTCACATTGCGCACGTCGTTGCCCGCTCCTTTGGTTCCTGACCCTTGACAAGCCAGAAACCTTAAGCGACAACGACGTGCGCCCTCTATAGATCAGCAACCCACCCACGGAAATGTCAGAAGAGCCCCTTTTTCCTGGGTTTTCGGGTGCTTTTGCGTCTGCTCGCGAGGGAAAAGTCAGGCGAAGGAGACGGTGACGTCGCCGCCAGCCGGGTCGGCGTTGGCCACCAGCGACCATGGCGCCCGGTACACCCGGCCCGGTGCTGCGGGCCACGGCGTGCGCCTCGTCGCGAGCGTCCGGCCGTCCTGCACCGCCCGCAGCTTCGGCAGCCTGCGGTACTCGTCGACCCAGAAGAGCAGATCACCCCTGGCCGCCACCCCACCCTCGGGTGAGACCAGCTGCGGGACAACCCATCTGAAGGGCCCGTCGGTGCGGATGCGGACCGCCTTCGGCGGCTCCTCGCGACGCGCCAGCCAATCGCTTATCGCGGCTGCGACATGGCGTCCGTCCAATGCAGCGCCGTCGGCGGTGTCGACGGGGTGCAGCAGGTTGCCGACCGCGAACACCCCTGGGCTGCTGGTGCGCAGGCCCGCGTCGACCACGGGACCGCGGGTCGCGCGGTCGATCGCCAGGCCTCCGGTGCGGGCCAGTTCGTGGTCGGGGATCCAGTCGCCGGTGAACACCACGGTGTCGCAGTCGACGCTCACCCTCGAGCCGGTTTCGACGTTCTCCACCACCGCCGCGCGCACCCGGTCCTTGCCGTCGATGCTGACGATCCGGCTGCGGGTGAACATCGGCCCGTCCATCAGGAACCGGCCGGGCATGCGGAACACGGCGTAGGCCTCCGACCGCGGATACCCGCTCACCATTCCGACTGTGGCGCAACCGGCTTCGCGCAGGGTCAACACCGCCGACCAGCTCACGAGTTCGGCGCCGACGATCAACGCGCGGGTGCCGACCTGTGCGTGGTGCAGATGCACGAGGTTCTGCAACTGCCCTGTGGTGTAGACGCCGTCGGGACGATCGCCGGGCACCAGTCGCGCGGGCCGGGGTCGCTCCCGCGCGCCGGTCGCCAGCACCACCGCGTCGGCCGTGACGGTGCGTATGCCGCGCGGTGAGGTGATCTGCAGCCGTCGCTCGCCGGCCCAGTTGGTGACCATGGCCTCGGTCTCCAGCGCGGCGCCGGCATCCTGCGCCATTGCGGTGAGCCGCCTGGCGTAGGCCGGGCCGGAGATGAACCGCTTGAGGTCGCGCATGCCGTAGCCGAGATGGTCACTGTGGCGCGGGATTCCGCCCATCTCGGCCTCGCGTTCGATGACGAGGACCTCGCCGTCGACCCGGCGGGCCAGCGCGGCGGCGGCGGTCAGCCCCGACGGTCCGCCCCCGACGATCGCCACGGCGACATGCTGATCGGTCATCGAACCTCACCGCTTGCATCCAGGAGCGCCATGGTGTGCGCACCGCAGTAGAAGCCTTGGCAGCGGCCGTTCATCACCCGGGTGCGACGCCGCAGGCCGTCGAGATCGGCGGGCGGGATGGGGGATTGGAACGCGTCGCGAAGCTCACCCGCGGTGACCCGCTCGCAGAAGCAGACGATGCGGCCGTACTCCGAATCGGCGGCGATTCGCTCGGCATCCTGATATGGCCGGAGGTAGGCGTCGCCCAGGTTCGGCATCTTCGGTGGCGGGGGGAGATTCGGTCGCTCGGTGACGTCGAGGCCGGCGTCGTTGAGCAGACCCGTCACGTATTCGGCGATCGCCATCCCGGAAGTCAGCCCGGTGGACCGGATTCCGCCGACCAGCAGGTAGCGTGCCTGCGCGTCGACATCGATGAGATAGTCGTCGCGGTCGATCGCGGCGCGCAGCCCGGCGTACGTCGCGGTGATCTCCTCGTCGAACAGCGACGGCATCAGCGCGCGGCCCTTGGACACCAGGAACTCGAAGCCTTCCTCCGAAGTGCCTGTGGCGGTGCGGTCTTGGAGGTTCTCCGACGTCGGACCCACCATCACGTTGCCGTAGATGGTCGGGCTGACCAACACCCCCTTGCCACGTGACGACGGCACAGCAAGCACGATGCACGGCACCATCGGCCGGGTCAGCTTGTCGAACACCAGCAGCTCGCCGCGCCGCGGCGTGACGGTGAAGCGGTGATGCCCGAACTCGGCGTCGAGATGATCGGCCCCGAGGCCCGCGGCGTTGATGACCCAACGGCCGCACACATCGCCGCGGGTGGTCTGCAACGTGGTGTGCCCGTCATCGGCCACCGCCCCGGTTACCCGCGCGCCCCGCATCAGACGCGCGCCGCGCGCCACCGCATCGGTCGCCAGGGCGAGGTTCGTGGTCCAGGTGCAGATGATCGACTCACCGGGTACCGTCAGCCCGCCCAGCACGCCGGGGCCGAGGTCGGGGACCCGCCGATACACCTCGTCGGCACCGACGATCTCGCAGCGGTGGTAGAAGTTTCGTTCGGCCTTGTCCTTGAGGCCGGGAAGGGCGTCGAGCTCTTCGTCGGTCCACGCGACCAGCAGCGCGCCGGTGTGCTCGACCGGGATACCCGTCTGTTCGGCGTAGTCGCCGAGCAGCTCGTAGCCGCGCGCCACCAGTCGCGACTCGAGCGTTTCGGGGGTCGCGTCGTACCCGGTGTGCAGCAGGGCGGTGTTGGCCTTGCTGGTGCCGTCACCCACGTCGTCGCGTGCCTCGAGCAGGGTCACCGAGAGGTTGGTGCCCGCGAGTGCGCGCGCAATCGCGCAGCCGACGATCCCGCCGCCGACGACGACGACGTCGCTGACATCGACGGTGCGCACTCATGGGGTGGTCGGCTCCGTGTGTGCGAGAACCGATTCCGCGGCACGCATCCATCGCGACATGAACTCCTCGGCTCGGTCGGCCGACCACTGCGGCTGGTAGGTGTGGTCGGGCGTCCACGTACCGACGGCCTCCGTCACCTCGAGGCCGGAATCCAGCGCGAGTCGCGCGCACGCGGCGGCTCCGAGCGCGGTGGCGTGCAACGACGGATAGACGTCGACGGGGATGCGCGCCAGGTCGGCCTGCGCCTGCATGAGAACCGCGGACTGGGTGAGCCCGCCGTCAACCCGCAGCCGGGTCAACGGCTGCCCGAGGTCGGAGGCCACGAGGTCGGCCAGCGCCGCCACCTGAGCGGCAATGCCCTCCAGAAGCGCACGCACCAACTGGCCGCGACCGCTGGACAGTGTCATCCCGCTGAAGGACGCAGCCGCGGCCGAGTCCCACCACGGTGCCGCCAGCCCGGCCAATGCAGGTACACACAGCACACCGTCACTGGAACCGGCTGCGACAGAGTCGATCTGATTCGCCGCGGGCACCAGCCCAAGGTCGACGGCCCAGCGCACCGCGGAGGCCGCGGTGTAGACCTGCCCGTCGACGCAGTACGACGTGTGCTCGCGCAACCGCCACGCCACCGAGGTGGTCAAGCCCGATGTGGAGCGGGCGGCGTTGGCGCCGAGCTGGGCCAGCAGAAAGGCGCCGGTGCCGAACGTGCACTTGGCATCGCCTGGCGTCAGGCAGCTTTCGGCCAACAGCGCGGCCTGCTGGTCGACGATCAGCCCGGCGACCGGAATCGTCGGCCCGAAAACATCTGTGCTGCCTACGATCTGGTCGCAGCCGACGATCTCGGGTAGCGCCTCGTCGGCCAGACCGAACAGCGCGATCAGCTCGTCGTCCCACGCAACGGAGTCCAGCGAGATCAGCAGCGACCGGCTGGCCGTCGAGGCGTCGGTGACGAACGCACCGCACAACCGGTGCACCAGCCAGGTGTCGGTGGTGGTGACCACACCGGCTGTCGTCATATTCGCCCGGATCCACGCCATCTTCGGTGCGGAGAAGTAGGGGTCGAGCACGAGACCGGTGCGCTGTGCCACGGTGTCCGCCGATGCC
Source organism: uncultured Actinomycetota bacterium (assembly GCA_963716505.1). Classification (GTDB taxonomy): domain Bacteria; phylum Actinomycetota; class Actinomycetes; order Mycobacteriales; family Mycobacteriaceae; genus Mycobacterium. The sequence continues at coordinate 115,385 of CAVQTL010000005.1, forward strand.
GACAGCGGCGTGCAGATCGACTCGGCCCGGCGGTCCTGCCAGACCACCGCGGGTGTCAACGGGCGCCCGGTGTCGCGGTCCCAGGCCAGCACGGTTTCGCCCTGGTTGGCCAGGGCCACCGCAGCGACCGGAACGCCCGCCTGTGCCAAGGCTTTGCGGCCGGCGCTGACTACCGAGTCGAACAGCGCCTCCGGGTCCTGCTCGACTCCGCCGCCGGCCAGATACTCCGGCCGCACCGCGACCTCGGCGATGGAGACGACCTGCCCGGCCTCGTCGACGACGATGGCCTTCGTGCCCGACGTGCCCTGGTCGATCGCCAGGAAGTGGTGCATGATCTCCCCGCTATTCCTTGGTCGCCTCAGCCTCCAGCTCGGCATCGATCGACGCCATACCCGGCATCGTCAGTCCGCTCTTGCCGCGGGTCGCCAGCAGGTAGCCGAGATAGCACGCACCGATGACCACCATCACGATGACGTATGCCCACGCCTGCTTGAAACTCGAGTCCCGGAACAGCGCGAGCTCGAACACCAGCCACACCACGGCGACCACCAGGATCGGGATCTCCCAGGCGCCGAGGTTGAACTTGTCGCTCACCGGCAGGGACTTGCGCTTGATCAGGTACAGCACCACCGTCGAGGCGTACATCACCGCGGGGAGCAGGGTGGCGGCACCGAACAGGGTGAACAGCGCCGTCTCCGAATGCGAGAAGATCGCCAGGATGAGTTGGGCGAGAACGACATACAGCACGGTGGCCTTCAGCGGCGTGTGGAAAGTCGGCGAGACCTGGCTCCACTGCTGCCAGCCGGGGAAGCGTTCGTCACGCGACATCGCCCAGGTCAACCGCACGCCGGTGATCATGATGACCAGGCCGCAGGCGAAGATCGCCAGCACCACCATCAGCAGCAGCAGTGTGGCGACGGCCGAACCGAGAGTGTTGTGGATGACGTCGGCGATCGGCGTGCCGGACTCGGCCAGTGCGACGGGATCGCCTGCGGCCAGCGTCACCGCGACGATGAAGATGAAGCCGAGCACACCGGAGGCGAGTACGGCCTGCCACATCGCCCGTGGCACAACCCGTTCGGGGTCGTTGGTCTCCTCGGCCAGGTTGGCCGCGGACTCGAAGCCGACGATGGTGAAGGCACCCAGCAGGAACCCGAGCATCCACGGGCCCGCCGTTGTCAGGTCACCGAAGCTCCAGTAGCCCTCCGCGGGCACGGCGCCCGTGCTGACCAGATTCGAGAAGTCCATGTCTCCGCGCACGGCGGCGACGATGAGCAGCAGCACCGTCAGCGTCACCATGCCGATGAGTTCGAGCGAGACGAAGGTGTTGTTCACCCGCTCCGCCCACCGCGTCGAGAACGCCACGAGAGCCGCCTGAAGAAGGAGCACGAGGGCCGTCACCAGCCACGCGATCGTCGCGGTGCCTTCGTAGTTCAGCAGCACGGGAAAGATGGTCGACGCGATGGTGTAGTCCACCGCGACCACCACGATGGCCAGGAACGTGAACGAGATCCAGCCGAGGATCCAGCCGAGGATCGGGTTGGCCAGCCGCGACATCCACTGGTAGTGGTAGCCGGTCACCGGGATCCGAGACGCCAGCGCGCCCAGCACGAACGCCACCGCCAGCTGACCGATGGTGGCGATGGGCCACGTCCAGATGCCCATCGGTCCCGACGAGTTCAGCACCGCTCCGTAGGTGGTGAAGATGCCGGTGGCGATGGAGACGAAGGCGAACGCCACCGCGAAGGACGCGAATCGTCCGGTGCGCCGCTCCAGGGACTGCTCGTAGCCGAATTTTGCCAGGTCAGCGGCATCGCTGGCGGCTGGGGGTTCCGGATTCGTCATCGTGTCCTCCAGTGGTATAGACCATGTGGTCGAACCGTAGTATGGGTGTGACCCCGGCCACCGTCAAGCCCAATCGCAGCCGATTACGAAGGGTTTACAAAACGGTGGCCTATACCAGCTGGTTGACGAACGCGGTTACCCTGCAGAGATGTCTCCCGCCGCCAGGAACCAGGCGCCCGCCACCCCGAGATACATCGCGATCGCGGCCGTGGTGCGCGACCGAATCGCCACTGAGCAGCTGGGACCGCACACGTTGCTGCCGTCCGAGCGAGAGCTGGCCGACCAGCACGGGGTCAGCCGCATGACCGCACGCCAGGCGCTGTCCCTGCTGGAAAGCGAGGGAGTGGTCTACCGCAGGCCGCCCCGCGGCACCTTCGTCGCCGAGCCCCGGGTGCGCTTCCACATCGGCAGCTTCTCGGAGGAAGTATCCCGGCTGGGGCGTCGGCCGGCCGCGCGTCTGCTGTGGGCCGAACATCAACACCCGACGCCCGCTGTGCGGCTGGCGCTCGGTCTTGACGACGCCGCGATGGTCAACGTGTTTCATCGCCTCCGCACCGTCGATGACGTCCCGTTCGCGCTCGAGACGACGTTCCTGCCTGCCGATCTCACCCCCGGCATCCTCGACGAGCCCGACGACGGGTCGCTGTGGGCGATCCTGCGCAGCCGCTACGGCGTCGATCTGGCCCGCTCGACCGCGGTGCTGGAGTCGATCGTGCTCGACGATGCGTCCAGTGCCCAGCTCGGTGTGCGCGCGGGATCGGCGGGCACACTGCTCACCCGCCGCACCGAGGACAGCACGGGCCGGTGTGTGGAATATGCCCGCGACGTGTACCGCGCCGACCGCGCCTCGTTCGAGGTGTCCGAACTGCTGGGTACGCATCGGCTCTCGGCCGTCTAGCGGCCGGGGCGACTGCCGTAAGCTGCCTAAACGTGGTATCTCGACGCAGGCTGGGCGTGATGGGCGGGACGTTCGATCCCGTTCACAACGGGCACCTGGTTGCGGCCAGCGAGGTTGCCGACCTGTTCGATCTGGACGAAGTCGTGTTCGTGCCGACGGGCCAGCCATGGCAGAAGAGCCGCGACGTCACGCCCGCCGAGGACCGCTACCTGATGACGGTCATCGCGACCGCATCCAATCCGCGGTTCTCCGTGAGCCGGGCGGACATCGACCGCGTCGGACCGACGTACACCCGCGACACCCTGCGTGATCTGAAGGCGCTCAACCCGGACGCCGACCTCTACTTCATCACCGGCGCCGACGCGTTGGCCTCGATCCTGACGTGGCAGGACTGGGAGGAGATGTTCGCCCTCGCCAAGTTCGTCGGGGTGAGCCGGCCCGGCTACGAGCTCGACGGCAAGCACATCGAGAAGGCGCTCAAGGAGATGCCTGCCGATGCGCTGACCCTGGTCGAGGTGCCCGCTCTGGCGATCTCGTCGACCGACTGCCGCAAGCGCGCCGAGGTGAACAGGCCGATCTGGTATCTGGTGCCCGACGGCGTCGTGCAGTACGTGTCCAAGCGGGGCCTCTACCGCTCGCATACCCTTGCCGCACAGGAGCATTCGCGGTGACTGCTTCCGACGAAGCCATCACGATGGCGACGGTGGCCGCACGGGCGGCTTCGTCGAAACTCGCCGAAGACGTCGTCGTCATCGACGTGTCCGGCCAGCTGGTGATCACCGACTGCTTCGTGATCGCGTCGGCGGCCAACGAGCGTCAGGTCAACGCGATCGTCGACGAGGTGGAGGAGAAGATGCGGCTGGCCGGCTACAAACCGGCACGCCGGGAGGGCGCCCGCGAAGGGCGCTGGACACTGCTGGATTTCGTCGACATCGTCGTGCACATCCAGCACCAGGACGAGCGCAATTTCTATTCGCTGGACCGGTTGTGGCGGGACTGCCCGATCGTTCCCGTCGACCTCGACGGGGAGCGAGCCGTGACGATCCGCCGCCTGGTGATGCTGCGACACGGGCAGACCGAGTTCAACGCAGGCAACCGCATGCAGGGTCAGCTCGACACCGATCTGAGCGACCTCGGCCGGGATCAGGCCGTCGCCGTCGCCGAGGTGCTCTCCAAACGGCAGCCGCTGTTGATCGTCTCGTCCGACCTGCGTCGCGCGCTCGACACCGCGGAGTCCCTCGGCGAGCGGTCCGGGCTGCCGGTGGCGGTGGACGCCCGGCTGCGCGAGACGCACCTCGGCGACTGGCAGGGCATGACGCATATCGAGGTCGATGCCGCAGCACCGGGAGCGCGCATCGCGTGGCGCAACGACGCGACATGGGCGCCGCACGGCGGGGAGAGCCGGGTCGACGTGGCTACGCGCGGCATGCCGTTGATCGAGGAGCTCGTCTCCGATCAAACCGAGTGGGGGACAGACGAACCCGAACGGCCGGTGGTGCTGGTTGCGCACGGCGGTCTGATCGCCGCGTTGACGGCGGCGCTGCTGAAACTACCTGTCGACAACTGGCCTGCGCTGGGTGGCATGGGCAACGCCAGCTGGGTGCAGCTGTCGGGTCATTCCGACGACGATGCGGACTTCGACGATATCCGGTGGCGCCTCGATGTGTGGAACGCCTCGGCACAGGTCGCCAACGATGTCCTCTGACCGGCGGACACTGCTCGTCTTCTGCGACTCGCTGTCGTACTACGGGCCGACCGGCGGGCTGCCATCCGACGATCCGCGGATCTGGCCCAATATCGTTGCCGCACATCTTGGTTGGGACGTCGAGCTAATCGGTCGGATCGGTTGGACCTGCCGCGACGTGTGGTGGGCCGCGACGCAGGATCCGCGCGCCTGGGCGGCTCTGCCCCGGGCCGGAGCTGTCATCTTCGCGACCGGCGGGATGGACTCGCTACCCTCGCCGTTGCCGACGGCGTTGCGTGAGCTGATCCGCTATGTGCGTCCCTCGTGGCTTCGCCGCTGGGTGCGTGACGGATACGGCTGGGTGCAGCCGAGGTTCTCGCCGATCGCACGCGCCGCGTTGCCGCCGCATGTCTCCGTCGAGTATCTCGAGCTGACCCGCGGTGCAATCGATTTCAACCGTCCTGGCATTCCCATCGTCGCATCGCTGCCCTCGGTGCACATCGCCGAGACGTACGGCAAATCGCACCGCGGCAGACCGGGAACGGTCAAGGCCATCACCGAGTGGGCGGACCAACACGACGTCCCGCTGGTCGACCTGAAAGCCGCTGTCGCCGAGCACATCATGAGCGATAGAGGTAATCCCGACGGCATCCACTGGAACTTCGAAGCACATCAAGCGGTCGCCGAACTGATGCTCAAGGGCCTGCAGGAGGCCGGTGTGACTCACGAGGACTCACCCTAGCGATGGCCGTCGTCGTGGTGACCGACTCGTCCTCGCGCCTGCAGCCCGAGGACCTGCAGCGGTGCGGAATTCGCCAGGTACCGCTGCACATCCTGTTGGACGGCAAGGATTTCCGCGACGGCGTCGACGACGTGCCCGCCGATGTCCACCTGCGCCACGCCACGACCGCAGGTGCTACGCCGGCCGAACTCGCCGACGCCTACCGGGAAGCGCTGAAGCAGAGCGGCGGCGATGGGGTGGTGGCCGTGCACATCTCGGCCGCGCTGTCGAGCACCTACAGTTCTGCGGTGTCGGTGGCGCGCGAGTTCGGTCCCGCGGTGCGCGTCGTCAACTCCAGGTCGGCCGCGATGGGAGTCGGGTTCGTCGCCTTGGCTGCCGCGCAACAGGCCGCCGCCGGTGCGGACCTGAATGCCGTTGAGGCCGCCGCGCGTTCGGCCGTTCCCCGGGGTCACGCGTTCATCGTCGTGCACCGGCTCGACAACCTGCGGCGCAGCGGCAGAATTCGCAGGGGAGCGTCGTTGTTGGGTTCCGCGTTGTCGCTGAAGCCACTTCTGTGCCTCGACGTCGACGGCAGGTTGGTGCTGGGCCAGCGGATCCGCACCGCCACCAAGGCGCACGCGGCGATGATCGATCAGGTCGCCGAGGTGGTCGGCGACGGCAGCGCACAGATCGCGGTGCACCACGTCGACAACCGCGATACCGCCGACGACATCGCCAAGACGTCTGACGGTGCGGCTGCCGCAGATCGCCCCGCCGACCGTCACCGACATGGGTCCGGTGCTTGCCGTGCACGTCGGTGCAGGCGCGGTCGGCGTGTGCGTCGCAGTGCGCCGAACGTCGCTAGCACGGCACTGCAGATCGCAGGTTCTGGTCCAATCGGGCATAGGGACTCGGTCAAGGTGTAGCTTCAAATCGGCTGGTGCTGAGCAACTTCGGCTGATAGCGGTGTAGCAGCAGTTGGATGAAGATCGGTTGGCCAGTGATGAGGAGCGCAACGCCCCTCCACACGACCACGCCGTCCACGTGTACGCCGACGATTTCGCGATCGGCCAAGAACTCAACCGGTTCGTCGAAGACGGGTGGCACTGGGCGAGAGTGTCGTTGTCGCAGCAAACGATCAGCACCGGCGTGCATAGCAGCATGGCGCTCGGATCACCCATCTATCAGTCACAATGAATCGCTGTTCGTTGTGGACGCCGCGGAGACACTCCAGACCTTTATGGTGGCGGGTATCCCCGATCCGGTGCTTTTCAACGCGACGATTGGCTCGATCGTCGAGCATGCTGCGCGCGGCGGCCGAGCGGTGCGGGTGTTCGGCGAGATGGTGGCGCTACTGTGGGCTGAGGGCAACGTCACGGGAGCGCTGGCACTCGAGGCTCTTTGGAACGATATGGCATCGGATCGGCGTTTTTTCTTGCTGTGCGCCTATCCCGAGGTGGTGCTTGACGAGGCACCTTCGCGGGCCGTCAACGCGATGTGTGACCGGCACTCGGATCTATCGCTACTCGGACATCTGATGCAGTTTGCAGGTGTGACTACAGCAACGTCGTCGCACACCCAGCGGCTTTGATTCCGGTCCCGACGGCTGTCTCTGCGGCGCGTCAGATCGCTATACAGACGCTCGTGGAATGGGAGCTATCCCACCTCATCCAGAACTGCGTGATTGTCACCTCGGAATTAGCGGCCAACGCCGTGCTGCATGCTGAGTCGGTCTTTCGCCTGACGCTCTCGCGTGACGTGACACTCCTGCGAATCGCGATGGAGGACGCCGGTGGACGTGTGCCGACGGCGAATCTACGAGCGGATGTACCCAACGGAAGCGGACTGGCGAAGGTCCAATCTATCGCGTCGGACTGGGGCTGCCACGTCACGCCTGCCGGAAAAACGGTGTGGGCCGAGCTGCCGATTTGACTGCGCAACGCACAGCAGGATTCGCTGACCTGCGTCGATGTGTCTGCGGAAAGTTTCTCGACAGTTCTCGAAAAAGTGTGCGACTGATCTCGCCCCATCGCTCCTACCTGTGAAAGCGGCCGCACGGGCCACTTCAGACCAGCAGGAGAGATCATGTACACCACCTACCCGCAGCAGCAGAACTACGGCCCCCAGTACGGCTACGGCTACGCCCCGATGCCCCAGCAGCCGATGCCGATGGCAGCCCCGGTCGCGCAGTCCTCGTCGACGAACTCGGCGCTTCTGATGGTCGCGGGCCTCGCGGTCGTCGGCGCTGCCGCGTTCGGCGGGGTCTACCTGATGAACTCCTCGCAGCTCCGAGCCAACGGCGGCCTCCACCCCCTCGACCGTGGTCAACATCCGCCTCCACGATCGAGATCCCGTCGCTGACCACGGAGAGTGATAACCCGGCCTCCCCGGTCATCGTCAACAACCCGGCCCCCTCGGTGCGGGTGTTCACCCCCTCGGCACCGCGCCAGGCCGGCACCCCCGCCCCGGCACAAGGCCAGACCCCAGCCAGGGTCAGACCCCTGCGAACGAGACGAAGCCCGCCGACGAGAAGAAGGACGAGGCCAAGACCGACGGCGTCGAGAAGAAGGACGGCACCACCCCCGCTGGCGGCGGCGGCACGACCACTCCTCCCGCTGGTGGTGGCGGTACGACCACTGCTCCTGCCGGTGGTGGCGGCACGACCACTCCTCCTGCCGGTGGCGGCGGTACGACCACTCCTCCTGCCGGCGGTGGCACCACGACCCCGGGTGGCAATGGCGAGAAGCTGCCGACCAGTAATGCAGCGATTCTCCTGGGGTCGCTCTAGGCGCGAAACCACAAACTCAGCCCAGGCCAGTACTCGGCCTGGGCTGAATCGTGCGAATCGGGACGCGTCTAGACCGCCGCGCGCCCGGTGACCGGCGGCAGATCCTTCAGCGTCATGATGCCCGGCGGCGCTGCGACGACGGCAGGCACCGCGTTGGTCACCGGCAGAGCGGTGTAGATCATGCCGAGGCCCATGAAGCCGGGCTCGGTCCAGTCCTTCGGCGGCAGGCAGTGCAGCACCGTGCGCATGTTGGGCAGCCCGAAGACCTGGATGACGTGCCCGTGCTCGAGCGGTTTGGGCGGCGCCACATGCTCGCCCATGATCCAGTTGAATCCGACGCTGACGACGTTCTTGTCGCCGACCCAGCCGCGGTGGTAGCCCATCACGCCGCCCACGGTGCCCTTCGGGATCTGCATGAAACCGAGATCGCTGTCGCCGGTGGCCGCGGTGAAGGTGACGTCGAACGTCATCCGATCGAGCTTGGCCCCGATCGCGTCGGCCATCATCGCCGCGGACTCGGCGAAGACCTCGCTTTCCCGTCGCACGCTTTCGGCCAAGACCGGGCGTTTCCGGGTCCTGCGAGAAGCCCATCGCGGTCTGCGTACCCGCCGACTCGTAGGTGGAACAGTCCACCGACTCGGTGATCCGGATCTCGTCCACCCGCTCACACGATCCGCTGAGCACCATGCCGACCATGTTGGTCATGCCCGGATGTGCGCCGCTGCCGAAGATCGTCGAATCGCCCTGTCTCACAGGCCTTTCGGATGCGATCCAGATCCTCGGGAGTCTGCTTGCCGCCGGTGATCCAGGCCGCGCTGGAGCAGACGTTGACACCGGCCTCCAGCAGTCGGGTCAGCTCGTCGATGTCGGGCCACAGCGGGTTGTAGCAACAGGCGTCCGGCTTCAGTGCGATCAACGCGTCGATGTCGTTGGTGGCCGTCACACCGGTGGGCTCGGGCCAGCCGGCCAGCTCTGCGGCATCCACCCCGACCTTGTCGGCGCCGTGCGCATAAACGCCGACCAGCTCCATGTCCGGCCTGCCGATGATGGCGTGCAGCGACCGCTTTCCGATGTTGCCCGTTGTCCACTGGATCACCCGAAGCGGCCGGTTAGGTGTGCTCATGCCCAAGGACCCTAATTGGATGCCATCATCGGCCCATGAGCACCGGCGCAATCCGCGCATTCACCTTCACCCCGGAGGACGGCGTCCCTCCCGCCGTCGCGCCCTTCGCGCACGCCACGGCCGCCGGTCCGACGCTGTATGTGACCGGGCAGATGCCCACCGATGTAACCGGCGCCGTCGTCGGCGACGAGGTTGCGACCCAGACAGATCAGGTCCTGGGCAACCTTTGCGTGTCACCCAACTGTGCGGCGGGGGATTGGCCGACGTCGTCGCGGTGCGGGCGTTCCTTCTGGACTGGGACGACTACGAAGCCTTCAATGACGCCTACGCACAATGGTTTCCCGACCGGCTGCCCAGCCGCACCTGCGTGGGCACCACGGGTCTGGCGGTCGGCGCTCTCGTCGAGATCGACTGGGTGTGCTGGCGGAGCGACGGCTGGAGGGCCACAATCGGATCATGAGGCCCGCGCGGCCAAAGGGCCGCCCCGGGCTGGTCCGTCGAGGAGGACACCATGACCATCCTCTATCCACTCGCCGCGGCCTGCGCCGCCGGGATCGGAGTGCTCTGGCTGGCAATGCAGAACATCCGGGTGATCAAGCAGTTCGAACGGGGCGTCGTGTATCGGTTCGGACGGGTACAAAGCCGCGTCCGCGAACCCGGCCTGACGTGGCTGATCCCAATGGCCGATCGCCTGCAAAAGGTGAATATGCAGATCATCACTTTGCCGGTGCCTGCCCAGGACGGCATCACTCGCGACAACGTGACCGTGCGCGTTGACGCTGTCATCTACTTCAAGGTGGAGGATCCGGTCCGCGCCGCCGTCGACGTGCAGGACTACATGTCTGCGATCGGGCAGGTGGCGCAGACCTCCCTGCGGTCGATCATCGGCAAGAGCAACCTCGACGACCTGCTGTCCAACCGTGAACGCCTCAACCAGGGCCTCGAGTTGCTGATCGACAGCCCCGCCCTCGGCTGGGGCATCCACATCGACCGGGTCGAGATCAAGGATGTCCTGCTACCCGACTCGATGAAGCGGTCGATCGCCCGACAGGCCGAGGCCGAGCGCGAACGACGGGCCCGCGTCATCACCGCCGACGGCGAACTGCAGGCGTCCGAGAAGCTCTCCGCGGCCGCCAAGGTGATGGCAGTAGAGCCGGCGGCGCTGCAGCTGCGGCTGCTGCAGACCGTCGTGGAGGTCGCCGCCGAGAAGAACTCCACGCTCATCCTGCCGTTCCCGGTCGAGCTGCTGCGATTCCTGGAACGCTCGACACCGCAGGGACGCCCCACACCGGAGACCGCGTCCACCGACGGCGACACGCAGGAGCTGACCGGGCCGAAGGTGCCCGACGATGCGCGCGGCATCGCGCTCGAGGAACCGCTGGCCGGACGGCGATCCGAGCAGAACGCCACTAGCAACAGTTAGAGCGGCGAACGCTCCGTCGGTGCGGCAGCGTCGAGCGCCTGAGGCGTCGAGAGTTCCAGGTCGACGACCAGTGACTCCAGCGCCTTGCTCCACGACTCGTAGTAGGGGCGATGCGGGATCCTCGGCTATGCAGGCCATGAGGCGGTGGCGAAACTCATCCCATGGCAGGCCGAGCCGCTCGACCACCGCGACCGCGATGGCCAGCGCGCGGGCTTGCCATGGTGCGTCGAAGACGAGTTCACCGTTGTCGCGGGGCAGCGACTCGTCGTCGAACGGTGTGGCCGTCACAGCCGCTGCACCCCGATCATGGAATCGCGCGTCACGACGCCTGCGAGCTGCTCCTCGGACAAGTCGTCGGTGCCGGCCGGACGCATCGGCAGCACCAGATAACGTGCCTCCGCACTGGAGTCCCAGACCCGGATCTCGACGTCGTCGGGGATCACGGTGCCCATCTCGGCAAGCAGCTTGCGGGGCTCCCGCACTGCACGCGAACGGTAGGCGGGTGCCTTGTACCACTTGGGTGGCAGCCCGAGCGTCGGCCACGGGTAGCACGAGCACAACGTGCAGACGACGAGATTGTGCACGTCCGGGGTGTTCTCCAGCACGACCATGTGCTCGCCCTCCGGCCCGCTGAAGCCGACCTCCGCGATCGCGGCGGTGCCGTCTTCCAGCAGTCGGGCCCTGTACTCGGGATCGGTCCACGCCCGGGCGACGACCTTGGCACCGTTCATGGGTCCGAGGTTGTCCTCGAAGTGCGCGACGATCTGGTCCACCGCGTCCACGTCGAGCACTCCCTTTTCGACGAGGACCGCTTCGATGGCCGCGATGCGCGCCTCCACGGGTGCGAGCTCTTCGGGATGGTGATGGTCCGCCATCACGCCTCCTGGAGGTATCTCTCGAACAGGTCGATATGCACGAAGTCGCCGTCTGTGCCTGCCTCGCCCCAGAGTTCACGGGACGCGAACCGCACGCAGTAGAGCGGATCGACGACGAACCCGCCGCCATGCGCCTCGATATCGGACACGTTGGCAGCGGGGTCGATTCGCACGATGGTCCCCCGTTTGCCCTGCGCGTAACGAGGCGCCCGGGTGTGCCCCGCGGGATGCCGCTCGCGGACCTGAACGGCATCGCCGACCGCATACCGTGGCGTGTCGCGCGCCGTCAGATCGTCGGGCAGAACGCCGCGGTCCGGCCTCGACAGCGGGAAATGGCCGCCTGCTCGGCGATCGAGCTCCTCCTGCGTCGTCACGCCCGCCTCGACCGCGAGCGTCGTGACACCGGTGAGCCAGTGCTCCCAGTACGGCGACGAGAGGTAATGCGCGGGATCCATCCGCTCGACCGAGTGGCGAAACATCCCTCCGTTGATGCTGAGCGGTCCGAGCGATCCGATCATCATCCGAAAAGTGCGCCGCTCCCAGTCCGCGGCGAAGAACGGCTCGACGTCCGTCGTGCTCGACCGGGCCGAAACCGTCCAGCCCGCCGATGTCGTGCACACCGTCCACGTCGGGATCATACGAACTTCTGGCCCGACAACCACCCACTTCCCCCAATCGGGGGACACCCGGTTCAACCGGTCTGAGGGCCGGTCGGCCGACATACATCTCCTTGCTGCCGGGACATAGTTATCTCATCGCCGGAAACAACCGGCAGCAGAACTGAAAAGCCAACCAACACAAGGAGATACGACATGACCACCAACATCGCCCGCAGCTTCGCCCGCTACATCGCTCTCCCGGTCGTCTCGGCCGGCATCATCGGCGGTGCCGCGCTCGGCCTGGCCGGCATGGCCAACGCCACGACCACGGTCACTCAGAACGGCCCCAACGCCTCGATCGTCACGTCGCCGGACACCTACGCGAAGCCCGCGCCGAACGCGATTCCGGGCTGGTACCACCACCACGGTGTCGGCCGCCTCGCGATGTTCAACCAGTAAGCCCACAACCGAAACAGATCCACCCTCCAAGAGGCCCTCCCCGGCAGCGGTCAAACTCCGGGGAGGGCTTCCCTCTTTAATGCTCCACAGTGCGGACTTCATCCACAGTCTCCGCCGATCGCGGTCTCGCCCGGCCGATGCGGTCACCTGCCGCACCTACCGTCGGGCACATGGGAACCGAACTGCCCACCGAGCGCCTTCACCGCAGGCTCGGCGCAGAGGTCGACGCCGAAACCGGTTCGGACGGCGACGACGGCAATTCCGATGCCGCACTGTCTCGTTGGCTGCCCGACGCCGGTACCGGTGAACAGCCGGGGTGGCTGGCGGCCGTCCGCGCAGACCCCGGTCGAGCCGGTGCCATCGCGTTGGGAGTCGTCGGCGTGCTGGCCGTGCTGGTCACCGTGTTCACGCTGCTTCGGGACAAGACCCCGCCGGTGGTATCGGCCAAACTGCCGCCGGTGGAGATGGTCTCAACGGCACAGCCCACTCCGTCCGCGCCTGCGCCCGAGGGGCCGGTCGTCGTGAGCGTAGTCGGGCTCGTGCACAAGCCGGGCCTGGTGACCTTGTCCTCGGGCGCGCGCATCGCCGACGCGCTGAGCGCCGCCGGTGGCGCGCTCGACGGCGCCGATCTGATCGGCCTGAACATGGCTCGTCGCCTCGCCGACGGCGAGCAGATCATCGTCGGCATCGCCGCGCCGCCGGGGGAACCGACGACCATGGGCAGTTCGGTGGCGTCGGAGCCGACCGCATCCGCATCAGCGGGCAACCCGAAGCCGACCGGAGGTGAGTCGGCGTCTGGCGATCCGGTCGACTTGAACACCGCGACCGAAGAGCAGCTCGACGAGCTTCCGGGTGTCGGTCCGGTGACCGCGGCCGCCATCATCGCGTGGCGCGACGCCAACGGGTCGTTCTCCAGCGTCGACCAGCTTGCCGACGTCGACGGGATCGGGCCGGCGCGCCTGGAGAAGCTGCGCGCCCAGGTCCATGTGTGAGCGCCGCGGACGGTCGCGAGGTCCACCTGGACCTGCGTCTGGTGCCTGCGGCGCTGACGAGCTGGGCGGTAACGGCCGCCGGGATTCTGTGGTCGATCAGCGGTGTCGTCGTGCTGCTGTCGGCGGCGGTCGCCGCCGCGAGCGCGACGGCGTGGTTGGGTGGCAGACACCGTGCCCCGCAAAACGGTGCGCGAATGACGGCGGCGGCCGTGGTCGCGATCGCGTTGGTAGGGCTTGGCTTCGCCGTCGCGGTACAGCTACGCGTCGAGCAGGTCCGGAACCATCCGCTCGTGGACCGCTTCGGTGACGTCACCGCCGTCATCGTCACGCCAAGCGAGACGCCGCGATCGCTGCGTGGCGGAAGGTTGATGTTTCGGGGGTCTCTGCAGGCCGCCGGCACCGACGAAATGTCTGGCCGGGTGGTGGTTTTCGCGTCGGTGGTCGGATTCGCCGAGCTGACGGCGGGCCAGCCCGCCGCGTTCAAGGCCCGGATCTCCAGGCCGACGCGGCGCGATCTCACCGTCGCCGTCCTGTCGGCGACCGGAGAGCCGACGCTCGGCGAGGCCGCGCCGATCCAGCGGGCGGGGCAACGGGTACGCAGTGCCTTCGCCTCCGCGGCACGGGATGCACTGCCCGCCGACCAGGCGGCGATGCTTCCGGCCCTCGTCCTCGGTGACACCTCCGCGCTGTCGGCCGATGCGACCGCGCAGTTTCGAGCGTCGGGGCTGACGCACCTCACGGCGGTTTCGGGCGCGAACGTGACGATCGTCTGCGGGGCGGTGCTGCTGACTGCGGTGTTGGTCGGCCCTCGAACGGCGGTCGTGTTGGCCGGCGCGGCGTTGGTGGCGTTCGTCATCGTCGTCCAACCATCGGCGAGCGTGTTGCGCGCCGCGGTGATGGCGGCCATCACGCTGCTGGCCCTCGTGACACACCGCCGCAGACAGGCGATCCCGGCGCTGTCGGCGGCGGTCATCGCGCTGATGATCGCGGCACCCGAGCTCGCCGTCGACGTCGGCTTCGCGCTTATCGGTGTCGGCGACCGCTGCGCTGGTGGTGATCGCACCCCGATGGTCGCGACGCCTGGTCGCCCGCGGCTGGCCCAAGCCGTTGGCCGACGCGGTGAGCGTCGCCGTCGCCGCTCAGCTCGTGACGGCGCCACTGGTGGCGGCCATCTCCGGCACGTTCAGCGTCGTCGCGGTGCTGGCCAACCTCGCGGTGGCCGTCGTGATCGCCCCGATCACCGTCATCGGCACCGCGGCGGCCGCGCTGTCGGTGGTGTGGCCAGCGGGTGCGGATCTGCTGATCCGGTTCACCGGACCCGAGCTGTGGTGGCTGTTGCACGTCGCCCGATGGGCGGCTGGCATCCCCGGCGCATCGGTGTCCGTGCCCGCCGGGTTGCCCGGCGCACTGACCGTCGCCGCGGCCGCCGTGGCGGCAGTCCTGCTGTCGCGGTGGTGCCGGAGGTGGCTGTCGGCGCGGCATGACACGATCGGCGCATGAGCGACGCTTGCGAGCGAATCGACAGCAGGCCATGCGGTGACGGAGCCCGCGAGGGGACCGCATGAGCGAATCGGTCCCTGGATTGCATCTTGTTCTCGGGGACGAGGAGCTTCTGGTCGAGCGTGCGGTCGGCACCGTCCTGCGCGCCGCCCGCAAGCAGGCGGGCACCGACGACGTCCCGGTGAACCGCATGCGTGCCGGTGAGGTGAGCACCGCCGAACTCGCCGAGCTGCTGAGCCCGTCGCTGTTCGCCGATGAACGCGTCGTCGTGCTCGAGTCCGCCGCCGAAGCGGGCAAGGAGGCGGTGGCCCTCATCGAGTCTGCGGCCGCCGACCTGCCGGACGGCACGCTGCTCGTCGTCGTGCACTCGGGCGGAGGGCGTGCCAAGGCGCTGGCCGGTCGACTGAAGGACCTCGGCGCGAAGGTCCATCCGTGTGCCCGCATCGCCAAGCCCGCCGAACGCGCCGATTTCGTCCGTGGCGAGTTCCGGGCGTTGAAGGTCAAGGTCTCCGACGACACCGTGACCGCCCTGCTGGACGCGGTGGGATCCGACATTCGCGAGCTCGCATCGGTCTGCTCCCAACTGGTAGCCGATACCGACGGGACGGTGGATGCGGTCGCGGTGCGCCGCTACTACAGCGGCAAGGCGGAGGTGAAGGGCTTCGACATCGCCGACAAGGCGGTGGTCGGTGACGTCGCAGGGGCCGCCGAAGCGTTGCGCTGGGCGATGATGAGCGGCGAACCGCATGTCGTCCTCGCCGATGCGCTGGCCGAGGCGGTGCACACGATCGCCCGGGTCGGGCCGCTGTCAGGCGACCACTACCGGCTGGCGTCCGAGTTGGGTATGCCGCCGTGGCGGGTGCAGAAGGCGCAGAGGCAGTCGCGACGCTGGTCGCGGGAATCGGTCGGGAAGGCGATGCAGTTGGTCGCGACGCTCAACGCCGACGTCAAGGGCGCGGCGGCAGACGCCGACTATGCCTTGGAAGCGGCGGTGCGGAAAGTGGCGGAACTCGTCGCCGACGACCGCTGACCGCTGAAGTGCGAATCAGAGCTTGTTGAAGGCGCGTGACAGCGCGGACTTCTTGTTCGCCGCCTGGTTCTTGTGGATCACGCCCTTGCTGGCGGCCTTGTCCAGCTGGCGGTTGGTCGACTCGAGCAACTCGGCGGCCTTTTCCTTGTCGCCCGCCTCGGCAGCCTCACGGAACGAGCGGACGGCCGTGCGCAGCGAGGACTTCATTGATTGGTTACGCAGTCGGGCAAGCTCGTTGGTGTGGATGCGCTTTACCTTCGACTTGATGTTGGCCACGCGCTAGTTCCTTCGTAAATCTTCATTGGGGTTGGGCAAAGTCTGGCGCCCGTCGCGCGGGCAGCGAGGGCCCAGATTACCAGCGCAGCGGGTAAAAGCCCAAAGTGGTCAAGAAGAAGGCGCCACTGGCCTGCGGAAACGCGGCAATTGGGGCAGCATGGCACCCGTGAGCCTTCGCACATTGCCGACCGATACCGCGAAATCCGTGCGCGGCAATGGCCGCCGCACCGCACGCTACGACGGAATCTTCGACGGCTACAACAACCTGGGCAGCTACTCCGAAGCCTTCGACGAGATGTTCGACGCGCAGGGCAACGTCCGCGGGCCGTACAAGGGCATCTTCGCCGAACTGGCCCCGTCCGACGCCTCTGAGCTGGAAGCGCGCAACGACGCCCTCGGTCGCGCCTTCATCGACCAGGGCATCACGTTCTCGCTGTCGGGTCAGGAACGGCCGTTCCCGTTGGACCTGGTGCCGCGGGTGATCTCCGCTGCCGAGTGGTCGCGGTTGGAGAAGGGCATCCGGCAGCGCGTCAAGGCGCTGGAGATGTACCTCGATGACATCTACGGCGAGCAGGAGATTCTGCGCGACGGCGTCATCCCGCGCCGGCTGGTCACCTCGTGTGAGCACTTCCACCGCGAAGCCGCGGGCATCGTCCCGCCCAACGGCGTGCGCATCCACGTGGCGGGCATCGACCTGGTACGCGATGCGCAGGGCAACTTCCGGGTGCTGGAGGACAACCTGCGCTCACCGTCCGGCGTCTCCTACGTGATGGAGAACCGCCGCACCATGGCGCGCGTCTTTCCGAACCTGTTCGCCACCCACCGGGTGCGCGCGGTGGGCGACTACTCGTCGCATCTGCTGCGCGCGCTGCGCAACGCCGCCGCATCCAACGAAGCGGACCCGACCGTCGTGGTGCTGACGCCCGGCGTCTACAACTCGGCCTACTTCGAGCATTCTCTGCTGGCCCGGCAGATGGGTGTCGAGCTCGTCGAGGGGCGCGACCTGTTCTGCCGCGACAACACCGTCTACATGCGGACCACCGAGGGTGAGCGCCAGGTGGACGTCATCTACCGCCGCATCGACGACGACTTCCTCGACCCGATGCAGTTCAATCCCAAGTCCGTGCTCGGCGTCGCCGGTGTACTGAACGCGGCGCGGGCGGGCAACGTCGTCATCTCGAGCGCAGTCGGCAACGGCGTCGGTGACGACAAGCTCGTCTACACCTACGTGCCGACGATCATCGAGTACTACCTCGGCGAGAAGCCGTTGGTCGCCAATGTCGACACCTTCAGATGCTGGCTCGACGACGAACGCGAGGAGGTGCTCGACCGCGTCGACGAGCTCGTGGTCAAACCCGTCGAAGGGTCCGGCGGCTACGGCATCGTCTTCGGACCCAATGCGTCGGAGAAGGAGCTCGCCACGATCAGCAAGAAGATCCGCAACGACCCACGCGGCTGGATCGCCCAGCCGGTCGTGCAATTGTCCACGGTGCCGACACAGATCGACGACAAGCTCGCGCCGCGCCACGTCGACCTCCGGCCGTTCGCGGTGAACGACGGCGACGACGTGTGGGTGCTTCCCGGCGGACTGACGCGCGTCGCGCTTCCGGAGGGCTCGCTGGTGGTGAACTCGAGCCAGGGCGGCGGCTCGAAGGACACCTGGGTGCTGGCATCGCGCACCTCGGTGGCCGACCGCGAGCTGGCCGCCGCTGAGGTGGTCCGCAAGCTGCCCAAGGCGCCGAAGGGTGCGAGGGCGGACAAGAACGGCGACTCTTCCCAGCAGCAGCAACAACAGCAGTCGCAATCGCCGGGTACCGGCCAGAGCCAGCAGCAGCAACAACAGCAGGCGGTGATGAATCATGCTCGCCCGCAACGCTGAATCGCTGTATTGGATCGGTCGCTACGTCGAGCGCGCCGACGACACCGCCCGCATCCTCGACGTCACGGTGCATCAACTGCTCGAGGACTCCAGCGTCGACCCCGACCAGGCATCCCGCACGCTGTTGCGGGTGCTGGGCATCGAGCCGCCGGAAAAGCAGGAGCTCGATGTCTGGTCGCTGACCGACTTGGTCGCGTTCAGCCGTGACACCAACGGTGGCTGCTCGATCGTCGAGTCGATATCGGCTGCGCGCGAGAATGCAAGGGGCGCACGTGAAGTCACGTCCACCGAAATCTGGGAGTGCCTGAACACGACGTACAACGCCCTGCCCGAACGTGAGCGCGCCGCCAAGCGTCTCGGGCCCGCCGAATTCTTGTCCTTCGTCGAGGGCCGTGCGGCGATGTTCGCCGGGCTGGCCGACTCGACCCTGTCGCCGCGACGACGGCTATCGGTTCATGCTGCTCGGTCGCGCGATCGAACGGGTCGATATGACGGTGCGGCTGCTGCTTTCCCGCGTCGGGGACAGCGCGTCCTCGCCCGCATGGGTGACGGTGCTGCGCTCCGCAGGTGCGCACGACACCTATCTGCGCACGTATCGCGGCGTGCTCGACGCGGGCCGCGTCGTCGAGTTCATGCTCTTGGACCGGCTGTTCCCGCGGTCGGTGTTCTATTCGCTGCGACTGGCCGAGCACAGCCTCGACGAACTGCACCACCGCGCGCTCAACCGGGTCGGCGCCACCGCCGAAGCCCAGCGGTTGCTGGGACGGGCCCGCAGCGAGCTGGAGTTCCTTCGTCCCGGCGTGCTGCTGGAATCACTCGAACAGCGCCTCGCCGGCCTGCAGAAGACGTGCAGCGACGTCGGAGAAGCGTTGGCGCTGGAGTACTTCCACGCCGCGCCGTGGGTGGCGTGGACGGATGCGGGCCGCAACGGTTCGCTGGTCATCGAGGAAGGTGAGCTGTAGATGTGGCGCCTACGGGTGGTGCACTCGACCGGCTACGCGTACAAGTCGCCCGTGACCGCGTCGTTCAACGAGGCACGCCTGACGCCGCGGTCGGACTCGCGACAGAACGTCATCCTCAACCGCGTGGAAACCGTTCCCGCGACACGCTCGTACCGCTATGTCGATTACTGGGGCACCGCGGTGACGTCCTTCGACCTGCACGCCCCGCACACCGAACTCGAGGTCACCTCGTCATCGGTCGTGGAAACCGACAGCGACGACCTCCCCGAGGCGAAGGTCAGCTGGGACGACCTGAGCTCGGAGGCGGTGATCGACCGATTCGACGAAGTGCTCGGCCCGACGCACTACACGCCGACGAGTAAGCGCATCGTCAGGGTAGGTCAGAAGATCGCGAAGGATCACGATCCTCTCGAGGCGGTTACCGCGGCCGCCAACTGGGTGCACAGTGAGCTGGAGTACGTGCCGGGCACCACCGGCGTGCACTCGTCCGGACTCGATGCGCACCGGGAAGGCAAAGGCGTCTGCCAGGACTTCGCCCATCTGGCGTTGATTCTGTTGCGTGGCATGGGAATTCCGGCGCGATACGTGTCGGGCTATCTGCATCCCAACCAGGAAGCCGCGGTCGGCGACACCATCGACGGCCAGAGCCACGCCTGGATTCAGGCGTGGACCGGCGGCTGGTGGAACTATGACCCGACGAATGACGCCGACATCAACGAGCAGTACATCAGTGTCGGTGTGGGCCGGGACTATTCGGACGTCTCGCCGCTGAAAGGCGTCTACTCGGGGGAGGGCTCGACCGACCTCGACGTGGTGGTGGAAATCAGCCGGCTGGCTTAGCGCGCGGACCGCCCCGCTAGCGTGGACATCATGGCGACGGAGTTCGATCTCGACCTGGCATCCGGACGGGTGCATGCGCAACGTTTCGGGGAGCCCGATGCGCCGTTGCTGCTCGCGGTGCACGGTCTGTCGGCCAACATGCACGGCTTCGACTACCTCGCGCCTATTCTGGTCGCCGACGGCGAGCGTCAGGTGGTCGCGGTCGACCTCCGCGGTCGTGGCGGCAGCGACATCACACCGGCCGGTACCTATGGACTGACATCCCACGCCCGCGACGTCTTCGAGGTGGCCACACTTCTCGGGCAGGACCGGTTCGATTGGATCGGTTGGTCACTCGGCGCGTTGATCGGAATTCAGGCGGCGCGGCTCGAACCGGGCCGCATTCGCAGCCTCGGATTGATCGACCACGCGGGCGGGTCCGACGAAAGTGCCGTCACCGCAGTGATTGCCGGTCTCGATCGGCTCGAACTGGACGTGCCTGACGCCACGGAGTACGTCGCAGCGATCGAGGCCGTGAGCCCCATCCGCCCCTTCACCGACTTCTGGCGCCGCTTCTACACATACGAGTTCCGCCGAACCGACAAGGCGGCCTGCCTCGAAGACGTGCGCTCTGCGGCCGAGCAGGACTGGCCCCGGTCCTGGCGGCACCTGACCATGCCCGTCGCACTCGTGCGATGCCGTCAGCTGTTCAGGAACGGATTTGTGGTCCCCGAAGCCGTCGCCGCCGAGATCGTCGCGACGGTTCCGACATTGACCCGCACCGACGTCGACGCCGACCACTTCACCGTCATGACGCACGAGCCTGCCGCGCAAGCACTCCGCGCCCTGGTGGCCTAACCCGCGCCGCGTCCGCCACACATGCCGGGATGCACCTCGACCCGGTGCAGGTCGTCGCCGAGTTCGATCTGCCTGCCGAAGACCGTCGCCGCGAGCGCGCGCCAGTCGTCCTCCTGCCCGGGTGCGATGCCCGGCACGTAGTGGGTGAGGACCAGGATTCCCACACCGGCCCGCTCGGCAGTGGCTGCGGCCTCCTCGACTGACGAGTGGTAGTCGCAGATGTCGCGGATCCGCTGCGCAGGCATAGCCATGATGAGGTCTTTGCGGATCACGGTATGGACGAGCGCGCCGGCGCCTGCGGACAGCTCGTCCAGGCTGGCGCACGGCACGGTGTCGCCGGCCAGGACGACCGACGCGTCGGCATGCTCGATCCGGAACCCGATGGTCGGCGTCACCGGCCGGTGATCGGTCGGTGCCACCTGGATGTGCACCCCGTCGCGGTCCCACACCGTGCCGTCGGTGTACTCGTGCACCTGCACGCGCGGCGGGCCGGTGATGTCGGGATGATGCGCGATCCGGTATCCGATGTCGTGGCCGAACGCCTTCAGCGTGGCGTCGACGACCTCTGCCGTGCCGGGCGGCCCGATGATGGGCAGTGTCGGCGGGTCAGGATCGAACGACGAAACCCAGCGCGTGATGATCACGTCGCCGAGGTCGGCGATGTGATCGCTGTGCAAGTGGGTGAGCAGCAGTGCCGTCAGGCCGTTGGCGCCGACGCCGACGGCGGTCATGCGCTGTTGCACGCCGCGTCCGCAGTCGACCAGGAACGTCTGCGCCCCCGCCCGGATCAGGGTCGACGGACCGGCGCGGTTCGCGTCGGGTATCGGACTGCCGGTGCCGAGCAGGGTGACCTCGATCATGGGGCCTGTATACCGCTGGCCAGGCCTGGAAGTTGTTGTTCGCGCCAAATCGGCTGTAGCGCATGATGGAGCCATGGGCGGATTGAAATTGCGCATCGCTGGGGGAGTGGTCGGACTGGTCATCGCGCTACTGGTGTGTGGCCCGAGCGCCGGGCAGGCCCACGCGGCCGCTGCGGCGCCGGCAGGTGACGTCATCTCGATCGGCGATCCCGACGCGCTCGGCCGTATCGATCTCTACGTGGATCCGCTGTGCCCTTTCAGCGGGAAGATGATCCGGGAGCAGGGCGTCGAAATCGGTCGGCGCCTGGAAGATGGGTCACTACACGTCAACCTGCGCTTCGTGAATTTCCTCGAAAAGTATTCGGCCAGCGGAACCTACGACATTCGGGCGATCTACGCGGCCTACGTGGTGGCCGACCGTTCGCGCTCGAGCGATGTCGCGTGGCGTTTCGTCGAGCGGATCTATGCCGCCGATCAGCAGCCGCAGGAGGGCGGGGCGACTGATCTGAGCAACGATCAACTAGCCGACCTTGCCGGTGAGGCGGGAGCGCCGCAGCCGGCATTGGATCTCATCAGGGTCGGCTTTCCCGTTGGCTACGACCCTCACGCGATCGCGACCAACAACCTCACGCTGTTGCGTGGATTTCCCGAGCCGGGCGTGCCGCTCGTGGTGATCGATGGGCGGCCGGTGGATGGCGACTCGGACTGGTTGGAGCTACTGACGCGCTGAGGTCCGCTCCCAACACAGTGCCGCCTCCCCGTAGCGGTTACTCGCGTCCCGCCGAGACCCAGCTGAGATCGCGGGACCTGTTGCCCGACACGGTATCCGCGGCGGCGTCGAGAGCGGTGAGCTGATCGGCGTCCAATGTCACCGACAGCGACCCGAGGTTCTCCTCGACCCGGGCGGCCCGCCGGGTGCCGGGGATCGGGACAGATGCGACACCGAGCGACGTCGGCGCGATACCTCAACCACGCCAACGCGACCTGGGCTGCCGTCGCGCCCGCCGCCTCGGCGACCGACGCCACGACTTCCACCACCGCGAGGTTGGCGTCCAGGGCGTCCTCGGCGAATCGGGGCATGGTCTTGCGGAAATCGTTCGCCGATGCGAGGTCGGCGGCCGACCGGACGGTGCCGGTCAGAAAGCCACGGCCCAGCGGTGAATAGGGGACGAAGCCAACGCCGAGCTCGGCAGCCGTTGGCACGACATTGCGCTCGACGTCACGGCTCCAGATCGACCACTCGCTCTGCACCGCGGCGATCGGATGCACGGCGACCGCGGCGCGAAGCTCGTCGGCTGTCACCTCCGACAAACCGAGGTGGCGCACCTTGCCCGCGGTGACCAGCTCGGCCATCGCGCCGACGGTCTCCTCGATCGGGACCGACGGGTCGCGGCGATGCATGTAATAGAGGTCGACGGCATCGGTGTTCAACCGCGACAGGCTCTCGTCGATGGACTTGTGCACATACGCGGCGTCGCCGCGGGCCACCAGGCTGCCTGCCGCCCGGTCGGCCGGATTGCCCGCGATGCCGAATTTCGTGGCGAGCGTGACGTCGTCGCGACGTTCGGCGAGCAGCTTGGAGATCAGCCGCTCGTTGTTTCCGTTCCCGTACACGTTGGCGGTGTCGATGAAGGTCACGCCGAGGTCAACACAGCTGTGCAACGTGGCCAGCGATTCGGTGTCGTCGACCTCGCCGTACACCGGCGTCAAGGCCATCGCTCCGAAACCGATTGCACTGACGGTTAATTCGTCGCCAAGGGTGACTGTGGGCACGTCAGCGGTTTTGTTAGTCATGCTTCATTCCTCGTGTCGAGTGTCGTCCTACGTTCGTCCAACCGAAACCGTCACGAGGCTGTTCCGACGAAGACGCTTTCCCATCGACCAAGTTCGACCTAACCTGGTGTGAACTCGGTCACGATGGAGGCGACGATGCGAATCGCGGACGTGTTGCGGACAAAGGGCGCCTCGGTGGCGACGATCACCCCCGAGACCTCGGTCTCCGGCCTGCTCAATGAGCTCTCCCTGCACAACATCGGCGCCATGGTCGTCGTGTCGGCCGACGGTGTCGTTGGCATCGTCTCGGAGCGCGACGTGGTGCGCAAACTGCACGAACACGGCGTCGACCTGCTGAGACTGCAAGTCTCGGAGATCATGACGACGATGGTCGCGACCTGCTCGCCGACCGACACGGTCGATCACCTCACCGCGCTGATGACCACCAAGCGGGTCCGGCACATCCCGGTCGTGGAGAACGAGCGCCTGGTCGGGATCGTCAGCATCGGCGACGTCGTCAAGCAGCGGATGGAGGAGTTGGAGAGCGAGCAGCGGGCGCTGCAGGACTACATCACCCGTGGCTGAGATCGAACTTCGGCCCATCGCGCGGGCCGACGTTCGTTCGCAGTCCAAAGTGCTGGCCAGGGCCTTCTATGACGACCCGGTGATGAAGTACATGCTGCCGGACGACAAGGCCAGGGCCAACGCGCTGCCCCCGATGTTCGCGACCCTGACCAGGAACCATTTCATCTCCCGCGGCGGCTCCGAGGTGGCGAGACGCGGCGGGGTCATCGGCGCGGCGACGCTGTGGGATCCGCCGGGCCAGCGCAAGTCGTCCCGATGGGAAGAGCTACGGATGATGCCCACGCTGGCGTGGCACTTCCATTCGCGGGCCGAGCAGACCAAGACGCTGGGCAAGCTCATGGAGGAAGCCCACCCCGAGGAGCCGCACTGGTACCTGATGGTCATCGGCAGCGACCCGTCGGTGCGGGGCGCCGGCTTCGGGCAGGCGCTGATGGGTTCGCGGCTGGACCGCTGTGACGGCGAGCGGGCCCCGGCGTACCTCGAAGCGAGCGAGGAAGCGCTGGTCCCGTACTACAGCCGGTTCGGATTCGAGCAGATCGGCGAGATCGACATTCCCGACGGTCCGACGATGATTCCGATGTGGCGGGCGCCGCGCTACAACTAGGTCAGCTCCAGGAATAGTCGCGGCGCAGCCTTGACGCGACGATCTCGAATGTCTCGCGCTCGAGGATCGCGCCTTCGCGGCGGATGCCTTCTTCGGGCACGTCCAGCACGCGGTCCAACCGCACCCAGCTCGGGCGGGCCTCGTAATCCCAAGGCCCCGAGCCGATACCGACCCACTCCCGCTCGTTCCTGTGCCGCTCCTGGCTGGACAGCATCAAGCCGAGCAGGGTGTGACGGTCGCGGCCAACCACCAACACCGGGCGATCCTTACCCCGCGACGGGTCGTCCTCGTAGACCACCCACGTCCACACGACTTCGCCGGGATCGGCGCGGCCGTCGAGATCGGGCGCGTACACCAGTCTGCGTGCCCGCTGCGCCGTGGGCACGCTGTTATCGGTGACGGGCCGCCCGGCCGTGATGGCCGGCCTGGATTCGTCGTCGATGACGCCGGTGAGGGCGTCGATGCCCGCCTTGATGCCCTGCTGGATGTTGCGGGGCAGGGTTTCGGGCCGCTGCAGCTGACGGATGAACTTGGGTGCCTCGTTGAACACCAGGTTCTCAGCTAAGCGCTGGAAGGTCTTCCACTGCGAGGCCATATTCGCAGCATAATTGAAGCGAAACGCGCGCGATTGTGTCGCCGCGACGCTCGCTCGATACCCTGGATGCGCATAGCGCCCCCGCTATACAAAGCCTTACCAGGAGATTCCCATAAGCAGTTTCGCCGACCAGACCTTCACCGCGCCGGCGCAGATTCGGAACTTCTGCATCATCGCCCACATCGACCACGGCAAGTCGACGCTGGCCGACCGGATGCTGCAGCTCACCGGCGTCGTCGCGGACCGCGACATGCGCGCGCAGTACCTGGACCGGATGGACATCGAGCGGGAACGCGGCATCACCATCAAGGCCCAGAACGTCCGGCTGCCGTGGCAAGTCGACGGCACCGACTATGTGCTGCACCTGATCGACACGCCCGGCCACGTCGACTTCACCTATGAGGTGTCGCGGGCATTGGAGGCGTGTGAGGGTGCGGTGCTGCTGGTCGACGCCGCACAGGGCATCGAGGCGCAGACGCTGGCGAACCTGTACCTGGCGCTGGACCGCGACCTGCACATCATCCCGGTGCTGAACAAGATCGACCTGCCCGCCGCGGACCCTGACCGCTACGCCGCCGAGATCGCCCACATCATCGGCTGTGAACCCGGCGACGTGCTGCGGGTGTCCGGTAAGACGGGGGATGGCGTCGCCGATCTGCTCGACCACGTCGTGCGCGAGGTCCCTGCACCGCAGGGTGACGGCGACGCACCGGCCCGCGCGATGATCTTCGACTCCGTCTACGACATTTACCGCGGCGTGGTCACCTACGTACGCGTCGTCGACGGCAAGATCCTGCCGCGCGAACGGATCAAGATGATGTCCACCGGCGCCCACCACGAACTGCTGGAAGTCGGCATCGTGTCACCCGATCCCAAACCTTCCGCGGGCCTTGGTGTCGGCGAGGTGGGCTATCTCATCACCGGCGTGAAGGACGTCCGCCAGTCGAAGGTCGGCGACACCGTGACAACTGCGCGCCACGGCGCCACCGACGCGCTAACCGGCTACCGCGAACCAAAGCCGATGGTGTACTCGGGCCTGTATCCCGTTGACGGGTCGGACTATCCGGACCTGCGGGACGCGCTCGATCGGCTGCAGCTCAACGACGCGGCACTGGTCTGGGAGCCGGAGACGTCGGTGGCCCTCGGGTTCGGCTTCCGGTGTGGCTTCCTCGGACTGCTGCACATGGAGATCACCCGGGAGCGTCTGGAGCGGGAGTTCGACCTGGACCTGATCTCGACATCGCCCAACGTGGTGTACCGCGTGGAGAAGGACGACGGCACCGAACTCGTCGTCACCAACCCGTCGGTCTGGCCGGAAGGCAAGGTGCGCACGGTGTTCGAGCCGGTCGTCAAGACCACGATCATCGCGCCAAGCGAGTTCATCGGCACCATCATGGAGCTGTGCCAGTCCCGTCGCGGAGAGCTGGGCGGCATGGACTATCTGTCGCCGGAGCGCGTCGAGCTGCGCTACACGATGCCGCTCGGCGAGATCATCTTCGACTTCTTCGACTCGCTGAAGTCGCGCACCCGCGGGTACGCCAGCCTGGACTACGAAGAGTCAGGCGAACAGGAAGCCGATCTCGTGAAGGTCGACATCCTGCTTCAGGGCGAGGCCGTCGATGCGTTCAGCGCGATCGTGCACAAGGACGCCGCGGCCGCGTACGGCAACAAGATGACCACCAAGCTCAAGGAGCTCATCCCGCGTCAGCAGTTCGAGGTTCCGGTGCAGGCCGCGATCGGGTCGAAAATCATTGCCCGCGAGAACATCCGCGCTATTCGCAAGGACGTGCTGTCGAAGTGTTACGGCGGCGATATCACGCGCAAGCGCAAGCTGCTGGAGAAGCAGAAGGAAGGTAAGAAGCGGATGAAGACCATCGGGCGCGTCGATGTTCCGCAGGAGGCCTTCGTTGCGGCGTTGTCGAGCGACGCCGCGAGTGACAAGCCGAAGAAATGACCGCGCGGGCTCTCGTCGTCGGCATTGCCGTCGCCGCCACGATGGCGTTATCCGGCTGCGTGAGCACCGTTTCCGGCACTGCGGTGCGCGACACGAAGACCGTGGCAACGGATGTGCCGCAGCTCGACGAGTCGGCTCTGGACAAGGTGCTGCTCCCCATCGACGAGATCAACGACATCATGGGGACCACCGATCTCGAGGTCACCAGCGACATCGACGATATGACGGACTCATCGGACAAGGTGTCCGACCCGGACTGCCTTGGCGCGATGTTCGGAGCCGAGGGCGCCGTCTACAAGGGCAGTGGGTGGACGGCGGTGCGCGACATCGTGGCCCGCGAGCCCGATGAGGACAACGACCACTGGATCGAGCAGACCGGGGTGATCTACCCGCAGGCGGGCAACGCCAACCGGTTTTTCGAGAAGTCCAAATCGATGTGGGAGAAGTGCGCGGGGACGTCGCTGGCGGTGGACACCGAGGACACCAGCTCGCTGTGGGAGTTCGGCGACGTCGCCGGTGGTGACGGTCTGATCACCCAGATGGCGACGCAGGAAGACGCCGATGGCTGGGGGTGTCAGCACGCACTGGCGGCCGCGTCCAATCTGACCGTCGAGACCTGGGTCTGCGCCTACAGCGTCGCCGAGGAGGCGGCGTCGATGGCCATCGACATCATCAACAACGCCGCGGACAAGTAACGCAGGAGAACTTCTGATCAGCCGGAGTCAAACTTCGCCGACTACTGGGCGGCGCGTCGAGGAGCCTGAGCTACATCGGCGCGTTGGCGGGCTGGAACCCGCCAGAGCTGTCCGACTCCTCCTCGGCGCGGATGACGTGCACGACCGCGTTGATCAGCGCCAGGTGGGTGAACGCCTGCGGGAAGTTGCCCAGATGCCGTCCGGTGCGCGGCTCGATCTCCTCGGCGTACAGGTGCAGCGGGCTGGCGAACGACAGCAGCCGTTCGCACAGGTGTTTGGCCCGGTGGAACTCGCCGATCTCGACCAGCGCCGACACCAGCCAGAACGAGCAGATCGTGAAGGTGCCCTCCTCGCCGGCCAGCCCGTCGTCGGTCTCCTCGACGCGGTAGCGCAGCACCAACCCTTCCTCGGTCAGCTCGTCGGCGATGGCCAGCACGGTGGCTCGGACCCGCGGGTCGTCGGGCGGCAGGAATCGGGTGAGCACCGACAGCAGCAGTGAGGCGTCGAGTGCGTCGTCGCCGTAGCGCTGCGTGAGCACCCCGCGGGAGTCCACACCGTTGGCGAGGATGTCGGCCTTGATCTCCTCGGCGATCGCGCGCCACTGCTGAGCGTAGGACTTCTCGCCTTCGAGTTCGGCGAGCTTGGCGCCTCGGTCCAGCGCCACCCAGCACATGATCTTGCTCGACGTGAAGTGCTGCGGCTCGCCGCGCACCTCCCAGATGCCGCGGTCGGGTTCGCTCCAGTGCTTGATCGCTTCTTCGACCTGTTGCTTGAGCACCGGCCACAGGTTCTCGGGGATCTGCTCGCGCGACTTGGTGTGCAGGTACACCGAATCCAGCATCGTGCCCCAGATGTCGTGCTGCATCTGGTTGTAGGCGCCGTTGCCGATCCGTACCGGGCGGGCGTTGTCGTAGCCGGACAGGTGGTGCAGTTCTTCCTCGACCAGGGTGCGTTCGCCGCCGACGGCGTACATCACCTGAAGCGGGTGGCGTTCACCGTTGTTGGCACCGGACACGTCGGCGATGAACGCGAAGAAGTCGTCGGCCTCGCGGTCCAGGCCGAGGGTGTAGAGGCCCCACAGCGCGAACGTGGTATCGCGCACCCAGGCGTAGCGGTAGTCCCAGTTGCGTTCGCCCTGAGGGGTTTCCGGCAACGATGTCGTGGGCGCGGCCAGTATCGCGCCGGTCGGCGAGTACGTCAGCCCCTTCAGCGTCAGCGCGCTGCGCTGCAGATACGACCGCCACGGATGGTCGGGGAAGTCGCCGATGTTGATCCACTGCCGCCAGCACTCGCTGGTCTGCCACAGTTTGTCGGCGGCCTCGTCGTAGGTCTGCGGCACAGGGTGTTTCGACCAGCTCAGCGCGACGAAGACGTTGTCGCCTTCCTTCATCCTGGTGCGGGCGCGCGCTTCGCGGCCCTCGAGCCCGATACGCAGATTGGTCGTCAGCCGCATCGTCGGATGCGAGTCGGGATCCTTGCTGGCCCGCGCGATCGCCTCCCCGTAGGCCTGGGCCGAGTACTCCCAGCTGGCGCTGTTGCGGTGGTAGTCGAACGACGGCTCGCATTGCATCACCAGCTCGACCGTGCCGCTCACGCACCGCACCGTGCGCAGCAGGATGTGCTCGGCGTCCCAGTCCATCGGCGTGCGGCGGTGCGTGCGCGACCGCGACTCGATGTCATGCCACGGCCCCATCACCAGCGCGTCGCGCACGATGATCCAGCCGGTGTGGGTCTGCCAGGTCGTCTCCAGGATCAGGCTGCCCGGTAGGTAGCGGCGCGCGGCGGGCACCGAGACGCCGTACGGCCCGAGCCGGAAGTGTCCTGCGCCGCGATCCAGGATCGCGCCGAACACGCTGGGGGAGTCCGGCCTCGGCACGCACAGCCACTCCACCGAGCCCGCCGACGAGATCAGACACGTCGTCTCGCAGTCCGACAGGAACGCGTAGTCGGCGATCGGCGGGAACGGGTTCCGCAACGATCCGCTTGGCGCGTACGGCACGGGGGCCGTCACGCTAAACGGCGCGGGGCCGGGGGCCTCGTTGGCCTCTTCATTCTGTTGCAGAACCATGCGGACATCATCGACTCCCAACCTGCTCGGCGTCCACTTGTCGGGGGTGTGTCCAGCGTTGCTGGCTCAGCGTCGCCGCTGGACGGCCATTTTCACACCGTAGGCTGGCCGGGTGGGTGGCTTCCTCAACTGGTGGGACGGCGTTGAGCTGTGGCTATCCGGGCTCGGATTCGTCGCGCAGACCGCGGTCGTGATGCCTGTGGTGTTGGCGCTGGCCTACGGAATCGCGATCCTGCTGGACGGGGCGCTGGGGAATGGGATACGCCTGCTGCGCCGGGCACGACACCACGACGAGGAATCGGAGTGACAATGCCACGGTCGCGGGTGACGTTGGTGCTGGTCATCCTCGTGGTGTTGGTCATCGTCATGTGGCTGCTGACTCGTTAGGTCGGCTAAGCCCCAGCTGAGCATTTCCCTCAGACTCTGTTATTCTTCGCGCCATGCAGACAGCGTCCGGCAACAAGAGCGGCCACATCCTGGCCCTCATTGCCGTGGGTTTCACAGCTGTCGCTGATGTCTGTTGTTGTCGCTAGATCCACCCGTTCGCGGTTTGGTGTCGGTAGCGGCTATCCCTGTGCCCACATACTGATCATCGCCTTGCCGTCGGAGCGGATTCCGTCAGTTCCCTGCAAGGAAAGGTCATCAATGAACATCCGTAAAGCCTGGCTGCACGCCGCGGCGCTCGCCACCACAGCGACCGTGCTTGCGGCGTGCGGCGGTGGATCGAGTGACGTCGCCGGTGGGGGTGATCAGGGCGGCGACGCCGAGACCACGCTGACCCTCGTCGCGTATGCCGTGCCGGAACCCGGCTGGAGCAAGATCATTCCGGCCTTCGCGGCCACCGAGGAAGGCAAGGGGGTGGCCGTGACCACGTCCTACGGCGCCTCCGGTGACCAGTCGCGGGCCGTCGTCGACGGCAAGCCCGCAGACATCGTCAACTTCTCCGTCGAACCGGACATCGCCCGGTTGGTCAAGGCGGACAAGGTGGCCAAGGACTGGAACGCCGACGCCACCAAGGGAATCCCGTTCGGCTCAGTGGTTTCGCTGGTCGTTCGCAAGGGCAACCCGAAGAACATCAAAGACTGGGACGACCTGTTGCAGCCCGGCCTCGAGGTCGTCACCCCGAGCCCGCTGAGCTCGGGCTCGGCCAAGTGGAACCTGTTGGCGCCGTACGCAGCCAAGAGCGATGGTGGCAAGAACGAGCAGGCCGGGATCGATTACGTCAACAAGCTCGTCACCGAGCACGTCAAGACGCGACCGGGTTCCGGGCGGGAAGCCACGGACGTATTCCTGCAGGGCACCGGCGACGTGCTGCTCAGCTATGAGAACGAGGCGATCAACGTCGAGCGACAGGGTAAGCCGGTGGAGCACATCAACCCGCCGCAGACGTTCAAGATCGAGAACCCGGTCGCGGTCGTCACATCCAGTACCCACCTCGATCAGGCGAATGCGCTGAAGAACTTCCTGTACACCCCTGAGGGACAGAAGATCTGGGCGCAGGCGGGCTTCCGTCCCGTTGACCCGTCCGTCGCCGAGGACTTCGCAACCGACTTCCCGACGCCGCAGAAGTTGTGGACCATCGACGACCTGGGAGGATGGAGCGCGGTTGATCCGGCGTTGTTCGACAAGGACAACGGCACCATCACCAAGATCTACAAGCAGGCGACTGGATGACAGCTGCGCTCGATCCTGAGGCGACCCGGCCAGAGCTCACCGGTGACGGTGAGGCCGGGCCGCCTCACGGCTTCTTCAGGAGCCGGTACGGCAACACGTCACTGCGTGTCGGTGTCGCGACGACGTGGCTGTCGATCATCGTGCTTCTGCCGCTCGCCGCGATCGTGTGGCAGTCCGCGGGCGGTGGCTGGGAGGCGTTCTGGAGCGCGGTGACGTCGCGTGCGGCCATCGAGTCGTTCAAAGTCACGTTGACCATCTCGATTTCGGTGGCGGTGATCAATCTCGTCTTCGGGCTGTTGGTGGCCTGGGTGCTCACGCGGGACGATTTTCCCGGCAAGCGACTGGTGGATGCGATCATCGACCTGCCGTTCGCGCTGCCCACGATTGTCGCCAGCCTGGTGATGCTGGCGCTCTACGGACCCAACAGCCCCGTCGGAATTCACATCCAGCACACCAAGTGGGGCGTCGGTATCGCGCTGCTGTTCGTCACCCTGCCGTTCGTCGTGCGTTCGGTGCAGCCCGTGCTGCTGGAACTCGACCGCGAGGTCGAGGAGGCTGCGGCGTCACTGGGCGCCAACAACCGCACCATATTCACCCTCGTCATCCTTCCCGCGTTGCTGCCGTCACTGCTATCCGGTGCGGGACTTGCTTTCTCGCGAGCGATCGGCGAGTACGGATCGGTGGTGCTGATCGGTGGCGCCGTTCCCGGTGAGACCGAGGTGTCGTCACAGTGGATTCGGACTCTGATCGAGAACGACGACCGCACCGGTGCGGCCGCGATCTCGATTGTGCTGCTTGCGATTTCGTTCATCGTGCTCTTCATCCTGCGTAGTGTCGGCTCGCGCGCGGCCAAGCGTGAGGAGTTGGCGCAGTGAACGTCTCTCCCGCCGTGCGTTACCTGCTTCGTTACACCGCGCTCGGATATCTCGTGCTGCTGCTGATCGTGCCGGTCGGGTTGATCCTCTGGCGGACGTTCTCGCCCGGTGTCGGCGCGTTCTTCGAGTCGATCACCACCCCGGCCGCCGTATCGGCGCTGCAGCTGTCCTTGCTTGTCGTTGCGATCGTGGTGCCACTCAATGTTCTCTTCGGCGTGCCTACCGCATTGGTGTTGGCCCGCAACAAGTTCCGTGGCAAGAGTCTGCTGCAGGCGGTCATCGATCTACCATTTGCGGTCTCGCCCGTGGTTGTCGGTGTGGCGCTGATCCTGTTGTGGGGAACCGCCGGTGCCTTCGGCTTCGTCGAGAACGACCTCGGCTTCAAGATCATCTTCGGCTTTCCCGGCATAGTGCTGGCCAGCATCTTCGTCACCGTCCCATTCGTCATCCGTGAGGTCGAACCGGTGCTGCACGAACTGGGCACCGACCAGGAAGAGGCCGCTGCAACGTTGGGCTCGCAATGGTGGCAGACGTTCTGGCGGATCACGCTGCCCTCGATCCGCTGGGGGCTTACCTACGGTGTCGTGCTGACCGTCGCGCGCACCCTCGGTGAATTCGGTGCGGTGATCATGGTGTCGTCCAACCTGCCGGGACAGTCGCAAACCCTCACACTGTTGGTAGCCGATCGGTACAACCGCGGTGCCGAATACGGCGCGTACGCCGTCTCAACGTTGCTGATGAGCGTCGCGGTGATCGTGCTGATCGCCCAGGTGATCCTCGACGCGCGCCGCGCAAAAACGGACAATTAGGGCTCGAGGAGACGCTGATATGACGAACGCGATCGCGGTGCGGGGCGCCAACAAGCACTATGGCGATTTCGCCGCGCTGGACAACGTCGACTTCGACGTGCCGGCAGGCTCATTGACCGCACTGCTCGGGCCCAGCGGATCGGGCAAGTCGACGCTGCTGCGGGCCATCGCCGGGCTCGATGAGCCCGACACCGGAACCATCACCATCAACGGCCGCGACGTAACGCGCGTACCACCGCAGCGGCGCGGCATCGGATTCGTGTTCCAGCACTATGCCGCGTTCAAGCATCTGACGGTTCGTGACAACGTCGGATTCGGCCTTCGTATCCGCAAGCAGCCGAAGGCCGAGATCAAGGAGAAGGTGGACAACCTCCTCGAGGTCGTCGGCCTCAGCGGCTTCCAGACCCGCTATCCGAACCAGTTGTCCGGCGGCCAGCGCCAGCGCATGGCGCTGGCGCGCGCGCTCGCAGTGGACCCGCAGGTGCTGCTGCTCGACGAGCCGTTCGGCGCGCTGGATGCAAAGGTCCGCGAGGATCTGCGCGCGTGGCTGCGCAGGCTGCACGACGAGGTGCACGTCACCACCGTGCTGGTGACGCACGACCAGTCCGAGGCACTCGATGTGGCCGACCGGATCGCGGTACTCAACAAGGGCCGGATCGAGCAGGTCGGTTCTCCGACAGACGTTTACGACACACCCGCCAACGCGTTCGTGATGTCGTTCCTCGGTGCGGTGTCGTCGCTCAACGGAACGCTGGTGCGGCCGCACGACATACGCGTGGGCCGCAACCCCGATATGGCGATCGCGACCAGCGACGACTCAGTTCAGGCGACCGGTGTGCTGAAGGCCACGATCGACCGAATCGTCATGCTGGGCTTCGAGGTTCGCGTCGAGCTGACCGCCGCGTCGAACAACACCCCGTTCACCGCGCAGATCACCCGCGGCGACGCCGAGGCGCTCGGCCTCAAAGAGGGGGACACCGTCTACGTCCGAGCCACCCGGGTGCCGAGCTTGCCCGGCGGCACCGAGGTACCGACGACCGACGAAGCCGACGAAGCCGACGACGACGAGGCGCTGACAACGGCCTGAGTTCCTCTGGCGAGGGCAGAGCGCAAACGTCGCACAAGCCATATCGTGCGGAATCGTGCGAGCTTTGCGTCTGCTCGCGCGACTAGAAGTAGCCGTTGGCAGGCGGCCACGTGCCGTTGACGGCGTAATTGCCTGCCGCATATGCCTTATAGGCCAGCGGGCTGTGTCCGGCGATCGTGCGTGCATTGCGCCAATGGCGGTCCAGGTTCAGCGCACGAGCGGTGGCCGATGCACCGCCGGTGTCGAAGAGTCGCCCGGCTGCCGAGATCGTCAATCGTTCGGCAACGAGTTGGGCTCTGGCCACCGTGACGGCGACGTCGGCGAGCGCGTCGGGATCGCTCTGCTGCCCCTTGACGACGAGACGATCGATGGCGTCGGCCGCCGTCAGCACGATGGCTTCTGCCGAAGCCGCCGCAGCCGAGATCTCCCCGACGGCCTCCAATACGAACGGGTCGGTGGCCGCGCTGTCCGCCACGGAATGCGACGCCGGGCGGGCCTTCGTGCGCACGTATTCGACGGCATCGTCGAACACCGCGTACGCGATGCCCACCGCGACCGCCGCCAGATACAACTGCAGGAAAGCGGTCGCGTGGCCCAGTGTGTTGCCCTCGGATACGGTGACCACCTCGTGGGGAAGCACCTCGACGTCGGTGAATCGGGTGCCTCCGCTTGCGGTGGTCCGCTGACCGAAGCCGTCCCAGTCGTCGAACAATTCGACGCCGGCGCGGTCCGCCGGAATGATCGTCTGTACGTCTCGGCCCTCTGCGTCCAGTGCCGACACCGCGATGACGTCGGCGAACAGCGTGCCGGTGGAATAGAACTTGTAGCCGTTGAGGCGTAACACTCCGTCGGTGTCGGGTAGCACCTTGGTGTCAGCGCTCGACGGGGCCCGGCCCGCCGCGTCGGTGATGGCGTTGCCGACGATGATGCCGGCGTACACCCGCGGGAACCATTCCTCGGCTTCTTGCCGCGTTGCCCTGTTACTGAGCAGCCGTTCGGAGAACCCGAAGTGAGACCGAAGGGCCTGCGCCACATTCGAACTGCCTCGGCCGATCTGAATCACGGCCCACAGTACGTCGCGTGCTTTGCCACCGGGGCCGCCGAATTCGGTAGGTACACGGAGGTTGAGCACACCTGTCCGCCGGATCGACTCGACCGCCTCGTACTGCAGAACCCGATCGCGCTCGGCCGCGGGGTCGTCACGACGGAGTGCGGCAACCACCTCGGGTAACCGGGCGAGCCGCTCCTCGACGGTTCCGCCGAGTGGTTCATCGGAGAACGGCTTTCGCGGCGCGACGGCCTCGCGTGTGACAGTCATATCGGCTCCCGGGCGTTATCGGAATTGGGGGATGATCTTGTCCGCGAACCGGTCAAGCTCCGACTCGATGGGTTGGAACTGGAGCATGAACAGTTCGACTCCGGCGTCGTGGTAGGCGTGAATCCGTTCGGTCACCTGCTCGTAGCTGCCGACCAGACCGGCCAAGGTGCCGCCATTGGAACCGATGCGTTTGGTGCCTGACAACACCTTGTACATCTGGGTTTTCGGGTCGGTGCCGCCTGCGATCTCGGGTCGACTCTCGGCATCGGACAGCGACTGCAGGTACTCCAGCTCGGCGGTCGCCTCGGCTTCGGTGTCGCGGGCGATCACGAACGCGGACAGGCCGAACCGCAGCGGCGCGCCGTAGCGCGGACGGGCGCGGAGGTCCTCGATGACTTCGACGGTATCGGCGAACGGGCGGCCGTTGATGAAGAAGACATCAGCCGTTTCGGCGGCCAAGGCGCGACCCGGCTCGGACTCCCCGCCGACGTATAACAACGGTGGGTTGGCCGGCACCGGCCGAATCAGCGCGGGTTGGCCGCCGCGATCACCGATGGGAACATGCTTGCCCGCCCACAGCTCGGTGACGATCCCGATCCACTCCCTGGAGTAGGCATACCGATCGTCGTGATCGAGCGGGTCGAGTCCCAGCCCCTCCAACTCGGGAAGGAACCATCCGGTCACGAGGTTGACGGCGAGTCGTCCGTCGGCGATGTCGGCGATGTTGGCCGCGATCTTCGCGAAGACCAACGGGTTGAACAGCAGGGGTTTCACCGCGCCGATCAACTCGATGCGCGAGGTAGCCTCCGCGAGCGCCGCTATTGTCGACCACGTCTCGAGTACGTCGTCCTCGGTATTGCTGGGGTGAATGACGTGCTCGGCCAACAGGGTTGAATCGAAGCCGGCTCCCTCGGCGCGCAGCAGCAAGTCGCGGGTGCGCCGGTAGCTGGCGTCAGGCGCGTCGTGCGGATGAAGCCTGGCGCCGTGATTGCCGTATACCGGAGCCCATATGCCGAACCGCGGAGCGCTCACGAGCGGTTCAGGTAGCGCCGGCGTTCCCAGTCGCTGACTTCGTTGGAATACTCCGCCCACTCGCTGCGCGCCAAGGCGGCAAAGTCGAGAACTGAGTCAGCGCCCAGTATCTCCAGGATGGTGTCGTCGCGGGTGGCCAGTTCGATTGCCACACCGAGCGATTCAGGCAACGGAACACCCTCGGTGTAGAGGTTGCCGCCGTGGGCCGGTGGCGCGTTGCGGTTGGCTTCCAGCCCTGCGACGACTGCAGCCAGGGCCGAGGCGATCAACCAGTACGGGTTGGCATCGGAGGCACCGCTGCGCAGCTCGATCCGAGTGGCCGACGGCTCGGGCTCGATCAGCGACCGCACAGCGGCGCTGCGGTTGTCACGGCTCCACGTGACGGTGGCAGGCGCGAAGGAATCCGGAGTGAATCGCCGGTATGCGTTGACCGAGTGCGCGCCGAACAGCGTGATCGACGGTAGGTGCTCGAGCAGGCCCGCGATGGCCTGCAGCGCAAGCTCGTTCTCGGCTCCATCGTCGGGAGCGAAGGCCGGCTCGTCACCGCGCCACAGCGAAATATGCAGGTGCTGCGAACTTCCCGAATGCTCGGTGAAGGGCTTGGGCATGAAGCTGGCGATCTTGCCGTGCTTGCGCGCCACCTCCTTGGCGGCGTACTTGAGCCGGGCCGCGTCGTCGGCGGCCGCCAGCGCATCGGTGTACACCAGGTTCGTCTCGATCTGCCCCGGACCGTACTCGGTCTGGATGCCCTCCAATGCCGTGAAGGCGCTCAACGTGTCGTAGAGATCGGCGAGCACCGGATCGAGGGCGTTGGCGTTCTCGAGGGAGTAGGCGTGGATGTCGTCCTGGAACGTAGAACCGTCCGAGTTCAGCAGATACAACTCGAACTCGACGCCGATCTTGGCGGTGAAGCCCAGCGAGGCAAGCCGTGCCAGCACCTTCTTGAGTACGGCGCGGGGATCCAGAAGCGACGGATTGCGGTCGTGCGCGACGATGTCGGAGATGACATGGCCGACCCGGGGCCGCCACGGCAACGGCTTGTACGTCGAGAAGTCCGGAACGGCATAAACGTCGGGATACCCGCCGCTCCAGTTGGTCAGCCGAAGCGAGTCGATCACCGTGCCGGCAGTGTCCCAGCCCAAAGATGCTTCGCAGAAGGCGAATCCGGTGCCGAGGGCGCGGTTCAAGAACTGAGAAGCAGGGATTCGCTTCCCCTGGGCGTGGCCGAACGGGTCACTCCATGCGATCTCGATCTCGGTCAACGTTCCGTCATCGAGTGCGTTGCGCAGCTCCCGCTCGGGAGCCGATTGCACACGCTTCTCGGTCGACGTCGAATTGACGGTGTACGTCATGGGGCCGTCACCGTCTTGTCTCCGACCCGCTTGCCGACGATGACACCCGCGATGAAGGCGACGACGAGCAGTCCGACGATGGCCCACCCCAGGATGGTGGAACCACCCACCAGATCCTCCAGGTTGGCCACGATCAGGATCAGTCCGACCGTCAGTCCGATCAGCCCGAGGGCGGGCGCGATACGCACCCGCCACTGCGAGTAGCCGCGACGGTCGCGGGCGAAGTACACCAGCACGGCCACCGATGTGGCGATCAGGAGTACGACGAACCCGACCGTGGTGGCGCCGGCGAACCAGGTGTAGAACTGGGCGGCCGGATCGAGCTTGAACACCACCGCCGCGATGATGCTGACCGCAACCACACCCGAGATCCACAGCGACGCCCGATGCGGCGAGCCGTGCCGGTCGTGCGGACGACTCAACGACTCAGGCAGCACGTCGCGCTGTGACAGGGCGAACACGTACCGCGACGCCACGTTGTGGAACGACAGGATGCAGGCGAACAGGCTGGTGAAGTAGAGCACCGTGATGATGTCGGTGCCGAGCACACCGATGTAGCGCTGAGCGGTGTCGGCAAGGAAGGTGGAGCCCGAATCCGTTGCCCGGCTTACCGCTTCCTCATCGCCCCAACCTGAGATCAACGCCCAGCTGGTCACCGCATAGAACACGCCGATCAGGATGAGCGCGATGTAGGTGGCGCGCGGAATGGTGCGGTCCGGTGTGCGGGCCTCGTCGCGGAAGATCGCGGTGGCCTCGAAGCCGACGTAGCTGATCAGCGCGAACAGCAGCCCGATACCCAGCGAGCCGGAGAAGATGGCGCTCGGGTTGACGATGCCGCTCGACAGCCCGTGGTCGCCGCCCTGAAAGACGATCACCGCATCCAGCACCACCACGATCGCGATCTCCGCGCTCAGCAGCACGGCCAGCACCCGGCTGGACAACTCGATGTTGCGGTAGCCCACGAACGTGGTGATGGCGAATGCCACCGCCGCGAACACCCACCAGGGCAGAGCCGGGCCACCGAACAGTTCGACGATCACTCCGCCCGCCGGTCCGAGCAGACCGTAAACACCCGCCTCGATCGCCACGTAGCTGACCAGCGCGACGAACGCGATTCCGATACCGGCGGGAAAGCCCAGCGACGTACGGACGTAGGAGAAGAACGCGCCCGCGTCCTCGACATACGGTGTGAGCGCAGTGAATCCGACCGCGAACAACAGCAGGATGACCGTGGAGACCACGAATGTGGCCGGGAAGCCGGCGCCGTTGCCCGCGGAAATGCCGAGCGGTACGACGCCGCCGATCACGCCGAGCGGCGCGGCGGCGGCCACCACCATGAACACAATCGAGGCCACGCCGAGGTTGCCGCGCAGCCTGCGTACCGGACCTGGCGGCTCCTCGCTCAAAGCATCAGGGGTGGCGGTGATTTCGGACATGAGGGAACCATCCTTCGATGGGGAGTCGATAGGTTATGGGCACCGTAGAACCGAACGGCGGTGCAAGACCACATCTGGAGTCATCGTGAGTCTTACTACGCGGCGGCCGCTTTGACGGCGCGTCCGACCTCGGTGCGCAGCTCTGCGTACTCGGGGGAGCGACGGAGTTCGTCGGCGTCGACGGCGCCGCGCGGCAGATCGACCGGAAGGTCGAGTGCCACCTGACCTGGCCGCCTGGTCAGCACCACGATCCGCGAGCCGAGGAATGCGGCCTCGTCTGCGCTGTGTGTCACGAACACGGTGGTGCGACCTGACTCGGCGCTGACCTGTCGAACGTCCTCCTGCAGCCGTTCCCGGGTGAGCGCGTCGAGCGCTGCGAACGGTTCGTCGAGCAGGAACAGCGGTGTCTCCGCTGCCAGCGCCCGTGCGATGGCGACACGCTGCTGCTGACCGCCGCTGATCTCCCAGATCTTGCGATCGGCGGTGCCCTCGAGGCCGACGCGTTCCAAGAGCTGGGCACGTCGTTCGGCGCGCCGCTCCCGCGGCACCTTGGCGTATTTGAGAGCAAGGTCGACGTTTCCACCGACGGACCGCCACGGGAACAGCCGCGGCTGCTGGAACACCACACCCGCGGTCACACCCGGTGTCGGTTCGGTGCCGGATATCTGCACCGAACCCTCGCTGGGCGACTCGAATCCGGCCAGCAGTCGCAGCAGCGTGCTCTTACCGCAGCCCGACGCGCCGACCAGCACCAGGAACGAGCCGGGTTCGACGGTCAGGTCGACCGGACCGAGCGCGGTGACCTCGTTGCGTCCCTTGCCGTAGCGGTGCGACACACCGGCGATCCGGACACCGCCGTTATCCCGTTGACGCGCTGCGACTTTCAGGTCACTGACTGAGGACACCCGGAAGTCCCTTGGTGTAGATGGCCTCCTGGAACGTGGTCAGTGGCGCCGCCGACGGGATCTGCTTCTGTTCGGCGAGGAACTGCGATGCGCTCTGCAGGTTGACCGCGATGTTGCCCGGCTTACCTTCGGAGCCAAGCCATTCCGGCGATGCGACCTCTTCGGGTGTCAGATAGACGCCCTGCTTGAGCTGGCCTGCGACCACATCCGGCGACAGCCCGATCTCGGCGGCGATCGCCTTGGCGGCGGCGTCCGGGTCGTCCTTGATCGTCGTCAGTGCGCGTGCTTCCTGCTGACGCCAGATGTCGACGACCTCCGGATGCGAGGACGCGAAATCATCTGCAACGGCGGCCAGGTCGAGCGTCGGCTTACCGCCGTTGGCCAGCTGACGGCTGGTGATCAGGTCCTTACCGGACGT
The DNA here is from genome assembly GCA_963716505.1 of uncultured Actinomycetota bacterium. Classification (GTDB taxonomy): domain Bacteria; phylum Actinomycetota; class Actinomycetes; order Mycobacteriales; family Mycobacteriaceae; genus Mycobacterium. The sequence goes on from CAVQTL010000005.1 coordinate 156,156, forward strand.
GCGCAGATCGTCCAGCGTCGGCAGCCAGGTGTAGGCGGCATCGATGTCCCCGCGTTCCCATGCCGCGAGGATGGCCTGCGGCTGCAGGTCGACCAGCTGAACATCGCTGGGGGACAACTTGTTCTGCGCCAGCGCGGCGAGCAGGCTGTAGTGCGCCGTCGAGGCGAACGGGGTGGCGATCCGCTTGCCGCGCAGGTCAGCGATCGAGTTGATGTCGGTGCCGTTGCGGGCCACCAACGCCTCGTTGTCACCGGCCACGTCGAGCACGAATGCGACCTTGTACGGAATGTTCAGCGGTGCCGACAGTCCGCGAGCGACCGGGCTGGAACCCAGCGCGCCGAAGTCGAGTTCCGTGGCGATGAACGCGGTGTTGACGTCGGCGCCGGAGTCGAACTTGATCCACTTGATGTTGTAGTCCGGCAGTGCCTCTTCCAGCCATTTGTTGTTCTTCACGATCAGATCGCCGCTCGGGAAGGTCTGGTAGCCGACGCGGATCGTCGGCTTGTCAGCCTGCTGACCCGGTTGGTCGACGGAGCAGCCGGCCAACGCCAGCGTGGTCGCCGCCAGCGCCGCGAGAAGGGCGCGCCTGAATGTCGCCGCCGTAGCGGCTCCGGTCAGTTTCATCAGATTTTTCCTCTCCAAGGGACTGCACGCCGTTCGATGGCGCGAAGTAGACCGTCGATGACAAGACCCGAGATGCCGATGGCGAAGATGCCGACCAGCACCACGGGGGTGTTGTTGTAGTTACTGGCGTCCTTGACCAGGCCGCCGATGCCGGGGATGCCGTTGAACAGTTCGGCGGCGACCACCGAGGAGTACGCCATGCCGACCGCGAGCCGGATGCCGGTGAACGTCTCGGGCAGCGCCGAGGGCACGACGACGTCGCGGATGACCTCGCTGCGCGACGCACCCAGCGCGCGGGCCGCCTCCTGAAGCCCGACGGGCGCTGCGACGACGGCGGCCGTGGTCGCGACGGCGGCCGGCGGCAGCGCCGCCAGTGCCAGCAGCGTGATCTTCGGTGCCTCATCGATGCCGAGCCAGATGACCAGCAGGAAGAAGTAGGCCAGCGGCGGCAGCGCACGCAGGAATGTCAGCCAGGGTTCGAGTACGCTGCGCACCCAGCCGACCGAACCCATGACGAGGCCGAGCAGCACCCCCAGCACCACGCCGATGACGACGCCGGCGAGTACGCGGCGAAGCGTCATGTAGAGGTGCTCCCACAGCAGGTAGCCCGCGTACCCGCGGACGCCGTCGTGCGTCGTCGAGACATCGATGAAGGCGCGCCACACCGTGCCCGGATAGGGCACGAATGTCTGGTTCCAGACGCCGCTCGCCGCGGCGATCTGCCACACGATGAAGAAGACGATCAGCGACAGCACCGGCAGCGCGGCGCGGGTGAGCCTGCCCCGCCACTTATTCGTGGGCGCAGCGGCTGTCGGCGAGTCGACGTGCGACTCGTCGGGGGCGATATCTACGAACACTGACACTGTGAGCGACTTTCTGTAGCTGAGCGGAAACGGAAACGTTTTAGCGACAGCAGGAGTCGTCAGACAGCGCGGTGGTCACCCGGATATTGGTACCGGCTGGGAAATGCCTGGTATATACCTACGCTCACCGCGAATTTATTGTCGACGGCGAGACCGGCGATCGAGCGCCGAGCGTCGCGCTCAGTGCGATCCGCCGGCTAATTTTCGCCGTGCGTGCACGTTCGGCGAACGACTATGCCGCGACGCGGACCGCTGCGACGGCGTCGAACCGATCCAGTACCGTCTCGGCCACCTGGCGGTGTGCGCCGAGCGGAGACGACATCGGAATCCGTTGTGCACGAGCAAATTCCGCGACGCGATCGATGATCTTGCCGTACGCGAGGAACCAGGGTGCGACGACCAGGCGGCTGGCGCCGCGGCGTCGCAACAGCTCCGCGGCCTCGGCCAAGTCGGGCCGCGGCCCTGTGGCGAACGCAGTGGCTGCCGTCCAATGAGTCGTCATCGTGAGCTCGCGAGCGACTGCTTCAGTGCGGGCGTTGGCCCCTGCACGTGACGACCCCACCGCGGTCACCAGCACGCCGATCCCGGGATCAAGTCGGGACACCCCGGCTTGTTCGAGCCGCTGGCGCAGCACGTGGATCAGCCGGTCGTCCTCGCCGAGGACGTCAGCCTGGTGCACATCGGCGCCGGACTCGTCGATCATCGCCGGAATGTCGACCCGTGCGTGATAGGCGTCGGCGAGAAGCAGGGGAACAACCACCGTGTGGCGGGGCACCGTCGGCAGAACGTCGCGCATGTTGGGAACGTTCTGTTCGCAGAACGCGACTCGAACGTCGAGCGACGGACGTAGCCGGCGCACGCACTCGGCGATCGCACGCGTGGTATCCGCGGACCTGGGGTCCGCGCTACCGTGCGCCGTCAGGACGAGTGTCACGACGCGTGCAGCCCGCATTCCGTCTTCGCCGAACCGGCCCAGCGGCCGCTGCGCGGGTCGGCGCCTTCGGCCGGCTTGGACGTGCACGGCGCGCATCCGATCGACGGATAGCCCTCGAACACAAGGGGATTGACCAGGATGTCGTTGGCGTCGATGTAGGCCTGCAGGTCCTCGTCCGTCCAAGCGGCGATGGGGTTGATCTTCACCAGGTTGAAGGCGTTGTCCCAGCTGATCAACGGCGCGTTGGCGCGCGTTGGCGCCTCGACGCGACGAATCCCGGTGACCCACGCCGAATACCCCTGCAACGCCTTGCCCAACGGCTCGACCTTGCGCATCCGGCAGCACTCGTCTGCCTCGCGGGCGAACAGGTCCTTGCCGAACAACTGGTCCTGCTTGGCGACGCTGTTCTCCGGCGTCACATTCACGATGTTGACGTCATAGACGGCCTCGACGGCGTCGCGGGTGCCGATGGTCTCCACGAAGTGATAGCCGGTGTCCAGGAACAGAATGTCCACTCCTGGCCGCACCTGCGCTGCCATCGACACGAGCACGGCGTCCTGCATGTTCGACGCCACCACGTACTCGCCGCCGAAATTCTCGTCCGTCCAACGCAGAAGGTCATCCGCGTTGGCGCCCTCGAGTTCGACCGCACCGCGCTCGGCCAGCTGTTGCAGCTCTGTTCGGTCATCTTCACCTCAGGTCCGCCTCGTCTGCTCGTACCGCCCAGGTAGCGAAACGCTCGCCCTGCTCGCGTTGTTTCACGAAGTTGCGAACTACCCGGTCGATGTAGTCACCCAGCTCGCTGGACAGCACCTTGTGCTGGCGCAGCTTGCGGCCGAAACCGCTGTCCAGACCAAGGCTGCCGCCGAGATGGACCTGGAACCCTTCGACCGGCCCGTCGCCGTCGTCGACCATCTGACCCTTGAACCCGATGTCGGCGACCTGGATGCGCGCGCACGAGTTCGGGCAGCCGTTGATGTTCACCGTGATCGGCACGTCGAGCTGGGCGTTGATGTCCTCGAGCCGCTTCTCCAGCTCGGGCACCAGCACCTGCGCGCGCTTGCGGGTCTCGGCGAACGAGAGCTTGCAGAACTCGATCCCGGTGCAGGCCATCAAGTTCTTGCGCCAGTGCGACGGCTGCGAGGGCAGGCCAAGCGCGTCGAGTCCGGCGACCAGCTCGTCGAGCTTGTCGTCGGCGACGTCGAGGACGATCAGCTTCTGGTACGGCGTGAAGGCCACGCGGTTCGAGCCCGCCGCCTCGGCCAGGTCGGCCACCTTCGACAGGATCGTGCCGGACACCCGGCCCGCGATCGGCGCGACGCCGACGGCGTTGAGGCCGTTCTTCAGCTTCTGCACGCCGACGTGGTCGATGGTGTGCACGACGGGGTCCGGTGCGGGCCCGTCGATGAGCTTGCGGCCCAGGTACTCGTCCTCGAGGACCTGCCGGAATTTCTCGATGCCCCAGTCCTTGATCAGGAACTTCAGCCGGGCCTTCGCGCGCAACCGCCGGTAGCCGTAGTCGCGGAACACCGAAACCACGGCCTCCCACACGTCGGGCACCTCGTCCAACGGCACCCAGGCGCCGACGCGTTGGCCCAGCATCGGGTTGGTGGACAGGCCACCGCCGACCCACAGGTCAAGCCCGGGCCCGTGCTCGGGATGGTTGACACCGACGAACGCGACGTCGTTGACCTCGTGGCAGACGTCCTGCAGGCCCGAGATCGCGGTCTTGAACTTGCGCGGCAGGTTCGAGTACTCGGGCTTGCCGATGTAGCGGCGGACGATCTCGTCGATCGCCGGCGTGGCGTCGAGCACCTCGTCGACTGAGTCCCCGGCGAGTGGCGAACCGAGCACCACGCGTGGGCAGTCGCCGCACGCCTCGGTGGTCTGCAGGCCGACCTCGGCGAGCCGCTTCCAGATCTCGGGCATGTCCTCGATCTGGATCCAGTGGTACTGGACGTTCTCCCGGTCGGAGATGTCCGCGGTGTCCCGCGCGAACTCGGTGGAGATCTGGCCCAGCGTCCGCAGCGCGGCCGTCGACAATGCACCGCCGTCGCACCGGACGCGCAGCATGAAGTACTTGGCTTCGAGCATGTCGGTGTTCTCGTCGCCGGTCCAGGTGCCGTCGTAGCCCTGCTCACGCTGCGTGTACAGGCCCCACCAGCGCATCCGGCCACGGAGATCCTGTTTGTCGATGGAATCGAAGCCGCGGTGGGCGTAGATGTTCTCGATGCGGTCGCGGACGTTGAGCGGGTTGTCGTCCTTCTTGACCTGTTCGTTGGGGTTGAGCGGCTCGCGGTAACCGAGCTTCCACTGGCCTTCGCCTCTGCGCTTGGCGGGCTTTGGCTTTGCGGTGGTCATCGAATGGGCTCCTTCGGGAGCCGGCCTTCGGGCGCGCTGTTCACCGGGGGGCTGTCCGGCGGCGCAGATCCGGCGGCCAGCTGAAAGTACAGGTGGGCAGGTCTACGACATCAAGGCAGACAACAACAGGTACAAACGCGCTTGAAGTCGACATGCCGCCGTACCACCAGCGAGACGCGGTGGGGGAAGATGCGGGCGGCGGTCACGTGGCCAATTGTGCCACGGAGACCGACATCCGCCCTAACCGGTCGAGATTTGCGCTCAGGGTGAGTAAAAGTGCTGTCCGCTATTTGACTGAACAGGCTTATCTGGTGTGCATGGATACTCCTCACCTAGTGGCCGCTAAATCGCAACTCCTGAAGCCAGAATCGCGCTCGTTTCGAGGGATGTCGTCGGTGCTGGTACCCCATCGGCACCCCCTGCCAGCTGGAATCCGCGCGATCGGGCCGGCGTCGGCTGCGTAACACTTGGTGATATGACGGTTCGTCCCGCACCCGCCGACTTACCTGGGGTTTCAGCAACCCCAGGGCGGGCGTTCGGCATGTATGTCCATGTGCCGTTCTGTGCGACGCGCTGCGGCTATTGCGACTTCAACACGTATACGCCCGCCGAACTGGGCGGATCGAACCCCGAGGGGTGGCTCGAGGCGCTGCGCGGCGAACTCGGCATGGCCGCCGAGCGCCTGGGCTCGCCTCCCGCTGTGCGGACGGTGTTCGTCGGCGGGGGTACGCCGTCGCTGCTCGGCGGCGACGGCCTGGCCCGGGTGCTCGACGCGGTCCGGGAGCACTTCGTCCTTGCGCCGGGCGCCGAGGTGACCACCGAGGCCAACCCGGAGTCGACGTCGCCGGAGCTGTTCGCCGCGCTGCGTGTGGCCGGCTTCACGCGGGTCTCGCTGGGCATGCAGTCGGTCGCCCCGCACGTGCTGGCCACGCTGGACCGGGTGCATTCGCCGGGCCGGGCGCCCGCGGCGGCGCGCGAAGCCCTCGCCGCCGGGTTCGAACACGTCAACATCGACCTCATCTACGGCACGCCGGGGGAGTCCGACGACGACCTGAAGCGGTCCATCGACGCCGCGATCGACGGAGGCGTTGATCACATCTCGGCCTACGCGCTCACCATCGAGGAGGGCACGGCGATGGGCCGCCGGGTGCGCCGCGGCGAGATGTCGCCGACCGACGACGATGTGCTTGCCCACCGCTACGAGATTGCCGACGGACGGCTCCGCGCGGCCGGCTTCGACTGGTATGAGGTCTCCAACTGGAGCAGGCCCGGCGGCGAGTGCATGCACAACATGGGTTACTGGGACGGCGGCGAGTGGTGGGGCGCCGGTCCGGGGGCGCACGGCTACGTCGCGTCGACGCGATGGTGGAATATCAAGCATCCCAACGCATATGCGCAAGCCTTGGCCGAGCGGCGGCTGCCGGTCGCCGATTTCGAACAGCTCGACGCCCGCTCGATGCACACCGAGGACGTGATGCTGCGACTGCGGCTGCGACGCGGGCTGCCTGCCGACTCGCTCAGCGATCGAGAGCGCGACCGCGTGCAAATCGCCATCGGCGACGGCTTGCTGAACACCGAAGCCGGTCGGCTGGTGCTCACCGATCGCGGCCGCCTTCTGGCCGACGCCGTGGTGCGCACCGTGCTCGACTGATTCACGCGTCGTTGAACGATTTCCCCGTTGTGTCTCGTATTCACAAGGAAACTCACAGCAGATGCAAAGGGCACGCGCGGAGCATGGAAGCATGACCGATCCCGATCGGGCTGAACTGTTGCGGGCTATTCACGACGCACACGGCCCGGCGCTGTTGCGGTACGTCCTGCGGCTCACCCGAGGAGACATGCCGTTCGCCGAGGATGTGGTGCAGGAATCGCTTCTGCGGCTTTGGCGTAAGCCCGAATTGCTGGAGCAATGCGGCGACGGCGTCAAGGCCTGGCTGTTCACCGTGGCTCGCAACCAGGTGATCGACGATCGCCGAAGCGCAAGGTACTCACGCGAATTGCAGATGGACTCGGTTCCGGAACGGTCGTCGCCGGATCAGATCGGGCCTGCGTTCGACAAGTGGATCCTGTCGGACGCGCTGATGTCACTTTCCCGCAACCATCGCGTCGTGGTCGTTCGTGCCTATTATCTCGGCCAATCCGTGGCTACGATCGCCGAATACGAACAAATTCCGGAGGGGACCGTCAAATCCCGGCTTCACTACGCGCTGCACACGCTGAGGAACACATTGCAGGAAACGGGCGTGGTGTGTTGACCGATGACGATATCGACGATTGGGACGCGGCCTATGTTCTGGGCGCCCTGAGTCGGCAGGACCGGTGCACCTACGAGGCCTTTCTCGCCGCGAATCCCCAGCGGGCCGCGGCGCTGGACGAGTTGGCCGACGTCCTCGGCAGGCTCAACGTGCTGAGCCGAGACGAAGCGCTCACCCTGATCTAGGAGAGTCCTGAGTCGCCCAAGGCGGGCACACCAACACAGCGCGTCGCGCCCCGCAGATCCCTGAACGCATCGAACGTGCACGTGCTGCGAAAAAACTTGCGAGAGTTCGCAGCCAGCGCACGTTCGACGAAACTAGCGCACAAACCTGCATACGAATTAACGACTCACAAGACCCCCGCGGCAAAGGGGACTCACGAGCGTTGGCCATCACGAAGGTGCGGTGGCAGTAGCGTCGGTGTTCATGGCCTTCGACCCCGGTGCTATCGCCCGTGCGTTCTCCGAGCATAGGTTCGACGACGCGCTCGGGTATCTCGCCAAGAATGTGCGCTGGACGATCGTCGGCTACATGGTCCTGGAGGGGGCCGATGCGGTCCGGCAGACCTGCCGAGAGACGGCCGCCAGCCTCGAAGACACCACGACGACCTACGACCGGTGTGTGGTGGCGGCCGGTTCCGACGTCGTCGCCGTCGACACCTTCGCGCGCTACAGCGGCCCCGCCGGCCTCACGGCGGTGGCCAGCTGCGACATCTATGAGTTCGCGGGCGAGCAGATCGCCGCGATCACGTCGTATGCCGTCGAGGTGGACCCCGAGTCGGCCGGCTCGCAGCCGCCGCCTCGGGGCACGTCTTGAGGCATCCCCGACAGAGTCAGATCTTCCGGTTCTCCGACTTCAACATCCAGGCGGCCTTCTCGAGGCTGTCGATCATCTGGTGCAGCAGATCGGCGGTCGACGGATCGACTGCGTCCACATCGTCGTGGACGGTGCGCATGGTGCCGACAGCGGCGTAGATCCGGATTGTGATGAGGTCGACCGTCTCCGTGGTGCTCAGCTCCGCCGGCGAGATGGCGGGCAGCGTGGTGGTCGCGGTCACGGTGTCGGAGCGCCCGTCGGGCACCGCGTTGAGCGCGCGCATGCGCTCGGCAATGGTGTCACTGGCTTCGCGTGCGGTGTCGACGATTTCGTCGAGTTGCAGGTGCAGATCCCGGAAGTTTGTACCGACGAGATTCCAGTGTGCCTGTTTGCCCTGCAGATGCAGCTCAACGAGATCAACGAGGACCCGCTGCAAATTCACGGCCAGGCTTGGCGGGCTGTCGAACTCCTTTACCTGATCGTCATTCAGACGGCGTGAAGTAGTCATGATGAATTTTCCCGTTCTAGTCATGGTTGTAGAAGTCGAATAGCGTTGGCGCGCAACGCTATGTGATGTTGATGGTCGTTGGTTGCCGAGTGTGGCCGGCCCAATGGGCCGGCCACTGACCGCTACCGGCCGTGCCCGCCCCCGCCGCCGTGAAAGCCGCCGCCGCCGAAGCCGCCGCCGTGAAAGCCGCCGCCGAAGCCCCCGAGCAGGAAGCCTTCGTCTCCGTAGGGGTCGTAACTAACCGGGGGCGGGGAGTCGTTGATCTCGACGTCTCCGGGGGTTTCACAGATGCTGCCCGAGACGCCGGCGTCGCAGGCCCCGTGCGGAGCCGCAGCCGGAGCCGGGGCGGCCGCGGCGATCGGCGCGGCGGCAATCGCCACCGCGGCAGCTCCCGCTGCCAGCAGCGGTGCGATGTAGTTCAGTTTGATGCTCATGGTGGAACTCCTTGATGGTTGGCCCTAATTGGCTTACTCCAGGATTTCCCCGCACCGGATCCGCGTCATCGCAGATGACGCCCAAACCTGGTTCCCCCCAGCTGCAATCAGCCCATTCCCGCCAACAGCAATGGCGCGTCATTGGCTCTGACTCATGACACCGTCCGTCCTGGTCAGAGGGATCGTTTGGTAGTGGCTGGTAACGCAGGAGGGGTGCTGACCGGAACCGTGAGTGGGTGCCACCGGTGACGACAGCGACCACCGGGGAAGTGCAGGCTTGGTTGCGCACCATCAAGGCATTCGCGAGGAAACGAGAGGCGTAGCGAGTGAGAGGACCGGACCGGCACGTTGGTCTGCGACGGATCCCCGTTCGACGCCGAGGCACGCGTGACCCCCACCCAGCGCGGCGCTGGTCGTTCGTCGTGGATGCCGCATTAGGCCCGCTGAGCGTCACCGCTCAACTGGGATTTGGCCGCAGCGAGCAGAATCCGGCCGTCGCCGGAGCCCCGGCACAAGACCTCGTTCACTAACGATCCGATCTGGAGAAAGATCATGAGCAACGTTCCTGCAATCGCACTCAACGACGGAAACCACATCCCGCAGCTGGGTTTTGGTGTCTTCCAGATAGCGCCAGAGAGAACCGCTGCCGCAGTGAAGATTGCTCTCGACATCGGTTACCGGCACATCGACACCGCGGAGATGTACGGGAACGAAAAGGAAGTCGGCCAGGGCATCCGCGAGGCCGGACTGGACCGCGCCGATGTCTTCATCACGAGCAAGCTCAACAACGGCTTCCACCAGCCCGACGATGCGCGCCGTGCGTTCGAGAACACGTTGAGCGCGCTTGAATCCGACTACGTCGATCTGTTTCTCATCCACTGGCCGCTGCCGACGCTCTACGGCGGTGATTTCGTCTCGACCTGGAATGTCCTGGAGGAGTTCGCCAAGGAGGGACGCGCCCGCTGCATTGGGGTGTCGAACTTCCAGCCGGCACATCTGGACCGACTGGCAGCGGAATCCGACACCGTGCCCGCGGTCAACCAGATCGAGGCCCATCCGTATTTCACCAACGATGAGGTTCGCGCCTACGGACGAAAGCACGGCATCGCGACCGAGGCGTGGTCGCCGATCGCTCAGGGAAAGGTGCTCGGTGACCCCGTCATCGAGCAGACCGCAGACGCCGTGGGCAGGTCACCCGCACAGGTCGTGTTGCGGTGGCACGTTCAACGGGGCGACATCGTGTTCCCGAAATCTGTATCGCCTGCTCGGATGAAGTCCAATTTCCAACTGTTCGACTTCGAACTAGACAACTCCGCAATGGACGCCATCTCGGCCCTCGACCAAGGCGAATCCGGTAGAACCGGCCCCAACCCCGACAAGTTCGACTACATACCCGGGTAACGCGATCGTCGACTCAGCAACGACGCCGCACGATCGTCCCGCACGAGTTCCTGGCGATGGGTTACCTTCCACGCCACCAAGACCGGCAACATCAGTGCGCCCCGAGGGGACCGGCGGCTTTAGCCGTTGGGGGAATCGGGGCGGGTGAACAGTGGCCCAAAGACGGGGACGGCGCATGCTGGCTGTCCGAGACCAAGCGCGTGCCTGCAAGGTGTCGGTCAGGTCAAAGCCGAGATGCGCCGCGAGGTTCAGGGTCGGGTGAAGACGATCCAGATCAAACGCCAAGGGCGGCGCTGGATGCTGGTGCTGTCCTGTGATGACGTGCCGACCAATCCGCTGCCCGCGACCGGCCGGCAGGCCGGCATCGTGCGTTTCGCCACCACCAGCGATGGTCGACACATCGACAACCCCCGGTGGGGCCGCGCCGCGGCGGGTCCGGCTACCTGATCAGTATTCAGCCGCGCCGAGCGCCCACGTGTCACCTATCGTCCGGGCAGAATGCCGCCGCCGCCGAGCGCGAGTCCGTATCCGCCGTAGCGATGGAAGTTGACGGCCGGAGGGGCGTCATTGAGCTGTACATTGCCGGGCGACTGGCACACGGTTGCCGATCCAGTCACCGAACAGGGCTGCCCGGCAGCTGCCGCGGCGACAGGTGCGGCGAGAATCGCCACGGCGGCCGCTGCGGCTCCGAAGAGCGCTGTGATGTATGTGAATTTGGTTCGCATGGTTGTTCTCCTGTCACGGGGGCCTGATCTGCCCTCACTCAAGGGTGTTCCTCGAGCGGCCGCGTGTCGTTCTGGCTGCCCCCCATGGACGTACCGGCTAACAGGAACCTTTTTTCCCGAGCCGGACAACGGCTTTCACGACTGCTGGCCTCGATTGGTGCCGAGCAGGACTTGCGCGGTGTGGGCAGTCCCCGAGGGGGCGAGATAGTCCACGGCAATCGTGGTGCCAGGCGCCTTGGTAAGCACGACGGCAGTCAGTGCGTCAGCGTTGGCGATCAGTCGATCGTCGACCTTCGTGACCAACGCGCCTGCGGGCAGGCCGGCCGCCGCCGCTGGGCCGCCGCTGTCAACCTCGACGATCCGGGCGCCGTTGGTATGCGCATCGTCGGCAAGCCGCGCACCGAGGAATCCGTGCGAGGCAGTGCCGGTGGCGATGAGTTCGTCGGCGATGCGTTTGGCCTCGTCGACGGGAATCGCGAAACCAAGCCCGATCGAACCACTTTCACCAGACGCGGAGCCAGACGATGCGTTCGCCGAGTTCATTCCGATCAGCTCCGCGTTCGCATTCACCAAGGCTCCGCCTGAGTTGCCGGGGTTGAGTGGGGCGTCGGTCTGGATGGCGTCGATCGCCGTGGCCTGACCCGCGGCACCGGAAGCAGACGACAGCGGCCGGTCCAACGCGCTGATGATGCCCGTTGTGACTGTGCCGTCGAGACCCAGCGGGGAACCCACCGCCACGACCTGCTGGCCGACGCGAAGGTCGGCTGACGAGCCGAAGGTGATCGGGGTGAGTCCAAACGATGCATCGGCCCTCACAACGGCGATATCACACGTCGGATCGGTGGCGACGACGGTGAACGGGGCCGTGCGGCCGTCGGCGAATGTCACCACTGTCCGCACGCCGCCCGGGTCGGCCCGGGCGGCCTGCTGTGCGGCCGAGACGACATGAGCGTTGGTCATGATCAGCCCGTCGGTGGTCATGACGATGCCCGAGCCCAGGCCACCCTGACTGCCCAGATCGCTCTGCAGTGTGACGACGCTGGGCAGCACCTTTGCCGCCACCTGCTCGATCGAGTCGGTGCGAGGGTGGGCAGGCAGGACCGCGGCCGCCGGGACCGTCGCCACGGTGCTCCTTGCGGCCAGGTGCGAGTGCAGGTCTGACGCGGCCACACCGCCGATACCGGCGGACACCACGGCGATCGCCAGCGCTGCGACGAAGAGCGCCACGCCTCCGGACGGCTCGTGCGGCTGCTGATCTGTCGAGGCTGCGCTTTCGGGCCCGAGATGCATGAACATGGCTCCTAGATTCCCGCCCGTGCCCGCCGGCCCAGTTGTTCGGATTCGGAGACCAACACGCTGGCGTCATCCAGCTGGATCCACCCGCGGAGGGCGAAATCGGCCAACACGTCGTTGACCGTCTGTGTTGACGCGCCGATCAGCTGGCCCATCTCCTCGTCCGTCAAGTCATGGGTGACGCGCAACGCGCCGTCCTCCTGGACACCGAACCGATGCGCCAAGTGGAGCAGCCGATTAGCCACTCGGCCGGGAACGTCGGTGAAGATCAGATCGGCCAGATTTGCCGTACGCCGCAGTCTGCGGGCTAGCACCCGGAGCAGCTGCTCGGCTATCGCGGGGTGATCAAACATCAAGGCGCGCAGCGCGTCCCGACCAATCGACAGGGCCCGGACTTCGGTGACGGTGGTGGCCCTGGCGGTACGCGGACCCGCGTCGAACGTCGACATCTCGCCGAACATCTCCGAAGGGCCCACGACTGCGAGCAGATTCTCACCGCCATCGCGAGAAAGGCGGCCGATCTTGACCTTCCCGGAAATGATGATGTACATGCAGTCACCGGGGTCGCCTTCGGCGTACACAGTGTGCCCGGATGGGAAGTCAACGGGTTCAAGCCGTTCGGTCAGCGCGGGAAGCTCACTGACCTCGACTCTGCCAAAAATCCCGTTCCTGGCGAGCACTGCGTCGATCTCTTCCCGCCGGCGGAGTGCGGGCACCGAGGCCAGTGACATCTGTATCTCCGATCGACTGGGGGATCAGCATCGTTCTGCTCGAGTGCCAAAGGTGCAACCATGCACCTGCCACGATGCCGGTGATACATGCGAATGTCGTTACTGCTGGCGCCCATCAAGGCCGCATGCCAGCCGGTATGTGATGTTGCCGACCGGCCGCTGGGCGCCCATGGCGACGGGTTGGGCACGTCGTAGGACCGGTAGAAGCGACCCGGCGGGAAGTGGCGGGTGTGCCGAGGACTACCGGCTAGCTTCGCTATGAATTTCCTGGATGGCAGCAATGACACAGCCAGCCCCGCAGTCCAACCTGGTGAGTGGGGAACCGGCCCGTCGCCTTTGGAGTGTCCTAACATTCGCCATTGGATCGGTCGGCTGAGGGTCGGGTCCCAACCCTCTGACTTCGGCCGAGAGAACGGTTATGTTCGAAACCCTTACCTGTGCAGCCATTACGGCGCTCGTCGTCGTGACGACCATTCGCCTCACCGTCACCAAGTCCGGGAGATGGCAGGACGAGTGGCCGTAATGCTCTGGCTGTACTGCCGTCGATGCCTTGGCTTTAGCCAACCACTTGCGCTCCTGATAGTCCGCTTATTGCAGGCTGTGTTTTCGCGGTGTGACAAAGGTTATTCGCGCTCAGCGAAATTCAAAGAGATTCGGCGCTACATTGGTCGTATGACGGACAGTTGTAAAAGTGCAACTGTAACTTCTCGGAGGAATTGCGTTGAACGACAACGGGTTATAGGCCCACCTAGACCGGAACCGGCTCCTGCGCCTGGCGCACAACCCCTCCCTAACGGCAACGCCGCGCGCGAGAGCCGGTTCCTTCAAGACCACGGCGAGGGGCGCTACCCCCGGCTGGCACCTGCTGGGGCGGGGGGCGGGCCTCGTCGTGCGAAACCCGGCCCTGCCCGCCGAACCCCTGGAGAGGTCTATCAAGGCGGGCAGGGTTCGGGCCGGTGCGAAACGTTACGTTGGCAAACCCCGTGTGCCAACGGAACGTTGACCGGGTTGGACCTGATCTCGTAACGAACGGTGTCGCCTGCCGTTTGAACCGTCGGGGAGAGCGCGACCGAGAAAGCCGCCACAGCGACGGCCAGCACAACCGCGGGGGCCTTAAAGTCGTAACATTGAACTGCCTTCCTTCAGGGGTTGGTAGGCCGGGTGGCGGGTCAGGGTTCCAATCTGTGATCCCGCCACCCGGTGTCTTAGGGGTGCTATCGCCAGAAGTGCCAGGCAACGCCTGCGGCGACCGCCGCAACGAGCGCCACGACGCCGAGAATGAGTGCCCAGTCCACTAGGAGAGGCGAACCGTCGCCCCGCCAGAGAACATCGAGTCGTGTACCTCTAGCTCGCTTGGCACCGTGCCCGGCGGCACGTCGAAAGCCGCCTTGACCTGAATCGCGTTGCCGGGGTTGATGTCGCCGGCAAGGCTGCTGGGAAGACTTGTCACCGCAATGAATGAGCGCACGCTCATGTACTTGCCTTTCACTAGGGGTGTTAGGTAGGTGCCGGGGCGGGCAGGGTTCCAAGCTGTGATCCCGCTGTCCGGTGTCTTATGTGCGGGGGAATCGTACAACTACATGTCCGACTCGCGGTGGTCGATCGATCGTGTCACCGCAGCGCAGGTAGCCCCGTGCCAACTTCGGACACAATCCGGCCCATCGGACGGCGCGTCTCGGCATGGCGGTGGCTTCTCGAACGCCAACCACGCAACGCCGTGCACCTTGATGATCGGCTCACGTGAGCGCCTCGGATGCTCGCCCTTGCGAGCGCACTGGCAATTCGGCAGGTCGTTGTCAGCGCCGAATATCTTAAATCAGTCGGCGCTCTCTCGAAGTGGCAACTGCGGGGTGTCTGCAGCATCCCAGGGCATCGACGCGGAGACCCAGTGGGTCAGCTCCTGCTGGTCGTTGCTGTGCAAGTGCCGCGGTGGCGTGACGAATGTCGCGTAGGGCCTGCAGCGCACCAGCACTCGGCCTTCCTCCTCTGCGGCGGCTTTGACCGCGGGGCGCAGCTCTGGCGCGAGGGGCTGCCCCGACATGCGTTCACCTACCGCCATCATCACGTCTATCAACGCCTCGTCGTCATCGACGATCTCGGCGTCGCAATAGACCTGCAGGTAGGCGAACGGCCAGGTCTCGTCGAGTACGCAGAGGCTGATCTTGCCGTTGCGCGCAACAGCTTTGGCCTTGGCGCGGCCCGCCATCGTCGCGACGAACAAGTCGTCGTTGTCGGCTGGGATGTAGTACACGATCGACATCGCAGGCCCGTCGGCCCGGCGCCCGTAGCCGAAAACGCAGGTTCGGTGGGTCCGAACGAATTCCCGCCGCTCCGAGGGCAACATGTCGCGATCCGTCGGCGCCTGGAACGGGCTCGTCGAGAGCGGGAGGAGACGCGTCGATACGCGATCTGTGTCTTGCTTAGCGGCATCGCGGGTAGCGCTCATCGGGCATCCTGTCTTTGTACCGTTATTATCGAATGATAACAACGGTACACTGTCTGTGATGCAACGCAGGACCCAGACGCCGAACAAGGTGCGCCTTCGCCGGACCAGGACCGATATTCGGGAGGCGCTGCTGGAGTCGGCCCTGGTCGAGTTCGGCGCCAAGGGTTTCGACGGCGCGTCGACGCGTGCGATCGCGGCGCGCGTTGAGGCGCACCAGCCGCAGATCAACTACCACTTCGAGTCCAAGACGGCGCTATGGACGGCCGCGGTTGATGACGTCTTCGGGCTCTTGCGGGAGGCGATCGGCGGTGTCATCCCCGCGAAGCCGACCGAGATCGGGGTGCCTGCGCTCGCTGCGGCATTCGCCGACGGGATACGTCGATTCGTGCGGTTTGCAGCCGAGCACCCCGAGCTCAACCAGATCATGGTGCACGAAGGCACCGCGGCCAGCGACCGGTTGGCCTGGATGACCGAGACCCACGTGAAGCCGTTCTTCAACGGCATCCAGCCGGCATGGCAAGCGCTTCGCGACGCCGGCGTCGCCGCGCCCATCGACAGCGAGATCCTGTACTACGTACTCGTTGGCGCCGCATCACTGCCCTATGTGAACGCCCCGGAGGTCCGCCTGCTCACCGGCCGGGACCCGAAGAGCCCCAACTGGATCAACGCGCACGCCGACGGACTGGTGGCTATCCTCCTGCCCGGACTGCGCCGATGACTGCCCCGTTCTCGTGGGAGCTGCCCTACGCTTGGCCGCGCAAACCCCTGCTGGCCCGCAACGTTGTCTGCACGTCCCAGCCGCTGGCCGCGCAGGCCGGCCTGGCGATGCTCGCCGACGGCGGCAGCGCGGTCGACGCGGCGCTGGCCGCCGCAATCACGCTGACCCTGGTCGAGCCGGTGTCCAACGGTATCGGTTCGGACGCCTTCGCCATCGTGTGGGACGGCGAGAGGTTGCACGGGTTGAACGCCTCGGGGCGTTCGCCTGCGGCGTGGACGCCGGAGTACTTCCGCGGCGGCCCGGTTCCGGTGCGGGGCTGGAATTCGGTCACCGTGCCGGGCGCAGTGTCGGCTTGGACCGAACTGCACGCCAGGTTCGGCAGGCTACCGTTCGCCCAGGTCTTCGAGCCGGCGATCCGCTACGGCCGCGAAGGGTTCCTCGTCTCGCCGACGGTGGCCGCGCAGTGGGCCGGTCAGGCGACCGAGATGCGGTCACAGCCCGGATTCGGCGAGGCCTTTCTCCCGGGCGGGCGGGCGCCGGCCGCCGGGGGAGCGGTTCCGGCTTCCCGAGCACGCGGCGACGTTGGAGACGATCGCGGCGACGGGCGGGGAGGCGTTCTATCGCGGTGAGCTGGCGGCCGCGATGGTGGCGCATTCGACCGCGCACGGTGGCGCGATGCTGGTCTCCGACTTGGCCGCTCACCGCGCGGACTGGGTCGACCCGATCAGCATCGACTACCGCGGCTACACGCTGCATGAGATCCCGCCGAACGGTCAAGGGATCATCGCGTTGATCGCGTTAGGCATTCTGCAGCACTTCGACATGGCCTCGCTCCCAGTGGATTCGGCAGACAGCGTGCACCTGCAGATCGAGGCGATCAAGCTTGCATTCGCCGACGGGATGGCCTACGTGGCCGACATCGATCACATGTCGGTGCGGCCGAAACAGCTGCTGGACGCCGATTATCTCAGGCAGCGGTCGACGTTGATAGACCCGGCGCGGGCCACACCGGTTTCGGCAGGCAGGCCACCGAAGGGCGGCACGGTGTATCTGACCGCGGCCGACGCCGACGGGATGATGGTTTCGATGATCCAGTCCAACTACGACGGCTTCGGGTCGGGCGTAGTGGTGCCGGGCACCGGGATCTCGTTGCAGAACCGCGGCACCGGGTTCAGCGTGACGCCGGGGCACCCGAATCTCGTTGGACCGCGAAAGCGCCCGTACCACACCATCGTTCCCGCCTTCCTGACCAGAGACGGCGCACCCGTGATGAGCTTCGGCGTGATGGGCGGCACCATGCAGCCGCAAGGGCATCTACAGCTGATGGTGCGGATCGCCGACCATGGCCAGAACCCGCAGGCGGCATGCGACGGACCGCGGTTTCGTTGGCTGCACGGCATGCAGGTGAGCGTCGAAAATGGCTTCCCACCGGCAACGATCGACGAGCTGCGCCGCCGCGGCCACGACCTCGTCGCGGTCGACGACTACAACCAGTTCGGCAGCTGCCAGGCGATCTGGCGGTTGCCGGACGGGTATCTCGCAGCGAGCGACCCGCGTCGCGATGGACAGGCCGCCGGTTTCTAGTCCTGATGCCCTCACGCTCGACTCGCTGAACGCAGCACTCGAGAATGCGCAGAACGAACTGACGCCACGCGTGTCGGCCCACCGCCACGGTTCAAGCGGTTAACGGCGTGTCGCGCTCATTCGCCGTTGCCTCGCTCATCCCGACGTGGGGCCGCAGCGGCGAGAGCGATCAGGATTTCCGGCACCGTGACGGCGATCTCCTCGTCGTCGACGGGATGGACGCTGACGAAGCGGTTCTGTGCGGCAGGGACCGATAGCTTGAGGTCATCGAGGACATTTGCCCCCGCGATGCGTGCTGCCTTGCGCGCGTCGTCGTGCGCCCACACCCCGCCGTATTGGCTGTGTGAGGTCCCGATGACAGCCACCGGCTTCCCGCTGATGGCGCCGGCACCGAAGGGTCGCGAGATCCAATCGATGGCGTTCTTGAGGGCGGCCGACATCGTGCCGTTGTATTCAGGGGTCACGAGCAGAAGGGCATCGGCCGACTGAACGTCGGCGCGCAGCCTGTCGGCAGCCACAACTGCCCCCGACTGGTCGATGTCTTCGTTGTACAAGGCCACATCGGCCAGGCCGTCGAAGATTTCCACCGAGACGTCGCTCGGTGCGAGCTTGACGGCCGCCTCGGCGAGGCGGCGGTTGTCTGAGCCGGAGCGCAGGCTGCCGACCAGGGCCAGAATTCGGGTACTCATGACAATCTTTCGTGGTGACCCTCAACGGGATAGATCGTTCAGATGGTGATACCTGAGGGTCCACCGGCGTGCCCGGTCCTGTCGTCCTGGCTGGCACCAAACGGCGGACTCTGGTGGCGGGTATCAGCACAGTTCGTCAGACCGACGTAGTTGTATCGATTGCCAGCCAATCCTTCCGAATCCCCGAAGGGCGTCACCCCAACCGCCAAGAACGCTCCAGTGCCCGATTCTGGCATCGCCTAACGCCCATCGACGGCTTACCGCTAGCGGCAATCTTTGCGTTCCTGTCAACTTCAAATGCCCACTGTGCCGCTAGCGGAGCATCGGGGCGGCCCGCATGCTGTCGGTCGATTCCCCCAGTCCGGCCTACCGTGGAGTTGTTGTTACACACACTAATTGAGCGACTCAGAAAGAATAGTGACCTTATGTCCACCGATCCCCGCGAAGAGCGGCTCGCTCGCCGCGTCGCCGACCTGTACGCCACCGACGCCCAGTTCGCCGACGCCTGGCCGATCGAGGCACTCACTGCGGCGATCGAGCGACCCGGACTCCGGCTGTCGCGGATCGTGCGCACCGTGATGCGGGCATACGCGGAGCGGCCCGCGGTCGGAGAACGCGCTGTCGACCTCGCCACAGATCCGGAGACTGGCCGCACATCCCTTGAGCTTCTGCCGTGGTTCGAGACAGTCACGTACGGAGAGCTGTGGGAGCGCGTGGACGCGGTTGTGCGCGGCTTGACCGGCACAGGGGCGCATGCACTGCGGCCGGGCGATCGGGTCTGTGTGCTGGGCTTCACAAGCGTGGACTACGCAACGATCGACATAGCGTTGGGTGTGGTGGGCGCGGTCTCCGTGCCGCTCCAAACCAGCGCGCCGGTCAGTCAATTGCGGCCCATCGTCGCCGAAACCGAACCCCGCGTATTCGCGTCCAGTGTCGACGATCTCGGCGACGCCGTCGAGCTGGTGCTGACGGGTCACGAGCCTGCACGGCTGGTGGTCTTCGACTACCGCCCCGAGGTGGACGAGCAGCGCGAGGCGTTCGACGCCGCCAGCACGCGGCTGGCGGAAGCGGGCAGCCCGGTGGTGGTGGAGCCCCTGGCCGAGCTGATCCACCGCGGCGAATCGCTGCCGGCCGCACCGGAGTTCGTTTCCGACGACGATGACGACCCGCTGAGGTTGCTCATCTACACCTCGGGCAGCACCGGCGCGCCGAAGGGTGCCA
The DNA here is from genome assembly GCA_963716505.1 of uncultured Actinomycetota bacterium. GTDB lineage: Bacteria > Actinomycetota > Actinomycetes > Mycobacteriales > Mycobacteriaceae > Mycobacterium. Next base: position 175,759 of record CAVQTL010000005.1, read on the forward strand.
TGTATCCGGAACGGTTGGTCACGAACTTCTGGCGCCGGTCGCGCTGGAACTGGGGCGGCCCAAGCGTCGGGCCGTCGATCATCCTCAGCTTCATGCCGATGAGCCACGTCAGGGGGCGGGTCATCCTGTATGGAACGCTGGCTAACGGCGGCACGGTCTATTTCACAGCCAGAAGCGATCTCTCGACGCTATTCGAGGACCTCGCAGTGGTGCGGCCCACCGAACTGAACTTCGTGCCGCGGATCTGGGACATGCTGTTCGCTGAGTTCCAGAGCGAAGTGACGCGTCGGCCCGTCGACGGCGCCGATCGCGCGGCGGTCGAAGCCGAGGTGATGGCGGAGCAGGCAGAGAACCTCTTCGGCGGGCGGTTCGTTACCGCAACGACGGGCTCAGCACCGATCTCGACCGAGGTGAAGGAGTTCGTCGAAACTCTCCTCGACATCCACCTTGTCGAGAGTTACGCCTCGACCGAGGCCGGGATTGTCTACATCGACGGCCAGGTGCGACGCCCGTCAGTGATCGATTACAAGCTGGTCGATGTGCCCGATCTGGGTTACTTCCACACCGACCAGCCCTACCCGCGGGGCGAGCTGCTGGTCAAGACGCAGGCCTTGTTCCCCGGCTACTACAAGCGGCCCGAGGTCACCGCCGAGGTTTTCGATCCCGACGGCTACTACCGGACCGGCGACGTGGTGGCCGAGGTCGGTCCCGACCGGCTCGTCTATCTGGATCGGCGAAACAACGTGCTCAAGCTCGCGCAGGGTGAGTTCGTCACGGTGTCGAAGCTGGAGGCGGTATTCGGTGACAGCCCGCTGATCCGCCAGATCTACGTCTATGGCAACAGCGCACGCTCCTACGTGCTCGCCGTCGTCGTGCCCACCGAAGACGCGTTGAACCGGAGTGGCGGCGACGTCGAGTCGCTGAAGCCGGAGATCAGTGAGTCGCTGCAGGAAATCGCAAAGGATGCCGGTCTGCAGTCCTACGAGCTGCCCCGTGACTTCCTTATCGAGACAACGCCGTTCACCCTGGAGAACGGTCTCTTGACGGGCATCCGCAAGCTGGCGCGGCCAAAACTGAAGGCACACTACGGTGATCGCCTGGAACAGCTCTACACCGAGCTTGCCGACAGTCAGACGAACGAGCTGCGGGCTCTGCGTCAGCACGGTGCCGACCGGCCGGTTCTGGAGACCGTTACCCGCGCCACACGCGCGCTGCTGAGTGCGTCGGCCGGCGATCTGGCGCCCGACGCCCACTTCACCGACTTGGGTGGAGACTCGTTGTCGGCGTTGACATTCGGCAACCTGCTGCACGAGATCTTCAATATCGACGTGCCGGTCGGCGTCATCGTCAGTCCGGCCAGCGATCTGCAGTCCATCGCCGCATTCATCGAGACCGAGCGCACGCCGGGATCGAAGCGGCCCACGTTCGCCACGGTCCACGGCCGGGACGCCACCGAGGTGCACGCCCGGGATCTCACGCTGGACAAGTTCATCGACGCCGATACGCTGGCCGCCGCCCCGACCCTGGCCCCGCCAAGCTCCGAAGTCCGCACCGTCCTGCTGACCGGAGCGACCGGATTCCTCGGACGCTACCTGGCTTTGGACTGGCTGGAGCGGATGGACCTCGTCGACGGCAGGCTGATCTGCCTGGTGCGCGCCAAGGACGACGCCGCGGCCCGCCAGCGGCTCGACGCCGTCTTCGACAGCGGCGATCCCGAATTGCTGCGCCATTACCGCGGACTGGCCGCCGATCATTTGGAGGTCATCGCAGGCGACAAGGGCGAGGCGGATCTTGGACTGGATCAGCAGACCTGGCAGCGGCTGGCCGACACCGTCGACCTGATCGTCGACCCCGCCGCACTGGTCAACCACGTGCTCCCGTACAGCGAGCTGTTCGGCCCCAATGCCGTTGGCACCGCCGAGCTGATCCGCGTCGCGCTCACCACCAAACAGAAGCCCTACACCTATGTGTCGACCATAGGTGTCGGTGATCAGATCACACCGTCCGCTTTCACGGAGGACGCCGACGTCCGGGTCATCAACCCGACCCGCAGCGTTGACGACAGTTACGCCAACGGCTACGGCAACAGCAAGTGGGCCGGCGAGGTACTGCTGCGCGAGGCGAACGAGTTGTGCGGTCTGCCGATCGCGATCTTCCGCTGCGACATGATCCTGGCCGACACCACATATGCGGGTCAGCTCAATGTGCCGGACATGTTCACTCGGTTGATTCTGAGCCTAGTGGCCACCGGAATCGCGCCCGACTCGTTCTACGAACTTGACGCCGACGGTAGTCGGCAACGCGCGCACTACGACGGGCTGCCGGTCGGCTTCATCGCCGACGCGATCGCCACCCTCGGTGCGCATATCGTGGACGGGTTCGAGACCTACCACGTGATGAACCCCTACGACGACGGAATCGGACTCGACGAGTACGTGGATTGGCTTATCGACGCCGGCTACCCGATCCAGCGCATCCGCGGCTACGACGGTTGGCTGCAGAGATTCGACACCGCGTTGCGGGCCCTCCCGGACAAGCAACGTCAGGCATCACTCCTGCCCTTGCTGCACAACTACCAGCGTCCCGCGAAGCCGATCCGCGGATCCATCGCACCCACCGACCGGTTCCGGGCGGCGGTGCAGGAGGCGAAAATCGGGCCGGACAAAGACATCCCACACGTCACGGCGCCGATCATCGTCAAGTACATCACCGACCTGCAACTGCTCGGCGTGTTATAGGGCGACAGGCAGAACACTGTCACCAGGCACGAGCAGCCCGAACGGTGGCGGCTCGCCAACCCGCCACGCGCCGTCCTGCAGTCTTCGACCCGCGGCGCGAGCCCTTTGCAAGGCACGCCGCGCCACTGACAGCTGTTGAGTCTCCCAGGCCCTCAGCCGATCTGGGATGTGCCGGGCCGCGGCGCCAAGCAGCGCGGTGCCAAGCTGCCATGCATCGTCGGCCGCCTTCGCGGTACCCACACCGATGTGTGGCCGCAGCGCGAACGCAGCGTCTCCGATCAAACAGCTCCGCCCGAAGGCCATCCGGGGCACCTCCAGGTCGACAATCACCTGGATGAACGGCTCGGTGGTTTGTCGAACAATCTCGGCCAACGGCGCAGGCAGTTGCGTTTCCGCCGCCGAATACAGCTGCGCGACATGGCGAGTCTGGACCAATCCGGGCGGCACGGTCAGCTCTGCGGAGAAGCCATCGCGGTCGGTCAGCAGGTCCGTGAGCCGGTCGCCCGGCGCAATGTTCTGATACCAGAGCCAGTTGAACAGCGCGGAGCCGCGTGGGCCCGGAATCGCGTAGGTCAGCAGGTGGCCCTGGGGGAGGATTTGGTAGGTGAACGCGTCCATCAGGATGCTCGCTGACCGGCCGCTGATTTCGGCACCGTCGACGGTGCCGCGCCAGGCCACGTATCCCGCGTAGCGTGGGTGGGCGTCGGGCACCATGATGCGGCGTCCCGTGGAACGGATGCCATCCGCGCATACGACGAGATCTGCTGCAAGTGTCTGACCGTCTGTCAATGACAATATGGCGCGATCTGCCCGGTTCTCCAGGTGCGCAAGCTCTTTCGAAAGGCGGTAGCGCTCGGTGCCGAACGCATCCAGCAACCCCCGATACAACTCTCCATACGATGCGAACCGATATGCGGATGGTTGCTCGTGGGCGATTGATCCGTCCGTGTCGAGATATTGAATCCTGCGGGCCGGCAGGCCAATGTCGACAAGCGATCTGCCGACGCGCTCCACAAGATAGCGAACCGTAGTCGGGTGCACGACGATGCCGGTCCCGCGTCCCTCCAACGGATTCGGACTGCGTTCCAGGACGTCCACGTCCCATCCCTGGTCCCGGAGAACCAGCGCTGCGGTGAGACCGCCGAGCGAGCCCCCGATCACAACGGCCCGTGTCATGCCTCCCAGGATCGCCGCTCCAGCGGCGGTTGTCGTTGGCGCTGGCCACCATGACTACTCGCCCGCCAGCACCACTGCGTCATACCCACTACCCTGGAAACCATCTGTGCATCAATCGGATTGTGCAACAGAGTGTTACGGCGAGCGTAGGCTTTCGGTATGCAGCCGCGTGTAGATCTCTACGCTGACCGTGGCCGCGCCGACTCCTTCGGCGCCGCGGCGCGCATCTACGATGCCCGTAGGCCGCGCTACCCCGACCAGCTGATCGATGACCTCTTGTCGCAGGGCGCCCAAACGGTGCTCGATGTCGGTGCGGGTACCGGGATCGCTTCCGAACAACTGCTCCGGAAGGGGGTTAATGTTCTCGCGGTTGAGCCGGATCCGCGAATGGCGGTAATCGCCGACGAGAAGGGCATCCCCACCGAGATCGCGACGTTCGAGAGCTGGGACCCCGCGCAGCGCCGCTTCGATCTCGTCGTATTCGGGTCGTCCTTTCATTGGGTAAATCCAGATATTGCACTTCCGAAGGCTCATCGACTGCTCTCCGGGGGTGGACGTCTGGCGTTGATGTGGAACCGCGTGGTCCCAACACATCCCACTCGCGACGACTTCGCCGAGGTATACCGGGACTACATGGATGCGAGTTCGCCTCTGGTCGACGGCTCGTCGAGCGGTCTGGTTAAGGCCGACCGCCTGATCGCGGCGATCACGGCTTGCGGTTTCACAGTTGAGGAGCGCACGTATCCGCGGGACGACCACTATTCCGCCGAGGACTGGCTTGACCTCGCATTCACTTACTCGAACCATCTGATCCTCACCCCTGAAAAGGCCTCGGAGCTACGTGCAAGGCTGGCCGAGCGCATTGGTTCGAGAGGCGTATCGGTGGGTGGGGACACCTTTGTGATCCTTGCCACGCGTTCATAGGAATTACGTTGCGCCGCGACCACACCGCCCGAGTCCAGCAAGGGTCGCGGGCCAAAGGATTGCGCATGGACTCCGGGCAACCGATCAGGATCGGCCTGAGTGCGTGACCCTCGTCACTATCCCGGACACGGTCGACCGTACACGTTGGCTGGATGAAGAGCGTCAGCAAGCACCGAAGCCCTGTGACGCAGGCATGTTCGCGACATGCCTCGTCGCGAACGGTGTCCGATACCACTCAGCGGGCTTGCGTATTCGACGTCGCAGCAGTTCGGGCGGATGAACCCCGCGAAGCCGCTCTTCGTTTTCATTATTGACCACTGAAATATGTTGCCGCTGATCTTGCGTCCGCGGACATTAGGAGGACGCGACGTGCTGCAACGAATCGCATTGTTGGCGATCGCGGCGCCGCGGTGGGTCATCTCGGCGGCCGTGTTGCTGATGCTGGCAGCGGGGATCTTCGGCGTCCCGGTGGCCAAGAGCCTGTCCTCGAGCGGAATCGAGGACCCGAGTTCGGAGTCGGCCAGGGCGACGCAACTGCTGACCGACAAGTTCCACCAGGGCGATATGCAGATGCTGATCACGGTCACCGCTCCGGACAGCGCCGCCGGCCCGGCGGCCCGCGCGGTGGGTTTGAGCATCGTGGATCAGCTGAGTCGAGCACCGAACGTCACCGGGGTGACGTCGGCGTGGAGCGCCCCACCGGCCGCGGCGAAACGTCTGGTCAGCACGGACGGCAAGGTCGGACTGGTGGTCGCGGGTATCAGCGGCGGAGAGAGTGTTGCGCAGAATTCCGCCCAGACGCTGTCCGAGGAGGTGGCGCGCGATCATCCTGTCGGGGCGACCGGTGTCATCGTCCGGTCGGGTGGGGTCGTCATGGTGAACGCGCAGATCAACTCCCAGTTACAGCGCGATCTTCTGCTCATGGAGTCGATCGCCATTCCGTTGAGCTTCCTCGTGCTGGTCTGGGTGTTCGGTGGCCTGCTGGCGGCCGCGCTGCCCATTGCGGTCGGGCTGATGGCGATCCTGGGCTCGATGGCGGTCCTGCGCTTCATCACCTTCAGCACCGATGTGTCGAACCTCGCGCCCAACCTCAGCACCGCGATGGGCCTCGCCCTGGCGATCGACTACACGCTGCTGATCATCAGCCGCTATCGCGACGAACTGGCCGACTGCGCCGACCCGAACACCGCCCTGGTCCGCACGATGACGACGGCGGGGCGCACGGTGCTGGTCTCGGCGACGACGGTGGCGTTGTCGATGGCAGCGCTGGTCCTGTTCCCGATGCACGTTCTGAAGTCGTTCGCCTACGCCGGTGTCGCCACCGTCGCGTTCGCAGCGCTGGCCGCGGTGGTCGTCGCGCCCGCGGCCATCGTGCTGCTGGGTGACCGGCTGAACGCCCTGGATGTCCGACGGCTGGCGCGGCGGCTGCTGCACCGCCCCGAGCCCGTACCCCGGCCGATCGAGGCGCAGTTCTGGTACCGGTCGACGACGTTCGTCATGCGCCGTGCCCTGCCGCTCGGACTGGCCGTCGTCACATTGCTCCTCGTGCTCGGCGCGCCTTTCCTAGGGGTGAAGTGGGGATTCCCCGATGACCGGGTACTGCCGACATCGGTGTCGGCGCATCAGGTCGGCGACCAGTTGCGCAACGACTTCGGCGACACCGCGGCCACCGCGGTCACCGCGGTGATCCCCGACGCCGAGGGCCTCACACCGGTCGATCTGGAGCGCTACGCCACCGAATTGTCCCGCGTCCCGGATGTTTCGGCGGTGTCGGCGCCGACGGGCACGTTCGTCGCAGGCGCCCGGGTCGGGCCGCCATCGGCAGCCACCGGGCTGGCGCAGGGCAGCGCCTTCCTCACCGTCGACAGCGCGGCCCCACTATTCTCCGACGCCTCGCAGACCCAACTCGACCGGCTGCATTCGGTACCCGGACCGGCAGGCCGCCCGGTCGAGCTGACCGGCACCGCGCAGACCAACCGCGACAGCGTCGATGGCATCACGTCACGGTTGCCCGCGGTGCTGGGGTTGATCGCGGTGATCACGTTCGGACTGTTGTTCCTGCTGACGGGCAGCGTCGTGCTGCCGCTCAAGGCACTGGTGCTCAACGTGCTCTCGCTGACCGCCGCGTTCGGTGCGCTGGTGTGGATTTTCCAGGACGGGCACCTGGGTGCGCTCGGCACGACGTCCACCGGAACCCTGCCCGCCAACACTCCGGTGTTGTTGTTCTGCATCGCTTTTGGCCTGTCGATGGACTATGAGGTGTTCCTGCTCTCACGGATCCGCGAGTACTGGCTGGCATCCGGGCGGACCCGTGCCGACAACGACGAGAGCGTCGCACTTGGGTTGGCCCGCACCGGCCGGGTGATCACCGCCGCGGCCCTGGTGATGTCGATATCGTTCGCGGCCCTGTTCGGCGCCCACGTGCAGTTCATGCGGATGCTCGGGCTCGGCCTGACGCTGGCCGTGCTGGTCGACGCCACGCTGGTGCGGATGGTGCTGCTGCCCGCTTCCATGCACGTGCTGGGGAAGTGGAACTGGTGGGCACCGAAACCCTTGGTGTGGCTACACGACCGCATCGGCCTACGCGAGGGTGCGGATGAGAAGTTGACCCCGTCCACCGCGGTGCGTCCGCAACTTTCGCGCCTACGATAACCATCAACACCTTCCACGACCAGACCGCGTCCTACTCGCCAAAGCCGGGAATTCCATGCCACTTTTCACCGTCACAATGCGTTCCGGGAGAACGGTGGCAGAAAAGGACGCAATATCGGCCGCCATTCATGACGCAAGCGTCAGCTCTGGTTATCCCGAGGACGATCACTTCCAGAGGTTCATCTGTTTGGAAGAAGCTGACCTTCGCATCAGCCCGCGCTATCCAGACCTGGAGAAGCCTCGCAGTGAGCATGTCTTGATGATCGAGGCCCTGGTCTCGTCAGGAACTGAGGACGACAGAAAGCGTTCGCTTCTTTCCGCGATCGTGAATCGCCTACAGGCGGCAGGAACGGACCCGGACGACGTCATGGTCTTCTTCGGCGAGATCGACCGTGCCAGCAGTTCCTTTGGTGGCGGCCGCCCCGCCTTGCCTGTCGAGATTCGGCCTGAAACGTAAAGTCGAACGAGGAAAAGTTAGTTGCGGCCCGCTTCAATGAACTTGTCGGCAAGGCCGATTGGATCGGTAAAGACTGCCTCGTGGCTTCCCGGCATCTGGACCAATCGGAACTCCCCCAGCCGGCTTGACATGCGGGGGTGCCAGCCCGAATCGCCGGGGGGCATCACCATGTCGGCAGCCCCGACCAGGAAGCTGCGTGGAGTATCAAGCGAATGGAACTTCTCCATTTTCAACGGCTCGGCCCACGGCCCGAAAGGCTCTGAGGAGAGCTGGTCGTAGGCACGCTGGACGAGATCGGGTTCGCCATCATTGATGAAGACTTCTCGCCACATTTCGAAAGGGATCATGAAGGTGTTGTCGGATGAGTCGGCTGCCATCTGTGTGAGCATTTCCACACTGTCCGGCAGCATTTCGAGCGCGGTCTCGCCGTCATTGAGGACGTAGGCACTCCAGAAGACCAGGCGGCGAACGCGTTCCGGGATAACCTCCACCACCTTGCTGATGATGGTGCCTGCGTAGCCGTGGCCCACGAGAATGAAGTCTGTTAGGTCTCTACCCACGATGAAGTCCACGATCGATTGCGTCGATTCGGCGTGGGTGACGTTCTTGGGAACACCTTTTCCATGCCCTGCCACCGTCGGGCCGTATGCCGTGTGGCCGAGCTGCTCTAGGCGTTCGATAACCGGCTGCCACAGGGAGCCGTCGTGGCAACCTCCGTGCACCAATACGAAAGTGTATGACTTCTCTGTCGCCGATTGCGGATCATCAACGGTCACAACAGAATCCTTCACTATTTCTAGACAGCCTTCCGGATGCGGTGACTGGTCGTTGTCGCTACGCGGGTCTGGCCTCGACCACGCTGAGGGGGGAAGCGGTTTGGACCACCCGTGTCATCCGGAATCCGGCTTCGCTGAGCAGATCCCGGTACTCGGCCGCGGTGCGTTCACGCGCCCCCAGATTCAGCATCATCTCCAGATCCGCCCATTTTCCCGGGAAGTCACGGTTGTGACGGGGGATGACGAGTTCGACCAGCAGCACCGTGGCTCGGGGGCCGGCTGCCGCGCGGACGTTGCGCAGGATCTGAACCGCCTTCTCGTCGGGCCAGTCGTGCAGGATGTTCTTGAGGACGTAGGCGTCACCGGTGGGCGGAACGCTGTCAAAAAACGACCCCTCGGCGATTCGAACGCGGTCGGCGACACCCTGCTTCCGCAACAGGCCGGGGGCGTCCGCGACGACCGACGGCAGGTCGTACAGGACGCCCCGCGAGGCAGGTGCCGCCGCCAGGATGTTGGCCAGCAGTGGGCCATGCCCGCCGCCGACGTCGACGATGGTCGGGTACTTGCTGAAGTCGTAGCCGGCGACAACGGTTGCGTCCGTCAGCTCCGAAATACTCGTCATCGTCTGGTTGAAGAGTTCGGCAAGCTCAGGCTTCTCGGCGAAGTACTCGAAGCTCTCCTTGCCGCGCAACGCCGCGACGACCGCATCGCCGGTTCGGACCGAATCCACTAGCAGGGTCCAGCGTTCGCGCTGCTCCTGCGACCCGTAGAACCGGGCCGCCGACTTCATCGACACCGGTGCGTCGGAACGCAGAGTGTCGGCAAGGGAGTTCAGCTCATACCGGCCGTCGCGACGTTGCCGGAAAATGCCGCGGCTGGTCAATGCCCGCAGCAGCCGGCGCAGTGCATCCGCGTCGGCGTCCACCCGGGCCGCCAACTCGTCGATCGGCAACGGGCCGTCGGCGAGGGCATCGGCTACACCGAGTTGGGCCGCCACCGTGATGGCCTGCGACGTCCAAGCGGCGAGGATCATCTCGAACAACGCTGCCGGCGCGGGCATCAGCCGTTGATTGAGCCGATACAGATGGTGGCGAGTCCACTCGATAACACGGGCCAGCTTGGCTGGTGGCACCTTGGCGGTCGTCGACATCGCGTGACCCTTCGCAGTCGCAGGGACGATCATCAGCAGCGGACAAACCGGCTAGACAGGTCTTGATTGACTTCCCCGGATATCCGGCGGTGACTGAGCCAATAAAGGAATCGTGTCATCGCCCAAGTGCCAAATGAATCCGAGATCAAGGCGGCCGGTTTCAGCACCGATTCGCTCTGGGACATCTGCCGCGAAGTCACCCAGGACACTGCGGAGAGCCTGCGTCGCCTGGTCTTCTCATACCAGCGCAGCGCTCCCGACAGATCACCGTGGTTGCCGTGGGCTGGATTCCGGAAATCCGACAGTGCCTTGCACAACACCATCGTGTCGAGCAGCGCCTGATTGGTCCCCTGCGCGAGGATGGGCGGCATCGCGTGTGCGGCATCGCCAAGCAACGTCACAGCGCCAAGGTGCGGCGAGCGGGGAATCGGATGCCGAAAATGCGGGAACGGCGAAGGCGCCAGGTCGTCGTCCGTCAGCGTCGCGAGTACTTGGTCGACCAAGTCGGACCATCCTGCGAAATTGGATCGAATCATGTCGATCGGACGGTCCGGCCTGACGAAATCGGGCGACCATGGCAAGTCGAACCACCACTGCACATCGGAGCCGCCGGCTGGCCACAGGCCAAGGTTTCCGTTCTCGCCGATGATCTGTACCGCGACGTCCTTGTCGGCGATGTGCGGGAGGGTGATCAGTCCTTGCCAGCTGCACCAGCCGGTCGGCTTCGCGGGTTTCGCGCCGGCGATGTCTCGGACCTTCGAGTGCAGACCATCAGCACCGATCAACAGATCCCCTTCGGCCGAGCTGCCGTCTTCGAAGTCGATCCGCACCCCGTCAGGTGTACTCACCACCCCGACGGCACGGGAGTTGCATCGGATGCGATCGGCCGGAAAGCCTTCCAACAGACGGTCAAGCAGCACTCGACGTGGGACCTGCCGAACGGGTCCGCCCAACGTGTCCACGATCGCGTTCAGGTCGATTGTGATGAGCGGGCGGCCCGTCGATGTCGCGATCCGCACGGTGGACAGCAGTTGACCGGCCCCCTCCATGTCGACGCCAAGCTGCTCCAAAACCGTCGAGCCATTGGACCAGATGGTCACCGAACCGCCACCGGGCCGATTGTCCGGCCGCTGCTCGAAGACGGTGACGTCATGTCCGTCTCGCAGTAATCCCCGCGCGATGGCCACGCCTGCCACCCCGGCGCCGGCGACAAGGACCCGAAGCGCGTTCGGTACTGGCATCCGCTTCGCGGGGCTCGAGTCCGAATGGCGATGCAGCCCGATCATTTTCATTCCCGGCCCATCCAGCCGTGAAAACGACCGTCCGGATCGTAAGTCGAGCGCACCTTGTCGAGGCGCGCCATGTTCGGTTCGGTGATGAACCGCGCCGGGCGCCTGCCGAGATTCTCGTCGGCGAGCGCGATGCCGGTCGCCAAATGCGACATCGCCGCCATGTTGGAGGCCGCCCAGTCGCGATAGCGTTCGTCGTCGGCGGGATTCTGCCAGACGGTGTACAGCGCCATGTAGATCTCGTCCTCCAGGCCGTACACCTTGTCCACGCGCTCCGGCGATGAATTCCAACCCGTGAAGATGAAGTGCGAGGGGTGCGGCGGCATCGTTTCGATGATCTTGCGGATGCCCGGCAGTAGCTCCGCCGCCGAGGCCGACGTGAACATGTTGTCGGCGATGTAGCGGTGCCCTTTCGGGTAGTTGGTCATCACGGCGGTGTACCAGTTCGCCAGGGTGGTCGGCACATACGGGACGTTGATCATCGCCTTGTCGGCCACCGGGCAGGTGCCAAGCACGCCAAGGGCTTTCGCCGCCTCCTCTTCCGATTCGGCGAAGACCGGCGAGGCGATCGTGATGGTGGGGTGGTCGATTCCGGCTGACGGGTTAGCGCGCGTGGCGAGGATTTGCAGCTCGACCCGGTCGTCGACCTCCGAACTGATCTCGCGTCCCCAGGTGTATACCTCGTCGACGAGCTCGATTGGGTACATATACAGGCAGGTGCCCACCACCGCCGGGCGCCGGTGAATCCGCAGTTTGAACGAGGTGACCACACCGAAGAAGCCCGTGCCCGAGCCGCGAGCGGCCCAATACAGGTCGGGGTGGTTCTCGGGGTCGCAGTAGACCTGTTCGCCATCGGCGGTGACGACCTCCAGCCCAAGCACGCTCTCACATGCCATGCCGATCGCCGGACTGTTCCAGCCGTATCCGCCCTGTAACAGAAAGCCGCCGAGCCGAATGCCCTCGCAATGGCCCGAAGGAAAGAAAAGCCCTTGCGAGTCGAGTTCGATCGCGAAATCGCTGGCGATCTTGCCCGGCCCGACGTCCGCGGTCATCCGAGCCGCGTCGACGGTGCAGTGGTCGAGGCGGCTGACGTCGAGCAGCAATCCGCCGTCGCGCAGGTGATTGGCCGCCCAGCTGTGCCCACCCGAGCGTATGCCGACTTTGTGGCCGTTGGTTCGCGCATAGCGGATCGCTGCGACGACGTCGTCGGTGTCGTGAGCTTGCACGATCACGTCGGGAAAGCGGTCGGGCAAAAGGCCATTCCAAACCGTTGCCCGACGGGCGGTCTCGTACTCCGGTGCGCCCCGGAAGAAGTACTTTTCGACCGAAATCAGAACCATCACATCCCCTTGATTTCACCCAGCGGCGCTCGCGGCGATGCCGCCGTGGTGACCAGATGCTTTGCGCCCATTGCCAACTTCTTTCCGAGATCCGGCTGATCCACCGGCTATCAAGAAAAACGGCTCTCGAGCGACTTTCGTTCACGAGGAGTGGTCGAGGTCACAGATTGTTCACAAGCAGCCACAGCACATCTCAGCTGCGGCCGAAACCTACTGATACCGCAGCGATTTCGCCGGTCGCCATCGAAGTGCTTCATCTTGCGGATCGGTCTCATGAAGCTGACAGTCGGCTGTGAGGCGTGACCTGCCCTGACGTGTGAACCGGTAACGGTGTCGCCAGGTAGGCGGCGATCTCACGGGCCAGCGGCGAGGCGGCGCGGCGGATTGCTCGCAGTGGGCCATTCGGCGGAGTGCCATAGCCGATCGCGAACATTCCATCGCCGATGTGCGAGGCGAATCCGCCGCCTAGCTTGCCGCGTTCGTCCAGTACGCCAAGGTGGCCGACCAAACCCTCGAGATCCATGCTGAAGCCGGTGGCGGCGATGATCACCGCTGGCGGTATGCGGCTGCCGTCGGCGAGGATCACGCGATCGGATTCGACGGCCTCCACAGCCGGGACGACCTCGACGCGGCCTGCTCGCACGACCTTGATGAGCTCGTCGGCCAGCGTGGGGATACGGCCCGTCTGTTCCACCGTCGCCATCAGCCCCACCGGCGGCCGGTTGAAGCCGTAGGCCGACAGGTCACCCCACATCAGGCGCTCGGAGAGCCCGATTATCGGATCGACCTTGCTCGCGGGCGCCCAGGCGAAAAGCTCGAGGAGGATATCCGACGGAAACGGTCCGATTGCACGGCGCACAAGATGCGGCGGTGTGCGGACCGCAAGCCAGATCCGGCGCGCGCCGTTGTTGGCGAGCTGGACGGCGATGTCGGCGGCCGAGTTGCCGGCACCGACAACGAGGACGTCGCGGTCGCGGAAGGGCCAAGCGTTTCTGAAGTTGCCGGAGTGCACGACCTCGCCGGTGAACTGACTCAGGCCCGGCCACGAAGGAATGGTGGGCGTGCGGTAGTTCCCGGTGGCGAGAATGACTGCGCGAGTTCGGATTTCCCCTGACGAGGTGTCGACCCGCCAGCCGCCTGCGGCGGGCACGACCCCGTTCACCTCGCAGCCCAGCGCGAGCCTGATGTTCTGCCGCCGCACGTAGTCGTCGAAGTAACGAACCATGTCCTCCCGCGTTGGCCAACGGCCTGCGGTCAACGGAATCCGCTGTCCCGGAAGATGTGACATAAACCCGGTGGTGTTGAGGCGGAAGTTGTCATAGCGGGTGCGCCACGAGATCGCCGGCGCCGCTGCTCGGTCAACGACGAGAGTCTCGACGCCGTGCTTATGCTCGAGCTCACGTGCGACAGCGAGACCGGAGGGGCCCGCCCCGATGACAACCGCGCCGCGGGTGTGCTGGACCTGCGTGGTCATAGGGAATCTTCCCCTCTCGTTTGACCGACGAAAGCCGCCGGTTGAGGCAACAGGGGACCCATCTTGTCGTCACCGCCAAGCACCGCGAGCGCGGTTTGCACGCCGTCGCAGAACCGGGCGGTCTGGCGGACCGGTGCGTCATGATCCGCGGCGACGTCGACGTGCGGACAGCCCAAGTACCTCGCGAGTGCCCGCTGGAGGCCGGGCGGCATCCGCCGGTCACCGGTGAGCACGATGACCGCGCACGGTATTGGAGGCGGCGGCGCGTTGCGCACGTCGAATCGCGTCAACTGCCGTGCGGCGCGCCACAGTTGGACCGGTCCGACATCGGCAGTGCGGGCGGCGCTCACGATTTGACGGCCGCGTACGCCTGCGGCATGGACGAGTAATTCGCGACGGCCGACGGCCGCCGAGAGCGCTCCGACGGCCGCCGCCACCGTCAGCCCGCACCTGACGTACCGGTCGTTCCAACAGGCTCCCGCACCGCTGAGTAGCAGACCGGCAAAGCTGGTCGGGTCGCGCTGTGCGGAGTAAATCGCGGTCGCCGCCCCGAGGGAATGGCCGATAAGGACCGGCTTCTCCGGCCCGAACCGCTCGGCTGCGGCACGGACTGTCGCCATCGCGTTCTCCCACGTAAACGGGGTGTCGCGGGCGGTCCCGTGCCCTGGAAGGTCTGGAGCCGCGACGCGATAGCCCGCACCCCGAAGCGATTCGGCGAGTGGGGCCCATGACAGCGCTCCCGTGGACCCCAACGGATGCAGTAGCACCAGCGGTGGAGCGGTGGTCAGCGCACCTGCAGACGATATTGACAGACCTACTCCCGGCGTCGATTACTGGACATCTGCGCCATGACTCCGTCGTCACGGGTTCTTGTTAGAAAGACGATGTAGGACAATCGGTGGTTCATCCGGCCAAGTGGCAGCTAGAAGGCCCCGCCGAAACCGTGAACGCCGTCCCAACCGCCGAAGCCGCACTGGCCTGCGCGGATACAACCGCCGCCGAAGCCGCGAACGCCGTCCCAACCGCCGAAGCCGCTCCAACCGGGACCGCTGCCCCGGCCGCCGCCCTGACCGCCGCCGCCCCAGCCGCCACCGTGAAGGCGCCCGCCCCCATTAGCGGCAGGCACAGCTTGGTGGGTCACGGCTATCGGCGCGCCGGCGATCGCCGCCGTCTGTGCCGGAACGTCCGCGCCAGCCGTCGGTGCGGCCGCGATGGCGACCACGGCCGCGCCCGCCGCCAGCACGAGTGTGGTGTAGCTCAGCCTGGTTCGCATGGTGCTTCTCCTTTGGTTGACTGCCATCGGTTTGGCCTTCGTCATCCAGAGTTGCGCTCCAGCGACCCGATATCCTTGCGGCTGACACCCAGAGTTGGATGCCTGCCAGCAGGAACTGTCAGCACGCGCGGCGCGTGAGGCATTCGCAATCGCAGATCAGCACGCTATTGGCGTGCAACCGGATCCAGCCGCGGCGGGCGAAATCGGCGAGCGCTCTGTCGACGGTCTCGACTGACGCACCGACCAACTGGGCGATCTCCTCGTGGGTGAGGTCGTGGTCGACCCGCAGCGCATCACCCTCCTGGGTGCCGAAGCACTGCGCCAGCTGCAACAGCTGCTTGGCGACGCGGCGCGGCACGTCGGTGAAGATCAGGTCGGCGAGGTTGTCGTCGGTGCGACGCAGGTGCCACCCGGCCCACTCGTCCTCGTCGATGTCGTTGGGGTGCAGGTATTCCGGATGAACCGCCGGTCCTCGCCGATACAGCCACGAAGCCTCGGCTCCACGACGCGATGCCCGTTCGATGTTGACGACTTCCGGGTTGACAGTCATCTGAAGTCTCCGATCAGGTGGACGGACCGCATCGTGGTCGTCGGGTTGTCGCGTACAACGTTGCAGCTGCCACGATCGCGGACCAGCGAGCACATGTCGCCACTGCTGGCGTCCATCAACGGTTCCCGCTAGCCGGAACGTTTGACCGTCAGATGCGTTGTCTTCGCCGGTGATTTGAGGGCAATGCGGCGACGATGCTTCCGGCAACCTGCGGGTTCAGGAGCATTCCGAGGTGGCCGACGCCGCCGATTGTCACGGTCTCCACTTCGGCATGGGTGGGCACCGACCGGACGCCGGGCACGACCATGTCGAGTGTGGCCGTGATTGCCAGCCACCGCACACCTTCGGGTACTGGCGCGGAGGCGAGTCGCCGCAGGAGCTGCGAACCATCGCGCAGCGCCGGGACGATCGCCCCGAACGGAACAAGATGCGCCCACGGCGAACCTCTGAACGGTGCGCCGAGGGTGACAATCGTGTCGACCTTTCCGGCGAGCCGACCGCTTGCGATGGCCTGCGCGATGACGACCCCGCCCAGGCTGTGTCCGATCAGATGCAACTTTTCGGCGCCGGTTTGCGACAACATTCTCTCAACCTCGACGACGAGTCGGTCGGCTAGCTGCTCGACCGAGGTTGCGAACGGGGTGTAGGTGATCGCGTCGACTGTAAAGCCTTTGGCAGCTAGAGTTCGCGCCACGAAGGACCAGCTTGACTTCGTGCCTCCTAGGCCGTGCACGAGCAGCACCGGGCGCGTCGAGGGTACGGGGTGGGTCCGGACCCGTTGAAGCGCACAGAATGCCGGGTCGGTGCCGCCGCCGAGCAGGTGCAGCGACGTCATCGTAACCATCGATGCCATCAGCCTAAGTTCGTTTGCCTGCACCATCGCGGCACGTCCGATTGCCCGGACCAGTGTGCGGGCGCTCACGAACGGTCCCGGCGGTGACATCGCGTCGTGCCGTCTCGGCGCATCGTTGACGGGTACCGACTGGTGTCGTTCTTCCATCTGCGCGTGCGACATGTCGAACCCCTGTGTATGCGACTCGTAGTGCATTGAGAATCGCGGTCGGCGGCGATGGTGTCATCGAGGGCAGCCGGAATCTGTGTTTCCTGCCAACGCGATTCGCTTCTGCCTGCTAGCCGGACCCCGCCAATTCCGGTCGCGGTGGCAGGCGGCTTTGGGCGAGCCAAAGTCTTACAGGTAGCAGGTATGTCACACGGGCGCCAGCGGGAACGACTCGTGTCGAATCGTATGCAATCGTTGCGGCAAGAATGCGGTCAGTCGTCGCATTCAAGAGGCGACAACATCACTCACCCGATGGAAAACAGACTCAAAGTCCAGGTTTAGCAACAACTCCGGACCAGGAGGCCGCAGCATGAAGGACCAACCAGGGGGACTCAGGCTGCTGTGCCCACAAGGCTGTGGAACGACGCTCACCGTATCGATCCCGAACCTGGCCGAGGTGAACGAACTGTCGGGTGACACCCGCCTGAAGAATCTGGATACCCTCGTCGGGCGCAACGTCGTCGGCGCCGTCCTGGTGCACTGCATCTACAGCTGCACCGCGATTTCGGGTGCTCCACCTCAGGACAGTTCGTCACCGAACCCTACGCGAGCGATAACGCTGCGTGGTTCCAGGTAGCAGGTAGTTCTTGTCACCGACCGGCCGGAAGCTTGGATGGCGGCTGGCCCTGATGACATCCGCCTTCGCAACCGCCATTCTCAAATCAGGACGGGTCACACATCGGAGTGCGACCTTTCGCAAGCACAGATGTCCATCAGGCCGAATGGACCGGAGCGTGACGTGCTGGTTCAGCGGCCCGCGTGGCGGGGAACGCAAGAGCGAACACATCTCGTCCCACGTGAAAGTCGTTGTACTGCAGAGGGGTCATGACCGGAATCGTCGTCCTCATCGTCGTGGGGCTTGTCCTCCACGGCATCTGCCGGACCATCGAGAAATCCGCTTCCGATGAAGGGCCCAAGTGCTCCGTGTGCGGCACCACCAAGCGGTCACTCCAGTGGATGAAGAGCTGGGAGGACTGGTTTTGCTGGCCGTGCAAGGAGGAATCTATCCATGTCATTGTGAATTCCCTCATCGAAGGACACGCGTGACCTCCGACGAGCCGAGGGGCGCCGATGAGATCGCGGACCCTTTATATTTCAAGTAACAAGGAATGAGGCCGAGGTGCCATGTCTAACAGCGACGGTTTTCATCCAAACTTGACCAGCGGTGATCGTGTCCACAGGTCCTTACGGTCGCGCGTGCACCATGTCAGGGCGTCAGAGCTCAGCACCGGTACGGCTCAGACGGAGGGTATGCAGCGATTTGCCGCGATCAGCGGCACCTCGGTCGGCTCGGAGAGGATCTGGATGGGCCAGACCCATGTTTCGCCGGCGACGGCATCGGGCAACCATCACCATGGCGAATCCGAAACGGCGATCTTCGTACGAAGCGGAAACCCGGAGTTCGTATTCCATGACGGCGTCGGTGAAGTCCGCATCACCACCGCACCTGGCGACTACGTGTTTGTCCCGCCGTACGTTCCGCACCGAGAAGAGAATCCGGATCCCGACTCACCCGCTGTGATCGTGATCGCGCGCAGCACCCAAGAAGCAATTGTGATCAATCTTCCTGAACTGTACGCACTCTCGGACGAGTCCAACTAACCGGCTATCCGACCGTCAATGGAGTATCGCCTTGAATTCCAATCTTGCGCAGTGCGTCCAGTGTTAGCGTCACGTCGGTGACTGGAAACGAGACACGTGCGCTGCGGATCGGCATCCTGGGCGCGGCGAGAATTGCGCCGTCGGCGCTTATCAAGCCGGCCAAGGGAAACAGTGAGGTCGTAGTCGCCGCGGTGGCGGCCCGCGATGGCGCACGCGCCAAGGCGTTCGCCGCGACACACGGCATCGGCCGAGTACACGACAGCTACGATGCGCTGATTGCCGACCCCGACCTCGATGCTGTCTACAATCCGCTGCCCAACAGCCTGCACGGCCGCTGGACCCGCGCCGCACTGGCCGCCGGTAAGCACGTGCTGTGCGAAAAGCCATTCACGGCCAACGCCGCCGAAGCCCGGGAGGTCGCCGAACTCGCCGCCAAATCGGACCGGGTCGTGATGGAGGCGTTCCATTACCGCTACCATCCGCTGACCCTGCGAATCGAGGAGATCCTCGCCTCGGGCGAATTGGGAAAGCTCGACCGAGTGGAGGCGGCCATGTGCTTCCCCCTGCCGAAGTTCTCCGACATCCGCTACAACTATTCGCTCGCCGGTGGCGCGACGATGGACGCCGGGTGCTATGCGGTCCACATGGCGCGCACGTTCGGCGGCGGTACCCCGGAAGTCGTTTCGGCGCAGGCGAAACTGCGCGACGCGCAGGTCGACCGCGCCATGACCGCCGAGTTGCGGTTTCCCGGCGGGCATACCGGCCGGGTCCGCTGCTCTATGTGGTCGTCGGCTCTGCTGCAGTTCAGCGCCCGGGTGGTGGGCGATCGCGGCGAGCTGCGTGTGCTCAATCCCGTTGCCCCGCAGTTCTTCCACCGGCTCTCGGTCCGATCAGCGAATGGCAAACGTGTGGAGCGGTTCACGCGCCGTGCGTCCTACGCGTATCAGCTCGACGCTTTCGCCGTGGCAGTGCTGCGCGGCGAACCGGTGAAGACCACGCCGGACGACGCGGTCGAGAACATGTCCGTCATCGACGCGATCTATCGCGCTGCCGGTCTGCCTCTTCGCGAACCCGTCGGCCAGTGATCGGCAAGCGCGTGCTCGCCGTCATCCATCCAGGCGCCATGGGCGCTGCCGTGGCCGCCTGCCTTGTCGGCCGCGGCCACGAGGTCGGCTGGTTGCGCACCGGCCGTAGCGAACCGACACTACAACGCGCCGCGCAGGCCGGTTTAACCCCGTTCGACGACCTCGCCGAGCTGCTGCACCACACCGACATCGTGTTCTCGATATGCCCGCCGCACGGCGCACTCGAAGTGGCCCGAGAGTTGGCGGGCTTCCGAGGAATCGTGGTGGACGCCAACGCTATTAGCCCCGAGGCGGCGGTGCTCATCGGTCGCACCGTCACCGGCGGCGGCGCCCGTTACGTCGACGGTGGCATCATCGGCCCGCCCCCCGTCGCAGCAGGCACGACCCGGCTCTATCTGGCCGGCGACGACGGCGAGGTCGCGAACCTGTTCGCCGGATCCCCGCTCGACGCGGTCAGCCTCACCAGCGCGCCGCCGGCCGCGTCAGCGCTCAAGATGACATACGCGGCCTGGACCAAAACGACTGCGGCATTGCTGGTTTCGATCCGACGTACCGCCGCCGCCTACGGGGTCGACGACGACCTGGTAAATGAATGGGCGATAAGCCAACCCGATCTCCCCGCGGCGTGGCTGCGGGCCCGCCAGCAGAGCGACGAGAAGGGCTGGCGGTGGTCCTACGAGCTCGCCGAGGTCGGCAGGACCTTCGATGCGGTAGGGCAACCCGACGGCTTCGGCGCCGCGGCCAGCGAGGTCTTCGCGGAATCGCGCAATGAAGATCCACCTGAAGATCCACCGGGCGCCGGTGGGCACTAACAGGCAAACACACATACCGCTGGCGCCCGAACTGATGGGTGTCAGCGGTAACGACACCGGTTCGCTGGAGCGCAATTCTGGAATCAGAAGCGGTTCCCAGCCAACGAATTGAGTGCAGCCATGACCTTTTTACGACAACGGCAGCGAGAGGCTTTGCACCGCGAGGCGATGAGCGCTGGGGAACGACTCGTTGCCGCCTATCGGCGAACGGGAGCCGACATACCGTTCGGCGACCCGGTGCCTGGGCACGGCAGCGAGATGGAGGGCTGGTTCTGGCGGCTCACCGATTCCGCGTCCGGTCGGTCGTTGTGGCCATCTGCAGCGTGAATCAGCATCCCGACGGTGACTGGGCCACCGTCGCGGTCGGCGCGCATCCCGGTGGCGTCCTGCGCACCGCCGCCCTCGACGGAGCCCGAGCCGAACAGTCCCGATTCGCATTGAGCGGCGGGACCACCCCCGACGCTGCTGTCTCCGCATCCCTCGATCAGCTCACCATCAACTTTGACGACGTGCACCTGGACCTGCAATTCGCCGACCCGTTCGGGTGGCCCAAGGCCTTCGGTGCCGGCGGGATCCTGTCGTCGATCCCGTTCCTCAGCCAGTACTGGCAGCCCTACCGCCTGGGCGGTACGGCGACCGGCACCGTCGAATTCGGCGGCGACCGCTGGGTTCTTGACGCCGCCACACTGTATGCCGAAAAGAATTGGGGCCCGGGCTTCCCTGAACGCTGGTGGTGGGGTCAGGCGCACGACTTCGGCGGTGCCGATGTGACTGTCTCGTTCACCGGTGGCGTGCTGCTCGTGCCGACGCCCCGGGATGTTGGGATGGTGGTCGTGCGGGTCGGTGACCGGGTGATTCGCATTGCGCCACCGGCCTCGGTGCGCTCGCGGGTGAGCGAGGGACGATGGACAGTTCGGGCCAAGTCCCCCCGTTACCAGATCGATTTGGACGACGATGCCACAGGGCTGGAGCCGCACAACCTCCCGGTCCCGCTCCCCGCCGAGCGACGCAACGTCGGCGCCGCAGTCGAACACCTGGCAGGCCGCCTCCACTGCGTCGTGCGTGAGTTCGGCCGGGTTGTGTTCGACGGCACGTCGGAGCTGGCAGGGCTGGAGGTCGGGAGTTTGCCAGCTGACGCGTGAGTGGATCATCCGACGGTGTCCTCACTCGAACGGCCGAGGACGGACAGGCCCGTTATGCTGCAGGTTGGCGCTCGAGTGAGTCCGCCACGACCGATGTGAGCTTGTCTATGACGCAGAAGCTGTCGCGGCTGCCCGGCTGGATGCAGGGTGCGACTTCTGGGCGCCACGCGTCCGATACAGAAGTGCAGCCGATGCGCGCACGCTTGCTGTCGTTGGTGTTGCGTCCGATCAGCCCGCCGCTTCCTCTGGGGATCGCGGTCGCCGCGGTACTCCTCGCGGCGGAGAGCTTCGTCGTGTATCTGCTCCTGCAGGTCGTCCCAGGCAACCTCTTCGGCGTGGTCTTCCTGCTGGGAGTCCTCGTGGTTTCGCTCGGCTGGGGATTCGGGCTCGGAACGCTTACGGCGCTGGCGAGTGCCCTCGTCTACGCGTACTTCCACTATCGCCAGACCGGCGGAGGCTTTGTGCTGACCGACCCCCAGCACTGGGTGGCCGTGACGGTCTTTCTTTTTATCGCGTTGTCGGCCACCGCTCTTGCCGGGGTGGCGCGAATGCGCGCCGTCGCGGCCCACGAGCGCCGCCGAGAGGTCGAGGCAAGCCATGACGAACTCAAGGTCCTCGCCGACCACCAGGCCGCGCTGCGACGGGTAGCGACACTGGTTGCACGCGGGGTCACCCCGTCCGAGCTCTTCTCCGCGGTGGCTGAGGAGTTGGCGCGGTGCCTGGGCGGGTATCACCATGCCGTTCTCTTCCGCTACGAGGCCGACAGCACGGGGGTCCTGCTCGCTGCAGGCAGCGGTGACCGCCGACTCGAGACGATTCCGGTAGGGGAGCGGTTCTCACTCGAGGGCGACAGCGTCACGGGAGAGGTGTTCCGCACCTGCCGCACCGCCCGGATGGACAGCTACGAGCATGCTCCCGGTTCCGTTGCGGCGCGCTTCCGCGATCTGGGTCTCCGCACAGCGGTGGGCGCGCCGATCATCGTCGACGGCCAGCTGTGGGGCGCCGCCATTGTCGGCTCGACGAAGCCCGCGCCGCTGCCCGCCGATACCGAGGCGCGCGTCGGGGACTTCACGGATCTGGTCGCGACCGCGATCGCCAACGCCCAGACCCGCGCCGATCTCGCCGTGCTCGCCGAGCAGCAGACTGCCCTGCGAAGGGTGGCGACGTTGGTCGCGCATGGGGAACAGCCGTCTGAAGTGTTCTCCGCAGTGGCCGGGGAGTTGGCTCGGTGTCTGGCTGTGCACCACTCGACGCTGTTCCGCTACGAGTCCGACGGCACGGTCACATTGCTCGCGGCCCGCCACGAGCCCGGGTTGAAGACGATTCCCATCGGCGGCCGGTTCTCGTTCGCGGGCGACAACATCGCGGCGATGGTCTACGAAACCTGCCGCACCGCCCGAATGGACCACCAGGACAACGCTGCGGGCCTGGCCGCCGAGTACATCCGTGAGGTAGGCATCCGCTCTTCGGTTGGAGCGCCGATCATCGTCGAGGGAAGGCTCTGGGGTGTGGCGATCGTCGGCTCGTCTCTACCTGAGCCGCTGCCGTCGGACACCGAGGCGCGCGTCGGGGATTTCGCGGATCTGGTTGCGACTGCGATCGCGAACGCCCATACCCACGCCGAGCTCACCGCGTCGCGGGTCCGGATCGTCGCGGCCGCCGACAACGCCCGGCGCCGTATCGAACGCGATCTGCATGACGGCGCCCAACAGAGGTTGGTCTCGCTCGGGCTCGAGTTGCGCACCGCGGAGACACGCGTCCCGGCCCAACTGAACCCGCTCAAGGAGCAGATTTCTCACCTCGTGACCAGGGTGGCCGAGATCTCGACCGAGCTACAGGAACTCTCGCGCGGGATTCATCCGGCGATCCTGTCCAGGGGAGGCCTGAGTCCAGCGCTCAAGGTGCTGGCCCGCCGCTCCGCGGTGCCCGTCGAACTGGTGCTCGCCGTCGATAGACGGTTGCCGGACTCGGTCGAGGTGGCCGCGTACTACGTTGTCGCCGAAGCTCTTACGAACACGGCCAAATACGCGCAAGCAACTGAGGTGAAGGTGTGCGTCGACACCGAGGGTCCCCATCTGCACCTCTCGGTTCGAGACGACGGAATCGGCGGTGCCGACGCCACCAAGGGATCTGGACTCCTCGGTCTCACGGACCGCGTCCAGGCGCTCGGCGGCACGTTGGCGATCTCGAGTCACCCCGGAGAAGGCACCTCGCTGGAGGTCAACATCCCGATCGAAATCGAGTGATCACCGGCGATCGGTCGCAATCTTCGGGTTTCGCAGGATCGCTTATACCGCAAGCGCTTTGACGTTGGCCCAGGCGTTGTTGCCGTAGCCCCGGGGATTCCACAGCGATGCCGCGGATTCAGGCTGCGTGACGCCGGTGTCATCCCACGCCCGGGCGGTCAAACTGACAATTCCCGGCTGGGCCTCCACCGTGATCGACCACAGCCGCCATACCCACCGGCCGGTCGGAGAGTTCAGGTCGGCTTGACGCCAGCTGTTGCCTCCGTCGATGGACACGTCGACGCGACCGATCCCGCGGCCGTCGCCGGCCATCGCCCACCCGCGGATGGTCAACGGGCCCGCGGGAATCTCAGCGCCGTCAGTCGGGACCAGGATGTCGCAGTTGAGCGGCAGCGACGACAACGAAATGCCCTCACCCGGCGGCGCCGTATCCGGGTCCGCTTCGGGCGGCAGGATGCGATAGTCGCTGGCTTGGAAGTAGTTCTCCGATGGGACCGCTTGGACACTGACGCCCGTCACCCACTTGACGCTGCGCGCCCCGATGTACCCCGGCACCACGACTCGCACCGGGCCACCGTGGGCGCGGTGAAGCGGTTGGGAGTTCATTTCCCACGCCAGCAGCACCTCCGGCGACATGGCCTTGCTCAACGGGATCGAGCCGCCGTAGGACTGGACGGGGACGGCCTCTGGCGCAACGTCGGGAGCGCTGAACGCAACATGCAAATCGTTGCCATCGCGAGGTACTCCTGCCGCTTCGAGGACATCTGCCAGCCTGGTTCCGCGCCATTCCGCAGTCGAGATAGCTCCATGCGCCCAGGGATCCTTGCCCGGCATCGGTCGGACCCGGAGCAGTTCGGCTCGTCGGTTACCCGCGCATGCCAGGGTCGCCACCACCGAATGGGTGTCGAACCCATTGACCAGGCGGTCGTATGTGACGGTGAGCGGTGTGTCGACCATGCCGCCAACCTGCATGCGCCAGTGCTCGGGCGCGATATCGGGAAACGGACCGTGATTGCGGCTGTAAAAGGCGTCTATGGCGGTGATCTCACCACCGGCCAACACCGAAGGCGGTGGCTCAGCGTTGAATGGCGATCGGCCTCGTACAACTATGTCGGGACGCTTTCCCCACATCATTTTCCACCTTTGGTCAGATGCGACAAGGCCCATCAACGCAATCGGTTCGCATGGCGCGGATCCTCGGGCTGGCTCGGGCTCATCACGATTGCTCCAGAATCGCGGTTCATCGAATCGGTGTCGTCACTGCTGGCACCTATCAATTGCCCCCGCTAGCAGCAACCAGATAGAGGGACGTCGCTTGCGGACCCTCGTCAGCCGCACCGGGGGATACCCGCCAGCAGCTGTTTTGCTCGATCCGTGCGCCGGTCGGTATCCGAACGGTGCAGTATGAGTCAGAGCGGTCGGCCATGTTCGGTATCTGATGATCGGTACCGGGGGTCACGAACAGCAACGGAGTTCGAGCCGACCCAGAAGGTGGTGATTGCGATGCGGGTGGTGGTGGCCGATGACGATCTGTTGCTTCGGGAAGGCTTGGCCAGCCTGTTGGACAGTTCGGGGTTCGATGTGGTGGGGCAGGCCGGTGACGGTGGGCAGCTGCTCGCGCTGGTTCGCAAGCACACGCCGGACTTAGTGGTGGCCGACATTCGGATGCCGCCAACGCATAGCACTGAGGGGCTCGATGCGGCGCGGGTAGTCCGCGAGGAGTTCCCCGATATCGCCATCTTGATGCTCTCGGCGCATGTGGAGGTCGAGCATGCGATGGAGTTGTTGGGCAGCGGACACAGCATCGGTTACCTGCTCAAGAGTCGGGTAACCGATGTGGCGGATTTCGTGGACACGCTCGAGCGGGTCGGCAACGGGGCGGCGGTGGTCGACCCCGCGTTGGTGTCCGAGCTGGTGTCGGCACAGCGGCGCAATGATCCGTTGGCGGCACTAAGCGCCAGGGAACGCGAGGTGTTGGCGTTGATGGCGGAGGGACGTTCCAATGCCGGTATCGCCCATCGACTTTGGGTCACCGAGGGCACTGTGGAGAAGCACGTCCGCAGCATCTTGACCAAGCTGAACCTGGCCGAGGCCGGCGACGATCACCGCCGGGTGTTAGCGGTGATCACCTTTCTCGACGCTTGCTGACTCGCCGACGAGATCGCGGATGGCCGCGCCTGTCAACGCGGACTTGGTGAGGAACCCAGCGGCCGGGCTGTTCTCGATCATGTCCGCGAAATCCTCGGCGGCGTGCGTGGAGATCAATATCACCGGTGACGACATTGACCAGCCAACCCGATGGAGTTGCTCAGCGAGTTCGAAGCCGCTCTCCCTGCCGAGGTTGATGTCGACCAGCGTCACGTCGGGCCGTATTTCTTCGAACAACCGCAGCGCCTCGGCGCCGGTGGACGCCACGCCTGCGACCGACAGGCCTTCACATTCCAGCAGGCCACGGGCGGCGTCGGCGAAAGCCGCGCTGTCATCAACGATTAGACAGCGCATTGGAAACCTCGCAGCAGCACGAGATCAGCTTCGCAGTGTTGAGTGCAGGTGCGCATTGCTACTAACTGCAAACATCTACTAGGCGGAGACAAGCTCCAGCTGGCAGGTATGCGGAGATTCCCCCTGCCGGGGGGCATCGATTGGTATCAGCGGTAGAGACACCGCTTCATCCATGCACAACGCTGGCATACAACTACGCAGACCCAGGACTTCGGAGACTCGGCGAGATTGGAGCAGCATGAAGACCACGACATTGGGACGAAGCGGCGTCGAGGCATCGCGAACCGCATTGGGTACTCGGCAGCTTGGCGGTGACCGCGACGAGCTCGTCGTCGCTATTGAAGGCGCCCTACGCCAGTGAGAGGTGGGCGTGGCCAAGGGTCTGATGCCGGGGCGGGGTCACCACTGACGAGCACCAGCCTGGTCAGCCTGTTGGTGCGCCCCACGGCACCGCCGCTCGCCGTCGGAATCGCGGTAGCCGCGTGCTTCATCGCTGCGGAGACACTTCTGGTGTATCTGCTCGAGAGGGTCTTTCCCGGGATGCCCTTTGGTGTCGTCTTCCTGCTCGGCGTTTTGGTGGTCTCTGCCGGGTGGGGATTCGGGCTGGCGGTGTCGACGACGATGGTGAGCGCGCTTGTCTACGCGTTCGTCCATCTCGACGCCGACGGGAGCATTTTCCCTATCGCGACCGAAGACTCGGTGGCGATCATCATCTTCGTGCCCATCGCGTTGTTGGCCAATGTGCTTGTGGGCCAGGCGCGATTACGAGCCGCCGAGGCGTATCGGCGCCGCGAGGAGGCCGAGGAAAGCCGCGATGAGCACCGCGTGCTCGCTGACCAGCAGGCCGCCTTGCGACGCATTGCGACCCTGGTGGCGCGGGCGGTGGCGCCGTATGAGGTGTTCTCAGCGGTGTCGGAGGAGTTGGCCCGCTGCCTTGGAGTCACTCACGCAAGTCTGGTCCGCTATGAGGCCGACGGCTCTGCGGTTCTGCTCGCCAGCCACGACGACCGTGGGTCGCACAAGAAGATGCCGGTCGGTAAGCGGTTTTCCGTCGACGGCGAAAGTGTCCCGGCGATGGTTTTCCGCGCGGGCCGGGCGGCCCGACGGGAAGGCCACGAGGATGCGCCCTCTGAGGACGTTCAGTACATCCACGGGCTCGGCCTGCGCTCAGGTGTCGGCGTGCCGATCATCGTGGGCGGCCGGCTGTGGGGCGCGGCCAATGTCGGATCGTCGCGACATGAGCCGCTACCTGCGAATACCGAGGCGCGCGTCGGGGACTTCGCGGACCTGGTGGCGACCGCGATCGCCAATGCCGACGCACGCACAGAACTCACGGCATCGCGGGCCAGGATCGTCGCAGCTTCCGACGCCGCCCGGCGCCGATTCGAACGTGATCTGCACGACGGTGCCCAGCAGCGGCTTGTGTCGTTGGGGCTCCAGCTGCGCACGGCTGAGGCCTCGTTGCCACCCGAATCGCATGTTCTGCGGGAGAGGCTTTCTGACGTCGTCACGGGTCTGAAGGGGGTATCGGCAGATCTCCAAGAGATTTCCCGCGGGATCCATCCCGCGATTCTTTCCAGAGGTGGACTCGGCCCAGCGCTGAAGACGCTGGCCCGTCGGTCCGCCGTGCCGGTGGAGCTTCGCCTCAGCATCGACAGACGGTTGCCCGACTCTGCCGAAGTGGCCGCCTATTACGTTGTCGCGGAAGCGCTCACGAACGTGGCCAAGTATGCACAGGCGACCGAGGTGACGGTGAGCGTCGACGCAGATGAGACGAATTTGCAACTTTCGATTGCCGACGACGGCGTTGGCGGTGCCGACCCGCACAAGGGATCAGGACTCATCGGGTTGATCGATCGAGTCGAGGCGCTTGGCGGGCAGCTGCGGATCTCCAGCGTCGTCGGGAGCGGCACGTCACTACTGGCGACGATCCCATTCACAGAATCCTGAGCGTCCTACCTCGCAGCGGCCGCCGCTTCCGGTTAGCGGTAACGAATTGATTGGTGCAGGCGGTGATTAAATTGCCTCGCGCGCGAGCAACTCTGGAGTTGCAAGATACAGAAACGCCGGCCGATCGATGGCCGATTGGTCGGCCTTCACGAGAGTGCGATTATGCGAATGAAACTGACCCACATCACACCGGCGTTGGCTGCGGGCGCTGCAGCGCTCGCCATCGCTGCAGCACCAACGGCCGCAGCCGAGCCGACGGCGGCTCTAACGCACCCGCCGACGGCCGTGGCAAGTGAGGTTGTCCCCGCCGGCTATCACGGTGGCGGCTACCACGGCGGTGGCTTCCACGGCGGCTATCGCGGTGGATTCCGCGGCGATCACTACGGCTGGGCACCCCGGGGTTGGAACCCGTGGGGCTGGAATCGCGGTTGGTAGCGGCTCAAAAGCGTTGGCGGAAGCGGTATCACCAGACATCGCTTCCGCCAATTCTTGGTACTGACCCTGACCTCTAGTTCACGAGTCTTTGTCTCGCTCATACGCCCACCGTTCGCACTGACGCTGAGCCCACTCCACGATAAAGCCCGTAAGGGCTGCGCATGTAAGCGCGATGGTGACTGTCATCGTGACCCTCCTCACTGGGCGGTTAGGGTCAATGGTCGCGCTCCAGCAAGCAAATGTCGTCAGGGCTGGCCCCCAATGAACGGCCACGTGAGCTGGGATCTCTGCCTTCCAGCCAGCAGGTATTGAGCTATGTTTTTCGGGGCCCGTCAAGGACCGAGCGGTGCGCGGGTCAGTCGTCCGCGTCTCGCACGAATGCGCCCGCGCGCACGCCCTTCTCGACCCGCTCGCCGAGGTCGGTGTCGACGTTGCGCCAGTATTCGAACGCGCGTTGCAGTACCGGCTCCGTCACGCCGTCAAGCAGGTGGCCCACGATGTTGTCGACCAACCGTTCCCGCTCGGCGTCGTTCATGACGTCGCGGACCAGAGTGCCTGCCTGGCCCCAGTCGTCATCGTCGGACCGCAAAGTGTAAGCGGTGCGCACCATTTCACCGTCGGTGTGCCAGCCGGCGGGCTCACCGTACCGCTGGACGTCGGCGCGAGGGCCGCCCTTGGAGTTGGGCGAATACACCGGGTCGGTGGCCAGCTGATACCGCATTTGGCCTGCGGTGTTGTAGCTGTGCACCGGCGACTTCGGTGCGTTGACCGGTAGCTGGTTGTAGTTCGCGCCGATGCGGTAGCGCTGCGCGTCGGGGTAGGCGAACATCCGGCCAAGCAGCATCTTGTCCGGACTCGCGCTGATGCCAGGAACTAGGTTGCTGGGTGCCCACGCGCCCTGCTCGATCTGGCTGTGGTTGTCGGTGGGATTGCGATCCAGCGTCAGCCGGCCCACCTCGATGAGCGGGTAGTCGGCGTGCGGCCAAACCTTGGTCAGGTCAAACGGATTGAACCGGTAGGTCTTGGCGTCCTCGAACGGCATGATCTGCATCTTCAGCGTCCACGACGGGTAGTCGCCGCGCTTGATCGACTCGAACAGATCGCGGGTGTGGTAGTCGGTGTCCACCGATACCAGCGCGTCGGCCTCGGCCTGGGTCAGGTTTTCGATGCCCTGATCGGTGATGAAGTGGTACCGCACCCAAACCTTCTCGCCATCGGCGTTGACCCACATGAAGGTATGTCCGCTGTAGAGGTTCATGTACCGCCAGCTAAGCGGGATGCCGCGATCGCCCATCAACCAGGTGACCTGGTGCGCCGACTCTGGCGAGAGAGTCCAGAAGTCCCACTGCATGTCGTGGTCACGCAGGTTGTTGTCGGCGCGACGCTTCTGCGAACGGATGAAACTCGGGAACTTCAACGGGTCGCGCAGGAAGAACACCGGGGTGTCGTTGCCGACGATGTCGTAATTGCCCTCGGTGGTGTAGAACTTCAGCGCAAAGCCGCGCGGGTCGCGCCAGGTATCCGGGCTGCCGCGCTCACCGGCCACGGTGGAGAATCGGATCACCGTCTCAGTCGTGGTGCCGGGCTGAAACACTGCCGCCTTCGTGAACGCGCTGACGTCGTGGGTCACCTCGAACCGCCCGAAGGCGCCCGAGCCCTTGGCGTGCGGCTGGCGTTCGGGCACGCGTTCGCGGTTGAACTGCGCCAGCTGCTCGATGAGATAATGGTCGTGCAGCAGGATCGGCCCGTCCGGGCCGATCGTCAGCGAATGCTCATCGCTTTCCACCGGAACACCGGCAGTCGTCGTCGTCGGAATCGGCTGGGGGTCAGTCATTGTCGTACCTTTCACTGCTGGATGAAGCGTCAGTTGTCAGGGGCAAAGGCCCGCCCGGGCGGCGAACCTGTCGTCGGGTTCAGTGCGAGGAGGGTGGCGACGGCGGTCAATCCGCCGAGCACCTGGGCGACCAGATACACCGACAGCGTCACGGCCATGTCGAGCGACATCGGCGGGTTGAATGCACCGCCCGAGATCACACCGACCGCGAAGGCGCTTGCCACGGTGGTGAATCCGATCGCCAGGCCGTAGAACGAGTCGTCCCGGTGGTACCCGCTGGTGGCCAGGTAGCACAGTACGAAGACGACCAACGACTCCACCGTGATTACCGCCACCAGAGTGTGACCGGTCAACGCGATCGTCGCCGTTGCGGCCGCACGTGTCGGGTCGACGATCGTGCCAACTACGGCTGCCGCGAGCAGCCCGGCGCCGACCTGCACGACCCAATACGCAACGGCTTGACGTGGCCCAATTCGGCGCCGAACCAGCGCGGCCAACGTCACAGCGGGATTGATGTGCACACCGGATTGCTGTCCGCCCGCATAGACCATCGCGACCAGCACCGCGCCGATCCCCAGAAGCGCCCACGGGCTGCCGCTTTCCACCGCTGCACCGACGGTGAGGACCAACATGAACGTCCCGATCGCTTCGAACGCGTAAGTCACGCTCGGCCGCGGGCCGCTGACGACGGCGACGCCGCCTTCGCCGGCGACGAATGCGCCCGTGTCTGCTGCCGCCATGGGTTCAACTTTCGCGGCTACCGTGGTCCCTGTCGTCATTGCTAACGCGAATCCACCTCCCAGGCCAGCCCCACCAACGGGATGCCTGCCAGCCGGTATTGGCAAGGCTGGCGGGATGGTCGATAATTCTGGCCTCTCAACAGCCCGGACATCAGTCGAACAGATCCACATCTGGCACTGTGATCAGATTGCGATCGAGGATCTCCGCGATCCACAGAATCAGTCTTGCAGCGACTGCACGCATAGTCATACCTCGTGTCCGGCCCGCTGCGGCGCCATCGGTTGCCGGTGATGTCGTCGCGCGACTTCACTTGCGCGACATCCCATCCCAGTGCGCAGTGCAGGACTTGCCAGGAGACGAAGGAGTGCCCGCGCCATCGCGGGCACATCGCCCGACCGGTAGACGAGTCCAACACTGGCCGGAACAATCACCTCCACGGCCGCTGGATCAGCCGGCGCGACCACGGGCCTGCCTGCGGCCAACACGTCCAGCAGGGTGATCGGTCCCGCAGCGACACTGGGCACGACGACATCCGCGGCGGCGATCAGGTCTGCCCATCGTCCGGTGAGGTCCTTTTCCACGTGCACGCTGGTCCGAACACCCTGTGCCAGAGTCCTTCGCATGATGGTGGCGCGTTGTGTCCCGGCCCCGAGGAGGACGAGCTGCACTTGGCAGCGGCGCCGCACCATGCTGAAGGCGGCGGCCAGTTGTTCGGCGTGCGCGCGGTCGTCGAACGGGCCGATGGCGACGATTGTCGGGAGGCCCGCCAGGCCGACCGCCGCGCGCGCGACCATCGGGTCGTGTGGAGAGATCTGTGCGATCACCGGAATGTCGGGTTGCATCGCCTCGGCATCAGATTGGTTGGTCATCGTCCACTCACTTGTCGTCGGGGTTCAGCGCACGGAAGCTGACGCCGGCGGCTATCCCGGCCAGGGCCTGGGCCAGCACGTACGCCCATAGCGTCGGCCACGCGAACAAGCCCATCGCGGCGGCGCCGAGCGACACCGCCGGGTTGAACGCGCCGCCCGAGATAGCGCCGACCGCGAAAGCGCCTGCCACGACTGTGAATCCGATCGCCAGGCCATAGAACGAGTTGTCCGGGTGATGCTTGCTGGTGGCGACGTTGAGCACCACGTAGCACAGCGCGAAGGTGAACAACAGCTCCACCATGAACACCGCAGTCAGGAGGTGACCGCTCGGCACGATGGCTGCCGGGGTCGGTTTCCGCGCCGGGTCGACGATCGTCCGGACTACGGCCGCCGCGAGCAGTCCGGCACCAAATTGCACGACCCAGTACGCGACAGCATCTCGCAGCCCAATCCGATGCCGAACCAGCACGGCCAACGTCACCGCGGGGTTGTAGTGCCCACCGGATATGTGTCCGCCGGCGTAGATCATGACCATCAGGACCGCACCGATCGCCAGTGGGGCGAACGGGCTGGCACTGCCGACAGTCGCGCCGACGGTGAATACCAAGAAGAAGGTCCCGATCGCCTCGACCGCATACTTCACAGTCACGCGAGGACCGCTAACGACCTCTGTTGTCTCTTCGCTTGTGTACTTTGGCAATGGTTGCGCTGTGACCATAGGTCATAGAATTGCCGTCTCGGCGTCCGAAGTCGTCAACGCTGACACCCATTTGGCCCTCCGGCCAGCCCCAGCCGCGGATACCTGCTAACTGCTAGCGGCGGCTAAACCTGCTGGGCTACCGGCATATCCATGTCGAAGACCCGGGCGTGCAACACCGTCCGGTTGCGCAGCGCGGCCCGTACGGCGCGGTGCAGCCCGTCCTCGAGGTAGATCACCCCTCGCCACCGGACGGCATGGGGGAACAGGTCCCCATAGAACGTAGAGTCTTCCGACAGCAGGCGGTCCAGCTGCAGCACGGTCGTCGTGGTCACCAGCTCGTCGAGGCGGATCTGCCGAGGCGGGATCTGTGACCATTGTCGATAGGTCAGCCCGTGGTTGGGGTACGGCTTGCCATCGAGAACGCCCTTGAAGATCACCTGCCCGAAACCCTTCGACTTGGTCCGCGTGGCGATGGCTTCACCATGATCAGAGGCTAGTCCCAACCGGCCGATCCGCCACGCGAACCATTGCGCGGAGGCGTTGCCCCTGCTGGTCACCGTAAAATGGACTCGATACGGAGGTGAACGCCATGGGTAGTGCCGACGACCGTCGGTTCGAGGTGTTGCGCGCCATCGTCGCCGACTTCGTATCGACGAAGGAGCCGATCGGCTCGAAGAGCCTCGTCGAGCGGCACAACCTCGGAGTTTCCAGCGCGACCGTGCGCAACGATATGGCCGTTCTCGAGGCCGAGGGCTACATCGCCCAGCCGCACACCAGCTCGGGCCGGGTGCCGACGGAGAAGGGTTACCGCGAGTTCGTCGACCGGCTCGAGGACATCAAGCCGCTGTCGACGTCGGAGCGGTCCGCCATCCTAAAATTCCTCGACACCGGCGTCGACCTCGACGATGTGTTGCGCCGTGCGGTCCGGCTGCTGGCACAGCTGACCCGCCAGGTCGCCATCGTTCAGTACCCGACGCTGTCCACCTCGACCGTCCGCCATCTCGAGGTCGTGGCGCTGACGCCTGCGCGGCTGCTGCTGGTGGTGATCACCGACTCCGGCCGCGTCGACCAGCGCATGGTCGAGCTCGGCGACACCATTGACGACCACCAGGTCAGCCAGCTGCGTGAGATGCTGGCCCAGGCGTTGGAGGGCAAGCGGCTGTCGGCTGCGTCGGTCGCGGTGTCGGACCTGGCCGTCCACATGGACGGTCGAGGCGGCCTCGGCGACGCGATCGGCCGGTCGGCGACGGTGCTGCTGGAGTCGCTGGTCGAACACGCCGAGGAGCGGCTACTGCTGGGCGGTACCGCCAACCTGACCCGCAATACGGCCGACTTCGGCGGTTCCCTGCGCTCGGTACTCGAGGCGCTCGAGGAGCAGGTCGTGGTGCTGAGGCTGCTGGCCGTACAGCAGGAGGCGGGCAAGGTCACGGTGCGCATCGGACACGAGACGGAAGCCGAGGAGATGCTGGGCACGTCGGTGGTCACGACGGCTTACGGCAGTATGGGAACGGTCTACGGCGGTATGGGTGTGTTGGGACCCACTCGGATGGACTATCCGGGAACGATCGCCAATGTCGCAGCGGTTGCCCTGTACATCGGCGAAGTATTAGGCAATCGGTAAAACCGCGTCAGCGGTAAGGAAGGTCAGGGAGTGGCACGCGACTATTACAGCCTGCTCGGGGTGAGCAAGGGCGCGAGTGATTCGGAGATCAAGCGTGCCTACCGCAAGCTGGCCCGCGAGCTGCATCCCGACGTCAACCCCGACCAGCAGGCCCAGGCGCGTTTCCAGGAGATCAGCGTCGCCTACGAGGTGCTCAGCGATCCGGAGAAGCGACGCATCGTCGACCTCGGCGGCGACCCGCTCGAGTCGGCGGGTGCAGCAGGGAACGGCTTCGGGGGCTTCGGCGGGCTCGGTGACGTGTTCGAGGCCTTCTTCGGCGGCGGCTCCACCTCCCGCGGGCCGATCGGCAGGGTCCGGCCCGGCGCCGACTCGCTGCTGCGGATGCGTCTCGACCTGGAAGACTGCGCGACCGGTGTCGCCAAGCAGGTCACCGTCGACACGGCCGTGTTGTGCGACCTGTGCCAGGGCAAGGGCACACACGGCAAATCCACACCGACCACCTGCGACACGTGCGGCGGGCATGGCGAGATCCAGACGGTCCAGCGCTCGCTGCTGGGCCAGGTCATGACGTCACGGCCGTGTCCGGTCTGCGGTGGCGTCGGCGAGGTCATCCTGGATCCGTGCCATCGCTGCGGCGGCGACGGCCGGGTGCGCGCCCGGCGTGAGATCAGCGTCAAGATCCCGGCAGGCGTCGGGGACGGTATGCGCGTCCGGCTGGCCGCGCAGGGCGAGGTCGGGCCTGGCGGCGGCCCGGCGGGCGACCTGTACGTCGAGGTCCACGAACAGCAGCACGACACCTTCGTCCGCGACGGCGACGACCTGCACTGCACCGTCTCGGTGCCGATGGTCGACGCCGCGCTCGGCACCTCCGTCGCCATCGACGCGATCCTGGACGGGCCGATCGAGATCACCATCGCCGCGGGCATCCAGCCCGGTTCGGTGACCACGCTGCGTGGCCGCGGCATGCCGCATCTGAGGTCCGGGGTGCGGGGTGACCTGCACGCCCACATCGACGTGGTGGTTCCCTCGCGGCTCGATCACGAGGACATCGAGCTGCTGCGCAAGCTGAAAGAGCACCGCACCCGAGACGCCGCCGAGGTGAAGTCCACCCAGTCGGCCGGCTCCGGCGGCGGGCTGTTCAGCAGGCTGCGCGAGACCTTCACCGGCCGCTAATCGGCCATGAGTGCGGCCGTCTTCTACGTCGACAACCTGCCCGAAGTCGGTGACCTGGCCGTCGTCGACGGCGACGAGGGCTTCCACGCAGCGAATGTGCGGCGGATCAGGGCTGGTGAAGAGCTCGACCTCGGCGACGGCGCAGGCGCGATGGCGCACTGTGTGATCGAGGAGGTCGGCAAGGCCCGGCTGACGGCTCGCGTGTTGGAACGCTGGACCGTCGCGCCTGCGACGCCGACGGTCACCGTCGTTCAGGCACTGCCCAAGTCCGACCGCTCCGAGCTGGCCATCGAGCTGGCCACCGAGGCCGGCGCGGATGCTTTCGTGGCCTGGCAGGCGGCGCGCTGCGTGGCGCGCTGGGACAGCAGCCGGTCCGACAAGGGCCTGCGACGGTGGCGTGCGGCGGCCCGCTCAGCAGCCCGCCAGTCGCGCAGGCCGCACATCCCATCCGTCACCGGCGTGGTCACCACCGACGCGTTGCTCATCCACGTGCGCGAGGCGGTCTCGGAGGGCTCGACGGTGCTGACGCTACACGAGTCCGCCACCGAACCACTGACGAAACTGTCTCTCGCACAGGCCGATTCGCTGATGCTGGTGATCGGGCCGGAGGGCGGCATCGCCGATGACGAGATCGCCGCGCTGTCCGCGGCGGGGGCAAAAGCGGTACGTCTGGGGCCGACGGTGCTGAGGACGTCAACGGCGGCGGCGGTCGCACTCGGCGCGCTCGGGGCATTGACGCGACGCTGGGCCTGACGGTCCGCTCTGAGAGGCGTGGCGCTCTGTCGTCGCAGGTTAAACATTGGGATGGGTCGGTACGCGGCGGTAAACTGGGTTTTCGGCAGCAACGAAACAGGCAAGAACCCAGAAAGCAGGCAGAAAACCCCACGTGACGCCCAGCGAGACCAACGCTGACGCGGATACACCCGTCCGCAGCAGCATCAATGTTCCGCCCGACCTCATCGTGGGCCTGCTCGGTGCCGGCGACGAGAATCTGCGCGCACTCGAGCGCGTCCTGGCGGCCGATATCCATGCCCGCGGCAACGCGCTCACACTGACCGGTGAGCCGGCCGATGTCGCACTGGCCGAGCGAGTGATCTCCGAGCTGATCGCGATCGCCGCCAGCGGCCAGCCGCTGACTCCAGAGGTGGTGCGGCACAGCGTCGCGATGCTGACCGGCACCGAGGGGGAGTCGCCCGCCGAGGTGCTGACCCTCGACATCCTGTCCCGGCGCGGTAAGACGATCCGGCCAAAGACGCTGAACCAGAAGCGATATGTCGACGCTATCGACGCGCACACCATCGTGTTCGCCATCGGTCCGGCAGGCACCGGAAAGACGTATCTGGCGATGGCCAAGGCCGTGCGCGCGCTGCAGACCAAGCAGGTCTCTCGGATCATCCTCACCCGTCCCGCGGTGGAAGCCGGTGAGCGCCTTGGCTTTCTGCCGGGCACACTCTCCGAAAAGATCGACCCCTATCTGCGACCGCTCTACGACGCGCTGCACGACATGATGGATCCGGAACTGATCCCGAAGCTGATGAGCGCCGGGATCATTGAAGTGGCGCCGCTAGGGTATATGCGAGGGAACGCTCTCGGAAAGAACTTTGAACGACGCGTTCATCATCCTCGACGAGGCGCAGAACACCACCGGCGAGCAGATGAAAATGTTCCTGACCCGGCTCGGGTTCGGCGCGAAAATGGTTGTCACCGGCGATATCACGCAGATCGACCTGCCGGGCGGGGCCAACTCCGGGCTGCGGGCGGCGGTAAACATCCTCGACGGCGTCGAGGACATCCACGTCGCCGAACTCACCAGTGCCGACGTCGTGCGGCATCGGCTGGTGTCCGAGATCGTCGACGCCTACGCCAGATCCGAAGAGCCCGGGCTGACGAACCGGGCGCAGCGCCGCGCCACGGGCAACCGGCCGCGGCGATAGGCGGACCCATGAGCATTGAGGTTTCCAACGAATCGGGCCTCGACGTCTCCGAAGAAGAACTCGTCAGCGTCGCCCGTTTCGTCATCAAGAAGATGAAGATTCATCCCGCGGCTGAGCTCTCGATGGTGTTGCTCGACAGCGCCGCGATGGCCGACCTGCACATGCGGTGGATGGATCTGCCGGGGCCGACGGATGTGATGAGCTTTCCGATGGACGAACTCGAGCCCGGCGGTCG
The DNA here is from genome assembly GCA_963716505.1 of uncultured Actinomycetota bacterium. Taxonomy (GTDB): domain Bacteria; phylum Actinomycetota; class Actinomycetes; order Mycobacteriales; family Mycobacteriaceae; genus Mycobacterium. The sequence continues at coordinate 213,499 of CAVQTL010000005.1, forward strand.
GCCGGATGCGCCGGAGCCGGGGCCGTCGATGCTCGGCGACATCGTGCTGTGCCCGCAGTTCGCCGCCGACCAGGCTGTCAAGGCCGGGCACACGCTCGGCCAGGAGCTAGCACTGCTGACGGTGCACGGGGTTCTGCATCTGCTCGGCTACGACCACGCCGAACCCGACGAAGAGAAGGAGATGTTCACGCTGCAACGCCAACTGCTCGAGGAGTGGGTGGCCGCTCAGGTCGAGGCTTATCACCAGGACCGGCAGACCGAGAAGGATCGGCGGCTGCTGGACAAGTCTCGTTTCTTCGACGAGTCGTGACCGGCATAGGTTCGCTGCTCGGCGCGATCGCGCTGATCGGTTTCGGCGGCCTGTTCGCGGCCATCGACGCCGCGATCAGCACGGTGTCGATCGCCCGCGTTGAAGAGCTGGTGCGCGACGAGCGGCCAGGAGCGGTCCGGCTGGCCCGCGTGATCAACGAACGGCCGCGCTACATCAATCTCGTTGTGCTGCTGCGCATCGCGTGTGAGATCACCGCGACGGCGCTGCTGGTCGACTTCCTCTATGAGCGCCTCGGTCTGGATTGGGGTCTGATCGCGGCGGCGGCGATCATGGTCGTCACCAGCTTCGTCTTGATCGGAGTTGGCCCGCGAACACTCGGCAGGCAACACGCCTATACGATCGCGCTCGCGGCAGCGGTTCCGCTGCAAGCGATTTCGGTTCTACTGACCCCGATCAGCCGGCTGCTCGTCCTCATCGGTAACGCGGTGACACCCGGCCGCGGATTCCGCAACGGGCCGTTCGCGTCGGAAATCGAACTGCGCGAGGTCGTCGATCTGGCCCAGCAGCGCGGCGTGGTGGCCGACGACGAGCGGCGGATGATCCAGTCGGTTTTCGAGCTCGGCGACACTCCCGCACGCGAGGTCATGGTGCCGCGCACCGAGATGGTCTGGATCGAAAGCGACAAGACCGCGGGCCAGGCCACCTCGCTCGCGGTACGCAGCGGGCATTCCCGCATCCCGGTGATCGGGGAGAACGTCGACGACGTCGTCGGCGTGGTGTATCTGAAGGATCTCGTCGAGCGGACGTACTACTCGAACAACGGCGGACGCGACACCAGGGTGTCGGCGGTGATGCGCTCCGCAGTATTCGTGCCCGACTCCAAACCGCTGGATGCGCTGCTTCGCGAAATGCAGCGCGACCGCAACCACATGGCGCTTCTGGTCGACGAGTACGGCGCGATCGCCGGCTTGGTCACCATCGAGGACGTGCTCGAAGAGATCGTCGGTGAGATCGCAGACGAGTACGACACCGACGAGGTCGCACCGGTAGAGAAACTGGGGGACAAGCGCTACCGCGTGTCGGCCCGGCTGCCGATCGAGGACCTCAGCGAGCTGTACGACATCGAGTTCGACGAGGACCTCGACGTCGACACCGTCGGCGGCCTGCTGGCCCTCGAACTCGGCCGCGTACCGCTTCCCGGTGCCGAAGTGACCTGGGACGGACTGCAGTTGCGTGCCGAAGGCGGCCGTGACCATCGCGGCCGGGTGCGGATCGGCACCGTCCTGGTCAGCCCCACGTCGCCTGAGCAGAAGGGCGACGATGGCTGAGCTCGACGCAGAGGACGCCAAGCTGGTGACGCTCGCCCGCGGTGCGATGGGCCGTGCCGAGGCCGGCGGTGGCGCTGCGGTGCGGGATCAGGACGGTCGAACCTACGCGGGTGCGCCGGTGGTGCTCGACGCTCTGACGCTGACCGCGCTGCAGGCCGCCGTCGCCGCTGCCGTGTCGAGCGGTGCGACGGGTATCGAGGCGGCGGTACTGGTCGGCGGGTCCGCCGACGATGCAGGTGTCGCCGCCGTGCGCGAACTGTCAGCGGACGCCGCGGTCATCGTCACGGATAGGGCCGGGCGCGCCAACGTGAAGCCATTGCGAAAAATGGGCCGAAAGTTCGGAGTGAGCGCACGTTCGGCGAAGACCGGAGCCATGAGTGAGTTCCGTTCTGGCTTCGTCTGTTTCGTCGGTAGGCCGAATACGGGCAAGTCGACGTTGATGAACGCGCTCGTCGGCACCAAGGTGGCGATCACGTCGAACCGCCCGCAGACCACGCGGCACACCATCCGCGGGATCGTGCACCGCGACGACTTCCAGATCATCCTGGTCGACACCCCCGGCCTGCACCGGCCAAGGACGCTGCTCGGCCAGCGGCTCAACGACCTTGGTCCGCGACACCTACTCGGAGGTCGACGTCATCGGCTTGTGCATCCCCGCCGATGAGTCGATCGGTCCGGGGGACCGGTGGATCCACGAGCAGATCCGCGCCGTCGCGCCCAAGACCAAGCTGGTCGCGATCGTCACCAAGATCGACAAGGTCTCCAAGGATCGGCTGGCCGCACAGCTGATGGCGACAAGCGAGCTGGTCGGGCCGGACGCCGAGATCGTGCCGGTGTCGGCGACGACCGGCGAGCAGGTCGACGTGCTGATCGGCGTGCTCGTCGGGCCTGCTACCGCCAGGACCGGCGTTCTATCCCGAGGGCGAGCTGACCGACGAGCCCGAGGAAGTGCTGATGGCCGAGCTGATTCGCGAGGCAGCGCTGGAGGGTGTGCGCGACGAGCTACCGCACTCACTGGCGGTGGTGATCGAGGAGGTCAGCCCGCGCGAAGGCCGCGACGACCTGATCGACGTGCACGCCATCCTCTTCGTCGAGCGGGACAGCCAGAAGGGCATCGTCATCGGCAAGGGCGGCGCCAGGCTGCGCGAGGTCGGCACCGTCGCGCGCACACAGATCGAGAAGCTGCTGGGCACCAAGGTGTATCTGGACCTGCGCGTCAAGATCGCCAAGAACTGGCAGCGCGACCCCAAACAGCTGGGCCGGCTGGGTTTTTGACGAGCTGACCCTATACCGCGTTGACGGTCAGCATGGTATGAGAGGGCCGCCGCCAATCGGATTTTGGAATCCGCACAACGGGTTAGGCGCAGGCGGCGCTGCCGGAGCCGGTGCATTTGCCTGCTTGCGTGATGCCGCGGCGGCGTTGTCGCTCGCTGCCTGTTGCCGAACCGCGGGCGTTACGCAGACCACGTCCCCGGCGAACGCCTCGCGCCAGACGTAGCCCTGAATGCAGGTGTCGGGGCCATACGGCAGCGGATCCGCCTGCGCCGGCGCCGCGAAGGCGACGGGCAATGTGGCAATCGCCGCAATGACAAAAATTCATTTTCCAGGCAAATTTGCGTTCGCAACAAAGTCCAGGTGTTGGCGCCTCGGCTTCTCGCGATTTCGGCGTGGTTAGTTGCGCTCCGTGCTACAAAACACGCCGAAATCGCTTTGCGGGCTGGGCAACGTTCGCGACCACACCGTCATCGAGCCGCTTGTTGTCGGCGACTGCGGTGGGTGTGCCCGCGATCGCGGCACCATTAGGCTTGTGCGCCGCTTCCGGCCTCCTCGGCGGGTTCGGTCCACCACGGATCGGGCTGTTTGGTGTCCCAACCGTTTACCGCCTCTAGCTCGGCGGCGAGCGAGATCAGCAGCGGCTCGCTGTCGGCCGGACCCATCAATTGCACGCCGATCGGTAATCCGTCAGACGTGAAGCCGGCGGGGACATTGATCGATGGCCACCCCAGCAGGTTCCACGGCCATGTCGCGGGGCAGGCGCGGATCATCGCTCGATCGGTGGAGAACCCGCCGCGCTTGTCGAAGTGGTGCACCGTCGGCGGCGGCAGTGCGGTGGTCGGCGCCAGGATCACGTCGACGAGGTTGAAGATGTAGCCGACGCGGCGCTGGGCACCGGCTTCGTTCGCGCGGGCCTTGCGCAGCACGTTCTCCGACAGCAGCCGGCCGGTCCGAAGGTTCGCGACGGTGCGCGGCTCCAATTGGACGCCTTGGCCGAGGCGTTCGGCCCACTCCAGCAGCCCGGACGTCGACCGGGACAGGAAATTCCACGACATCCCGACTTTGTAGTCGGGGTCAGCCGCGACGATGGTGTGTCCGAGCTCGGTGAGCTGCACACCGACGGCGTGCAGCGCGGACCGGATCTCGGGGTTCAGCTTGGGGCGGAAGACGTTGAACGGGAACTTCGTCGACAGCGCGACCGTCAACGGACCCGGCGCACGGCCGACGGCCTCGGCCGCCTGTATCGGCGGTGGCTTGTGGCGGTCCCCGGCGACATTGCCCGACGCCGCGTCGAGCAGCAGTGCCGCATCGGTGACGGTGCGGGCCAGCACGCCGTTGACGGTGATGCCGTTGAAGGCCTCCGGCAGCGGCCACGTCGAGATCCGGCCGCGCTGCGGTTTGATGCCGACCAAATGCGTCCATGCCGCGGGAATCCGGACGCTGCCCGCGCCGTCCGACCCGATCGCCGCGGTGACCAGTCCCGCTGCCACCGCCGCCGCACTGCCGCCGGATGAGCCACCCGGAGTGTGGTTGCGCGACCATGGGTTTCGCGTGTGCCCGAAGGCGGGCCCACTGGTGAACGGCCATTGACCCAGCTCGCACGTGTTCGTCTTGCCGACGATGATCGCGCCCGACGAACGCAACCTGCGCACGACTTCGGCATCGGTCGTCGCCAGGTGCCCCCTTCCCGCCGCGCCGAACATCGTTGGCACACCCTCGACGTCGACGTCATCCTTGACCGCGATCGGGACCCCGAGCAATGGGGCTTGCTGGCCGGCGGCGCGCCTGCGGTCGGCCCTCGCGGCGTCGGCGAGCGCCTGCTTCCTCAACACGACGCGGAAGGCGTTGAGTGTCGGCTGGCTGGCCTCGATGGCGTCCAGCGACTGTCGCACCAGCTCAACCGACGTCACGCTGCCGTTGGCCAGCCGATACAGCAAACTCGTGAGGGTGGGCAGGGCAGGCTGGGCCATCAAAGTCGACAATATCCCGGCGCTGCCTCCCGGCCCTGTCGGAACACGGTGGGAAACTGGTCGGATGCGCCTGTACCGGGATCGGGCCGTGGTGCTTCGCCAGCACAAGCTCGGCGAGGCCGACCGGATCGTCACCCTGCTCACCCGTGAGCACGGTTTGGTCCGCGCCGTGGCCAAGGGGGTCCGGCGCACCCGCAGCAAGTTCGGTTCCCGGCTGGAGCCGTTCGCGCACATCGACGTTCAACTGCACCCAGGCCGCAATCTCGACATCGTCACCCAGGTGCAGGCCATCGACGCGTTCGCCGCCGACATCGTCAGCGACTACGGCCGCTACACCTGTGCGTGCGCCGTGCTGGAAACCGCAGAGCGGCTGGCAGGAGAGGAACGTGCTCCGGTGCCCGCGCTGCACCGGCTGACGGTCGGTGCGCTGCGGGCGGTGGCCGACGGCAACCGCCCGTGGGAACTCGTGCTGGACGCTTATCTGCTGCGCGCCATGGGAATCGCCGGATGGGCGCCCTCGCTCACCGAGTGCGCCCGCTGCGCCGCCGCCGGTCCGCACCGGGCGTTTCACATCGCCGCGGGCGGCAGCGTGTGCGTGCACTGCAGGCCGTCCGGTTCGAGCACACCGCCGCAGGCCGTGCTTGACCTGATGTCGGCGCTCTACGACGGCGACTGGGACACCGCCCAGGCATCGCAACAGTCGCACCGCACCCAAGCCAGCGGGCTGGTGGCCGCACACCTGCAGTGGCACCTCGAGCGTCAGCTCCGCACATTGCCGCTGGTCGAGCGCGTGTACCGGGTCGATCGCGCGGTCGCCGAGCACCGCGTTTCGCTGTTCGGGCAGGATGTCATTCGTGGCTATGAAACGGGCGGCCAAGACCACGTACCCACAGCTGCCTCCGGCGCCTGACGACTACCCGACCTTTCCCGACAAGTCGACCTGGCCGGTCGTCTTTCCGCAGTTGCCCGCGCACAGCAACGGCAGGTTCGCTCGCCCGCCCCAGCACACTTCGAAGGCGGCCGCGCCCCAGATTCCGGCCGACCAGGTGCCCCAGCACGTGGCGGTCGTCATGGACGGCAACGGCCGCTGGGCCACCCAGCGGGGACTGCACCGCACCGAGGGTCACAAGATGGGTGAGGCGGTACTCATCGACATCACTTGCGGCGCCATCGAAATCGGCATCAAGCATCTGACGGTCTACGCCTTCTCGACCGAGAACTGGAAGCGCAGCACAGAAGAGGTCCGCTTCCTGATGGGGTTCAACCGTGAGGTGGTCCGGCGCAGGCGGGAGAACCTCAACGACATGGGCGTGCGGATGCGCTGGGTGGGCTCGCGGCCGCGGATGTGGCGCAGCGTCACCAAGGAGTTCGACATCGCCGAACAGATGACGGTCGGCAACGACGTCATCACCATCAACTACTGCGTCAACTACGGCGGCCGCACCGAAATCGTCGAGGCCGCACGTGAACTCGCGCAGGAGGCCGTAGACGGAAAGGTCAATGCGAACCGGATCAGCGAGGCCGCGTTCGCCAAACACCTGCACCGCTCCGACATCCCCGACGTCGACCTGTTCATCAGGACGTCGGGGGAGCAGCGCGCGAGCAACTTCCTGTTGTGGCAGGCGGCCTACGCTGAATTCGTCTTCCAGGACAAGCTGTGGCCGGACTACGACCGCCGCGATCTGTGGGATGCGTGCGTGGAGTACGTGAACCGCAATCGTCGGTTCGGCAGAGCCGAATGATGTACCTGAGCGGCAGGGCCTGATGGAGCTCGCCGACCGCTTGCGGACCGTCATCGAAGGCGTGTGGCCGTTCGAGGAAGAGGACGACGGCGCGCTCACCGTTCACCATGACCACACGTTCGCGTCGCTGCGGGTGGTGACGATCGCCGAGGGTCTCGAGATGGTGTCACTGACCCAGATCCTGGCGTGGGACCTGCCGTTGGACAACGAGATTCGTGACAAGGTCGCCCAACTCGCACACGGCACCGTGCTGGGGACCGTGTCCCTGGCCGAGCAGGTGGCCGGTGGTGGCACCGCGGACGTCACGTTGCGCTATAACTTCCCGGCTGCCGGCCTGACCGACGAGGCACTGCGGACACTGGTCATGATGGTGCTCAGCACGGGTGCCGATGTGCGCCGGACGTTGATCGGCGACGCCGACGCCTAGTCACCTGGTGCGCAGCCGCCGCAGACGCCGAAGATCTCGATCGTGTGGCTGACGTCGGAGAAGCCATGCTTGCGTGCAACGTCGGCCGCCCACGTCTCTACGTGCCCGCCCTGCACCTCGACCGTGCAGCCACACACCCGGCACACCAGGTGGTGATGGTGATGCTCGGAGCAGCGCCGGTACACCGACTCGCCGGTGTCGGTGCGCAAGGTGTCGACCAAACCCGCCGCTGCCATCGACTGCAGAGTGCGGTACACGGTGGTCAGGCCGATGCCCTCGCCGCGGCGGCGCAGTTCGTCGTGCAGTTCCTGGGCTGAACGGAAGTCGTCCAGGTTCTCGAGCAGCGCCGAGATCGCCGCGCGCTGCTTGGTGGCGCGTACGCCCGGCGGCGTGCCTGAATTGCTCCTCGCGTGCGCGGTGCTCACTCGCTGTCCTCCGCGGCGTGTGTGACCGCGGCGACCACGATGTGTACAAGGTGGTGGTCGACGAGGCGGTAGAGCACCTCGCGGCCGGACCGCTCGCCTGCCACGACGCCCGCGGCCTTGAGGATGCGAAGGTGCTGGCTCACCAGCGGCTGCGGCACGCCGAGCGCGTCGACGAGTTCGTGCACGCAACGCGACGACTCGCGCAGTTGCAGCACGATCGCTATTCGCACGGGCGCGGCAAGAGCGCGCAGCAGGTCGCCTGCGGTGTCGAGGACCTCCCGCCGGGGCAGATCAGGCAGCGGCGCGTCGCCGTGCTGGTGGCGGTCGTCGGTCTGCGGCGCCAGCCCCGATGAGAAGGTGGAAACCGTTTTCATTATGTCCGCCACGATACATGCGCGATCACGCATGTCAACGGCGCCGGGTCTGTATCCGCCTGCTGCGGCGCAGTGCGGGTAACTGCCGCAACAAACGCATCGTTACTCTGTTGACCCGTGGCGTCCATCATCGACACCGTTGCGAACCTGGCCAAGCGCCGAGGCCTCGTCTTCCAGTCCGGCGAGATCTACGGCGGCACCAAGTCTGCTTGGGACTACGGGCCTTTGGGCGTCGAGCTCAAGGAGAACATCAAGCGGCAGTGGTGGCGTGCGATGGTCACCAGCCGCGACGACGTCGTCGGTCTCGACTCGTCGATCATCCTGCCGCGTGAGGTCTGGGTGGCCTCAGGACACCTCGAGGTGTTCAACGATCCGCTGGTGGAGTGCCTGAACTGTCACAAGCGGCATCGGCAGGACCACTTGCAGGAGGCGTACGCGGAGAAGAAGGGAATCGACGATCCCGAATCCGTTTCGATGTCGGAGATCGCGTGCCCGGACTGCGGCACCAAGGGGCAATGGACCGAACCCCGCGACTTCAACATGATGCTCAAGACCTACCTCGGCCCGATCGAGACCGAGGAAGGCCTGCACTATCTGCGGCCCGAGACCGCGCAGGGCATCTTCGTGAACTTCGCCAACGTCGTCACGACGTCACGAAGGAAGCCGCCGTTCGGTATCGGCCAGATCGGCAAGAGCTTCCGCAACGAGATCACGCCGGGCAACTTCATCTTTCGCACCCGCGAGTTCGAGCAGATGGAGATGGAGTTCTTCGTCGAACCGGACACCGCCGCGGAGTGGCACCAGTACTGGATCGACACCAGGCTCCAGTGGTACGTCGACCTCGGCATCGAACGCGACAACCTGCGGCTGTTCGAGCATCCCAAGGACAAGCTGTCGCATTACTCGGATCGCACCGTAGATATCGAGTACAAGTTCGGCTTCCAGGGCAATCCATGGGGCGAGCTGGAAGGTGTCGCCAATCGCACTAACTTCGACTTGTCAACGCATTCAAAGCATTCCGGCGTCGATCTGTCCTTCTACGAGCAGGCCACCGACACCAGGTATGTGCCGTACGTGATCGAACCCGCGGCCGGCCTGACCCGGTCGTTCATGGCGTTCCTCGTCGACGCCTACGCCGAGGACGAGGCGCCCAACGCCAAGGGCGGTGTCGACAAGCGCACGGTGCTGCGGCTCGATCCGCGACTGGCCCCGATCAAGGCGGCGGTACTGCCGCTGTCGCGAAACGAGGACCTGTCACCCAAGGCGCGTGACCTCGCCGCCGAGTTGCGCAAGTCGTGGAACGTCGAATTCGACGACGCCGGTGCGATCGGCAGGCGCTACCGCCGACAGGACGAGATCGGCACGCCGTTCTGCGTGACGGTCGACTTCGACACGCTTGACGACCAGGCCGTCACGATTCGCGAACGCGACGCGATGTCGCAGGAGCGGGTCGGGCTCGACGCCGTCTCCGACTATCTGGCGGTGCGCCTCAAGGGCAGCTGACTTCTCCCCGCGAGCAGACACAAGGGCAGCTGACTTCTCCCCGCGAGCAGACACAAGGGCAGCTGACTTCTCCCCGCGAGCAGACACAAACTCGCACTTTTCGACCGCGATTTGGGCGAGTTTGCGTCTGCTGGCGAGTGGAACCCAGCCCCTAGAAGCGGCCGCCGCCGCCGCCAAGGCCGCCGCCGGACCCTCCGTATGAGGTCGAACTCCAGCCGCCGCCCATGCCGCCGCCGATGCCGCCGCCCATCCCGCCACCGCTGAGAATATTTCCGAGGATGATGCCGCCGAGCACCGCGCCCATATTGGATCCGCCGGTGCTGCCGTAGCGCCCGGCGTATGCCCGCTGCGCGGCCTGCGCGTCGGAGGTGGCAATCGACTGCGCCTGCGACGCCAGCATCGCCGCGCCGTTCGCATGGGCGATCGCCTCGTTGAGATTGTTCTCCCGCTTGTCCTGCGCGGCCTGCAGTTGGCGCACCGCTTCGGCCAGCCGGGTACGCGCCTCGGAGCCGATGCTGCCGCGCCGGACGTCGATGAAGTCCGACACGGCGCGGACCTTGGACTGCGCAGCGAAGAGTGCCTGGTCGTAGGCGCGGCTGAGCCGCTCGGCCGCCTCGCGTTCCTCGGCGACGCTGGCCAGCAGCCGGTCCAGGTCGGCGTCGGCCTGGGTCAGCTTGGTGAACGCGCCCAGCGGGTCTGCGGTGCCGGTGCTCTGTGCGTCTGCGACGGCCCTGACCGCCACATCCCGGGCGGCACCGAGTTTGTCGGGCTGGGCGATGTCACCCTGAGCCAGTTGATCTCCCGCGGCCTTGATGCCGTTCTGAATGTCGGCGATCGCCGCAGGCAGTGTGGCGATCGCGCGGTTGATGTCGGTTGCGGCGGTGTCCACCGCATCCAGCAGGGTGCGCGCCTGCCCCAGCGCCGACTCGGCGGCGTGGACGGCATCGACGAGCCCGCCCTGACGATCCGCCGGACGCGCGAGCAGGTTCCGCGCATTGGTGATGTTCTGCTCGGCGAAGGTCAGTCGCTGCTTGGCGGTATCGACATTGCCTGCCACGGAAGCCAGTGCGGTATCGGCGAATTGGTTGTGCAGCGCGGTAAGCGCCTGCTGCGACGGTTCCAGTCGCGCCGTCAGGTCGACCATCTGTTGCATCATCGCATCCAGCCGGCTCGGCGCGTTGATGATCAGGTCACGCAACTGCGCGAACGCCTCTCGCTGGGAATCGAGTTCGCGGTCGGCCCTGGCCGCCGCCACAACTACTCGCGTCAGCAGGTCACGCCGCTGCGCCGCCGTCTCCGGGACGGCGTCGTCGAGGATCTGGCGCACGTTGAACGCCTGCGCCAGTGTGGTTTTCGCGTCTACGACGGCCTTGCTGAACGGGGCCGTGTCCTTGTTGCCGAACTCCTCGACGGCCAACGCAAGTTCATTGTCGCTCGTGCGCACTGCGTTGTCGACGTCCACGACGATCGACTTGGACAGGTCGTCTAGTGCGTCGATGGGGACGGAGGCCAGGGCGTTGGGATCGGCGGGATCGACGCGCCGTGCCGCGGCGAACTCGGCCTCGCGGCGCTTGCGTCGCCGCCGCCGCGTCCACAGCCACAACAGCAGCACGAGGACGACGAGGACGGCCAGGGCGACGAGTACGCCGACCCCCGAGATTCCGGGTCCGGGCGCGCTCGCCGTGTTGAGCCCTTCTGCCGCTGCGACCGCTGCTCCGGCCCAGTCATTGCCGCGCAGCTTGGGTTCGATCGCATTGCGGCGAATGTCGTTGGAAGCAGAGTCGCTGACGATCTCCCTGGGCACCAGGAACGCATAGGAGCGGTCTCGGGTGGCGACCGCCAGGATGGCGTCAGCGGCGTCCAAGTCGCTTGTTTGCCTGGTTCTTTCGGCCCAGGTCACCGCGCCGAGGCTGTCGAAGCTGTCGACGTACACCACCCACAGCCGAACCTGCCGCTCGTTGTAAAGCTGGTCGACCGCCCGTTCGACACCGTCGACTTGCGAGCCGCTGAGCACCTTCGCCTGATCGGTGACGTAGCCGGGCAGCCGGAACGGCGGTGTGCTGCCTGCGGTCGGCGCGACTAGGACGCCGGCGGCCAGAAGCGCGAGGACCAGGCTGAGCAAGCGGGCGATGCGCATGATCGTCAATGTAGTGCGCTGGCAGGCCGAGACAGCCGGTACCGGCGAAGAGTCCTGGCAGACTATGCGTCGGTGGCGATGAACAACGACGCGTACGACGAGTTCGACCGGCAGCGCCTGGTGGTCGAGCCGCCGAAGAGTGCCGCGTTGCCGGGGACCGAATCCGAACACCGCACCGACTTCGCCCGCGACCGGGCCCGGGTACTGCACTGCGCGGCGCTACGTCGGCTGGCCGACAAGACGCAGGTCGTCGGGCCGCGCCAGAGCGACACCCCGCGTACCCGGCTGACGCACTCGTTGGAGGTCGCACAGATCGGCCGCGGCATGGCGATCGGGCTGGGCTGCGACCCCGACCTCGTCGACATGGCCGGGCTCGCCCATGACATCGGGCACCCGCCGTACGGGCACAACGGTGAGCGCGCGCTGGACGAAGTCTCCGACGCCCACGGCGGTTTTGAGGGCAACGCCCAGAACTTCCGGATCCTGACCCGACTCGAACCCAAAGTCCTTGACCCGCAGGACCGTAGCGCCGGTTTGAACCTGACCCGGGCGGCGCTGGACGCCGTCACGAAGTACCCGTGGCAACGGATTCCGCAGCGCAGCAAGTTCGGCTTCTACCGCGACGACATGGCCGCCGCCGACTGGATGCGGGTGCAGGCGCCGGAACTCCGGCCCTGCCTGGAGGCCCAGGTGATGGACTGGGCCGACGACGTGGCGTACTCGGTGCACGACGTCGAGGACGGCGTGGTGTCGGGCCGCATCGACATGCGGGTGCTCGCCGACGACGACGCGGCCGCCGAGCTGGGCCGTCTGGGGGAGTCGCATGGAATGGGCGGTGGCCTGTCCGCTGACGACCTGGTGTCGGCGGCCGTGCGGCTCTCCGAGCTGCCGGTGGTCGCCGCGGTAGGCAAGTACGACTCCACGCTCGCCGCGTCGGTCGAGTTGAAGAAGCTGACCAGCGAGCTGGTCGGGCGGTTCGCGTCGGCCGCGATCGCCGCCACCAGGGCTGAGGCCGGTCCGGGGCCCCTGGTCCGCTATGCCGCCGACCTGCGGGTACCCGCGCTGGTGCGCGCCGAGGTTGCGGTGCTGAAGGTGCTGGCGCTGCAGTTCATCATGTCCGACCCGCGCCACCTGGACCTGCAGGCCCGTCAGCGTGACCGTATCCACCGTGTCGCGCAGTGGTTGTTGGCCGGTGCACCCGCCACGCTCGACCCGATCTTCGTGCCCGCGTTCAATGCGGCCGACGACGACGGCGGGCGGCTTCGGGTGGTCGTCGACCAGATCGCGTCGTTCACCGAAGGCCGATTGGAGCGGTTGGAACCCGCTCTAGACTGATTCGGTGGCCGGCCGTATCCCTGATCGCGATATCGCGGCCATTCGTGAACGCGTGCGGATAGAAGATGTGGTCGGCGACTACGTCCAACTGCGCCGCGCCGGAGCAGACTCGCTGAAGGGCCTGTGCCCGTTCCACGACGAGAAATCCCCGTCCTTCCATGTGCGGCCCAACCACGGCCACTTCCACTGTTTCGGCTGCGGCGAGGGCGGCGACGTCTACGCGTTCGTGCAGAAGATCGAGCACGTCACCTTCGTCGAGGCGGTCGAACTTCTTGCCGACCGCGTCGGCTTCACCGTCACCTACACCGGGGCGGCGACCAGCGTGCAGCGTGACCGGGGCAGTCGCAGCCGGTTGATCGCCGCCAACGCCGCCGCGCAGGAGTTCTACGCCGAGACGCTGAAGTCGGACGAGGCGGCGCCCGCGCGTCAGTACCTGCGTGACCGCAATTTCGATGCGGAGTCCGCAGCGCATTTCGGCTGCGGCTTCGCGCCGTCGGGCTGGGATACGTTGACGAAGCACTTGCTGCGCAAGGGTTTTGAGTTCAAGGAACTCGAGGCGGCCGGGCTGTCGCGCGAGGGCAGGCGTGGGCCGATGGACCGCTTCCACCGGCGGCTGCTGTGGCCCATCCGGGTGTCCAGCGGAGAGGTCATCGGGTTCGGCGCCCGCAGGTTGTTCGATGACGACCAGAACCAGGCCAAGTACGTCAACACGCCTGAAACCGTGCTCTACAAGAAATCGTCGGTGCTTTTCGGCCTCGACCATGCCAAGCGGGACATCGCCAAGTCTCACCAGGCGGTCGTCGTCGAGGGCTACACCGACGTGATGGCGATGCATCAGGCCGGGGTGACCACCGCGGTGGCGTCGTGCGGGACCGCGTTCGGCGACGAGCACTTGGCGATGCTGCGGCGACTCATGATGGACGACAACTTCTTTCGCGGCGAACTGATCTACGTGTTCGACGGTGACGCCGCCGGGCGGGCGGCCGCGGTCAAGGCGTTTGACGGCGAACAGAATCTCGCCGGGCAGTCGTTCGTTGCGGTGGCGGCCGATGGCATGGATCCGTGCGATCTGCGGCTGAAGTCGGGTGACGGATCACTGCGCGACCTGGTGGCGCGCCGAACTCCGTTGTTCGAGTTCGCAATTCGCACCGCGCTTACCGACCACGACCTGGAGAACGCCGACGGCCGGGTCGCCGCACTGCGCCGGTGCGCGCCGATGGTCGCGCGGATCAAGGACCCGACGCTGCGCGACGAGTATGCGCGCCAGCTGGCCGGCTGGGTGGGCTGGGACGACGTGGCCCAGGTGGTGAACAGGGTCCGCGACCAGTCGAAGGGCGGCGGCAAGCAGGCATCGGCGCAGACGCGAGCCAGGCCGTCATCAACTGGCTCGCCAACGGCGGTGGCGCGGCCCGATCCGCGGGACCCGACGCTGTGGCCGCAGCGCGAGGCCCTGAAGTCCGCTCTGCAGTACGCGGCGCTTGCGGGTCCGGTGTTCGATGCGCTGACGCCCGAGAGCTTCACCCATCCGGGCTATACGGCGGTGCGGGCCGCCATCGGGGCGGCGGGCGGCACGACGGCGGGCGCCTCCGGCGCGGAATGGATCGACGCGGTCCGCCAGCACACCGGTTCGGACGCCGCGGCGAGCCTGGTCAACGAGCTCGGCGTGGAATCGATCAGTGTAGAAGACGACGAGAAGTTGCCGCGCTACATCAGCGGGGTGCTCGCTCGCCTGCAGGAAGTCGCGGTCGGTCGCCAGATCGCCGAGGTGAAATCCAAGCTGCAGCGCATGTCACCCGTGGAGCAGGGCGACGAGTATCACGCGCTGTTCGGCGACCTGGTCGCCATGGAGGCCTATCGCCGCAGCCTGTTGGAACAGGCCAGCGGCGACGACCTTACTGCGTAACCACCCCTGACAAGTTATGGTGTAACAGCCCTCGGCCCACCGGTGAAAGGCAATTGTGGCTTCGAAAAAGACTCGTCAGGTGATCGCTATCAGCGCTTTCGCGGTTGCCGCGGCGGCCGGACCGGTCATCGCCGCGACCACGATTTCGACCCCTGCGCCCCAGAATGTCCAGGCCACCGGCGAGTGCCTCGCCTGGTTCGGCAATCAAGAGGACGGCCACTGCCTGGGCTACTCGAACGGCAACGCGAACAGCATCGGCACGCCATGGGGCATCTACGGACCCAACAACTACCAGAACGGCGGACTGCTGCCGGGTCAGACGTTCAACCGCGGCTTCAACTAGCGCTTTTCGGCCGTCGGTGCTGCCTGCGGCTTGAGCACAGCGGTTTCGCCGTCGATCGGCGTCAACGACACCATCTCCGGGTCCGGTGAGACCCGATTCGCAATCTTTCGGCGTCCCGCCGTGATCACGGCCTTGGCCGCCGGGCTCTCTGTGACGGCGCGATAGGTGCCCGCGATCTGCTCATAGCGACGCCGGCCGGCCTTCGTACCCAACACGTAACCGACTGCCAGTACCACGACATACCGGAACACGGAGCCCCTCCCAGACGACGGTGTGACGGTGTCCATCCTGCCTCACCGAGTGGGGTGTGTGTCGGGCCGGGAGACTATTGGCGGGCCGACCCGCACGTACGCTAAAGTCAACCCTCGGTCCGCGGCAGAACCCCGCGGAAAGGGCAATCCCCTGTAGCTCAATTGGCAGAGCATTCGGCTGTTAACCGAAGGGTTGGTGGTTCGAGTCCACCCGGGGGAGCACACTTCGATCTCCTCAACGAGCCCTTGTTTGCCAGTCGGTGCCTTGGGTATCCGCCGCGGAAGCGGTGGGCATCGAACCGGTTGCGTTCGCACATCGTCAGGCGATGGCGGCGCAACTGAGTGTTGAGCACACAGCGCCCACCTCTCATCGCCGACTGACCGCGTGAAGCCGTTGGCATTCAGAAGCGACAAACCGAAGGCACAATCGTGAGCTGGCGGACCTAAAGCATTGGGAAACGCCTGATTTCTCTCACCTCCCCGTATGCGTCAGCGTCCTTCCCACGTTTTCGCGGCGCCTACGGAGGAATCAATGTCTACACGGACGATCATCAACAGCTCTGCGGTGTTCGCCGCCGCGGCGGCTCTCGGCACCGCGGGATTGCTGGCATCACCGGCAGCGCACGCTGAGACCTGCACGGCCAACGGCACTTTCTTTGTCATCCATCAAGAGAACGGTGTCGACATCACCGTCGTCTCGAACGGGTCGAAGCTCGGGCCGAACGCCCGCTCGACCCGCGGAAACGACCTAGGCCCGAGCGGGAGCATGAGCGGCGCCATCACCGGCCGCAACATCGATTTCTCGATCACCTGGTACACCAACCAGGTCGGTTTGCAGGGCGACCCTGGGACAGCGCACTTCACCGGGACCATCGGCGACAACGTGGCCACCGGCACGTCGACCGGCGCTGCATACAACGTGGCACGCCAAGACGGCGTCACGACGTTCTGGGCGCCGGGCCCGTGGAGCTCCGTGGGTTTCCCCTTCACCTGCGCGGATGACAAGCCGGCTGCCGATCAAAAGCCGACCGCGATAGTGAACAGCGACGTCGACGTCTACAACGCGAAGAACGAGCCGGACGGTGCCGGTCAGGTTGTCGGAATTCTCGGCAGCGGTAGCTCGGTTGAGCTTCTAGGCCCATGCCAGAAGGACAGCTGGTGCAACGTCTCCGGCGACGCGGTGCCCGGCGGCAGCGGCTGGGTCTGGGGCGCGCTGAATCTCTGACGGGGAGCAAGCTCCGCCTAAGACTTCTTTGCTTGTGCAAAAGCAGCGAATTTCTTAGTGCAAATTGCTCCAATTCGCGACTAATCGAGGTCGACACTGTATGTGGCGGCGAACGGTCGGACCACCGGCCACTCCACTCGCGGCCGGAACATCGGATGCGCACGAAGGGTCTCCACAGTGTCGGAGCAAGAAAACAAGGAACTCGTCAAGAAGGGTTATGCAGCGTTCTCCGCGGGTGACGTGCAAACAGTGATGGATCTGTTCGACGACGAGATCGAATGGGTGCAGCCAGGACAGAGCACCATCAGCGGCACCTTCCACGGTAAGACCGAGGTCATGGAGTACATGGGTCGGTTGGCCGAGAAGGCGCCGACGGTGACGGTCAAGAGGCTGATAGCCGAGGGCGACACCGTCGTCGCCATCACCGACGTAACCGTTGACGGCGAAACCGGTGAAGACGCCGACGTACTCACCATTCGCGACGGCAAGACCGTGCGCATGGAGGTGCATGCAGATACGGCACTGCTCGAGCGGGTCTACGGCAAGAAGGCGCTCACCGCCGGGTGACGCCAGCCGACAAGCAGGCGTCATCTTTGGATGGCGCCTGTTTCTTGCTGCGCGAATCACAAGCTGCCGCTTCAGGTTTCTGAGTTCGCTGGTGGATCGACATTCCGGCCGACGATCGTCTTCTGACCAGGAGTGCGTAGTCCGTAAGCTCGTGGCATGCGACCACTTCGTTTGCTCGCAGCCCTGATCGCCGTTGGACTGTTTGCCATCGGATGCGGCTGGAGCCCGCCTGGCCCATCGCCGACCAGCACGCAGGCCTGCGGGCCCTCGGATGCGCCAAGTCCGGACACCGTCACGCAGGCGATCGGGACCCTGCCGGAGGGTGCGCAGTGGCGGGAGACGTCTCGCGGCCACACGCCCGACTGCCGGCTCAACTGGGTGGTGGTGACCGCCGGTGACGCATCGGACAGCCCGATGCAGGTGCTGTTCTTCGACCGCAACAACTCGCTCGGCCCGGCCACACCCGAGCCGCGTTCGTACATCAACGTCATCTCGATGGGCAATGACACCGCGAACGTGCAGTACCAGTGGCGTCAGGGTCAGGATCCGGCGTGTTGCCCCACCGGCATCGGCACGGTTCGGTTCCAAATCGGCGACGACGGCAAGCTCGAGTCACGCGATCCGATCCCTAACCCGTAGTCACACCCCGCGGACGCTGCCGCCGTCGATCACATACTCGGCACCGTTGATGTAGCGGGCACGGTCAGAGACCAGGAATGCGACGAGTTCACCGACGTCGGCCGGGCTGCCGGGTGCGCCGAGTGGAATGCCGCCGATCGACTCCATGATCTGGGCGCGCGCCTCGTCGACCGTGATGTCGTTGATCTCGCTGATCTCCACCGCCATTCGATAAGCCGACTCCGTCTCGATGTAGCCAGGGCATACCGCGTTGACGCGAACGCCCTTCGGTGCCAGCTCGTTCGACAGGGCCTTGCTGTAGTTGGTGAGTGCGGCCTTGGCCGCCGCGTACGGAATGGACGTGGGAAGTGGGGCGCGCCGCTGAATCGAGGTGATGTGCACGATGGCACCAGTCCCGCGTTCGACCATTGCGGGGATGATCGCGCGATCCAACCGGACCGCCGCCAACAGGTTGGTGTCCAGTGCGGACTGCCAGTCGTTGTCGGTGAGCGACGCCGCTCCGCCGTCGTTCTGCCCGCCGCCGCCGACGTTGTGTACCGCGATATCGATCGCGCCAAGTCGCTCGAGCGCCTCGGCGGCCAATACGGCGACGCCGTCGGCAGTGGCCACATCGGCGACGACGACCCCATCGGCGGAGACATCTGCAGGCATCGACCGTGCGGCGACCAATACCCGCGCTCCGCCCGCGCGCAGGCGATCGGCGATGCCCTTGCCGATGCCGCGAGTTCCGCCGGTAATCAGTGCGGTACGGCCGGACAGCTCATCACGATTGGTCATGCGGCGAGTCTGTCACCCGCCACTGACACCTACTTCGGCCCGATGGTGCCGGAGCTGGTGGCGTCCTTCTATTGGTGCTCGTCGGAGTCTGGAATGTTCTCCGGGTGCAACATCTCGGCATAGCGCAGCTGCTCGGGTATCCCGAAACCGTCGACCAGGAGCTCGGCGTACGGCCGTAGGTTGCGGCACCGTTCGTTGATACCGCGGGTCACCGCCTTGGCGCGTTCGGTGGACAGGAAGCGGTGCTCCATGAACCAGGCCCTGTCGTGTTCGATCACCGACAGTGCGTACAGGTCGCAGACCATGTTCAGGATCTCGCGGGCCTCGTCGTCCTCGCACGCGTCGATGCCCGCGACGAACGATTCCAGGATGATGCGTTCGATGTGCACCCGCGCGGTGTGCAGCACATGGTCCTGTACCGAGTTGAAGGCGTCGAACGCGCTCATTTCCTTCGACTTACTCTGCAGCCGACGAGCGACCGTGGCGAGCATGTACTCCTCGCGGTCCTCGAACATCTTGACCTGGGTGCCGCGGTTGAACAGGCTGCCCTCTTCCTCGTTGTCCTGCCGGGTGTCGAGGATGGTCTGCATGATCGTTTCGGCCGCAGTGCGTTTCATCACTCGCTCACCGGCGAAGTTGGCGGCGAACCGCACCCACTCCACCGGGCTCATGCCCTTGATGTCGTCGGCGTACGCGGTCAGCAACTCCTTGGCCACCAGCTGGGTCAGCACGTGGTTGTCGCCCTCGAAGGTGGTGAACACGTCGGTGTCGGCCTTGAGTGCGATCAGCCGGTTCTCGGCGAGATAGCCTGCGCCGCCGCAGGCTTCGCGGGCCTCCTGGATGGCGCGCGTCGCGTGCCACGTGTTGGCCGCCTTCAGTCCCGCCGCCCGCGACTCCAGTTCGCGCTGCTCTTCGGCGTCGGGGTCCTCCGACGTCTGCAGCTCGTGGCATTTGGCCACCAGTTCGTTCTGCGCGAACTGCAGCGCGTATGACTTTGCGATCAGCGGGAACAGCCTGCGCTGGTGCACGAGGTAGTCCATGATCAGCACCTCGTGGTCGTCGCCCGGTGCTTCGAACTGCCTGCGTTCCAACGCGTACCGGGTCGCGATGTCCAGTGCCACCCGTGCCGCGGCCCCCGCGCTGCCTGCGACGGTGACCCGGCCGCGGATCAAGGTGCCGAGCATGGTGAAGAACCGGCGGCCGGGATTCTCGATCGGCGAAGAGTACGTGCCGTCCTCCGCGACGTCGGCGTACTTGTTCAACAGGTTCTCGCGGGGGACGCGGACCTGGTCGAATTGGATGCGACCGTTGTCGACGCCGGGCAGCCCGCCCTTGTAATGGCAGTCCGACGTGGTCACACCCGGCAGGTCATTGCCCTCGTCGTCACGGATCGGCACCACCAAGCAATGCACCCCGTGGCGCTCCCCGTCGGGTGTGATCAACTGGGCGAAAACTGCTGCCACCCGGGCGGTTTGGGCGGCGCCGCCGATGTAGTCCTTGCGCGAGGTGCGGGTGGGGGAGTCGATGACGAACTCCTGCGTCGCGGGATCGTAGGTCGCGGTGGTCTCCAGGGCCTGCACGTCGCTGCCATGGCCGGTCTCGGTCATCGCGAAACAGCCGAGCAGGTCGAGGTCGATGATCTTCTGGACGTACTCCTTGTGGTGCCGCTCGGTGCCGAGGTTCTCGATCGCGCCGCCGAACAGGCCCCACTGCACACCGGCTTTGACCATCAGAGACAAGTCGGACATCGCGAGCATCTCGATCTGGGTGATGGCCGCGCCGACGTCCCCGTTACCGCCGTGTTCCTTCCTGAAGCCGTCCTCCGCGGCACCCCGCTTGGCCATGATCTTCAACTGCTCCGCCACCTTGGTGCGGGCGATGACGGTGTTCGGCGTGTAGTGGGGCTTGAAGATCTCCGTGGAGAGCTCCTGCCTCACCCTGTTCTTCACATCGCGCCAACGGCCGTCCAGCGTGTTGCGTAGATGTTCCGCAGTCGTGGTCATACCCAGACGGTAGCCCGTAGCGGCTTCGCGGAAACTGTGATGTGGCAAACGTAGGCAAACCTGGCTAGACCAGCGCAAACCCATGGCGTTGAATCGGAGGCCATGGCCGAGTCAAAGGATGCGGCGCTATCGCCGACCGGTATGCCCCACGTCGGGGGGCACCGGCACTCTGACGTATCCGGCGGCTGGTTGCGCGCGGCGACATTCGGTGCGATGGACGGTCTGGTCAGCAACACCGCGCTGATCGCGGGGGTAGCCGCGGCGGCAAGCGCGCACACCGTCGTCATCGGCGGCGTGGCGGGCTTACTGGCCGGGTCCTTCTCGATGGCACTGGGCGAATACACATCGGTCACCACCGCCAACGAACAGATCGACTCCGAGGTGCGGGTGGAGCGGCGCGCGTTCGAGCGGCATCCCAAGGCGGAGCGGGCCGAGCTCGTGGCGATGCTCGTCAAGCTGGGCATGAGTCGCGAGACCGCCGCGCAGGCCACCGACGAGATCCACCGCGACGAGAACCGGGCGGTCAACTTCCATCTCGTTCAGGAGCTGGGCGTCAACCCGTCTGAGAAACCGTCGCCGTGGATCGCGGCCATCTCGTCGTTCGTCATGTTCGCGATCGGTGCCATCGTGCCGCTCATCCCGTACCTACTCGGATTCGAATCGCTGTGGGCGGGAGTGATCTGCGGCGGCGTCGGCCTGGCGATCGCCGGCGGCGTCGCGGCCAGGTTCACCAGCAGACCCATCTGGTGGGCGTCGTTGCGGCAGCTGCTCTTCGGTGGTGTCGCGATCGCCGCCACCTATCTGGTCGGCACGCTCGTCGACTCGATCCTGTGATTTCGGCGTGATTGGTTGCGCTCAGCGCAACTGCGCACGCCGAAATCACGTGTCGCTGCCGACCGTAACCGATTCGGCGTGGTCGGTGAGCTCGTCGAGTTCAGCCTCCTCGGCGTCGATCCCGACGAGATGACGACGCGTCATCGCGAGCACACCGGCCGCAAGCAGCACCGCGGCGGCGCCCACCCAGAACGGCAGGTGCACGCTTACCTGTTCGCCGAGAACGCCGGCAAGCCACGGCGCAACCGCGGCGCCGGAGAACCGCACGAAACTGTAAGCCGCCGAAGCCACTCCACGCTCAACCGGCGCGGCCTTCATCACGGTCTCGGTGATCAGCGTGTTGTTGATGCCGATGAACAGGCCCGAGACCACCACGCACGCCGCCAGCACGGCCTTGCTGTCCGTCCCGATTGCCATCACGACCAGTGTCGCGGTCATCGCCAGCAGGTTGACCAAAAGTGTTGGCACGGTGCCGAACCGGCGCTGCAGCCGAGGTGCCACCACGACGGAGGTGAATGCCAGCGCGACGCCCCAGCCGAAGAAGATCAGCCCGATCTGGTGGGCGGTCATATCGAGGGGGAACGGCGTGAACGCCAGCACGGTGAAGAACCCGAAGTTGTACAGCAGCGCGGTGATACCGACACCGAGCAGCCCGCGGTGGCGTAGCGCACGAAAGGGATCGGCGAGCGTGGTGGCGCGTTCCGCACGCGGCGTCGACGGCAGCAGGAACGCGGTGACGACGAGGGCGATCAGCATCAACGCGGACACCCCGAAGAACGGGCCGCGCCACGAGATCGATCCGAGCACACCGCCGACCAGCGGGCCGACCGCGATGCCCAGTCCCAGGGCCGCCTCGTACAGGATGATCGCCTGGGCGACCGACCCCCGTGCCGAGTTGACGATGGTCGCGAGTGCGGTTGCGATGAACAGCGCGTTGCCCAGGCCCCACAGTGCTCGCCATCCAACGATCTCCATCACGGTTTCGGACAGTCCCGCCAGTCCCGCGCCGGCGATGATCACCGCCAGGCCCAGCAGCAACGTCCGCTTGGGGCCGATCCGGCTGGCGACCACGCCCGTGATGAGCATGGCCACGCCCATCACCGCCATGTAACTGGTGAACAACAACGAGACTTGCGAGGGGGAGGCGTTGAGGTTGTCGGCAATCGGCTTGAGTATCGGGTCGACAAGGCCGATTCCCATGAAGGCGACGACAGAGGCAAACGCGACGGCCCAGACGGCCTTGGGTTGGCGCCACATACGGTGCGGCTACTCCTAACGGTTGAAGCTATTTGACGGTTGGTTTCGGTGCTGCCGCGTCGTTGAGCAGCTTGCGCATCACGCGCACGGCGTCGTCGAGCGTCTGCCGGTCGGCGTCGTCGAGCCGCTCCAAGTACGGGTCGATGGCGGCGCCACGGTCGATCCGGACCTGCCGCAGCATGTCCACACCCTTCGGGGTGATGCGGATGAGCACGGCCCGTGCATCGTCGGGATCGACGGTGCGTGACACCAGCCCCGCATCCTCCAACCGGCGCACCTGCATGGTCATCGTCGGTTGCGAGCAGTGATCGAGCGCGGCCAGATCGGAAATGCGCGCCGCACCCTGGTCCTCGATCGTGGAAAGCAGGCGCCCCTGCGCGAACGGCAGCGGAATGCGGGCCCGCTGCGACGCCAGGCGGTTGAGTCGCGCCACCACCGCTAGCAGGTCGGCGCCAAGAGTCCGGGTCACCGCTCCATAATTACATAGTTTTGCTATGCGTATCAACCCGGGCCGCGCGTGTCGACGCTCACGGCGTCACAGGTCTGTTGAGCGGCGACTGGCAGAATCGTGAAATGACCGCTACCCGTCGCTCGAGCGTGGCTCGGCGGCGAGGTTCGCTGCAACCCGTCGAACTCGCGCACGCGTCGGTGATGGCGGCGCTGTGTGCGGCCACCGCCATCGTCGCCGTCGTGGTGCCCTTCGCCGCCGGGATATCGCTGCTGGGCACTGTGCCGATGGGCCTGCTGGTCTACCGATTCCGGATTCGGGTGCTGATCGCCGCGACGGTCGCGGGCGCCACGATCGCGTTTCTGATCGCCGGGATGGGCGGCTTCATGACGGTGCTCAACTGCGCCTACATCGGCTTACTCATCGGCCTGATCCTGCGGCGTGGTCGCGGCACCCTCACGGTCATCGCCGTTGGCGTGGTGGCAGGCGCGGTGTTCGGTGCGGCCGTCGTGGCCGCGCTGTCGATTCTGGTCCGGCTGCGTCACCTGATCTTCGAGTCGATGACGGCCAACGTCGATGGCATCGCCGCCGTCATGGCGCGCATCCCCGACTGGTGGTGGCTGCCTGACATGGACGCCCTGGCCGAGCATTTGAAGACCGGCTTCGCCACCGCGCTGCACTACTGGCCTCTCCTGCTCGGCGGGTGGGCCGTGATCATCGTCACCGTTGTGATGCTGATCGGCTGGTGGGCGCTGTCGCAGGTGATCACCCGGCTCGTCGTGATACCCGATGTGCACAAACTCGATTCCGCACCCGGCACAGCGCCAATCGCGCCCGTTCCGGTGCGGCTCACCGATGTCCGGTTCCGCTATCCGAAGAGCGACCACGACGCACTCGGCCCGGTGACGCTGAGCATCGAGCCCGGCGAACACGTCGCGGTGACCGGGCCCAACGGCTCCGGCAAGACGACCCTGATGCTGGTGCTGGCCGGGCGCGATCCGTCGTCGGGCATCGTCGACCGCCCCGGCTCGGTCGGGCTCGGCCGACTCGGCGGCACCGCGGTCATCCTGCAGCACCCGGAAAGCCAGGTGCTCGGCACCCGGGTCGCCGACGACGTGGTCTGGGGACTGCCGCCCGGCACCACCACCGACGTGCAGAGGCTGCTCACCGAGGTCGGCCTCGACGACCTGGCCGAACGCGATACCGGCGGGCTGTCCGGCGGCGAGCTGCAACGCCTCGCCGTGGCCGCGGCTCTCGCGAGGGAGCCGTCGCTGCTGATCGCCGACGAGGTGACCAGCATGGTCGACCAGGAGGGCCGCGACGGGTTGTTGGCCGTGCTGTCCGGACTGACCGAACACCACAGGATGTCGCTGGTGCACATCACCCACTACAACGACGAGGCCGACTCCGCCGACCGGGCGATCGACCTGACCGGCAACGGCGGTGCAGCCGACAACACCGAGATGGTCGAGACGACCGAGGCACCGGCCGCGAAAGGCCCTCTCAAGCCAGGGCGTGACGCTCCAGTCCTCGAGCTCATCGATGTCAACCATGAATACGGCAGCGGAACACCCTGGGCCACAACGGCATTGCGCGATATCAACTTCACCGTCCACGAGGGCGACGGCGTGCTGATTCACGGCCTCAACGGATCGGGAAAGTCCACATTGGCGTGGATCATGGCCGGACTGGTCGAGCCGACGAGTGGCAGTTGTCTGCTCGACGGTGCGCCCGCCGCCGACCAGGTGGGCGCCGTGGCCATCTCGTTCCAGGCGGCCCGGCTGCAGTTGCTGCGCAGCCGCGTGGACCTGGAAGTCGCATCGGCGGCAGGGTTTTCGCCGCGTGATCGTGCCAGGGTGATCAAGGCACTTGGCACCGTGGGCCTGGATGCGACGCTGGCGGACCGACGGATCGACCAGCTCAGCGGCGGACAGATGCGTCGCGTCGTGCTGGCCGGCCTGCTGGCGCGATCCCCGCGGGCCCTGATCCTCGACGAGCCGTTGGCCGGACTCGACGGCGCCAGCGCGCGCGGACTGCTGCGCCTGCTCGAGCATCTGCGGCGCAACGCCGGGCTGACCGTCATCGTGATCTCACACGACTTCACCGGGCTCGAGGACCTGTGCCCGCGGATTCTGCACCTGCAGGACGGCGTGCTGGCGACCGCGCCGACGGCGGCCGAGGGGGTGTCATGACCGCACCCACCCGCAAGCCACAACGTCGGCCGGTCGTGCTGCTGCGCCCGGTGCCTGGCCGTACGGTCATCCACGACCTGTGGGCGGGCACGAAACTCATTGTGGTGGCGGGGATCGGCGTGCTGCTGACGTTCTATCCCGGCTGGGTGCCGATCGGGGCGGTCGCCGCCATCGTGCTCGTCACGACGCGGCTGGCCCGCATTCCGCGCGGCGTCCTGCCGTCGATACCTCGATGGCTGTGGTTCCTGTTGGCACTCGGCTGCGTCACCGCGGCGTTGGCCGGCGGCAGTCCCGTCATCGAGCTCTTCGGGCTCGACCTCGGACTGGGTGGCCTGCTCAAGTTCCTGCGAATCACCGCACTGTCGATCGTGCTGCTCGCGCTCGGCGGCATGGTGTCGTGGACCACCAATGTCGCCGAGATCGCGCCCGCCGTGGCGAAACTCGGTAGACCGTTGCGCCCGTTGCGGGTACCGGTGGATGACTGGGCGGTCACGATCGCGCTTGCCTTGCGCGCCTTCCCGATGCTGATCGACGAATTCCGGATTCTGTATGCGGCACGCAGCCTGCGGCCAAGATCGGTGCTGACGACGCGGCGGGCCCGCAGGCGTCGCTGGGCACTGGAGGCGGTCGACCTGATTGCAGCCGCCGTCATCGTGTCGCTACGGCGTGCCGACGAGATGGGGGACGCGATCACCGCACGCGGTGGCGCCGGTCAGATCTCCGCGGCGCCGTCAGGACCCAAACTGCGTGACTGGGTCGCTCTTTCGGTGGTTCTGGTGGTGTGTGGCGCGGCGCTGGCGCTGGAGCTCACGCTGCTGGGAACGAGTTAGCGCTGGGCGGCGGTGTTCGCCGCGGCCTGGGCATCGCCCAGCGTGGTGGCCACGTCGGCGCGTCCGAGAAAGATCTCGTCGAAGTACGGTTGTAGGGCCTGGTAGCCCGCGGGAAAGCCGGGGCCGCCGGGCGCGGGTATCCGCGGTCCGTCGAGCACCGAGAAGAACGGCCCGACGTCGACGCCACGCCCAGCCCAGTAGTCGAAGTAGGCGCGTTGCGCCGGGAGGACTGCGGGGATGGCCGCGCCGCGGGCACCCAGGTACTGGTTGCCGCCCGCGCTGCCCATCCAGGCCAGCACCTGCCGAACCGCGTCGGGATGCCTGGTTGCCGAATTGCCCGCAGCAGCAATGCCATTGGTGACGCTCACCCGGCCGACCGGTCCGATCGGCATCGGTACCACACCCCACCGGAAGCGGCTGTCCTCGGCGATCGCCGCCAGGTTGTAGGTGCCGGACTGGAACAGCGCCATCCTGCCCTGCAGGAACTGGTTGCGGGAGAAGTCGCCGTTGCCGTTGGTGTCCGAGGCTGGCGGGGCGACGTGGTCGTCGTTGATCAGACGCGCGAGGTAGTCGAACGCCGCGACGGACCCGGGGTTGTCGAAGGCGAACCGGTCGCCATCGGAGAACATCCCCCCAGCCGAGCCGATGTAGTTCAGGTAGATGCCTTGAAGATCGTTGGCGGCGTTGTAGCCCCACTGCCGGATGCGTCCCGGGTCGAAGCCGGGTTCGTCGGCCCGGCGGCCGTCGGCGTCGACGGTCAGCCGGGCAAGCAGGGGCCGCAGCGTGTCGACATCGCCGGGAGACCACCGTACGGCCAGAAGTTGCCGCAGATCGACGCCCGCCTCCTCGATGAGGTCGGCGTTGAAGTAGACGGCGATACCCGCATCCGTCAGCTGCGGCACCGCCCACAGCACGCCGTTGCGGGTGAACTGGTCCACCACCGACGGCTCCCAGTCCGTTGCGGCATTCGGGCCCAACACTTTTGCGATATCCAGCAGCCGGCCGCTGTCGGCGTATCCGGCGAAGTACGCGTTCGACAGCCAGAAAATGTCGTCCGCGCTGCCGCCTGCGGCGTCGGTCCGCAACGTGTCGAAGTAGGTGGCGTACGCCACCACGTTGACCCGCACATCGATGTCGGGATGGATCCGGGTGAACTCGTCGAACGATTCCCGGTACGCGACGGCCACCTGCTCATCCCACAGGCGCACGGTCACCACCGTCCGGCCTGCGGGCTCGGTCGATCGGCCCAGCAGCACCGCGGCGCCGAGCAACACGGCCATGGTGAGAGCCAGGGCCGTCGCGACCATCGTGGACACCCTGGGGCGCAGCGTCATTTCAGGCCCGTCACCACAATGGAACGCACGATGTGCCTGCCGAGCGCGACGAACAGCAATATGAGTGGAACGATCGCCACCGTCGTCGCCGCCATCACCAACGTCCACTGGGCGTTGTAGCGCGACTGCAGACCCGCCGTCGCGACCGTCAGCACCTGCCACTTGCCACCGCTGGTGATCACCAGCGGCCACATGAAGCTGTTCCATTGGCTGACAACGGTGATCAGCGCCAGCGTCACCAGAATCGGCTTGCTCGCAGGCACCACGACATGAACGAGAACATCCAGGGTGTTGGCGCCGTCGATGCGTGCCGCCTTGATGAGGTCGGCCGGGATCCCACGAAAGTACTCGCGCAGCAGGAAGATCGCGTACGGCGAGCCGAACAAGAACGGCAGCACCAACGCCCAGAACGTGTTTCGCAGACCGGCCTGCGCCATCATCAGGTACAGCGGCACCACCGTCACCGTCGCCGGCACCATCAACGTCGCGAGATACCCCCAGAACAATGCGTCGCGGCCGGGAAACTCCAGTCGCGCGAACGCGTACGCCGCCAACACCGAGAAGGTCAGCTGGCCGACCAGGATGACGGCCGTCATCAGCGCGGTCACCAGCAACGCGCGGCCGAACCCGGCGTCGGCCAATCCCGCGTAGTTCTCCAGGGTCGGTGGTGTCGGCACCGACAGCGGTTTCCCGGTGTTGAACTGCTCGGCGGACGTGAACGACGTCATCAGCCCTAGGGCGAACGGCGCCAGGGTGATCAGCGCACCCGCCGCCAGCCCGGCGTAGATCACCGGGGCGGACACCGCGCGGCTAAACGACGTCATAGGTGATCCGTTTGCGGAAATAGGAATGCTGGGCGATCGTCACCCCGACCAGAAGGACGAACAGCACCGCCGCCATCACCGCCGCCCGCCCGACCGCAGCCGCGCCGAACGCCTCGGCGTAGATCCGATGCGCGATCAGGTCGGTGCGCCCCTGCGGCCCGCCTGCGGTGAGCGCATAGACAGTGTCGAACACCTGCGCCGCACTGATGACCCCCGTGACGAGGACGAAGAACAGCGTCGGCCTCAGCATCGGCAACGTGATGCGGCGGAACCGCTGCCATGCGTTCGCGCCGTCGGTGCGCGCCGCGTCCTGGATGTCGGCGGGGATGGCGAGGATGCCCGCGAGGAAGAACAGAGTCACGTAGCCGACGTTCGTCCAGATCGTCACGGCCGAGACCACCGGCAGCGCCAGGTCCGGATCGGTCAGCCACTCGATCCGCTCGCCCAGCAGCGTGCTGACCACGCCGTCCGTCGGTGCCAGGATCCACCGCCACAGCACGGCGATCGCCAGTGGTGCGCAGATCCAGGGCAGCACGTACAGCGAGCGGAAGAAGCCACTGCCCGGCAGCCCGCGGGCCAGCATCGCCGCGGCGACGAGGCCGAGCACCGACTGCGTCGGCACCACGATCAAGATGAACAGTGCCGTCACCAACAGGGACGTCGCAAACGACGGATCGGTCAACACCGAACGCCAATTGTCCAGTCCGACATACCGAATGGGCCCCAACAGGTCCCAGCGGTGCACGCTGAGCCAGGCGACGACCAGCATCGGCAACAGCAGGAATGTGACGACGCCGAACAGGCTGGGCGCCAGCAGTGCGTACCCCACTGCCGTTGATCGCACCCGATTGGCCGCCACTGAGCCATTAAAGCGGGCGAAGCCCCGTCGAACTACGGTGTTAGCCGTGACAGCATCCCGTCAGGTCGATCCCGACTTCCTCGCACTGCCGCGCCATCTGCTTGCCGACGCCGCGCTGTCGGCTGCCGTAGCGGCCGGCGCCAGCCATGCCGACCTGCGCATCCACTGCATCGTCGACGAAGTCGTGGCGCTGCGTGACGGTGAGCTGGAGACGGCCGTCGTCGAGCGGGAGGTCGGGTTTGCGGTGCGGGTGATCGTCGACGGCACCTGGGGCTTCGCATCGCACGCCAGAGCTGGACGCGGGTGTCGCGGCGGAGACCGCCCGTCGCGCTGTCGCAGTGGCACGCACCTTGGCCGCGCTCAACGCCGAGACGATCGAGTTGGCGCCCGAACCGCTCTACGTGGACGCCAGCTGGGTGTCCGACTACCGGATCGACCCGTTCGAGATCCCCTCGGCCGACAAGATCGGGCTACTCGCCGAGTACTCGGGGCGGCTGCTCGCCGCCGACGGCGTCAACCACGTCTCGGCAAGCCTGCACGCCGTCAAGGAGCAGACGTTCTACGCCGACACGGCAGGCTCGTCGATCACCCAACAGCGGGTGCGGGTCCAGCCGGCGCTGGAGGCCGTCGCCGTCGACTCCGCGGCCGGATCCTTCGAGACCATGCGCACGCTCGCGCCCCCGATCGGGAAGGGGCTGGGAGGCCGTCGAGGGTGACGACGTGTGGGACTGGACGACCGAGCTCGCAGAGCTGCCGACGCTGCTCGCGGAGAAGGTCAAGGCACCGAGCGTGACACCGAGGCCGACCGACCTCGTCATCGACCCGTCCAACCTGTGGTTGACGATTCACGAATCCATCGGGCACGCCACCGAATACGACCGCGCAATCGGCTACGAGGCCGCCTACGCGGGCACGTCGTTCGCGACACCGGACAAGCTGGGCACGATGCGGTACGGATCGTCGGTGATGAACGTGACCGCCGACCGCACCGAGGATTTCGGGCTGGCCAGTGTCGGTTGGGACGACGAGGGTGTGCAGGCGCAACGGTGGGATCTGGTGCGCGACGGCCTCTTCGTCGGCTACCAGCTTGACCGGGTGTTCGCGCCTCGGCTGGGTATGGCCAGGTCCAACGGCTGTTCGTACGCCGACTCCCCGCACCACGTGCCGATCCAGCGGATGGCCAACGTGTCCCTGCAGCCGGGCACCGACGACCTGTCCATCGACGACCTGATCGCGCGGGTTGAGGACGGGATCTACATCCTCGGCGACAAGAGTCTGGTCGATCGACATGCAGCGGTACAACTTTCAGTTCACCGGGCAGAGGTTCTTCCGCATCAGCGACGGAAAACTCGATGGCCAACTGCGCGACGTGGCCTATCAGGCCACCACCACCGACTTCTGGGGGGCGATGGAAGTCGTTGGCGGCCGTCGACGTGGCGGCTGGGCGGTGCATTCAATTGTGGCAAAGCGCAACCGGACAGGTCGCCCCGGTCAGCCACGGATGCCCGTCGGCGCTGTTCCGCGGCATCAACGTCCTCAATACCCGCACCGAAGGGGGGCGGTAGCGGTGATCGGTGCACAACAGGTCGTCGACGCGGTGTTGGCCGAGGCCGCCCGATTGGGAAAGGCCGACGAGACCATCGTGGTGGTCGCCGACGGCAGCAACGCGGCGCTGCGGTGGGCGAACAATTCGATGACCACCAACGGTGTTTCGGTGCAGCGCAATACAACGGTCATCTCGGTGGTGCGACGCGGCGAGCGCGGTCAGGTGGCGTCGCTGACATCCAGCGAGGTCGATCCGTCGGTCATCCCCAGTCTGGTGGCGGCGTCGCAGGAGGCGGCGCTTGCGGCGCCGGAAGCCCGCGACAGCGCGCCGCACTGCCCGCGACAGGGGCGCCAAGTGATTGGGACGCGCCGATTCCCGAAACCGGCGTGGAGGTCTTCGGTGGCGTCGCCGACGCGCTGAGCCGTGGATTTCCCCGCGCCGACCGGCTGTACGGCTACGCACGGCACGTCCTCGAGACGACGTTCGTCGCCACCTCGAGCGGACTGCGGCGGCGCTTCACCCAACCCACCGGTTCCGTCGAGATCAACGCCAAGCGCGATGGCGCGAGCGCATGGGCAGGTATCAGCACACCCGACTTCGCCGATGTGCCAACCGATTCCATGCTCGAGGAGCTCTCGACTCGCCTCGGATGGGCGCAGCGCACCGTCGAGCTGCCTGCGGGACGTTACGAGACGATCCTGCCGCCGTCGGCCGTCGCCGACCTGATGATCTACCTGTCGTGGTCGATGGACGGTCGCGGAGCGCAGGAGGGCCGCAGCGCGTTCTCGGCGCCAGGCGGCGGCACGCGCGTGGGGGAGACGCTCACCGATCTGCCGTTGACGCTGTATTCCGATCCCGCCGCCGCCGGCCTGAAATGCATGCCGTTCGTCGAAGCGGCCAGTTCGTCGGACGAGGTCTCGGTGTTCGACAATGGCATGGACATCGACCGGGTCGACTGGATTCGCGACGGCAGGATCAACGCGCTGGTCTATCCGCGGGCGGCCGCCGCCGAATTCGGCGTTCCCGTCGCGGTTGCGGCCGACAACCTGCTGATGACGGGTGGCACCGATAGCCTGGCCGAGATGGTGGCGGGCACCGAGCGCGGACTGCTGCTGACCACGCTGTGGTACATCCGGGTGGTCGATCCGGGCGTCCTGCTGTTGACCGGACTGACGCGCGACGGCGTCTACCTGGTCGAGGACGGGCAGGTCACCGGCGCGGTCAACAACTTCCGGTTCAACGAGAGCCCGCTGGACCTGCTGCGGCGGGTCAGCCAGGCCGGCGTCAGCGAGGTCACGCTGCCGCGTGAATGGGGTGACTGGGCCAGTCGCGCGGCGATGCCCACGCTGCGGATCCCGGACTTTCACATGTCGTCGGTCAGCCAGGCGCAATAATGCGACGACTGAGGCGTCGCCGCAGATCATCTGCTACGACACCAGCAGCAGAGCAGAATGCGAGTACCCGCGGGTGCGTATCACGGCGGCAACGGCTGCGAAGAAATACAACACAAGGCCGACCATGGCCGTCACACCGATCAGCGGAACGACTAGGCCAGCCAGGATGCCCGCGGCTCCTGCGGCCCTGGCCGTGCCGAGCCACGGCCACCACGAAGCGGGTACGTCGTAATCGGCCAGGGCCTGGGTGATCCACCTGGCGCGGACCAGGATGGCGACCGCTGAGACGCTCAGCCACACCGCCCACAGGACTATGGCGACAACGTAGGCGATGGACATTACGAAGTTCCTTCCGCTCAGGAGGGCTGAGCACGGGTTGCGACACGATACGTCCCGTGTCGTTTGACCGTATCCTTCTAGCCCTTACAAGTCAACACGACACGTGTCGTTCCTGTTAGGGTGTCGACATGGCCGCACCGAATGCGCTTAGACGTAGCCAGAAGAGTCATCGAGCGATCTTGGCTGCGGCTCTG
This sequence comes from uncultured Actinomycetota bacterium, assembly GCA_963716505.1. GTDB lineage: Bacteria > Actinomycetota > Actinomycetes > Mycobacteriales > Mycobacteriaceae > Mycobacterium. The sequence goes on from CAVQTL010000005.1 coordinate 246,045, forward strand.
GATCTCTGCGCTGAAGAGGGCTACGGCAATCTGACCGTGGAGGCAATCGCGGCGCGTGCGGGAACTAGCAAGAAGACGATTTACCGATGGTGGCCCACAAAGGGCGCGGTCGTGTTGGAAGCACTCGACGAGTGGCAGGACGGCGCCACACACGTTCCCGATACCGGCGACATCGTCGCCGATCTCCAAGCTCAATTGGAGATAGTCAACGAGTTCATGACCGGCCGCCTTGGCCCTGCCTACAAGGGCCTCATCGCCGAATCACAACACGACGACAATCTCGCACAAGCCTTGTCTGCCCGATTCATCCGGCCTCGCAACGAGGTCACGCTCACACGACTGCGCACCGCACAGGAACAAAATCAGCTGGCCGTCGATGCCGACCTGCCGCTGCTCGTCGAGCGCCTGTACGGCCCGATCCACTACCGAATACTTCTCCATCTCGGACCGTACTCCCGCAGCTCCATCCACTCCCTGATCACCGAGACCCTCGGTCCGCTTCAGGTGGAGCCCGATGACCCGCACTGACGCCGGCAGTTTCGTCAGCGTCGAAATCTAGTTGGTCAGACACGAAGCGAGACAAGGAGAATGCGCACTTATGCCAACCGTGATCGCCCGCATGAGCATATCGCTGGACGGCTTCGTCACCGGCCCCGACGACGATCTCGAGCAGTTGCACGAGTGGAGCTACCCGCGTTCCGGCACGGTGTCGGAGGCCAACCGGGCCGTACTCGAAGAGGTGTTCGTCACCGACGGCGTGGTCAGTGCCGTCAAGCAGGCCCATGCGGCAGCCGGAGACGGCACCGTAACGATCATCGGTGGCGCCAATGTGTTCCGGCAAGCCCTCAACGCCGGCCTGGTTGACGAGCTTCACCTGGCCCACGTACCGGTAGTGCTCGGCGCCGGCATCCGGCTGTTCGACCAGGTGACCGCCCCCGCCGAGTTCGAGCTGACCCGGGTGGTCCCGGCGCCCGAAGTCACCCACGTGACGTATCGCGTGCTCGGCACACCCCTGTCTCGCGAAGCGGCAGGCTCGTCGGTCAGCCAGGCGCAATAATGCGACGATGCACGATCCGCTGAACGGTGAAATGGGCCGATTGGTCGCCCTCGCACCACCCGAACACGGCCGAATCAACGCGCTGGTCCGTCAGACGTGTGCCAAGACGCTCTCGCTGTCGCCATTGCCCACCGAAGTCGTCGTCGACGGTCCCGCTGACGAGACGGAGTCGGTGGCCGTCGAATTCGCAGAACAGTTCAGTGCCGACGTGTCATCCGTCGGCGAAGACCTGCGAAGCAGGTTCACATCGACGCTCGGTCGAGCGGCGTTCCCCACCGTTGTGCTGACCTACATCGCCGACTTCATGCCGAGAGTTCGGGCGGGCCTGGAGGCGCTCGCACTGCCGGTACCGTGGTCGGACGCGGTTGCCTGGGATCACGACAGCGACCTGGGCGACGTGTTGTTCAATCGCTTCCAGCCCGGTGTCGCGCGGCTGCGCGAAATCGACCCGGTGACAACGGAAATCGTCCGACTGCGCGGGGCGGCCCAACACGACTGCCGGCTTTGCAAGTCGCGGCGCGAGGGCAATGCACTTGACGCAGGTGGGTCGGAATCGCTGTACGAGCAGATCGAGCTGTACGAGACATCGGCCGAACTCAGTGACCGGCACAAGGCGGCGCTGAGATACACCGACGCGTTGATCTGGACGCCCGCGAATATCACATCTGAGGTGGCAGCGGGCGTGCGAATCCATTTCACCGAGGCCGAATCGTACGAGCTGACCGCCGACGTGATGCGCAACGCGGGCAACAAGATAGCCGTCTCACTTGGAGCCGACGCCCCGCGAGTCGAGAGCGGAACCGAGCAGTTCGTCATCGCCGAAAATGGCCACACCGTCGACAGCTGATCCCCCCTCGCACCGCGAGCGGCCGTGTTTGTACGCGACACGCCGGTAATTCGCGTGCGTGAGCGGGCACTCATCGACGGCGAGCGACCGCAAACGAACACCAGAAGCGGCGCGCCGCCGTACAGACACGGTCGCTCGCGGGCTGGGCTACACCTCGATGCGCGAACCCATGATCACCGTGCGGTCACGCGGCAGGCCAAAACGTTCGGCCGCGTCGGCGGTGATGTAGGACGTCGCGATGAAGAGCCGCTTGCGCCACTGCGCCATCGTCTTCTTGCGGCCCCGGACGAGTTCGAGCTTGGACAGGAAATAGGATGCGTCGTCGATCGCGAGCTTGCCTTCGGACTGTTTCGGAGTGAGGCTACGAAGCGCGTCCAAGACGTGTGTCTTCTCCATGTAGCCGTAATTTGCTGTGACGAAGACGATCCCGTCCTCCTTGAAGCCGAGTGCGTCAACCTGGATGCGTTCGGACTCCGGTGCACGCGGCATCGGAAGCGTTTCGATGGACACGATGATTACGTGCTTGTGCAGCACGTGGGTGTGTTCAACGCATGTCCTCAACGCGAGGGGTGCCGTCGCTTTCCCGCGGTTGAGAAAGACCGCAGTGCCGGGGACACGCGCCAGTGGCGGCTGACTCTCGCGGATCTCATCGATGAATTCGTCGAGCGGTCCCTCGGCGTCTTCCCTTGCGACGGTGACGACCTTGCGTCCGCGATGCCAGGTGACCATCACGGTGAACGCCACTATCGCCGATCAGCAGCGGCAGCCATGCGCCGTGCACGAGCTTGGTCAGGTTCGCCGCGACGAACAGCAGATCGATGAGCAGCAGGATACCGCCGCCGATCACCACCAGCAAAAGCGGTGCGCCCCATCGGGTCCTGGCGTAGTAGAGGAACAGCAACAGGGTGATCGTGATCGTGCCCGTTACGGCCATGCCGTAGGCATACGCGAGGCGTTCGGAGCTTCGGAAGATGAGCACGAGGGTGAGCACCCCGACCATGAGCAGACCGTTGATCCACGGCACGTAGATCTGGCCCTCGGTTGCCGCAGACGTGTGGATCACCCGTAGCCGCGGCAGGTAGCCGATCCGAGCGGCTTGCGACGCCACTGAGAACGCACCGGTGATCACGGCCTGCGACGCGATAACTGTTGCGGCGGTGGCCAATAGCACCATCGGCCAGAGTGCCCAACTGGGAATCAGAAGAAAGAACGGTGCGCGCATGGTGGCCGGATCGCCGATCAGCAGCGCGCCCTGGCCGAGGTAGTTGAGAGCCAGCGCCGGCAGCACCACGAACAGCCAGGCTCGGGTGATCGCCTTCCGGCCGAAGTGGCCCATATCGGCGTACAGCGCCTCCGCGCCGGTCACGGCGAGTACGACCGCGGTCAGCGCGAAGAAGGCGATCTCGAAGTGCCCGACGATGAATGTCAGCGCGTAGGTGGGGGAGAGCGCCTTCAGGATCTCCGGATGCGCGACGATGCCGCTGACTCCGCATGCGCCGATCGCGACGAACCACGCGACCATCACCGGGCCGAACGCCCGCCCGACGATGGCGGTGCCGTGCCGCTGGACGTAGAAGAGCACGACGATGATGCCGACGGTGATCGGCACGACCCATTGCTCGAAATCGGGGTCGACGACCTCGATGCCCTCGATGGCGGAGAGCACCGAGATCGCCGGCGTGATCATGCTGTCGCCGAAGAACAGTGATGCGCCGAAGACGCCGAGCGCCGCCAACATCAGCGCGGTGCGGTGACGGGTCTCAGATCCCCAGCGCCGTAGCAGCGTGATGAGGGCCATGATGCCGCCCTCGCCGTCGTTGTCGGCTCGCATCACGAGCGTCACGTAGGTGAGCGTGACGATGAGCATGATCGACCAGAAGATCAACGACACGACGCCGTAGACGTTTTCGGTGTTGAGCGGTACCGGGTGCGGATCGCGAGGGTTGAACACCGTCTGGACGGTGTAGATCGGGCTGGTTCCGATGTCGCCGAAGACCACGCCGAGTGCGGCAAGGACGACGAGCCGGCCGGATGGACTCCCCGGTATTCGTTTGCAACGGTGGTCCCTCGGCTGGCAGCAGTGCGGCAGATCGATCGTAAAAGGCTGAGCTGCATACCGGGTCTGAACTGCGGCGTTAGTATTCGGAGAATGCCGTCGGCAGCTGGAGGCCGAAATGAAGGATCCCAAGCCCACCTGGGACGCAGACAACGTGTTCAGCTCTAAAGACCCCGAGTTCAGACGGATGTTCGGGGAGCAATGGCGTGGTCCCGAGACAGCTCGATATGGCGGGGATGACCAAGCGCGAGGAGGAAGAGATTTCTTCTCCTCTACGGCCCCCGCAAGGAGCGCAAGGCGCTGAAAAAACGCCGGAAAGCCGAGAAGCGAGCGGAGAACCCGAAGAAGCGCTTGTTCAGGCGCTGAGGTCGGACGCTAGTGTCTAAGGCCGTGCAACGGGGGCGGTAGCTCAGTTGGTTAGAGCCGCGGACTCATAATCCGTTGGTCGCGGGTTCGAGCCCCGCCCGCCCCACTATTTCGGTGTATGACTTCGGCTGATGCTCGATGCATCAAGCGCTGCAGATTGCCATCCCCGCCGAGTACGCCCGCCTATCCAAGTCGGGGCCGCGCCCGCTTGTCCGCCGCCTCCTGTTCCGCGGCCGTGACGACGACCGCGTCCGCGCCGGGAAAAACAGTTGCCACATGGCCGGTGGTGAGCCATCGCACTGTGTATGGCGGCGAGCCATCCGCCGAACGCACCCCGGTGATCACCCCGCGCTGATCCGATCGCTCCACTGTCGTGCCCTTAATAACCAACCAGTCGCCTACCTTGGCCTTCATCGCCCATTCCTTCCCTTCGCTTCCCTTTTCCATCGTCCGCGCACCTGCCACTCGTGGGAATGACTTGCCGCTGTTCGATTCGGGTGAAACGTCGCCGTAGACGGGCGAGGACGAGGGCGCGCCCGGGGCGGCGGCAGTTGCGGGCTGGCGCTGCTCGAACAACGCATGCTTAATCATGCGGAGGTCAGAGCTAAGCAGAGTCCTCCGCTGCCCGAACACAGGCGTTTGCTTGATCGGGGACTGCGACAATGTGACCGACCGTGTGGATGCTGTCATCTATTTCAAGGTCTCGGATCCGGTGCGTGCGGCTGTCGACGTGCAGGACTACGCGTCGGCTATTGGCCAGGTTGCACAAACATCACTGCGTTCGATCATCGGCAAGAGCAACCTGGACGACCTGCTATCCAACCGCGAGCATCTCAATCACGGGCTGGAGTTGATGATCGACAGTCCCGCGCTGGGCTGGGGTGTTCAGATCGACCGCGTCGAAATCAAGGACGTCGTGCTGCCCGATTCGATGAAGCGGCCGATCGCACGCCAAACTGAGGCGGAGCGTGAGCGACGGGCTCGGGTCATCACCGCCGAGGGCGAACTTTAGGCGTCCGAAAAGCTGGCCCAAGCAGCCGAGGTCATGGCCGAGCACCCAGCTGCACTGCAATTGCGACTCTTGGAGACCGTCGTCGAGGTCGCCGCAGAGAAGAATTCCGCACTGGTACTTCCATTCCCTGTCGAACTGCTCCGATTTCTGGAGCGCGCAACACCGCAAGCATCCGAGCGCCGAGACAAGGCCATCAGTACTGACGCGGCAGCGTCCAGCGGCGAGACGTTGACGTTGGAACCACCACGGGTTCCCGACGACGCCCGCGGCCTGGAACTTCAAACACGCATCGCCGAGACATTCCAGCGGGATCAGTAGCGTGCCGTCGGTAACCTGCCACCCAAGCTGGATGATGCTCGCCCCGCCTACCGCGACCAAATGTTGACGACGGTCCAGACCTAGAGCACCTTGGTGAACCTTGGTCGCTAGAACGTTGAGAGCTGTCTTGAGTTTTTAGGCTGCCTTCGGTAGGAGGCGAGCCTGGTCGATGGTTTCTGTGATGTGAATGTCGATGGCGTGCAACGCTTTTCGTATCGGTTTTGGAGCTGGCGGCTGGTCGGCGTTGAGCAGCAGGATCAGGGGCTTACCTGAGAACACGCCGCCGGCGGCGCGGAACTCGCTGATCACCGTGATGTTCATCCGGTCGAAATCCTGTTTGTCCATGATTTGGTCCTATCGATTGGGTTGTTCGATGCGCCTTGTTGCCGCGGCTTCGTGCCAACGCTCATGGCACCAGCAGCAGCTTGCCCACGGTCTTGCGGTTCTCCATGTCGGCGTGGGCCTTCGCCGTATCGGCCAGCCGGTACTCGCCGAAGATCTGGACCTCGAGCTTCCCTTCGGCGATCCAGTCGAATAGTTGTGCGGTGTGGGCCTGGAGCAGCGCAGGCGTAGGTATGTGGTCGAGGAACACGGCATAGCCGATCTTGATGCTCTTCGGCAGGCTCATGATGTCGATCGGACCGGGTCCGCCGAGGACGGGGCCGTACCAGCAGAACGTGCCCGATCGGCGGAGCACGTCGAGTGACCCTTGGAACGTCGTAGGTCCGGAGCCGTCGTAGACGACGTGCACGCCGTCGCCGTCGGTGAGCCGCAGCGCCTCCTCGGCGAACCGGCCCTCGGTGTCGACGATCACGTGGTCGGCGCCGGCCTGCTTGGCCGCGGGGACTTTGGCCTCCGAGGAGACGCGGCCGATGACGTGGCCGCCGCGCAGCTTGATGATCTGGGTCAGCAGCAGTCCCAGGCCGCCGGCGGCGGCGTGGACGAACGCGGTGTCTTCGGGCTGCACCGGGTAGAAGTCGGTCGCGAAGTGGCTTGCGGTGAGGCCCTGCATCATCACCGAAGCGGCCACGCGGTCGTCGATCGCGTCGGGGATCGGCACCAGCGAGCGTGGCCGGAATCGCGATCCGTTCCGCATAGCTTCCGGGCGCGTAGACCCAGGCGACGCGCTGGCCGATCGAGATGCCTTGGACGCCCTCGCCCAAAGTTAGGACGCGCCCGGCGCCTTCGACTCCGAGGATCTTCGGGTTGGGCATCTCGGTCCACGCCATGCCCTGTCGCACACCGATGTCCATGAAGTTGACGCCCGCGTAGGCGATCTCCACCAGTGCCTGTCCCGGGCCTGGCGTGGGGTCGGGACGCTCGAGGTACTCCAGCATCTCCCGGCCGCCGGTGCCTGTCATCATCACTGCCTTCACGGATCTACTCCTTATCTTGAATGAATATTCTGTAATTGGGTGAAGCCCGGCTATCGGATCGCCCGCAGTGCCATGTCGGCCAGGCTGGTCAGGGTTGCCGGACCCGCGCCGCCGCGACCAGCGACACGGATGCCGGAGATGTTCGCGATCAGGAACTCGACGATGGCTTCGGGATCGATGCTGACCGCAACGTCGCCCTCGCACTGCGCATCGCGGATGCGGCCGGCGACGGCTGCGCGCAGACCAACGCCCAGTGCGTCGTTGATCTCTGTGAGGTCGGGCCGCGACGCGCCGAACTCACAGATCGAGCCGACGCCGAGACACGGTTGATCAGCTGTTTCGACGACCCGACGCAGCATCGCGTCAACCCCGTCGATGGCTCGCGGGCCGCTGCGCAGGGCGTCGAGATGGGCAGCGCATTCGCCCATCCCGTAACGCCGCACCGCCGAGCGGTAGAGCTGCCACTTATCGCCGAAGGTCGCGTAGAGGCTCTGCCGCCCGATCCCCATCGCATCCACCAGCATCTGGGCCGAACTCCCCTCGAATCCATGCTCGCGAAAGACGCCAATCGCGGCGTCGAGCGCAGCGTCCGCGTCGAACTCTCGGGTTCTGGCCATGCGCGAATCCTACAATTTGTGGGAACGAACATTCAATAATGTGGCCGAAGCCTTCGCGTCGCCGTCGAACTCGAGGTGCAATGGCGTCGTACGCATGGAAACGGCTCGCTACTGTCGGCAGATGTCGTACCCAGAACCGCGCTTCCTCGGCGGCACCGGTGAGATCAGCGCGACCGCCCGCCCCGCCGTGGCCGCACCGGAGCTGATCCTGCCGACCACGAACGTGCACTACCTGGCGACCGGCGCGACCACCGGCGGCGACTTCGGGCTCTACCGCTGGGAGATGGCCGGTCCGCCGAGCGGCCCCGCGCCGCACTTCCACCGCTCGATCACCGAGTCGTTCTACGTGCTGTCCGGCACGGTTGGGCTCTACGACGGCAGCGGCTGGACCGACGCCGGCCCCGGCGACTACTTTTTCGTCCCGCCCGGCGGCATCCACGCCTTCCGCAACGAGCCCGGGAAGCCAGCCTCGATGCTGATTCTCTTCACCCCGGGAGCGCCGCGTGAAACGTACTTCGAAGAGCTGGCCGAGATCGCCGACTCCGGCCGGGAGCCGAGCGAGGAAGAGATGACCGAGTTCTACCGGCGGCACGACCAGTTCATGGTCTGAGCTCGCGTCTATAGCGAATCACGGCGAGGCCTGCGCAACTACGACGCGAGGGTCGTGCCGGCCCGAGCTTACGAGGCGCGGCCGGAGAAGAACCGACGCGAGCACAGCGTGCACGTGCGTTCGAGCGCGGCCCTCCCCACGTTGAGCGTGGCCGACCAGAGATACCGTCGTCAAGGCTGGCGGTGGACGAGTGGGGCTTCCAAATCCAGGCCGACGGGAATCTGCTGCTCGCACTGGGCGGGGCAGAACATGGGGTCATAGTCGGCCGCCGGAGCGACGCCGATGGTGCGCGCGCCGACCGCAATCGTCGCCACCGCTGTCAGGCTGACCGCGACAGTTCCCAACGCTGTGCGCAGCCGACGGCGCCGGTGCGTCATGCGGGCTGTGCTGACTCTGCTCATGATGATCCTGCACTCGCTTTGGTTGGCGGTTGGCCGCCGCTAGGCACCGAAATCATTTGTGACTAAACGACAGATGCGCGAAGTTGGCTCAAATGGTGAACTTGACCACGACCCGGTGCCATCAGACGGGCAGCGGGCCAGGAGGTCCTCAGAACGGCACGTCGTACTGCGGGGTGTTGGCGGGGTGGTAGCCCCAGATGCACGGGCTCATGGGCAATGTGCCGTAGGGCGTGCAGGGGTCTTCGTCAGCGCTGGCGAGGGGTGCAGTGGCAATCGCCACGGCGGCGACGGCGATGGACAATCCTGTGATGTAGCGCAGTTTCATCGTCATCTTCTTTCGTCACGCGGCGATCCGTGAGGACAGCCGGGGTGGTGGATCAGAACGGAACGTCGACTTGGCCGTTGGTGGTATTGGCCTCGTCGTGGTTCGACACGTGGTAGCCGAGGATGTACGGAGCGTGAGGGTTGGTGCCGTAGGGCACGAGGGGGTCGGTGTTGGCGCTGGCAATCGGCGCGAGAACGATCGCGCCACCGATTGCTGCCAGGGCCAACCACGGTGCGGCGTACTTGGTTACGGTCTTCATCGGTGCTCTCCTGTTTGCGTGTTCGCCGTTTTGGACTGATTCAATCGTCGCCCTTGCGTGAACCCGTGTCGCTACTGCTGACACCCATCTACGGATGCGGCTAGCGGGAAACCTGGGCGAGTACCGCGGCACACGCTGCGGCAGGCACACCTGCAGTGGCTCTTGCAGCTAGCAGGAATACGAGCACCGCGGCCGATCACGCCGCGGCCGATCGGCCATCCAACTCGGAGTGCATGGGACGGCGCGCCATCCGTTGAACGTAACCCTCGATGTGCATCAAGGCGTGGGCGTGATCTCGCCGGAATCATGTTTCGCGTCAAGCATGTTGGGGTGGACGAACTTCAACCAGGTGTAGGGGTGCTCGGGGGAAGTCGTGCTGCCGAGTGTGAATGTTCGGTCGGGGCGTCGCGCACGCGCGATTGTCGCCAGCCAAATGGCGACTGTGCTGATGCGGTTCTCCAGACCAGTGAGAAATGCGATGTGGATGAGTCCCCAGCCCAGCCACCCGATGAACCCGGCGAGCTTGACCGGGCCGGCTTGCAGCAGGGCGTGTCCACGGCTGACGTAAGCGGCAGAGCCGACATCGCGGTATCGGTAGCGCTTCCGGGGCGTGCCGGCGAGATCGTGACGAATACAGGCCGCAGCGTGCAGTCCGCCCTGCATGGCGTTCTCAGCCACGCCCGGCAGGTTGTCGCGGCCGACGAGATCACCGATGACGAAGATCTCCGGATGCCCGGGAACCGACAGGTCGGCTTCCACCGCGATGCGTCCGGCATGATCGGACTCGGCCTTGAGCACCTCTGCGATACGCCGCGCGAAGGGCACGGCTTCAACGCCCGCCGTCCAGAGGACGGTCCTTGCCGCAAATTCCTCGGGCGAGCCACCCGCCTTCGGGGTGACGGTCACACCGTCGTATCGGACGTCGGTGACGTGCACCCCCATGTGCAGTTCGACTCCAAGTCGCTGCAGGATCTTGGCGGCTTTATCGGTGAGGGCTGGAGCGAAGCTGCCAAGAACGCAGCTTGCCCCGTCGAACAGCAGTACGCGCGCGTCTTCGGGCTCGATGCTGTGGAACTCCTTGGCCAGGGCTCGAGTCGCCAATTCACGGATCTGTCCGGCCAACTCGACACCGGTGGGTCCACCACCGGTGACGGCGAAGGTGAGCCACGCGTCGCGCTCTGGTCCCGGGGGCAGAGTTTCGGCCATCTCGAAGGCACCGAACAGCCTGCGGCGGACGCTCAGCGCGTCGTCGAGGGTCTTCATCCCTGGCGCCCACTGCGCGAATTCCTCATGGCCCAAGTAGGACTGACGCATTCCGACGGCGACGACGAGCACGTCGTAGTCAAGCGTGAAGGTGGATTCGTCGGGGCGGCGGGCGGTAACCCGACGCGCGTCTGCGTCGAGGTCGACCGCTTCGCCGAGCAGGGTGCTGACGTTGTCGTGAGGCGCGAGCTCCTCGCGTAGTGAACGGCTGATCTGCCCAATGCTCAGTGTCCCTGTGGCGCACTGGTACAGCAGCGGCTGGAATACGTGGCAAGCCGCGCGGTCAAGCAGCGTCACATCGACATCAGCACGCCCGAGCCTGCGCGCGCAGAACAGCCCGCCAAACCCGCCCCCGATTATCAGAACCTTGGTTCGACCGTTATCCATCGGACACCCCTTCACGTTCTCCGACCAGCTCATCACGGTCTACCCGTATCTGTCTGCGGTCTGGGCAAGGCGGCATCGGCGGCTTCCCAGGTTGTTGAGGTAGCGTCGCGAGGAGTCCTCGACAGCGGGGGAGTAAAGGAGCGGCAGGGTGAATCTCGGTCCGTGGGGTGATCTCACGATCCTTGCTGCCGTGTTGGAAATGGTGTTCGCCACTTGCGTATTCGTGTTCATCGGCCGGCTGGAGAAGCGGACATCCCATCCGTTAGGTGAAAAAGTGGGCGCCCACAAGGCGGTGTTGGCCAAGCTCCGCAAGCGCGAACCGATGTCGCAAGAAGAAGTCGATTACGCGGCCGAACTGGTTGCTGATGCTCGATCACCGCTCGCGTACGCGATACCCGCGGCTCTGTTCACCATCGGCTTCTTCTATGTGGTCGGTTGTCTTTTCATGCTCCACCTAGACGGCGGCCATCCCTCCTTCCGAACGTTCATCGGCGGCATCCCGATGTTGACCTCCATGAACATCGCCAATCAGCTGCGCAGAGTCGCGGGGTTGAAAGGGAACTTGCAGGAAGTTTCGGTGACGGCCCCCGACTCATCCGACGAGTTCGCCACCGCCTAGCCACGTGGCGGTGATTCGGAAGTAACCGCGTGTCCGTCTTCCCACAGAGGCAATTGTCGCTTCGTCGGATCGCTGGAGGCAAAGGTCTGGGGGACGGGACGTTGACGCACATTCAGCGGCCACCAGAACCAGCGCCCGAGCAGCGCCGCGATGGACGGCGTCATGAATGACCGGACTATCAGCGTGTCGAACAGCAGACCGAGGGCGATCGTGGTCCCGATCTGACCGAGAATCCGCAAATCGGCGAACACGAACGACGCCATGGTCGCCGCGAACACGAGACCGGCGGCGGTGACCACCGCGCCGGAGCCGGCCATGGCCCGGATGATGCCCGTGTTCAAGCCGGCGCCGATCTCCTCCTTGAAGCGAGAGATCAGCAGCAGGTTGTAGTCCGACCCCACAGCCAATAGCAGGATCACGGCCAGCGCCAGCACGATCCAGTACAGCGGGATACCGAGAAGGTCCTCCCAAATCAGCACGGAAAGCCCGAAAGAGGCACCCAACGACAGGGCCACGGTGCCCACGATGACGATCGCGGCGACGATGCTTCGGGTGATGAACATCATGACGAGCAAGATCAGGCTGAGCGCGGCGATCCCGGCGATCAGGAGATCGTATTTGGCGCCGTCCTGAATGTCCTTGTAGGTGGCCGCAGTGCCTGCGATGAAGATCTTGGATCCGGCCAAGGGCGTGCCTTTGACGGCCTCCTGTGCGGCGTGTCTGATGGCATCGATGTGCGAAATGCCTTCGGGCGTAGCGGGAATGCCTTCGTGGGTGATGATCATGCGCGCAGCTTTGCCGTCCGGTGAGAGAAACAGCTTCAGCCCGCGCTGGAATTCAGGGTTGGTGAACGCCTCCGGCGGTAGATAGAACGAGTCGTCGGTTTTCGACGCGTCGTACGCGGCGCCGAGCTGCGTCGAGTTCTGCAGTGCCGCCTCAGTCTGATCGTTGATACCGGAGGTGGTGGCATAGTTCGTCAGCGTCAGGTCTCGGTTGGTCTCCTGGGTCTCGATCTGAGGCGGTATCAGCGCGACCAGCTTCGGCTGCAGCTCGTCCAGCTTGGCGATGCTGCCCGAGACGTCGCTCAGCTGAGCGGTCAGCGCGTCGATCCCGTCGAGGGCGTCGAACAGGGACCGCAGTGCGGCGCAGGCCGGGATGTCGAAACAGTGTGGCTCCCAATAGAAGTAGTTGCGCATGGGCCGGAAGAAGTCGTCGAAGTTGGCGATCTTGTCGCGCAGGTCGTTCGCCGTGGCCACGGTCTGTTTGAATGCCTCGCTCTGCTCGTGCGTGATGTCGCCGGACTGCTGTTGCAGCACAAACTGTTGTCGCAGAACGTCGATCGAGTTGTTGATGGTGTCGACTTGCTTGAGCAGGTCGGCGCCACGGGCCTGTTGGAAGGGCAGGTTGTTGATCTGGGACGCGCTGCCCGCGCTGATCTGGAACGGTATCGACGTGTGGTCCAGTGGCGTGCCCAGCGGCCGGGTGATCGACTGCACCTGCGCGATGCCGTCGGTGTGGAAGACGGCCTTCGCGACGCGCTCCAGACAGGATCATGTCGGTCGGGTTCCGGAGGTCGTGGTCGGCTTCGATCATCAACAGTTCGGGATTGAGCCGTGCCTCCGAAAAATGGCGTTCGGCGGCCGTGTAACCGATATTCGCCGGCGCACTGGCGGGCATAAAGGGACGGGCGTCGTAACTTGTCTTGTATCCCGGCAGGGCGAGCAGACCGATCGCGGCAATGGCGACCGTCACCAGCAGGATGGGTACGGGCCAGCGGACAATGGCGGTGCCGATGCGCCGCCAGCCCTGGGTGCGCATGGGCCGGCTGGGTTCGAACAGACCGAAATGGCGGCCGATGACCAGCAGGGCCGGCGCCAGGGTCAACGCCGCCACCACTGCGACGAGGACGCCGATGCCGGCGGGAACGCCCAGGCTGTTGAAATACGGGAGCCGGGTGAAGGTCAGACACAACACCGCGCCGGCAATCGTCAGGCCCGAACCCAAGATGATGTGCGCGGTTCCGTGATACATCGTGTTGAACGCCGAGACGCGATCCTGCCCGGCGTGACGCGCTTCGTGAAAACGGCCGAGGATGAAGATCGCATAGTCCGTTCCGGCGGCGATGACCAGCAGCGTCAGCAGATTGGTCGAATACGTCGACAGCTCGATGATGCCGGCGTTCGCGAGTACGGCCACGACGCCGCGGGACGCGGTCAGTTCGATCATCACCGTGAAAATCACCAGAAACACCGTGGTGAGACGACGGTAGAGCGAGAACAGCATCACCGCGATCACCCCGAGGGTGATCAAGGTGGTCTTCAGGGTGCCGTGTCGGCCCACCTCGAACTGATCGGTGACCAGCGGCGCCGCGCCGGTGACATAGGCCTTGATACCCGGCGGCGGTGGTGAGTGATTGACGATGTCACGCACCGAGTCGACGGACTCATTGGCCAACGACTCGCCCTGGTTGCCGGCGAGGTACAGCTGCACCAAGGCCGCCTTGCCGTCGTTACTCTGCGAGCCGGCCGCCGTCAGCGGATCGCCCCAGAAGTCCTGAATGTGCTGGACGTGCTTGGTGTCCTGGCGGAGCTTTTGAATCAAGCCGTCGTAGTAGTGGTGCGCGTCGGCACCGAGCGGCTGATCGCCCTCCAGGACGATCATCGCCGAACTGTCGGAGTCGAACTCACCGAACACCTTGCCGATGCGTTTACTGGCCTGCAACGACGGCGAATCCTGGGGGCTCAGCGACACGTTGTGCGCTTCGGCGACGGTCTCCAACTGCGGCACGAAAACATTTGTGAGCACCGCCAGGCTCAGCCAAAACAGCGCGATCGGCACCGAAAATCGCCGGATCAAGTCCGGAACCGAATTCCGCGAGGTGTCGTGGCGGCTCATCCGGATTTATCCAGGCAGTACGTGAAGGCGTTCCGTCGGATCAATCGGCTTCCGATCGAAAACCGCGGCATCCGTGACCCTTTCGATGAGTGGTCGACAGGCGCGGACGTAGGACATCTCCTCGACGGACGGTTAGATCAACTAGGTAGACCGTACGATACGGGTCCGGTGTGGGCATACCAGAGGTACATTCTCACAGCCGACTTCCAGGCTTGTCTCAGGTAACGAAAGATGTTGCTGCTGACCAGCAGATCCAAAGTTGTCGGGTAGACGGGTGGCCGTCGTAGGCTCGTGGCGATGCTGGAGTCTGAGATCCGGTTCCTTCCCCTCGGCGCCCGCCGCGTGGCGTACGAGATACGCGGGGACGGTCCACCGCTCGTCGCTCCGGCCTGGTGGGTGAGCCACCTCGAACTCGACTGGCAGAACGCGGGCTTTCGGCGATTCTGGGAAGGCGTCGCGGATGGATACACACTCATCCGCTATGACCGGCTCGGCGTCGGCATGTCGGACCGAACGTTGCGAGATTCAGATCTGACCATCGACGGGGAGGTCGCGACGCTGCGCGCGCTCCTCGACGAGCTCGAGCTGGAGCGCGTGTCGCTTGTCGGCGGCTCGTGCGGGAGCTGCACCGCAATCGCATTCGCCGCAGCGTATCCGGAGCGCGTCGAGCGCCTGGTGCTGTACGGGTCGTACACCGATGGCTCGGCGATTACGGCGCCGGGAGTGGGCGACGCGATCATCTGCGGCGGTGCGCGCGCACTGGGGACTCGGCTCGCGCCTGCTCAGCGACATCTTCCTCGGCGCTGCCGAGCCTGCGGAGCAGGAACGCTTTGCACGAATGCAGCGGGAGGCGGCGACCGCCGAGACGGCTGCCGCGTTGTTGGGGCTCGTCTATCGCCTCGACGTACGCGCGCACCTTCCGCTCGTCCGCTCGCCGGCCCTGGTCGTGCATCGTCGCGACGACCGCGCCGTGCCGTTCCGGCTCGGGCGTGAGGTCGCGGCCGCGATTCCTGGCGCGACGTTCATCCCGCTGCAGGGGAGCGCGCACTTCCCGTGGGACGGTGATGTCGATTCCGTGGTCCGCGCGTGCCGCGAAGCGCTGGCACCGGTGCAGTCCTCGCCGCACCATGCGAGCGAGCCGGAACCGGTTCTGCTGTCTAGTCGTGAACGTGAGGTCCTCGTCTGCGTCGCGCGGGGGCTGAGCGATCGCGAGATCGCCGAGCAGCTGGTGCTGAGTTCGCATACCGTTCACCGCCACGTTGCGAACATCCGCCGCAAGCTGGGTCGCACCTCGCGGACGGCCGCCGTCGCAGAGGCGGCGCGCCTCGGACTCCTCTGAGATAGCCGGAACCGGCCATCTGCGAAAGATGGCCGGTTGCAGCGATGCGCGCACGATGCGGCCGCCCGTACGTTCGCGACATGACTGACACCGTTGGCACCGCGCTTCAGGTGACCCCACCGTCCGGGTTGTGGATGCGGATCTTCGCCCTGGTGTACAACCCGTTTCTCTGGCTGGGTGAGATCGCAGGCATGCGCAGCCGGCGAAGCGCGCTCCTGGGCAACGCCCGCGGACGGGTTGTCGAGATCGGTGCCGGAACCGGGCTGAACGTTGCGCATTACCCCGACGGGATCGACGAACTCGTGCTCACCGAGCCCGATGCGGCGATGCGCCGACGACTCACGCGCCGCCTGCAGCGGAATGGGCGCGTCGCGCGGATCGTCGACGCGCCTGCTGAGCGCCTACCGCTGGCCGACGCATCAGTGGACACCGTCGTCTCGACGCTTGTCCTTTGCACCGTCGATGACCCCGAACGCACCCTGGGCGAGATAGCACGCGTACTCCGTCCCGGTGGGCAGCTGCTGTTCCTCGAACACGTGCGCGCGAGCTCGCGGTTCCTCGCGGCGTGCCAGGACTACCTGTTCCGCCCGTGGCGTGGCTTCGCCGGCGGGTGTTGCTGCAACCGCCCGACCGCGGAGGTGATGCGCGCCTGCGGGTTTAGCGTCGCAGCCGACGACGACGTGTGGCGCGGCATGCCGGCGATCGTCCATCCGCTCATTGTCGGGCGGGCGACTCGATGATCTGCGTGCGGAGGAGAGCACACTATGTTTGAAGGCCAAGCAACGTGCATCCTCGGGCTTGTGTTTGGGAGCAGCCACATGGCGAAGAAGAGCGGTAACGGAAGGCCCGACGTCGTCGTCACTGCGGTGGAGTCGACGACGTCTCTCGCGGCCAATGCCGAGGACACTTGGCAGCAGCTGCTGAATGGCCAAAGCGGCATAAGGGCGCTAACGAAGCCATTTGTGGACGAGTTCGATTCCGAGGTGCGGATCGGCGGCGAACTGCGGGAGGACTTCGATCAGTACCTCAGCCGTGTCGAGCAGCGCCGGATGTCGTTCATGCAGAAAATGTCGGCTGTGCTTGGCCGGCGGCTCTGGGATAACGCCGGATCGCCGGATATGGACACCCGTAGACTCGCCGTCTCGGTCGGGCAGGCGCTGGCCTCGACTGAGGCGCTCGTCCGCCTCTACGACGGTTTGAATGACGGCGGTATGAGGGCGGTCAGGAAGATGCCGCTCGTCGTCCAGATGCACATGCCCAACGCGCCGGCCGTGGCGATCGGGCTCGACCGTAAGGCCAGGGCCGGAATGATGTCATCGGCACTTGCCGACGCCTCCGGCGCAGCAGCCATCCTGCAGGCTTGGCAACACATTGTGTTCGGCGACGCCGACGTCGCGATTTGTGGCGGTGTGGAGGCGCAGATCGAGGCGGTCCCTGTCGCATCGTTCGCGAACCTGGACATGCTTTCCACCAACAACGGCAACCCCGAAGGGGCCAGTCGTCCGTTCGACAAGAACCGTGACGGCATGGTGCTCGCTGAAGGCGGCGCGCTGATGCTCCTCGAGACCGAGGAACACGCCAAGGCGCGCGGGGCCGACGTACTCGCCCGTGTCCTGGGCGCGGCTGTTACGTATGACGGGTACGACGTCGTCGATGTCGATCCCGCCGGGGAGCGGGCCGCCGAAGCCATCACCCGCGCGATCGAACTGGCCGGGTTGACACCGACCGACATCGACTATGTGAACGCGCACGCGGCTGGAACTCTGAAGGGAGATTTGGCCGAGGCCAACGCCATCCGGAGCGCCTTCGGCGGTCATATGCCTGCGGTGTACGCGCCGAAGGCCGCCTTGGGCAATTCGTTGGGTTCGGTCGGCGCTGTGGAAGCGGTCTTGACGGTGCAGGCGCTGCGCGACGGCGTCGCGCCACCCACCCTCAACGTGACGGAGCTCGACGACCGGGTCGAACTGGACGTCGTGAGAGGGAAGGCGCGTCGAAGCGAATACCGCTACGCCGTGACAAACAACTTCGGTCTTGGCGGAAACAACGTCGCCTTGGTGTTTGGCACGTACTAAGGCAGGCCGACTACTTCACCAGCGTGAACTGCGCGACGCTGCTGATCTTGCGGTTGAAGAAGTCTGAGCATCCGGTCAGGTATCTGATGTACCGGTCGTAGTCCTCTTCCGACGTCACCTCGATCGCCTGGTCGCGCGCGGCTTTCAATTGCTCGGTCCACGTGTCGAGGGTCCGCACGTAATGCTCGTTCAGGTACTGCGTTTCTTCCATGGCGAAGCCGGCATTGGCCGAGTACTTGACGATGTCGTCGTCGCACGGCACCCCTCCGCCGGGGAAGATCTCGGTGGCCAGGAACCGCATGAACTTGACGTCGCTGATGGTCACCCGAAAGCCGATCTCGGGCCAGCGTTTCATGGGTTGCCCCATGATGGTCTGCAAGACCATGCGCCCGCCCGCCGGCAGGATGCGGTGACACAAGTCAAAGAACGGACCCGTACCGCTCCTTCGGGAAGGCTTCGAACGCTTCGATGCTGACGATCCGATCGACGGGCTGATCGAACTCCTCCCAGCCGCGGAGCAACACTTGACGCGAACGATCCGTGTCGAGGCTGTCGAGGATCTTCTGGCCCAGTGCATTCTGATTCTTGCTGAGCGTCAACCCGATGACGTTGACGTCGTACTTCTCGACGGCTCTCTTCATGACCGAGGCCCAACCACATCCGACATCCAGCAGCGTCATCCCCGGGCGCAGGTCGAGCTTGCCGAGCGCGAGATCGATCTTGGCGAGTTGGGCCTCTTCCAGCGTCATGTCCTCGCGCTCGAAGAAGGCGCAGCTATATGTGCGTGTCGGGTCTTGAAAGAGCCCGAAGAAGTCGTTCGAGAGGTCGTAATGGGCCTGAACGTCCTCGTAGGCGACCTCCATTTTCACCGAGCCCTCCGACTCGCTTTCCGGCATTTGCTTGGTCCTCTTGAAATTCACCGTTGAGCTGGACAATGTTCTCGTACCGTAATTCCCTACGCGTCGGTTATTTTGGAGATTTCTCGAGAGTGAATTGGGCGACATCGGTATATCCCTCTCGGAACAGGTCGGCGCAGCCCGTCAAATACTTCATGAATCGCTCGTAGATCTCCTCGGATGTGATTTCGATGGCCTCGTCCTTCTTGGACTCCAGGTTGGACGCCCAGGTGTCGAGCGTCCTGACGTAGTTCGGTTGAAGATGCTGCACTCGGGTCACGGTGAATCCGGCTTTGGTGGCGTGCTCTTCGACGTGGGCGGCCAAGGGCAACCGGCCACCAGGATAGATCTCGTCCATGATGAACTTGATGAACCTGATTCGGGACATCGTGATCTTCAGCTTCTTTCGCTGAACCTCGTCGTCGCTCGGGATGATGATCGTGTGCAGTAGCTGCACACCGTCGTCGGGCAACACGTTGAATGTCTTCTTGAAGTAATCGTTGTACTTGTTGAAGCCGAAGTGCTCGAACGCGCCGATCGACACCACCCGGTCGACTGGTTCGTCGAAGTCTTCCCACGGCTGCAGTCGAACCTCCATGCGGCGGTTGCTCTTCGAGTTGGCGAACCAGTGCTGCTCGATATGCCTTTTTTGGTTCTCCGAGAGCGTCAATCCGATGACGTTGACGTCGTACTTGTCGACGGCGCGCATGATCGTCGAGCCCCACCCGCAGCCGATGTCGACGAGCGTCATCCCGGGCTGGAGGCCGAGCTTGCCCAATGCAAGGTCGACCTTCGCCATCTGCGCCTCTTCCAGCGTCATGTCGTCACGTTCGAAGTAGGCGCAACTGTAGGTCTGGGTGGGGTCCTGCCATAGCTTGAAGAAGTCGTTCGAGATGTCGTAGTGGAACTGGACCTCGTTCTGGTCTGATCCACGGGTCTTCGCTGCCGACTTCGACAGCCACTCAGACCGGATCTTGGGTGCTGCGCTCGATGTTTCTGCCAATGTTTCCTCCCTGTCCGCGCTATGTATCGGCTTCGTGTCGGGGTTCCTCGGCGCGGGTGAACAGCGCTCCGGACAGACACTACGCCCGCTTCTGTACCCACGCCGTCAGGCGCAAGGCGCGCCGACGTACTTCAATGTCTCGACGGACGGTTAGATCAACTAGGTTCACCGTACGACGCGGGTCCGGCGGGGGCGCACTCGAGGTGACTTCTCACAGCCGACTGCCATGCTTCTCTCACCAGGAAACTTGCTGTGAGCCCAACGGAAACATTCTGCTGCCGTTCATCGGTACCCCACGTCAAGCACGGGGGCGGGCGACCCGGCTCTAAACGGCTATACAGGCCGCGGCGGTGAGGCTGCCTACTCCACAGTCCGTGCGGAAGGCGGCCTCGATCGACGTCGCCTGCTCCGGGATGAACGTGATCGCCGGTGGCGGCGGCAGGATCGGGAAGAGCCTGGCACCGTACACGCCGGTGCACGAAGGCGACCATCTGCGCGGGAACGTTCGTCGCCACGTAGAGGATGTCGCCGAGCGGTGCAGGCAGACCCGCCCCGTGCACGTAGTACGGCACGAAGGCGACGATCGTCCGCAGGCTCAGGGCCACGTTGACGATGATGTTGGGATAGTCGTTCGAAGCGATCTGCGCTTCGAGCGCGTCCTGCAACTGCAGCCTGATTCGAGAGGGATCTGAGCTCGCTGCCGTTGAGCGACTGCAGCGGCACACCGTCGGATCTGCGGCCCTGCGGGGCGCCGAACAGGCTCAGAACCGTCGGCGTGACATCGACGATCTCGTAGTCCGGGTTGAACCTGGCGCACTGCTCGCAGTTCTGCCGAATTGTGGACCGTCGACGATGACGAATGTCTCTGTCTCACCGGGGTGATTGGAAGCCGTGCCCGAAGCCCAGCTGCGGTTGGTGACCGTGGTCGGTGACGACGATGACGGTCCAGTCCTCGCATGCGGTGGTGTTACCGCCCTCGCACGGGCTCCTCGCGCTCCGCCACCGCGTCCAGGATCTCACCGAGATTGTCGTCGGTGCGCTGAATGGCTTCCTCGTACTCTTGCGAGTCACCGCCGTACAGGTGCCCGTTCTCGTCGACCTGGACGAGGTAGGTGACCATGAAGTTCGGGGGTCCTCGTAGCCGGTTCTGTGCCTGTGATGGTCTTGACGGTTTCGTCCGTGACCGCCTCGTCCGTCTCCGCCCAGTTCGGTGTCGCCAGGGACCTGCGAGATGTAGACGACTTCGTCGGCGCCGACGCCGGAAGCGGCGATGGCGCCGATGACGTCCCAGTCGGCGATCGCCTTCGTCCTGATGTTCGGATCGTGCGTCTCGAGTTGGGTGAAGACCGTCGGCCATCTGTCGTACGTCCACGGGGTGTAGACGTTGTTGATCACGCCGGTCTTGTTGTCCCAGGCACCGGTCAGAATGGCCGTCCACGAGGGGTTGGAGACGGTGGTGTGTCCGACGATGCTCGGCGCCGAAGTGGTGCTGGTATTCATCAGTTCGACGAAGTTCTCGTTGGTCGGCGTCGTCCAGCACCTTGCTCATGTTGGTGCCGTCGATGGCGATCACCAGCACGTGTTGCTTCGTCGGATCTGTCGGCAGGTTCGGGTTAGTCCACGGGCTGACTGGTGGTCTGCTGGGTACGCCGGGCGCGGCGGGCGGCGCGACCAGGATCCGCTCCACCTCGTCGCGCACCGCGGCCAATATCACCATCAGCGTCGGCAACTGGGAGCGGCGAATCTCCCGTACCCGGGTACAGCAGCGGATGCAGCACTGAGCCGAGTGCGTCTGTGACGATGGGGACGACGCTTGTCCGTGCGCCGTGGCGCTGGTTACTGCGTCGGCGTGACCGCCGTCGTGAATGTCTGCGGCGCAGGCGTGGCCGCACCGCTCGGCGTGCTGGCCAGTCCGGGTGCGGTGAATTTCTGGACGGCCTGCTCCACACGTTGAGTGAAAGAAGTGACGGCCGACTCCACGTCGTCGGCTGCGTCGGCGAGATCGTTTGTCCGTGCGCGGAGTCGGGTGGTATTTGTCGAGGTAATCGATGTCTTGCGGTCGACCGAATCGCCAGCCGCCGAATCCTGCTTCTCGTGTCTACCGGTTGCTCCGGCGGCATTGACGGAGGCAAGACTGCCGTCGGCGATATCGCGGATGGCTCCGACGACTGAGCGCAACACCGACCTGCGCTGCGACCGTCGGTCCGATGCCGACGAGTCATCGGCATCGGCATCAGCCGTTGCCGCACCTTGCCGACCCGTGGTCGCACGATTCGACGACGAGTTATCTGTCGATGGAGATTCGGTCTTCTGTGAGGAATCGCCACCCGGCGAGGCACCCGGTGTCTCGGCATACGCGATCCCGGGCGCGTTGGCGATCGCCGCTCCAACGCCCAAAGTCACCGCTAGTGCTCCGACCCGACCGATGTGCCTCGCGTAACCCATGACAGCTCCTTTGCCGTGCCGGTGTTGTGAGACGCCAGAGTCACTGCGACGTGCGGGCTCATGCGGGGGAGCGTCGGCGCGCAATCGCGTGATACTGCCGTCGTCGCCTCATAGGTCCCGCCGTACCCGTGTGATGACCAGGCCGTAAATTACGCCTCTTCTCACAGCTTGTTGCCAGGAATCGGGGATTTGGTTAATCCGATGGTCGTAGTTTCGAGCCCCGGCGCCGACCCAACTCGTACTTTTTGCGCGGGAGCGTGCTGAGCGCACCAGAGAGATTTCGCAGCAGTCGGATTAGCATTCCGGCGTGCCGCTTGACGAAGACGGCTTGAAGTCGTGGTTCGAGCGGCCAGCCGCCACCTCCGCCTACGGGCGAGGCGCCGACCGATGATGACACCGACACCGAGACAGATACGCCCACGACATCGACGACGATCTACAACCGGTACGTGACCACGACCCCGCCGCTGGCAGGCCACGTCTAGGAGTAATCGTCAGCGGTCGAGTTCGTCGAATCGGGCAAGCGCGGTGTCGAGATCGGCCTCGTTGAACAGTTCGCAACGGTTTTGGCTTTTACCTGTGTACGAAGGAGAAGCACGATCATTCGCCACTCGGCCGCGAAGCCGTCCTGCGACGTTCCGTGCGCCACGTGGGTGGCGACCACACCGAGATCGCTTAGTCGGTGCACAGCCTCGATGCGAACCTTGACGTCCGGCATCAGGTCCCACGCGGATCGCGTGTAGGAGGTCAAGTCGCTTCCCTCGAATGTCTCGCGTACCCGGTGGTCGATTGTCGCCCAATCCGACATCGTCGCGGGAATCTCGTGTCGGTTCATTGCGGCGTAGCTCTGCGCGATTTCCCCCCAGATCGTCGCGTGGAGAGCTGCTTCGCCGACGAGGTATCGAGCATCAAGCTCGGCGAAGGCGGCGTCGTTGTCGTCCGCGTCGAACATGACGACTGCCGTCATCATCTCGTCGGCGTCGATCTCGACTACCTGAAGGACGTCGAACTCGACTGCCCCGAGTCGTTCGTCGTTCCCGGCATCGCCACGACCGAGGATGAGGTGCTTACCACGGGTGGCGATTACCTCAAACGTCATGTGTGTGATGCCGACGTCGGCGGCGGCCCGCAAGTCTTCGATCTCGGCATCTCGACCGCGTCGGATACCCGCGTTCACGATGCGCCGGCGGTCGTCGATGCAAAAGTCGGGGGCGAACATCCCGGCCAACTCATCCCAGTCGCGCGCCGCGAATTGCGCCCGAAAGCGTTCGGCGACATGGCTTGCGGCATTCTTAAGCCGCGGCGTAGACCGACTGAGCTCGTCGAAACGGGCGAGCGCGGCGTCGAGGTCGGACTCGTCGAACATCTCGCAACGGTCGAGCTTGCCGCCGTCGACCATCAGAAGATCGATTTGGCTCCACTCGGCGCCGAACCCATCTCGTGACGTACCGTTCGCCGCGCCCGTGACCACTGCGCCGGAATCGGTCAGTCGATGCACAGCCGCGATCTGGAAACCGATGTCCGGTGTCTGTTCCCAGGTTGCACGGATGTTCGCGGTCAAGTCGCCGCGTGCGAACGAGCCGCCGCGGCGATGGTCGAGGTTTACCCAGTCCGGCGTTGTTTCGGGTAGTTCGCGACGGTTGAGCGTGGCGCATATCTCCGCAATGAACGACCAAGTGTCGGCGTGGGAGGCCGCTTCGCCGGCGAGGTACCGGGCGTCGAGTTCGGCAAAGGCGGCGTCGATGTCATCCGAGTCGAACAGTGCGCCCGCAGAGATCCGATTGTCGGCGTCGATCTCGACGATGTTGAGCAATTCGATGCCGAACTCGCCATGTCGCAGGTTGCGGTTCGAGGAATAGAGGCGGCTGAGGCTGAGGCGCTCTCCGCGGGTCGCAATGACGGTCGACGTTATGTTCGCCTCAACGTCGGCGAGGGCTTGCATATTCGCGATTTCGATATCGCGACCCTGTTGGACCCCGGCGTTCACCACCCGACGGTGATCGTGCGTGCGAACGTTTTCGGCGAGCAGATCCGCCATGGCGTTCCAGTCGCGGCTCTCGTAGGAGGACCATAAGCGTTGCTGCACTTCGCTTGCCGCGTTTTCCAGTCGGGGCGTTGGAATGGACAACTCGTCGAATCGCGCGAGCGCGGCGTCGAGGTCTGTCTCGTCGAAGAGTTCGCAGTGTTTGATCAGGTCACCGTCGACCGTCATGATGTCGACGGTTCTCCACTCGGCGTCGAAGCCGTCTTGTGAGGTTCCGATTGTTACGTGGGTGAAGACCGCTCCGAGGTCGCTCAGCAGGTGCACGGACTCGATGTAGACGCTGAACTCCGCGGCGAGCTCCCACGACGCCCGGAAGTATGCGATTCCTTCACCCGGCGCCATTGCGGCCACGCGCCGATGGTCGACGTTCATCCAGTCCTGAGTCGAGGCGGGGAGTTCCCCTCGATTGAATCCCGCGTAGGCCCGCGTGATGAGCGACCACGTGTGCGCGTGGGCGATCCCTTCGCCGGCGACGTACCGTGCATCGAGTTCGGCGAAGGCCGCCTCGATGTCGTCGTCGTCGAACATGACGACCGCCTTGACCTTGTTGTCGTCGCCAATCTCAACTACGCGAAGCGCGTCGATGTGGAATCCCCCAGGCGGTCGCTCGTCGTAGAGGGTGAATTGGACCCGACCCAGTACCAGTCGCTCCCCGCGCGTCGCGATGAACAGCGGCGTAATACTCTTTGTGCCGAGCTCCGCTACCACGCGCAGGTCCGCAAGGTTCAGTTCTCGTCCCCGTCGGATCCCGGCTCCGACCACCTTGACGGCGATCGTCCAGGCAAATGTCATCGGCCAGCATTTCCGCCAAGCTGTCCCAGTCGCGGGCCGCAAAGGACGCGTAAAAGCGCTCTGCGACTTGGCATGCCGCGTTCCCTAGATGCGCCGCCGGCCGGGCGAGCTCATCAAATTTCGCGAGCGCGGTGTCGAAGTCCACCTCGTCGAATATTTCGGCGCGGCTGATGAGGTCGCCTTCGACCGTCATAAGCTCGATCATTCGCCACTCGGCATCGAAGCCCTCTGTCGACGATCCTTTGATAACGTTGACGAAAAGTGCTCCGAGGTCGTTTAACGCGTGCACAGTCTCGATATACACACTGACACTTTGCCCGCTGCTCCACCCGGCGCGGACGTACGCCGTCATATCGCCGGGTGCAAAGCCGATTCCGCGCCGGTGGTCGAGGCTCACCCAGTCTCGCGTGGTTGGAGACAACTCGCGCCTCTGATCGAGCGCCGCCTGAGCTTGCGTGACGACCGACCACGTCCGCGCGTGCGCCGCCGCTTCGCCGGCGAGGTAGCGGGCGTCGAGTTCGTCGAAGGCAGCGTCGATGTCGTCGACGTCAAACGCGACGAGCGCCGCAATCCGTTCGTCGGTGTCGATCTCGTAGATGGTGAGGACATCGGTATGAAATGGCTCGGGCCGCTTGGCGCTTCCCGAGTATCGGGCACGGCGAAGGACAAGGCGCTCACCGCGTGTCGCGATGACGGTCGACGTGACGTCTTCCACGCCGAGCCCGGCATTCGCGCGCGCATCTTGTATCGCCGCTTCCCGCCCGCGTCGGATTCCCGCGTTCACGACTCGGCGGCGATCGTCACTGGAAAAGTCGTCGGCCAGCATCTCGGTTAGCGCGGCCCAATCGCGGGCCGCGAACTGTGCCTGGACGCGCTCGGTTAGTCGGCTCGCCGTGTTCTCCAGCCGCGGTCTGCGCGACTGCAGCTCCTCGAATCTCGCTATCGCGGTGTCGATGTCGTCCTCGTCGAAGACTTCGCAGCGGTTGATCAGGTCACCGTCGATCGTGAAGAGGATGATGACCCGCCATTCCGCGTCGAAGCCAGCTCGCGAGGTCCCGTTCTCTGCATGGGTAACGACGGCTCCGTGATCGGTCAATCGATGCACAGTCTCGATGCGATAGCTGTCCTCCGGCGAAAACTCCCATGCCGCATGGAGGTATGGGATCAGTTCACCGGGCCCAAATGACGTGGTCCGACGGTGGTCGAGATTGACCCAATCTGTAGCTGTCGGGGGCTCCTCGTGCCGATTTATCGATCCGTATGCCCCTGTTAGCACCGACCAGGCGTGCGCGTGAGCCAATGCTTCGCCACGAAGGTATCCGGCGTCGAGCTCGTCGAAGGCGGCGTCGATGTCGTCGACGTCAAACGCGACGATTGCCGCGATCCGATTTTCGGCGCCGATCTCGACGATGTTGAGGACCTCGGTCTGGAACGCCTCGGGCCGTTGATCGCGGCCCGAGAAGCGATTGCGACTCAGGGCGAGTCGCCCGCCACGGGTTGCGATGACGGCCGACGCTATGTCCGTCGTCCCGAGGTCAGCAATCGTGCGCATGCTCGCGATCGCGGCACCCAGCCCGCGCCGTAGACCGGCATTCACCACCCTACGGCGATCGTCACTGAGAATGTCTTCGGACAGCGTGTCGGCCATCGCTGCCCAGTCGCCGGTTACGAAAGATGCTCGAAAGCGGTCGTACGCTTGGCTTGCCGAGTTTGTAAGTCGGTGATGCGGACGCGTGAGCTCATCGAACTTCGCTATGGCTGCGTCGACGTCGGATTCGTCGAAGAGCTCGGCGCGGCTGATGAGGTCGCCCTGGACCGTCGCGAGCTCGACGATTCGCCACTCAGCCTCAAACCCGTCTGCTGAGGCGGCTTTAAGCACTTGGACGAAGACCGCGCCGAGTTCGTTCAACCGAGGCGCAGCCTCGATGTAGACATCGATGTCCTGCTCGTTGTCCCAGATGGCACGGAGATAGGCAGTCATGTCGCCGGGCGCGAAACCAATCCCGCGCCGGTGGTCCAGGTTCACCCAATCCGGTGTTGTCGGAGGGAACTCGTGCCGCTGACTTAGCGCCGCCTGAGCCTCCGTGAGGACCGACCACGTGTGCGAGTACGGGGATGCCTCTCCGGCGATATAGCACGCCTCGAGTTCGGCGAAGGCAGCATCGATGTCGTCGACATCGAAAGACACGGCTGCGACGATTAGCGCGTCGGTATTGATCTCGAAGACGCCAAGCACCTCATTGAGCATTGTCTCGGAACCGGCGTCGCGGTCCGAGTAACGGGCCGCCATCAGCGCAAGGCGGTCGCCGCGGGTCGCTACAACGTTCGATGTCACGTTCGAGAGCCATAGGTCGGCGATCGCACGCACGTCCGCGATCTGGGCCTCTCGACCGTGTCGAACTCCCGCCCCAACCACACGACGACGATCGTCGCTGGTGAAGCTGTCGTCCAATACCGCCGCCATGGCGTCCCAGTCACCCGCCGCGATGTGTGCTAGAAACCGTTCGCCCGACTGGCTTGCCGCGTTCTGTAGCCGGGGCACCTGCGGGTGCAGTTCCTCGAACCGTGTGAGTGCGGCATCGAGGTCTTCCTCATCGAATAGCTCGCCGCGGTTGATCCGGTCGCCGTCGACCGTCACCAGGTCGATCAAGCGCCACTCGGCGTCGAAGCCTTGTTGCGAGGTGTTACGCGCCGCCAGGGTAAAGACCGCGCCGAGGTTGGTCAGCCGATGCACGGACTCGCTGTAGACCGTGATGTCAGACGCGTCGTCCAACGTGGCGCGAAGGAATGCGGTCAATTCACCGGGCGCGACCGCTATCGCTCGCCGGTGATCGATGGTCACCCAATCCGGCGTGAACTTGGGGAGTTCGTGCCTATTGACTGCAGCGTAGGCCCCCGCGACAACGGACCACGTGTGCGCGTGGGGGGCCGCTTCTCCCGCAAGGTATCTCGCATCGAGCTCCTTGAAGGCGGCGTCGATATCGTCGGGATCGAACACAACGTGCGCCGAGGCCTTTTCGTCGGCGGTGATCTCGACAACCTCGATCACTTCGTGGTCCTCGGGCCAGTCGGGCACGAAAAACCTAATGCGATGCAGAAGGAGGCGCTCGCCGCGCGTCGCGACTGGAGTCGATGTCATGTTCTTGACTCCGGCTTCGGCGACAGCGCGCAAGTTCGCCATCTCTACATCACGCCCCCGTACGACCCCGGCGTTCACGACCCGCCGCCGATCGTCTAGGCAGATGTCTTCGGCCAGCATCTCGGCCATGACGTCCCATTCGCGGGTCGCGAAGCTCGGCAGATAACGCTTGAGAAATCGGCTTGCCGCGTTCTCCAGCTTTGGCACGTGGGGGTGTAACTCGTCGAACCGGGCAAGCGCGGCAGCGAGGTCTGCCTCGTCGAAGATTTCACAGCGGTCGAGCTTGTCGCCATCGACTGTGAACACATTGACGTGTCGCCATTCGGCGTCGAAGCCCTCGTGCGATTCCCCTTGCGCCGCACAGGTGATGACTGCCCCGAGGTCGGTCAGT
Source organism: uncultured Actinomycetota bacterium (assembly GCA_963716505.1). Classification (GTDB taxonomy): domain Bacteria; phylum Actinomycetota; class Actinomycetes; order Mycobacteriales; family Mycobacteriaceae; genus Mycobacterium. Next base: position 274,574 of record CAVQTL010000005.1, read on the forward strand.
CGATGAACAGCCTCCATGTGCATGGCGAAGTTGGGCGCGAGGTCCCACATGGCGCGAAGGGACTCGATCGCTTCTCCGGGCTCGAACGCAGTCGCCCGGCGGTGGTCGATATTCACCCAGTCCGGCGCCGTCGCGGCGTCTTCTCGCCGATTGGCTGCGGCGAATGTGCCCGCGATGACCGACCACGTGTGCGCATGCGCGGCCGCTTCCCCGGCGATGTACTTCGCATCAAGCTCCGCAAAGGCAGCGTCGATGTCGTCGACGTCGAAAATGACGACCGCCGACATCAGGTCGTCAGCGTCGATCTCGACTATGTGAAGGACTTCGAATTCGAACGCCTGGGGCGGCACGTCGTGACCCATGTAGCGGGTACGCGAAAGGACGAGGCGCTCACCGCGGGACGCGAGCACGACCCACGTCAGGTCTGTGAACCCGGCGTCGGCGGCCGCCTGTAGATCTTCGATCTCGGCATCTCGACCGTGACGAATACCGGCGTTAACGATGCGCCGACGATCTTCGATACAAACGTCTTCGGCCAGCACTTCTGTTAGGCCGACCCAGTCGCCGGCTTTGAAGCATGCCAAAAGGCGCTCGACTACAGGGATCACCGCGTTCGCCAGTCGCGGCACGTGCGGGCGCAACTCTTCAAAGCGGGTGAGCGCGACCTCAATGTCGTCTGCCTCGTAGATGTCCAATCGCGGCTCGTCGGCATCAAAAAGAAGGGTGCGAGCCCACTGCAATTCGTTCCCGTGCGAGTCGGTGCCTTCGATGACGAGGCTGGCGACCCCCCCGTGGCCATCGAGTGCATGAACTGCCCTCACCGAGTAGCGGGCGTCGGGCACGATTGCCCACAGCTCCTCGACAGCCCGCCCGAAGTCGCCCGCTGCGAACGGGACTCGTCGATGATCGGAATACGCGATTCCCCTCACCATCGGCCCAGGCTCGTGACGGTTGACCTCGTTGAGTAGCTCCAAGGCCCGCCCCCAGACCCGCGCGTGGGCGGACGCTTCGCCTGCCAGATAGCGGACGTCGATCTCTTCGAAGGCCG